>NZ_JBGSQX010000055.1:0-28301 GCF_041737845.1 Desulfococcus sp.
GATGCGGTCCAAGCTCTTGATCGGAGGCGTGCCCTCGGAAACGATCTTGACCGCATCAGCGATCACGACCCCCGTTGGCGTGTCACTCAGATACACCTCCAAGGTTCCGGCCGTAAGCGGGTAGGTGCCGAGAAGATTGAATTGTCCGCCGTCCCGTGTCTGGTTCGCCGTCACCTTCCATGTCTTTGCGCCGTTTTTGATAGTATAGGGTGCAGCCGGCGACCGGTTGTCGCCCGAGGTCCACTGGGCGAAGATTTCATATTCACCTGGGGTGCTGACGGTGAATGTCCACTTGGCCCATTTGCCGCCACTGCCGATCGGAGCATACTGATAACTTGTATTATATCCACCGGGTGTGAATTGAGACCAGGTCCACGCATTTGGACCTGAAGTAAAGCCCGCGTTGTTGTTGTCGATGATCGTTTCTATTGGGGGGAGTGAAAGACCGGCGTCGTCAATTTTCAACGCAGGGTCACCGTATAGGTTGAAGACCAGGAAATTCATCCAATTACCCTCGGTATTGATAGATGCTTCCATTTTCATGTCGAAAAGCGCCTTTCCCGAGGGAACGGCGTCGATGATCTTCTTCGAATACCGGTCGGCCATATATGAATTGCCGCCACTGATTTCCCAAAAGGAATCACCTACATAATACCAAGACACTCGAGTTGCTGAAATCGTCCCGATCGCACCGTTTACGAGCAATGAATATCCGAGGTTATCCTCGTATTCGGGATAGGCATTATTGCATGAGCATTGGAAGGTAAACGAAGGATGGGCATTATCGAGGTTGATGGAACTGCTGATGTCAAAGACGTCCACCGCGGTGGTGATCGAACCGTGGGTCCACCAGGTTACAAGACCATAGCGGTTTTGCCATTCGTTTTGGACGTTGGTCGCATTGCAAGGCGTTTTTTCAGGACTCTTTCCGTAATCCTCATCATAAATGCGGTATGAATTCCAGCCCGCCGGATTTGCATATTCGTTGCGGATGTTCTCCGCAAGAGGCCATGCGTGAGTTAAATCATCGGATGGCTCCATAGGAAGCAGAACTTTTTTTCGCCAGCCCAGATCACCGACTTCGGTTCCATATTCAATCGTTTTCTGCAAGATCAGATCAAGTTCGATTGAAGACGGATTATAGATGGGGATTCGACCGACATAGATCTCAACATTTGTATCGATGCCTCCCGATCCGAAATCGCCGTAATATTCACCGTAGTTTCCGTCGCCATCCAAATCCCAGTTTCCTGTAAGATCGGCATAGTAATAGTCTGTCGGTGCGTGATCATATTCAGGATAACGAGTCGCCCCCAGGCGCGGCCAGCACATTTTCATCGGGATATCCCCATAAAATGGGTCGGGATTGCCTATAAGCAGAACGTAGTCAATACCCAGAAGCAGGTAGTTGTTCCGGATCCAGGAGCGGATGTTCTCGGCCGCGGTGTCGCCGGTGCCACCTCCCCAACCCGGTCCGCTGCTCGAACCTCCAACGGATGTGTACCGGGCGTTTTCTGTAACAGTCAGCACGCTGTAGCCTTGATTCTCCTTGAAGGACTCAAAGTCATTCAGTCGAGTCGAGTTTTCGACGATCCTTTCGGTAGTAAGAATGACATAGTCGAAATCGACCGATGGATGCAACTCGCCTTCAAGGGTATACAATGGTGCAGCTTGGGCATAATTATCTATGATTACAGCAGCTCTATCTTCCATACCGTCATCGGTCAAAGAGAAATTCGATGCGTTTTGCGCTTTGGCTATGGTTTTGTAAGAGATGTCCACCTGGATGCGTTCGACTATGCGAAGTTTTCCAGTGACCGGGTTGTATTGGACTGGATAATAAGCGAACTGAGCCATTTGCCATTTGCGTAATTGACTATAGGGAGCAGGCTCGACAACCTCGGCTACGAAGAAGGCGTCCGAACCGTAAACGTTTATATTGCGGTTATCGACGATGTTCTTGTCTTCGCCCCAATCCGTTATCGTGCGCGTACCGTCCCAAGTGGCCATTGGTGGCGCGGGAGCGACAGAATAGACACCGTTCAGGACTCTTTCTGCAAGGACGGAATGGGAAAACGCCAGGGTTTCGAGATCGGCATCGGGTGGCAGGGCCATGTGCACCACGCGGACAGGGACCATGGGATCTCCGGGCGACATATGAGTATTGAAGCTATCCATGCTTAAGGTTACATCATGGCCAGCAGGGGTAATGTTCAAGGTGCCGCTGTCAATGATTACGGATAGGGAGCCGTTCTCTGCCACAACATCAAACTTTAGTGGCGAAGGTTCCGGATTTAGAGAGACGTTTAGAAATGCTGTGTTGTCGGTTGGTTCCCAAGCATATACCAAAGGATCATATGTGTCTGCAAAAAGAAGGAAGGTTAATGATGGAAAAAACAAAAATATTAATAAGTTGATTATTCGTTTGCTGGCCCTCAAGGGTCTCTCCTTTCGTTTTAGATTATGAGCATTAATTCGTTTTTCACGTTAATCCACGAAGAGCCAGAAATTCAACAATGTCAATCGGTAAAAATGCATAATTTTGGAACGGATCTACTGCGGAGAAGATGCATCGAGATCCCAATAACGGCTTATCCGCAGTCGACTTTGCTAACCGGCTTTAGTCCTACGGTGTCATGATCTTGACCGCGTCGGCGATCACATATCCCGTCGGCGTATCCTTCAGCACGACCTCCACGGTTCCGGCCGTGAGAGGGTAGGCGCCGAGGAGATTGAACTTCCCGCCGTCCCGTGTCTGGTTCGCCGTCACCGTCCAGGTGTTTGCACCGTTTTTGATGGTATACGGGGCAGCCGGCGACCGGTTGTCGCCCGAGGTCCACTGGGCGAGAATTTGATACGCGCCGGGCGCGCTGACGGTGAATGTCCACTTGGCCCATTTGCTGCCGCTGCCGATCGGAGCATACTGATAACTTGTATTATATCCACCGGGCGTGAATTGGGACCAGGTCCACGCTGTCGGACCTGAAGCAAAGCCCGCGTTTTTGTTGTCGATGATGATTTCGACCGGTTCCAGAGAATCATCATCCATGACAGAGATGTCCTTTGAAGCGGTTTTGGTAATCCCGTCGGCTGTGTAGGCGGCCGTGATCCGGCAGGACATATCGCCGTCCACCTCATACGCCGTCAGAATGCCGGTACCATCGATATCGGCATCAATGCAGTCATCCGACCAGATGTCGGCGGTTACCTGTTCGGTCGTCCCGTCGGTATAGTGTGCCCGGCAAATGTAATTCTGACTCGTGTTTTCGGGTATCGAGGCCAGCCCTTCGATTTCGATGCGGTCCAAGCTTTTGATTGGAGGCGTGCCCTCGGAAACGATCTTGACCGCATCGGCGATCACAACCCCCGTGGGCGTGTCATTCAGCAACACCTCCAGGGTTCCGGCCGAAAGCGGATAGGTGCCGAGAAGATTGAACTGTCCGCCGTTCCGCGTCTGGTTGGCGGCCACCTTCCATGTGTTCGCGCCGTTTTTGACGGTATAGGGCGCAGCCGGCGACCGGTTGTCGCCCGAGGTCCACTGGGCGAAAACCTCATATTCGCCAGGGGTGCTGACGGTGAATGTCCACTTGGCCCATTTGCTGCCGCTGCCGATCGGAGCATACTGATAACTTGTATTATATCCACCGGGCGTGAATTGAGACCAGGTCCACGCAGTCGGACCTGAAGCAAAGCCCGTATTTTTGTTGTCGATGATGATTTCAACCGGTTCCAGAGAATCATCATCCATGACAGAGATGTCCTTTGAAGCAGTTTTGGTAATCCCGTCGGCTGTGTAGGCGGCCGTGATCCGGCAGGACATATCGCCGTCCACCTCATAGGCGGTCAGAAGGCCGGAGCCGTCGATATCCGCATAGGAGCAGTCAACAGACCAGGTGACTGCTGTTACCGGTTCGGTCGTCCCGTCCTCATAGTAGGCTCGGCAAAGGTAAGCGGCGCTGTCGTTTTCATCCACACTGGAGGATCCTTCAATTTCGATGCGGCTCAGCGTCGGTATATCTGCTTCATCGAGTTTTGCCATCCAGCCCTTATCTGCAAAGACAAACTTGACGGCATCGGCAATGACGTAGCCGGATCGGTTGTCATTTAAAATGACTTTAAAGTTCCCGAACTCAGAAAAAAAAATTCCAAGCGAGTTAAATTTCCCGCCATTTTTTGTCTGATCAACCTTAACGCTGCCTATTTGGCCATAACTATCGTAAATTTTATATGTCGCGTCTTTCGCTCGATTGGTCCCCGCTGTCCATTGGGCAAGTATTTCATAACGCCCCATCTGGCCGGTGCCTTGAAAGGTCCAGATAGCAGACTTGCTGCCGTCGCCGGTCGGTGCATACTGATAGGATCCGCCATAACCGCCAGGGGTAAAAGAAGACCATGACCATTCACTCGGGCCGGTAATGAAGCCCGAATCGTGGTTGTCAATAACGACCCCCACGATGCTGTATCCTTTGCCCACGATGACCTTCCCATCATCCGATATATCCGTCACCGACTCGATGACCCAATTATCGGAATCAAGATCAACGCCTTTCGACAGCAGGTAATCTTCGATGGATTGAAGCCCGTTGATGCTATCCCAGACATGCCCATCACCGATAATAACCGTTCCGTTACCATTGGTTTTTTGGGGCGAGAAATCGCCGATCTCCTGCATGCCGCCGGCATCGGTATATCGAAAGGCCTGCCCGCTCGGCGCGGTGCCAATGATGACCTGTCCGTCTGCGGATATGTCGGATGCATGCCCAAGATCAATATCCTTAAAGCCTTCCGATTCGGTCCATTTGAAAAAAAATTCTTCTGTACTAAGGTCCATGTATCCATCGCTATTGATATCATAAAAAGTATTTCCGACGGCAGTCCGCCCGTCGCCGGAGATGGCCTGACCCTCACTACCGTCTGATGCCGGATTTAACAAATCATCCATATCTTCAGATAGGTACCAGAGAACAAAGCCACTATCTGTTGGATATTCAAATTCTGAATCCGAAGTGCCCGTTCCTGTAATTACAGTGCCATCGGATGAGACATCATAAGCTGATGCGTAAAACCATAAATCAGGCCACAATTTGTTCCGGAAGCCAATACGCATCATCCCTTCGGATTCTATCCAACGATAAGGATACACAGAATGCATGCTACCCTCTATATATCCGACTATAACGGAACCGTCGCAGTTGATGCCGGTTGGATGGAAGTATTCCCCATCATCGCTGCCGTCATTAACGATTGTGATGCCTTCTTCTTCTGTCCAACGAATTGTGCGGGGCCCATATTTTTCTGTACCGGCCACGGCTTTGCCATCGCCAGAAACGAAAGGGGCATAGATAGGAATTTCCATAATTTCAGAGGCTGACGATGGGCCACTTAAAAGGCAAGCCAGGATGGATAACATAACGAAGGGTGTGGAAAGCGCTCGTTTCATCGGTTCTTCTCCTTTATTGAGATATAGAGGAATGAACTACAATTGCGAATCAACTCCAAAAGGGATTCGAATATCTGAAACACCGTCGCGCAACAAAAAAAGCCGGGCTGCCGAATGAAAAATATTTCATCATCAGCAACCCGGCTGTCTTTTTGACAAGATCCGTGGCTTTCCGTCCCTATCTTTCGGTAGGTTTGGCTTTATATATTTCTGTTACTGCTACAAGACAAATCTAAAAATGTCAATCGGTACAACTGCCTAAACTAAAGTAGGTACAAATACCTATGAATGGGAAAAATCTCTCCTGAAATTTGCCGTCGCGGCGTGGTGATGTGACTTGAGATTGCCGGAATGACCGGTCATGGTTCCGGCGGGCCGTCCAATGCCTTCATCACCTCACTCGCGAACCGCTGCTTCCGGATCCTGGGCGGATACCTTCGGAAGGCCCGAAAGGTGACCGGGTCGTATTCATGGATGTAGAGCCGTCGGGCGGGCCTGCCGTAGACCGTGAGCATCATGTTGGGGAGGGCATCGGGGTTGCCGGTCTGGTGGATGCCCGGGGCTAGGGGGCGGGTGACGGTGACTTCGCCCGCGGAGAGGATCCGGCGGTCGATCCGCACCAGGCGGGCAGGGTCCGGGGCGCCCCCCTCGGCTGCATCCCTGCCTTCGGGACCCTTGCCCTCCAGCCGGTACCAGACCACGCCCAGCCTTCCCGAGGTTACGCCCGACACGCCCCAGGCGTTGTGGTCGTGGATGACCGTGTATTCACCCCCCGCGTGGAAATAGAGGCGGAGGGAGAACCGCCTGCGGTCGTCTATATAGAGGAGGATTTCATTTTCGAAAAAGCCCGTCTTCCGGATATCGGGATAGGCCGCACCTGCCCGGATGTCCGAAAGGAGGGACCGGACAAGGGGCAGGTCCAGGAGGAGGCGCGGCAGTTCCTGCCGGAAATAGGCGATATGGGCGTTCTCATCGGAAAGGTCACCGATATCGCTCGACCACCCGCTGCAGTAATCCAACAGCCGGTCGTGGGTGGTCTGCGTGCTACCGGCCATTCTCGATCCTCACGTACTGATGGTAGAAGGCCGCACCGCCGCCGATGTCGGTCAACTCCGCGGCGACGAGCTGGTTGGCGCCGCCGCCGCATTTCATCCAGTCCCCCCGACGATAGACGACAGCCCCGGGATGGAGGCCCGACAGCAGGTGCAGGGAGACCCGGAGCCGCCCCAGGGGGGAGACCACGTCCACCGGCTTCTCCGAATCGATGGATGTCAGGGCCGGGCAGTCGGGCGAGATCCAGACCCGGGGCGGGGTTTCCTGGTCTTCCGGGAGGATCTGGGAGTGGATCGCCTCCCGGCGTACCAGGGTCAGAAACCGGAGGGGGAATTCCGGCGGCGGGTCGGGCTCGTCGTGGAGGTCGACGGGCAGCCTTGCCCTGCCGTCGGCGTGGTCGAAGACCATGTCCGCGTAAGCGATGTCGGGTTTTTGCGCCCGGAGGGTGCCTCGGGCCTTGAGGGTCGCCCAGTTGCCGTCGATCCAAGGCGAGTCGAGGGCCTGCTCGAAACACGCCTCGGGGGCCGGCAGGAGGATGGGGGGCGACAGCCGTTTTCCCAGCTCCGAGATGATCCGGTAATCGGACCGTGCCTCGCCCGGCGGCGTGAACACGGCGGGCGCATGCTGGATGTAGTCGTGGAGAAAGGAGCCGATGACGTCCTCCTGCTCCAGCATCAGGGCCGCGGGAAGGATCAGGTCGGCGCGGTCGGCCGTATCGTTCATGAAGGCGTCCACCACCACCTTGAACGGCACCGATGCAAAGGCCCGGGCGATCTCGCGGCAGTCGGGGCCCTGGTTCACGATGTTGACGCCGTTGACCCAGAGCATGCGGACGGGCGGATCGGCCCCCAGGATCTCCCGGCCCACGGCAGGCATCGCGAAGGCCCGCCGCGGCTTTCCGTCCGGATCCCGGGTCCAGTCCAGATTGAAATTTCCCAGGGAGTGGAGATGGAAGCAGCTCCCTCCGCCGGCCCGCCCCATGTTGCCGGACAGGAGCGTCAGCGCATTGATGAACCGGACGTTCTCCCCGCCCCGTCCATACCGCTGCAGGCCGGCGCCGATGATGGTGGCCGTGGGGGTTTCGGGCGCGTAGCACTGGAAGACGGCGTCGATATCCTCGCGGGCGACGTCGCACCGTGCCATCAGGCGGTCTTCGGGAAACTCGGCCAGTGCCTTGCAGAAGCGGGCGAAATTGTGGGTGCGGGCGGTGATCTCCTCCGGGATGAGGCCGTGTTCGATGAACCGCTTGACCACGGCCGCCGCGAGAAACCGATCCGTGCCCGGGCGGATCCGGACAAAGGCGTCGGAAAATGGGGCGTTGCCGTCGCCGCCGGGGGAGATGGTGAGGACGGTTGTGCCGCATTTTCGGGCATTCTTGATGATGGCCGACATGTGGATCGAACTCCGGGAAAAATCCTTGCCCCAGTTGACGATCCGGGCGGCGTTGTGCAGGTCCTCGATGGTGTTGTTTTTCCGGGACCCGAAGTCGTGGACCGAGGCGATGAATCCGGCGGCGTCGCAAAGGGACCCCCGGGTCCGGGTGGCGCCCAGGCGGGCGAAAAAGAGCTTGGTCGTCTGCTTGAGCACCCCTTTGGCGCCGTCGCTCATGATGTGCAGGATCGAGGCCGGTTCGGCGCGTGCGGCCTGGATCTTTTCCGCGCAGAGGTCCAGGGCGTCGTCCCACGCGATGGGCCGCCACCTCGCCCCCCGGCGCAGGAGGGGCCGGGTGATGCGGTCCGGGGATTGGAGCCTACGGAGATGGTGCCTTATCTTTTTGCAGATGAATCCGGAGGTGAAGGGATGGTCCGGGTTGCCCTGGAGGCGGACGCTCCCGTCGGGATGGCGGGTGACGAGCATCGAACAGGCATCCGGGCAGTCCATGGTGCAGGCGGTGATAATATCGTCTGTCATGGAAGCACCACCGGCTGCTGCGAAATGGCCGGATGGGGCTGCATATCCGGTTTCCGGGCCGCCGCGAAACGGTTGATGACGATGCGGTGTGCCTTGCCGAAATCCATGATATCCGCCGGATCGAATCCGCCCGAAAGGTAGTGCTTCCGGAACCGGGGCATATCGAGAAGGTGGAGGATATGGCTGATGTGGCCCGAGTACCCGGTGTCGTCGAGCTGCTGGAGGGCCGTGACCGCAGCATCGGAGAGGGCCGCGGCCTCCCGGTGGAGGGTGGGCCCCGTTTCGCCGCAGGGCTTCACCGAGTAGAGCCGCCGGCAACTGAAGGGGCGGACCGCATAGATGGAACAGGTCCTGTCGCCGGCGAGAAACGGGCAAGGGACTATGGATTGGCGTTCCTTCTCCCGCCGGTTTTCGGCCACGGCCTTTTCCAGGCGCAGCCGGATTTTTTTCGGCAGCGACGAAAGGTGATTCCGGATGATGATGCCTTCCAGGGTGGTGATATCGACGTCGCCCACGGTGGTGCAGCAGAAGGCGCATCCGGCCCGGCAGACGGCCGCCTGTTTATGGCATGCGACGGCGGTTTCGAATTCGTCGTAGATGTCCTGGAGGTGCTTTGTCATTCTGGCAAGGTTCATGGCGGGGTTCGCTTCGTTGTTGGGAGTTTAAAGATGGGCTGTAATACCACAGATTGCCGCCTCTTTCAATTTTCAAAACCCCCGTTTCATGAAAAGCGTTGTGGAAGCCGGCCGGTTTGTTTATACTTCCCGCTCTTTGAAGGATGAAAGAAGATGAGCCGAAACGACCATACTGAACCGAGGCCCGAATCCAGGAGGGCGCTCCTGAAAAATGCCGATGTCCTTGCGGCCCATATCTCGCGCCGGCTGTTTGACATCGGCCGGAGCGAATACGGAACGGGTGCGGACCCGACCGAGCGGGGCTCGGGGGCGTCGGCGGTCCTGCTGCTGGTGGGGCATCAGGGCGGCCGGGGGCCCTGCCTGATCCTGAACAAGCGGTCCGCCAGGGTTCCCCAGCCGGGGGACATCTGCTGTCCGGGCGGGGGTATCGCCCCGGTCGTGGATGCGTTTCTTTCGAAGCTGCTGGTCCTGCCGGGCCTGCCCCTCGGGCGATGGCCCTATTGGCCCGGCTGGCGACGGGAGAAGGCTTTCCACGGCGGCGCCATGCCCCTCCTGCTTGCCACCGCGCTGCGCGAGGGGTTCGAGGAGATGCGTCTCAATCCCCTGGGGGTCCGGTTTCTCGGACCCATGCCACCCTTCTGCCTGAGGCTCTTCAAGCGGAAGATATATCCCATGGTCGGCTGGATTTCCCGTCAGCGGCGGTTCCGGACCAACTGGGAGGTTGAGAAGATCATCCGCATCCCCTTGGCATGGTTCTGGGAGATAGATCGATACGCCAATTACCGGGTCACGTTTTCCCGCAGCGTGGCGCGCCAGGCGAATCGGATCACCGATGACTTTCCCTGTTTCAGGTTCGAAAGCGAGAGCGGGGCGGAGCTTCTCTGGGGCGTGACCTATCGCATCGTCATGAATTTCATGGAATCCGTTCTGGACTTTCATCCGCCGGACACGGCGGGCCTGCCGGTCATCGCCGGCAGGCTGGGCGGGAGGTATATCACAGGCAAATGAAGATTCTCTATACCGCGGACATCCATGCCGACCCCGGCCACCTCCAGGCCGCGCTGTCGGTTGCCTTCACGAGCGGCGTCGACGCCATTGTCATCGGCGGGGACATCATCCCGCACCACCTTCCCCGGTGGGCGTCCCTCGGCCCTCTCGGGGCCCAGAGGGAATACCTTGTCAGGGTCATGATCCCCGCGCTTTCCGTCTTCCGGGAAAAGCGGCCCGTCCCCGTCTACCTCGATCTCGGAAACGACGACTGGCTCTCGGGCCGCGACCTGATGACGCGCCATGACGGGACCCTCTTCCATCTGATCCACATGCGGCGGCACCGCCTGGACCCTTCGGCCGGGATCGACCTCATCGGCTACATGTGCGTGCCGCCGACCCCCTTCGGCCGGAAAGACTGGGAGAAGCCCGACACCCGAAACCGGCCCCATCCTCCCGAAAACCGGGTCCGGCTGGACGGCTATCGCTCCGGTGGCGGGCGGCTGGAAGCGCACACCCTGGATCTTGCCGCGGGCGACACCATCGCCCTCGACATGGACCGGCTCTCGGCCGAAGTCCGGGGGCCGTTTATCCTCGTTTCCCATTCCCCGCCCTACGGCACCCCCCTGGACGTGATCCAGAGCGGCCTCCAGGTGGGGAGCCTCAGCATCCGGCGGTTTATCGAGCGGTGGGCGGCAAAAGGGCAGCTCCTGGCCTCCCTTCACGGGCACATCCATGAGTCGCCCCGCCGGTCGGGCCGGGTTCACACCCATATCGGCGGGGCGCTCTGCATCAATCCGGGCCAGGAAAACGGTCCGGGGGCCAGGCTCCGGTATGTCCTGCTGGAGATCGCGGCAGGGCCCTCCGGCGGCCCCGTCGTCCGCATTCTCCGGGAGCCCGGAGAGGAAGCGCCGCGTTCTTCCCCGTAAGGCCGCCCCCCATTACGCCCCTCTTTTTTGTACCGATCACGGGTTCCGGGCGAGCTGGTCCAGATAGGCCATGAAGGCCTTGTCATCCCATTTCGCGGCCCCCATGTGCTTGAAGACGATCCGGCCCCGCCGGTCCAGGACGAAGGTCG
The DNA here is from genome assembly GCF_041737845.1 of Desulfococcus sp. Lineage (GTDB taxonomy): Bacteria > Desulfobacterota > Desulfobacteria > Desulfobacterales > Desulfococcaceae > Desulfococcus. The sequence goes on from NZ_JBGSQX010000055.1 coordinate 11,105, forward strand.
CGGGATAGGCCGAGACGCGGAAAGCGTTCAGCAGGCGGTTGTCCCCGATATAGACCGGGAAGTCATACCGCCGCTGGTCCAAAAAGGCCCGGATGTTCCGCGCTTCCTCGGTGGAAACCATCAGGAAGGCGATGTCGCCGGCCTCCTTCATCCCGTCATGGAGACGCTGGATGCTGGGGAGTTCGACGATGCACGGCGGGCACCAGCTCGCCCAGAAATTGAGAAAGATCACCTTGCCCTTGAACGCGGACATGGACGTTTCGGTGCCGTCCAGGGAGGTGACGGCGCTGCTGTAGTCAAAGGCGCCCAGGTCCGCTGTTTCGGACGCGGCGGGGGGGCGCGGCAGGGGAAGGGGTGCCTCCCCCGTGCCGTTCCCCCGGACAACCAGACTGTAGATCACGTAAGCACCGACCATGAGTCCGATCAGGGTGATGGCGGTGATGGTGAGCGTGTTGACGGCGAACGGCCCGGCGGGTTTGTCGTTTTTTCGGGGCATGAAGCCTCCTCCGGCTTAAGGGTGGGGTGTGCGGTGGCCTTGAGGCCGGTCGATGTCCGCCAGGGCGGCCGCGATCTCCCCGGAGAGGGCCGCGATAGCCAGGCTTTCCGCCTGGACGACGGCGGCGTAATCAGCGCCGGCCAGGGGTTTTCGAATCGTTGATTTCCGGGTGGACAGCGGCTTCCTGCCGTCGTTTTCGAACACCGTCCACAGGGCCTGAAGATCGACGTGAGACCCCATCTGCGCGTCAAAACGCTGAATGTCGATGATGACCTGATAGTGGATCGGCAGGCCGCTTTTCCAGGGAAAGGTGAACACCTGATCCGAGCCCAGCAATACGGCCAGGTTTTCGGCGATGACCTGGGGAACGGCGTTTTTCAGGGTGCCGGCCCATTTATCGAATTCCGCGAGGCGGAGTTCGTGGGGGCTGGTGCGGATGACGATTTGGGGGCGGTCGAGATAGTCCGGCAGATCAACCGGCCCGATGCCGACGGCCTTGCCCCCCAACGGCCGGAGATCCCCGGGCGCTGTTTCGGCGGCGGGGATGGGGCTCAGGCTGTAGAAGCGTGTCATGGCCGTCCTGCCGCAGCCCGAAAGGAGCGCCGCAAGGATCGCCGGGATCACGAAAGCCGCAAGAAATCGCTGTGTCATGACTATTGGGTTCCTTCTTTCCCCCGGATGAGCGCTTCGGGGTGACGTTCCAGGTATTCCGCGAAGATGCGGATGGAGCGCGCCGCGTTGGAGAGTTCATCCAGGGCGCTGTAAAGCCTGTAGCCCATGGCGGCGTCCTTGGAGGCGATGCCCTTGAAGGCCTCCAGCGCCTCATCCGCGCGCTTCAGGGTCGTGCGGGCGGATGCCATGGTCTGGCGAATGTCCTTCGCCACGGGCCGGACCTGGCTGTCCAGGTCGCTCACCAGCCTCCCGGTGCCGCCCACCATGACGCGGGCATCGTCCAGAGCGGCGTTGAGCTTTGCGCTCAGGCTGGTGACGTCCTGATCCGCGTGGGCGGCCAGTTGTCGAATCTGGGTGAGGGTCTCTCCGGCCGAGGCCGCGATTTCCGGGACCTGTCGGTTGAGTGTGGCGGTCAGGGCCTCGACGTTCTTCATGGTCGCGGTGAAGGCGCCCAGGGCCGCCTTCAGGTCCTCGGATTTGACGATCTCCTCGATGGCCTCGAGGGAGGAGATGGCCTTGGCCACCATGGTCTCGAACGGGAGCTGCTTGAGGGTCTTCTGGATCCGCTCGATCTCCGACGGGATGGTCGGCAGCTCCGTGTATTCCTCGCCGTTGAGGGATGCCTTCTGACCCAGTAGCCGGGGCTGGGTTTCCGGGTGGAAATCCAGTTCCACCAATAACTGGCCCGTCAGGAGGCTCTGCATCTTGAGCTGTGCCCTCAGCCCGCGCTTGACGAGTTCGGGCATGATGTTGTCCCGCTCCATCGGGGGCATCGTCCCGTTCACCAAGCGGATCTGGCGGCTGTCGATTTCAATGAAGACGGGGATCCGGAGGGCCATGTCGCGGGCGTCGAAATTGAGAACGACTGCGGTGACCGAACCGATCTTGACGCCCCTGAAGGTCACGGGTGCGCCGGGTTTGAGGTTGGCGACGTCCCCCTGGAAGTACATGACATAGGTCTTGCTTTCCCGGAAGAATTTTCCGGAGCCGAAGATCAGGATCCCGATGGTGAACAGGGCGACGGCGCCCAGAACGAAAAGACCGATGAGGGTCGGGTTGGCTTTCTGGCTCATGGCAGGCGATGGTTCCTTGACCGCTCCTTGGGTTGAGATCGATGGCGGATCTTACACTCCGATAATGTTGAAGATCACCGTGAGCATCGCATCCGAGACGACGATGCAGACGATGGCGGTGACCACGGCCGACGTCGTCGCCACGCCCACGGCGGAGGAACTCCTGCCGCACTGCATCCCCCTGAGGCAGCCGGCAAGGGCGACGATGACCCCGAAGACGACGCTTTTGACGAGGCCGACCGCAAAATGGGTCAGGTCCAGGGCTTCCCGGGTCTGCTGGAGATAGGCCGAAGGGCTGATGTCGAGCATCGTCACCCCGACGAGGGCCCCGCCCGCGATCCCCATGAGGTTCGCATACAGGCAGAGGAGGGGCATCATCAGCATCATGGAGAGCAGCCGCGGCAGGACCAGGAATTCCATGGGGGAGATGCCCAGGGTGGTGAGGGCGTCGATTTCCTCATTGACCCGCATGGAGCCCAGTTCGGCCGCAAACGCCGCCCCGGTCCGACCCGCCATGATGACGGCGGACATCATGGCCCCCATCTCCCGGGCCATGCCGAGCCCCACCAGATTGGCCACATAGATTTCGGCGCCGAACATTTCGAGCTGGACCGCCCCGACAAAGGCCAGAATCAGGCCGACGAGGACGCTGATCAGACTGACGATGGGAAGGGCCCCCGGGCCGCAGCCCTGGATGACCCGCGCGAAATCCGACCGGCGGAAGCGCGCCTTTCCCAGGGTCAGCCTGAAAAAGGCCAGGGCGGCCTCCCCGATGAAATCGACCGTCTCCCGGGAGCCCCCCAGGATGGCGATTGCCGTGTTTCCAATGCGCTCAATCGCCGGGGGAGGGGCGCCGTTCCGGCGCGCGTCCTTACGTTCCGGGACGGCGGCGGCCAGCGAGAGAAGGCTCCGGGCCCCTCTGGGAAGGTGCGAGAGGTCCACGCGGATCTCCCTTTTTTCGAGCGTCTGCGTCAGCTTCAATGCAAAACCGAGCAGGCTGCTGTCCCACTCGCCGATGCCTTCCCCTTCCAGGATCACCGATTTGACGGAATCCGGATCGATTCGGGCGATGATCTCATCCGCCGGGGGCATGCCGTCCTGGATCAACCAGTCCCCTCCCAGCACGATCCTGAGGGTCCCGCCCTCCGGAGGGGTGACATCGATGTGTTTGGGGGTGTCGGCAGGCGTCATGATCGGGCAAGTCCAGGGACAAAAGCTCGGATAAACCTCAAAAAATATTTAACTATCCTGAAAGTATAAATTTTTTGGATTACTACTGCATATCGGGCGGGATTGCAACAGAATTATGGCCCGTCGGGATGGCCCGGAAGGGTTCCGGGGTTTGGCCTGGGGGGCGGCCACGGTGAACAAAAAAGGCCCGGGGAAACGTCCCGAGTCTTTTTGTCAGGTTGGCAAAGCTGAGGGGGCAAAAACCCCGATTCAACTCGGACATGCCGGACAGGAAACAGTCTTGGGCGCGAATTGTCAGGAAACGAACTGAACGCCCTCTGGAAATCCAGAGGGAATAGGCATCCCCCACGATATCAGATGCCGTTCATCGATGCTCCCGGTGTTGAAATGGCCATGGAGCATCACCGCCGCCATTGATCTCGGAAAGGATTTGGGATGCAGGCCTTGTTCCAAGAACTGAAGATTGCCATTGCAATACTTGAATGTGCTGATATTCAGGTATCATGCAAGAATCGTTGAGATCTGTGTTACATGAATCGAGTGTAAGCCCCAGACAGGATGGGGTATTCTCCTCATGAATTTGAGCCGAGATCCCTATTTGCAAGAGCAGCTTTTTCCTCTATATGGGGGCTCAAGAAAAAAATAATTTTATCCTTTTCCAGCCTCCAAGGCAAAAATTCATATCTTGCTCAGCCTTCCTATGCGAAATGGTTTTTGCCTGAAAGCATTAACATCTCTCTCCTTGAAAAGGTATGGCGGGATGATGACCAGAAAAGCGATCTTCATGAAATTGCCCCAATAAAAGCCTCCATCGGGTCTTCGGATTCCATTGGAGGCTTTTTGCATTTCCATTCCAAGCCAACGCCAAACCCACCGTGAGGTAGCCGCCCCTGCTGAAAGCGGGGCGTTGTACGAGGAGAGTAGAATGAGACTGCCGCAATTAAAGATGGTGTGCCGGACATTCGTGCTTTTTGCCATTTTGTTCATGGTTCTTGGTGCAGATCGGGCCGATAGGCTTGATTCCAAAATTCCTGATATCAGTCAACGAATCAATACCTTCACCATGGATCTACTGAAACAGCATTCCGGGGGAAAAGACCTTCCTGCAAACACGATTCTATCACCTCAAAGCATCTTCCACGGCCTGGCCATGAGCTACATCGCTAGCGGCGGTGATACGAGGAAAGAGTTGGCCAGGGCATTTCATTTTCCAGAGGAAAACGGCGCACTGCTCAAGGAAATCAAAGGCTTGTGGCAACAATTGCACAGGTCCGACAAGCACAAGCGAATTGACATAACACTGGCCAATTCCGCTTGGCTCGACGAGACCTACGCCGATTTCCGGAAAGAATACGTAGAGGAAATCCAAAGGGCTTTTGATGCATCTCTTCATCGCGTGGAGTTCAAGCAGAAAGAGCGCGTGAGCGAGGACATCAACAAATGGATCTCCGAGAAAACACGCGGCAAGATACAGAGAAGCGTCGAACCCAGTGATTTCAAGTCGCGAAGCGACACTGGAATCATTGATGAACCAACTCTCGTTACAGTGAATGCGGTCTACTTCAAAGCAGACTGGGGCAGCCGGTTCGACAAAGCCTCTACGCGAAATCGAACCTTCCATACCGACGAAACGGCCACGATGGAAACACCGATGATGCATCAACGGTCACTGCTGCCGTATTCGGAGAACGCTAAACTGAAGTTCCTTGAGATTCCCTACATCGACAATCTATATTCGATGTATGTCATCTTGCCTATTAACCTAATCGGCATCCGGCAGCTGATGCAGGACGTGACTATGGAGCAGATCCTTGAGTTGAAGCGGAGGGCCTTTGCTCATGAAGTAGATGTTGTTTTTCCCAAGTTCGAAATGAAGAGTCATCTCAGGGTGAAGGAGGCTCTCTCGGCAATGGGAGTGAAGTCGGCGTTCAGCAATCAGAAAGCCGATTTCGACAGGATGATCATCAAGAAGCTTGAGGCATTTCGAATTTACATCTCGGAAATCTATCACGATGGATGGATAGACGTCCATGAGGAAGGGACGAAAGCAGCAGCGGCAACCTCAACGGTGCACATCTCTTTCGGTTGCAGCGGACCGCCTCGGCCGAGGCTGGTTCAGTTCCATGCTGATCATCCGTTCCTGTTCATGATTGTACACAACGAGAGTCGAAGTATTTTGTTCGCAGGATGGATATCGAATCCGAGAAAGATCGCACAACGGGATAGGGAGTAGCGTCACGACTACCCCCTCTTACGATACCAGAGATCATGAATAATGATCCCTGAAGGCGATTTTCTGCAGGATACCAATACAAATCGTGATTGAACCGAATGAAAGCACCCTCATAAAAAGAGCCGGGCAGGAGCTGTACAATAGGCTGTTAAAAGCAATAGAAAGGGATCGGCTTCATGTTGGAAATAGATCTGGATCTCAAAAAGCACTGCATCGAAACCGCCACAAAACGGTCCTATAACCGTCTCCTTTCCGAATATTTTCGCGGCAAAGAGGGCGAGGAGGAGGTTGCGATTCCTCTTCTGCCAATTTGATGTCATATGTATTCTGACACAAGGGACCAGAAGCGTTGATCGATAGGCATGTTGAAATCAACGCTTTTTTTCGAGGATAACCCACTTGGCATTTATCACAAAAAGCGAAATCATAGATCCAGGACGCCTTGGACAAGAGGAGCGGCGGCGCTTTATTCAAGAGCTTTATGCGGTTCAATGTCGGATATTTGAGGGTGTTGATCTAAAAAGTTTTACCGATTACATTTTCCGCCCGGACGCCGCGAGGACCAGGGTCAAGATCTTTCGCAACGACCAAAAGAAATTGGTTGGCTATTATGCGATCCATTTGTTCGAAGTCAAGCCAAGCAGTAGTGAAATCACGGCGTTTTTCAGAGCCGAAGCAGGCTTACTGCGCTCCTGCCGGCGCAGGCACGCCACGCTACCCTTCGCCCTTACCGAATACTGTCGATACAAGTGGCTTCATCCCGTCCGAAAGGTGTACTACCTCGGCACACTGGTCCATCCGTCCAGCTACCTGTCAATCTTTCGAAACTGCATTGAAATATACCCCTCATACAGGCGCGAAACACCCCCCGATATCCTCCGTTTCATGTTTGAAGCGGCAAAGATGCTCGGGGTCGGACCGGCCTGCCGCGACGACCCCCTTGTCGTTCGGGTCGGTTGGAAAGTTCGAAACGACAAAACAGACCTGTCGTTTTGGTCCCACTGTGACCAGCCGGACGTCAAGTACTTCCTTAAGAGGAACCCCGGTTACCACGATGGAGAGGGCCTTCTTACCCTGGTGCCCGTCACGTGGAAGAACTTGCTCTGGCTCTTGATCCGCTGGACGACCGAAGCGTTTCGGCGCAGGCGCAGAAAACCGGCATGACGCCGTCGTTTTTTCCCATTGGGGCTTTCTGCTTCAAGGGCTGGAAAGAAGCAAGTGCCGCGCCATGTCGAATTCCGCAGCGTCCTCCCCAAAACGCCGATTGGAAAGGTCTTGCGTCGCGAGTTGAGCGACGAGAAGAAGTCACAGCGGCTTGAGTCGACCACCGACACCCACAGAAAAAAATCCCGGAGGCGGAAATGACCAATATGCGTAATCCTATAAAAGCCTATCTTATCGGCGGCGGCATCGCCTCGCTTGCCGCGGCGGTGTACCTCATCCGGGACGGCCATTTTCCCGGCACGGATATCCATATTCTCGAAAAGATGCAGATCGGCGGGAGTCTGGACGCCGCAGGCTCCCCCGAGGCAGGATACTCGATGCGCGGGAGCCGGATGTACGGTGCGGCCTATGTTCTGACATACGACCTTCTTGCGGGCATTCCGTCGCTCGACGCCCCCGGCAAATCGGTGACCCAAGACATGCTCGCGTTTTGGAAATCGACGCCTTGGGAAGCCAAGGCCAGACTGGTCGAGAACCAGCGGATTGCAGACCCCCGGGTCTTGGGCCTTGACAACCGGGACCAGGTGGATTTGGTCAGGCTCATGTTTCAATCGGAGGCGTCGCTGGAGGCGACACCCATCGAAGACTGCTTCGCGCCCCATTTCTTCGAGACGAATTTTTGGCTCATGTGGTCCAGCATGTTCGGATTCGAACCCTGGCACAGCGCCATGGAACTGAGGCGCTATTTTCTCCGTTTCCTGAGATTGTTTCCGGACCTCCCGACATTGAGGATCATCCATTCCACCCGATACAACACCTACGACAGCATTGTTCGGCCATTGGTCAGATGGCTCGCCGAACACGGCGTCCGTTTCGAGACGGGCGTTCAGGTCATTGATTTGGACTTCGCGAACGTGAACGGCAAGAAGAGCGTGCGGCATATCCATTGCCTCCGGGACGGCACGCCGGACGACATCACGGCGGGTGATGGGGATCTGGTCATTACCACCCTGGGATCCATGACGGCCGATTCGAGCCTAGGATCCATGTCTGCTGCCCCCGTTCTGCGGACAGAGAGAGCCGGGGGCGCATGGGCGCTCTGGGAGCGTCTTGCCGAAAAGGCCCCTGTTTTTGGGCACCCTGCCGTCTTCTGCGGACAGATCGATCGGACGAAATGGGTCACCTTTACGGTGACGCACTCGGATGACCGCTTTTTCACGCTGATGGAAAGTTTCAGCGGCAGCCCGGCGGGATGCGGCGGCCTCGTGACACTGAAAAGTTCGCCCTGGCGAGCGACTTTCCATCTCTTTCATCCGCCGGCCTACGCGGACCAGCCCGAGGGAGGCTTCGTATGGTGGGGCTGCGGGCTCTTCCCGGACCGGGTCGGCGCGTATGTGGGAAAGCGAATGTCCGACTGCACCGGCGAGGAGATCCTTGTTGAGATTTTCTCTCATCTCGGTTTCCAGCCCCACATTCCTGCCCTCATACAGGGGGCGAACTGTATTCCCTGCATGTTGCCCTATACGACAAGCCAGTTCATGCCGAGATCCCGGGGCGACCGGCCGGAGGTGATCCCCCAGGGGACCGCCAATTTCGCCTTCATCGGTCAGTATTGCGAGATCCCCGACGACGTTGTTTACACGGTAGAGTACTCGGTCCATTCAGCGCGGCTGGCCGTCACCGCCCTCTTGGGCCTTGCCCGGGAGATCCCCCCGACATACAGGGGGCTGGAACATCCCTACGCGCTGGTCAGCGCCCTGAAGATCATTCTTGGGTAGCGATTGCAGCAGAAAAAAACACGAAAAAAGTCAAAAACTGGATGTGATGCTCCGATAAATAAGATGACAATGCGTTTGGGCCGCGAATTTTGGGTCAATTTTGGCCTGTGAAGCCTTTCGATACGGATCCAGTTTCAAGGATTTTTAACCGGCTTTTAAAATGGATGCCTGCCTTCATCAAAATCCTGTTCGTCGAGACCTCACTTTGCTCCGGCTTCCTTCAGCCCCTGTTTTTCGACAACGCCCTTGCCTTCGGCTGATGTTTATGTCTATATCTCAAGATATTGACAGGGTTCATACATGGGGGCTTTCACCCCATAAGTTCACGCCCAAATGACATTGCATACTCATCTCACAGAAAAAATGCACCCGAGACAGCGCATGCGCTTGGAGTTCATATGTCGCCGTAGTAGTGAGATATTGTATTATGATTGCAATAGCTAACGTTGTTATCTTTTTTGCGCTGCTGGCGGTGAGTTATCCGGCCGCGATCACTGTTTTAGCCCTCGTGACATGGCTTCGAAAGCGCCGGGCCATGCAGGCAGACGATCACCGCGAACTCCTTGAACGGATTGATGAATCCACAGACAAGCTAAAGGATCAGTTGTTTATCATCTTCATCGGGGTGACATTTTTTGTGATAGCTCCATTTATGGCACTTTTATTCATGTTTAAAGGAAGATAACCATTAAAACGAATTTGCGCGCCGCCACTCAAGTATTATGATTCAAAATCTCGGCATTCAGACGCCGATGTTGGTCAGGATGCCGAGGTAAATCAGAACCTCGTTTCTGTCGCGTATGGGGAGCCGAATGCACGAATTCTTTGCATGCAAGGGATAGCGCCGCAATCAACGCCTCGACGGAAGGGGGGTGAAACGCCCTCCCCCCCAAACTCGGGCATCCCGCATCAACTTACAGATGGAGCAATCATCCTATGGACATCCTGCCGCTTGATGAATCCGGCACTCTTTATCTCGCATCCGACATTGATGACTGGCCGGCCATCGAGGCCCTGGGCATCTCCGTGATCTTCGACCTCGACGGCGACCTGGATATCGGTGTTCCGACCATTCCCAACCATATCCTCTACATCTATTTTCCGTTCTATGACGTGGATCTGCCCGACCTGGGCAAGCTCCATGCCGTGGCGCAACTGGGTGCGACGCTGGTGAAGGGGGGGTATAGGGTGTTGTGCCATTGCATGCTGGGATTGAACCGTTCGGCCTTGGTGACAGGGCTGATTTTGGTGTATCTGGGGATGGCGGGCGAGGCGGCGGTGAAGCATTTGCAGTCGAAAAAACCCGGGGCACTCTACAATGAAACCTTCGCCGACTATCTCCGTTCAGCTCAACCCCAGATGGGGCTGGGTGTATAACCCAGAATGCGGCTTTTCGACGGGATGAAAACAAAAAAGCCCAGACTTATGATGTCCCGGCTTCTTTATTTTTCGGAGTGGAGCTGAGGGCTTGATGAAACGTGGGCTAAACGAGGAACGCGCCTGGAGGTCGGCCACAAATGGCAGAGGCCTGTGGTGGAACTCGGGGGCGACCCACATGAATCAAGCCTTTCCAAAGCAATTCTATTTGGCCAATTTTCAGTTGCTTTTCGATCGCTTTTCGCATAGCATTTTTCCACGAAGATTTTCCGAGGTTACTCGTTTCGTCCGATTCTGCAAAATTAGAACAACCGATACTTTAAAATTATACCTAATATATTATAAGGGTTATGAGTAATTTGTGCAAGAACTTCCTGCAGCGTCCCGGAAAATCTTCATTTTCCTAAAATGCTATAACGCCCCGATCACAAATAGTTTATTTGTTTTCGTTCAGGCACTAAATAACAGCAAGTATCCGGAAAATCGTTGCCGATTCAGATGCGGCCAATAGCGCGAAACATCATAAAGAAATTAAAGCAAGTTCGCGGCAGATCGGCTGTTGCGATCTGGGGGAAAAGGCCACGAGTTCGATTCATGATCCTCACTTCGGCCCGAAGCGGATCAAATTTTCTCCATTACGCGTTGAAATCTCATGAAAATATTCAAATGTTCGGAGAAGTCTTCAATCTGCAGGCCGCCTCCGCGCCGGTGATGAGGAGGCTCCTTCTGGACCCCGTGAAATATGCCGACAAACTGCTGAACAAAAAATGTCCAAAGGGAAAAATGGTCCTGGGCTTCAAAATTTTCTATAACCAAATGACGCCGGAGCAGGTTGACTGCGAATTTTATTCTACTTATTTCATCCAACGGAAGGACGTCTCTAATGAAGAGGCGGCCCAGATCGAAAGATTGAAAAGATATATCGCCAATACCTTCGATGTTGTCGCCGCGAAAGCACGTATTGAAGATGTCTGGTCCTATTTTCAAAAAGATACGAGAATCAAGATTCTGCATTTGCGGCGGAAAAACCATCTCAAGCAATATCTGTCCATCTGTCGAGCATGGCAATCAAATGAGTGGATATCGATGAAGTCCAGCGCGTTGGCACAGTCGTCTTTGAAACCAATCCGCATCGAATACCATAATTGTTTACGGTTTTTCGAAAAACTGGGTGAATGGGAAAAAAAGTTCTGCCGGCATTTCAGCCGCCATCAAGTCCATGACGTTTTCTATGAAGACCTGACTGGGGACCCCGGCGTTGAACTGGAGAAGGTACAAGCCTTTTTGGGACTCCCGCTGAAAAGGCTTGATGTTCAGTTGCGGAAGCAAAGACAGCAACCTGTTTCCGAGGCAATAGTGAACTACGGGGAATTAAAGGCCCGATTCAAAGGCTCGTGCTACGAAGACTATTTCAGAAATCAGCGGTAATAGGGCCGGTGATGAAGAGTTGGGGGTCGGGGCCTTGGACAGATTTGCGTTGAGGCATAGGAGCAATGATCATGACGCTGCACGGTGAGGCCATCCAGAAGAAAAAAGACTTATTTCTCGGATATTTGAAGCACGGGTTTCTCGGAGACAAGGTCTGGCTTGATGCATCGGTCTTGTGCCAGCTGAAGTGTCCTATTTGCAGTACCGGGAATAAACAGACCGGTATTCTCGGGAATGGATACCTGTCATTCGAGAATTTCAGGAATTTCATCGATCGACACCCTCAGATCAAAAAAATCGAGCTTTCGAACTGGGGCGAAATCTTCTTGAATCCGGACTTGGAAAGAATACTGGAATATGGCTCATCCAAGGGAGTTGCGCTTTCGGCAAACAACGGTGTCAACTTCAACACCGCGACCGACGCCCAGATCGAGGCCTTGGTAAAGTATGAATTGAAGGGCATGCTGGTATCAATCGACGGCGCCTCACAACCGATATACCAGATCTACCGAAGAGGTGGGAATATCGATGCCGTGATCAGCAACATCAAAAAAGTAAATTATTACAAAAAGCGGTATCAAAAAGAAGTTCCAGTAATGAAATGGCAGTTTATTCTATTCGGCCACAATGAAAAGGAACTCCCTGCGGCGAGAAAAATGGCCGAGGAGCTGGGTATGATCTTCAAGGTCAAGCTCAATGGAGACCCCGGATATTCTCCCATCGAAGACACAGATCAGGCCATCAGGGAGACAGGATACAAATCCTGGAACGACCAATTGGAAAAAACCGGCGCCATCCGGAATCATTCCTGCTACCAGTTATGGGAAATGCCGGTCATCAATTGGGACGGCAAGTTGCTTGGATGCTGTAGAAACCGCTACGGTCATTTCGGAAACGTCTTTTCGGCGGGTATCGGAAAACATATCAAAGGAGAAAAATACGCCTATACCCAAAAAATGCTCATGGGAAAAGCGGTGCCGCGAGACGATATCCCTTGCATGTCGTGTCATATTTTCGAGATCATGAGATCCAGGAACATTTATGTTGACCCCTATGGAAACAAAACACTGAAGCGGCGGCTGCTGATGCGTATGTTTCAACCTTGATCCTTTTTTGGTCCGTCATCGGGGCGAAGTTCTGGTTCTGCCCGGTGCTGTTCACGATAACCGGATCAACTCAGAGAAAACGTTATGAGCGAACGGGATCTTCAGAATCGGTATGATGCCATCGTCGTCGGATCCGGTGCCTCCGGGGGGTGGGCCGCAAAGGAACTCTCTGAAAGGAGCCTGAGCGTCCTCGTATTGGAAGCCGGCCGTCCCATAGTGCCAGGGAAGGACTATTCGTGGATGACAGCCGGAAAGCACCGAAATTCGCCGGCGGAGAGAATTAAAGCGATGATGGCCGGTCAGTATGTTCAGGCTTGGTGCGGCGGATGGTCACCGCTGACAAAGCACTTTTTCGTAAACGACAGACTCAATCCCTATACCTACCCACGGGACCAAAAATACTATTGGTTCCGTGGCCGGCAGGCCGGCGGACGTCTTCACACTTGGGCGCGCGTGGCCCCTCGGATGTCGGATGCCGACTTTCAGGCCGCCAAGGGGGGCGGCCATGGCAGAGACTGGCCCATTTCATATGCAGACCTCCAACCATACTATGACCGGGTCGAAACCTTCATGGGCCTGTACGGCGAAAAGGACGGCCACCCGCTGATGCCTGACGGCATCTACATCCGGCCGTGGCCCCTCACCTCCCAGGAGACAGCCTTCAAGCACCAGATCGAAAGGACTTGGCCCGAAAGGCGGGTTGTCAGCGCCAGGGTCATGCAGCAGCTTTCAAGAGTCCCCATAATGTTGCTGTCGGCCCAGCAGACAGGTCGATGTGAAATGAGGTACCACGCCATCGTCAGTAAAATCGATATCGATTCGCGGACCCGAAGGGCCACAGGCGTAACCTTCATCGACCGGTATACGGGAAGGACCCAGACGGTTCAATCGAGGGTGATCGTCCTGGCTGCCTCCGCCTTCGAGTCTATCCGAATCCTGCTGAACAGTAGATGCCGTGAGCATCCCGGGGGAATCGGAAACAGCTCTGGACTACTGGGCCGCAATGTGATGGACAATACCTTTCTCTATCGATCCGGGCCCACCGAACATTGTGACCCCCCACCTTTTGACCAGGATCCCTATGCCCTCGGTAAAGGTAATGGCTTCTTTATACCGCAATTTCGGAATGTGAACGGCCTGGATTCGGATTTCCTCCGCGGATACTATACATGCGGTGCCATCGGGCGCGGGGGAAAGCGATGGTGGATGGTCTGCTTCGGGGCCATGCTGCCCCATCCGGAGAACCGAGTGACGGTTCACCCTAAAATGAAAGACGCATGGGGAATACCTGTAATTCATATTGACATCCGGTATCGGGAAAATGAGCTGGCCATGATTGCCGATCAAGAGAAAACCCTCCAGGAGATGATAGCGGCCTGTGGCCTGAAAGTGTCATGCTGGGTGAGCGGGCCTTGCGGTCCGCTGTTTCAGAAAGTCATGGAAAACAGGTCGCTGCATCCATCAGGCAGTTTTTACCCCGGATATGCCGTCCATAAATGTGGCGGAGCTCCGATGGGCTCCGATCCGGGAGAATCCATCCTGAACATGTATAGCCAGTCTTGGGACGTGGATAACGTATACGTAACCGACGCTGCCTGCTTTCCCTCGGGTGCGGCCGTCAATCTGACCAATACCATCATGGCGCTTACGGTAAGGGCCTGTGAACACATCGCAGATCGGATGCACGGAGGAGAACTGTAATCGCGTGCAGCACATGGTCGTCTATTTTTGGCTCTTTAATTTAGAGCCTCGTCGGGTTTGCCCTAGAGTAAACGACAGTTGAAAACCTGAAACAAAGGTAGGATATCATGAGGGCTGTATTGCGCGTACTGAAGACTCCTGTATTCAATCTGTGCTATAGAATCCTGATGTCTTGCAACCGGTCCACGTCCATCTCCGGCAGGACCCCGTATGGGATGGAAGAGCTTAAATTCGTGCACCAGGTTCTCCGGTCCAGTAAGCTCTCCCGAACCGTTGGGAAAATGGTCCTGATCTTTGAAAAGGAATTTGCCCATGCATACAACGTGGCTTACGGGGTCGCATCCACCTCAGGTACATCTTCAATTCACGTGGCCCTGGGCGCGCTGAACCTGAATCCGGGAGATGAGGTCATCACCACACCGATTACGGACATGGGAACAATCATCCCGATTCTGGCTCAGAATGCCGTTCCGGTCTTCGCGGATATTGACGATACTTACAATATCAGCCCCGCCGCCATCGAATCGTGCATCTCCGAACGTACAAAGGCTATCGTCACCGTCCACACCTACGGCAATCCATGCGACATGGATGGAATTATGGCCCTGTCCAGGCGTTACAATCTACCTGTGGTCGAGGACTGCTCCCAGGCGCATATGACAATTTATAAAGGGCGGCTCCTCGGAAGCATCGGGGATATGGGATGTTTCAGCCTCCATGAATCGAAGCACCTCACAACGGGTGACGGCGGCATGACCATCACCAACCGGACGACATATCATAATATCATGCGGCTGTTTGTGGACAAAGGATTCGACAGGGAGACAAGGGCCGGTTCACCCTATTATTTCTATGCACCCAACTACCGGATGCCGGAACTGTGCGCGGCCGTGGGGATAGCCCAATTGAAAAAAGTCTCTCATGTGGTGCGCCGCAGAAATCATCTGGGAACAATGCTTTCCAATCTCCTTTCGGGCACCAACGGGGTCCGGCCTGCACCCGTGACACCCGGCGCTTCCCACTCCTACTGGGCCTATCCACTCTATCTGGAAACCATCGACGTCAATGTCTTCGTCAACGAATTGAAGGGGATGGCCATCCCCGCAGCGATCCATATGTCCACACCGCTGTACCTTTCCGCAAAAGCGCTGTCGACAGGACGTGTTTACGGGAGCAGTCGCTGCCCGTTTTCGTGCGCAAGGCCCGGCATTGAATATCGAAGAGGAGACTGCCCGAAAGCGGAGCGTTTGACCGACCACCTGGTGACCTTGTGGCTGACCGAAAACTGGTCCGAAGACCGAATCAGGAAAACCGCTGCATCGATCAAAAACATCGTCAAAAAACTGCTGGACAACCACCAATAGGTGCCAAGGTTGCCTTCACCTGAAACATGATTGAGAAACTTTTCTGAGGCAGAGGTTCAGAACATCCTCACGGCTACCCCCTCCCACGCCAACGGATATTTACGGGTCACCTTCCAAGGATGGCCTAAAAATCGAAGGAAAGCCATCAAGCTGGTGGTCAACAAGAATGATCCAAAACTGGAATATTCATGAACAGAATTTGTCAATACCAGAACAAATCGAAGCTTGAATCTTTAGGTTGATATGCAAATGATCGTGTTGAAGGCATTGTTGACTTGTCTTATAAAAAAAGACTATTGAGAAATTATAGGTAAAACTCATCAAATCGCAAAGGCGACTTATGAAGCTAATTGTCTATAAAGAATTGCTTTCAGTAATGAAATCACGCCGGGGGCCTTATGCAGGGCTGGACATTCCCCAATTTTTTGACCTGGTGGAGGAATTGTTTTCGCCCGAAGAGGCAGGGGTTAACAATGCTCTCTCCAAAGAACCGGAAATGCTTGAAGAAATCGCCTTGAAATTACACCGTGACCCAAAAGAACTCCGCCCGCTGCTCGAAGGCATGGCGGATAAAGGGCTCTGCGCAACTTTCGTGAGGGGCAACGATCGCGTTTACAAAGGTTTGCCGTTTATGCCAGGTATTTTCGAATACCAATTTATTTCCGGTCGCGATACCGCCCGCTACCGCAAACTTGCACAATTGATTTATGCATATAAGAAAGCCTTTGACGCGGCCACAGGCATTGAAGAAATTACTTTTCCAGTAACGCGCGTCATTCCCGTGAACAAAACCATCGATGCAAGCAATCGGATCCATACTTATGACCAAGTCGCTACCTATATCCAAAAATACGATGCCATCGGCGTGGGCACCTGCTACTGTAGGCATGCAGCCAAACTGCGCGGTGAGGACACCCATGATATGCCAATGGACGTCTGCATGTGGTTCGGCCACGCTGCCGATTATATGGTGGATCGCATCGGTGGAAGAAAAGTGACCAAAGCGGAAGCCATGGACTTGTTAGACAGGTGTGAGACGGCTGGCCTGATCCATATGAGCCGCAATACGACGGAGGAAATCGAATTCTTGTGCAATTGTGATCGCTGGCACTGTGAGGTGGTCAACCAGGTACTGAAGCAAGCAAAGCCTGGATGGATCTTCAATTCCGGCTATCAACCCCGTTTCAACCCGGGAAAATGTGTTGCCTGTGAAACATGCATTGATCGCTGTCCACCCGAGGCTCTTACCATGGGTTATGATCATATTCCCGTTGTAAATCTTGACAGATGTTTCGGATGTTCGGTTTGTGCTACTGGCTGCCCAGAAGAAGCCATTGTCATGGAGTCCAAACCGGAGTTCCCTTCACCGCCCAAAAATGTGAAGGAACTGGTTTCCGCATTAAAAGCAGGTCGTCTTTATCGATAATCGAGTTGCAGAGGGTGGCAGGGAGTGAATCCGACCATTCAACGATTAT
Organism: Desulfococcus sp.; assembly: GCF_041737845.1. Lineage (GTDB taxonomy): Bacteria > Desulfobacterota > Desulfobacteria > Desulfobacterales > Desulfococcaceae > Desulfococcus. The sequence goes on from NZ_JBGSQX010000055.1 coordinate 28,163, forward strand.
GATCCTTATGCTGCCAGTTTGGTTATGTTACGAGTAATTTCATTCCCGCCATCTAATTCCTTTCAAGATATGTAACATTTTTATATCATTCCTCTAATTCGTGATTTTAAATAGAGGGGTGACTATGGAGCAAATTCCT
>NZ_JBGSQX010000090.1:0-5868 GCF_041737845.1 Desulfococcus sp.
CGCTCCGGCGCCTCCTCCGGCGCGTCGGGGCGGGGGACGTAGGCCCCGTTCATGGTGGCGAATCCGGCCACGATGGGCTCCACCAGGGCGAAATCCACGGCCCCGCAGATGGCCATGTCGGCCCGGCCGGCCGTGAGGAGCATGGCCCCCATGATCATGGAGACCGTCCCCGTGGCGCAGGCCGCGATCGTCGCGGCGATGGGGCCGGTGGCCCCGGTCAGGATGGAGACCTTGCCGCCCACCATGTTGATGCAGGCGTTGGGGTTGGCATAGGGGGGCGGCAGTCTGCCCTCGGAGATCATGCGGCGGTCGGCGTGGAGCAGCGCGTCCTGGCCGCCCACGGCCGAGCTGTAGGTCACCGCCACCCGGGGGGCGATATCCGGCGTGATCTCGATGCCCGCGTGCGTCAATGCCCGATGGACCGTGAGCAGGGCGTACCTGAAAATGGGGGAGGGCCAGAGGGCCAGGGCCCGGGGGCTCAGAAAGGGATAGGGGCCCGGGTCGATCTCCTCCACCTGACCGGCGATGCGCACCGGAAACCCGGGGTCCAGGGGAAACCGGGTCAGGGGCCCGATGCCGCTTTCCCCGGCCGCTGCCCGGCGCCACTGGGCGTCCAGGGCCGTGCCCAGGGGAGAAACGGCGTCATACCCGACGATGACGGGGCATCTGTCATCCATGCCGTCTACCACGGGATGAATTGATAGAGTTTGGCGAACATCTCGTAGACCTCGATCCAGTTCTGGAGGTCCCGGGGGGTCTGGATGTGGGCCCGCTTGTTGACCATCACCCAGCTCATGTGGGCCGCGCCGTCCTTGCAGGTGCCGCAGTCCCGGGTTTCGGAGGTGCAGCACCGGTGCATGGTGGAAAGATCCGATGCCCACCGGATGAAATGGATCAGCCGTTTGGGCTGCGGGGTCCGCGTGTCCAGGGGCTCGGTCACGGAGGGGCACTCCTGCCATCCGAAGGTCCGCCCCATCATTTTCCCGGTGGTGATGATTTCGTGGTAATACCGGGAGGAGATAACCGTCTGCGGGTATTTCTCCAGCATCCCGTCCATTTCATGGCGGATGGCGACAAGCTCCCCGGGCTTCCAGAAGAACCCGTCCACCCCCTCGTCGTTGGACAGAAGCTGCATGTGGATCTTGAGCCCGGCGTCGCGGACCTTGCGGATGATCTTTTCGGTCTTTCCGATCTGGCGGGGGGTGATGGTATAGAGATAGTAGGCGTGGGGGTCGCCCGCGTAATTTCTGCTGGAGACGGCAAAGGTGTCCTTTCCCCGAAGCAACGTTTCGTCGGCCTCGTCCCCCCACAGGGAGATGCCCACCATGAGGTCCGGGAACCGGTCCCGGGGCACCTTGATCAGTCCGTTGGTGGCGCAGAAGGTGGGCAGGCGCCGGTAAAAGACCTCCACCCGGTCCAGGCAGAGGGTGGGCTCCCCGCCGATCAGGATGGCCAGGTTCACCCCGCGGTCCGTCTCCCGGTCCACGAAGGCCTCCCATGCCGTGATGTCCGTCTCTTCATCCGCCGCCCGGTGCTCGCCGGACGAAAAGAAAAAGCATCCCCTGCATCGCAGGTTGCAGCGATTGGTGACATCGTAGATGGAGCTCCGGATGTTGAGCTTTGCGATCCTTTTGTATCGCTCGTGCCATTCGGGGTCCAGCAGTGAACTGACGGTCTTCATGGATAGACGACTCCTTCAGAAAAGGCCGTGGCCCGGTGGCGCAGTCGGCCGCAAACCCAGGTTGGGGGATTTTTCGTACCCCGTGACCCACACGGACAGATAGGTGTCCACGTAATCCAGCCACGCCCGGAAGGTTTCGGGGTCTGCGGCATGCCGGAAGAGGCGGGCCGTCACCACGGCGCTTCCGGCGGCATAGTGGCGGCAGTCCGGGCAGTCGGTGTCGGGCACGCAGCAGGCCGCCTCCCGATCCCAGGTCAGGTCGGTGCGGTACTGGCGGAAGGAGCGGCCCAGCCCCACGTCCGTGGAGGGGTTCATCCGGGGATAGCTGCAGGAAAAGAGATGGTGCAGGCCGAACCGATGGGTGTGGGCAACCGCGCTGTAAGGGGAGAAGAGCAGGGTGTCCGGATGCCGGTCCAGGAGTTCCAGCATGACCCTGCGGGTGTGCTGGAGGGAGTCCTCGGTGTGGCGGAGATCCCCCGCGTATCCCACCGGGGCCGAAAACATGTTGAAGGTGACCTTGCACCCGCTGCCGGCCAGGGCGGCCATCACCCCGGGGGCCTGGTCGATGTTGTGCCGGGTGAAGGTGTAGACGAAAACGGCCCGGGGGTCGCCCCCGTAGTTGTCGATCTGCCGGGGGAGCATCTCCTTCGCCCCGCGGGTCTTCCGGCTGGTCTCGTCGTCGCCCCAGACCGAGATATGGATCTTATACCCCACGTCCTCGGGAATGAACCGGAGGCCGTTGGTGGCGACGGCCCCCAGGGGGATCTCCTCGTGGCAGACCCGGCAGAGTTCGGGGACCAGGGAGGGCTCGGCCCCGGCCAGCACCACAAAGGTGATGCCCCGGGCCTTCTCCTCCCGCATCAGGATCCGCCAGGCCTCGGGGTCGCGGTTTTCGGCCGCGGACTGCTTCTCCCCCTCAAAGTAGTAACATCCCTCGCAGCGGATGTTGCACTGGTGGGTCATGTCATAGGTGGACTCCCTCAGGAAAAAATACCGGCGGACCGTCTCCCATCGGTTTCGGGTTTCCGGATCCGCCAGGATTTCTGAAAATTTCCATGTTTTTTCAGGCTGCGGGCGTTTGGTTTCTCCAGCAATTTCCACGGACGTGCTCCCGGAGGCATGGGCCGGGGCGGATGTCGAGGGCGTTGGCCTTCGCTCATGGCCCCGGGGGTCAGCCATGTTTCTTGTTCTGGATGTATTGGGCGATCAACCGAACCGTCGTCAGCTTCGGGTAGTCGTCCTCGTCGATGCGGATGACGTATTCGTCTTGAAGCACCAGGGCCACGGTGGCCAGGTCCATGCTGTCGATCCCCACCTCGTCCACCAGATCGACGTCGGCGTCAAAGGTTTCCGGCGTCACGTCCTCCAGCTTGAGCTCATTGATCATCACCTCCGCCACATGACGGATGACCTTGTCGGTTTCCACCACCATCTCTGCTTCGTCTCCTTTATGGGCTTCTTTACGGGGTTGGGGCCTTTCGGGGCCGCCGGGTTCAACGGTCATCATGCCGCTTGCCGCGATATCCTCACCGACCTGGATCTGGAAGGCATGCGCAACCCCTCCCGGATTCGGTTGGATACGGATCTCCAGGGAATCGCCCGGGCGGATCACCCGTTTGAAACGCACCCGGCGGACCCCGGTGATCCGGACCGCCCCGAAAGCAAACCGGAGGGTCTCCAGAACCATGGCCAGCTGGGCGATCCCGGGCAGGATCGGATCCTCCGGGAAATGCCCTGAAAACCAGGGGGAATCCGCTTCCACCCGGACCCGGGCGCGCCATCCACCCTCCGGGTCCATGCGGGTGTCTTCAAAAAGCTGCCATGCCATCAGGACCACCTCACCGGATCAGATATTCCCAGAGGGGCCCGGAATATCCCCTGGCATACATCCTGTCCAGGGTGCTGGCGACCTCGCTTCCGCCGGCCCCGATCAACCAGTTGGATCGTCCGGCGCGCCGCTCTTCGACCTTCTCGACAATCTCCCGCTCATCCATATCACGCGATCGGTAAAAAACCGGTTCCAGGAGGGGCGTGCCCTCGGATATCTGCCCCTCCCCGATGGCCATGTCATAGAGCCTCGTGTGGGGATAAATCCGCATGCCGCAGAAAAAAAATAGAACGGTTTTTTCCAGTTTGTCAATATTGGAAAGGGTTCGCGTAAGGGTCTCCCGCGTTTCCCCGGGTCCGCCCAGGAGAAAATAGTGGGCCGCGTGGACCCCGGCCGCCCGGGCCGCCTGATGGCTTTCCAGAACATCCGCCGTCCGAAAGGGTTTGCCGTAGGCAAAGAGCACGGGGTCCGACAGGGATTCCGTGCCGAATTCCACATGACGCAGCCCGGCATCGGCCAGGCGCAGGTAGTAGTCCGCAGGCGGCCGGGTGGGCGCAAAAAAGGCGCCCCAAGGGATGGACAGACCGAGCCGCTCAAAAGCCCGGCCCACGGCCGCGCTGTGGGCATAGTCGGCGTTGAAGGCCGAGTCCGTGATAAAGAGGTATCGGGCCCCGGCCTCCTGGAGGTCCATGGCGGTCCGGGCCGCCGCCTCCGGCGCGGTGAAGCGCGACCGCCGGCCCTCGATGTGGGGATAGGTGCAATAGATGCACTGGAAGGGGCATCCCCTTCGGGTCTGCAGGTTGAGCATCCCGCCTTTGGCCAGGTAGAACGCCACATGGGGGGCGTTCCTGTCGAACCTTCGGCCGAACCCGCCCTTCCAGGGGCCGGAAACCGCGTCCCCGGATTCCGGGCGGACCTCCGCCGCGATCAGGCCGGGAAATGCCGGCGTCTTCTCCCCTCGGGCCAGGGCAGACACCAGCAGGCCGAAGCGCTCGCCCTCCCCCACGATGCCGTAATCGGCGCCCATGGCCGACATCATCTCCCGGGGAAAGAGGGTGAATCCGCTCCCGCCCAGAACCAGGGGGGCCGCCGTCGCTTCCCGGATCACCGAGGCCAGTGCCTGGTAGCGGCCCACAAACCCTTCGGGCGCCGACAGGTCCGTGTTGTCGATATTGCGGAGGGACAGGCCCACGAGATCCGGCCCGAACGCCCGGATCGATTCCGTCAGGGCCGCGGGTTCGGGCAGCAGATGGACATCCGCGACCTTCACCTCATGGCCGGGCCCGACAGCGGCGGCCACATAATCGAGCCCCAGGGGATACACCGGGTAAGGGGCGGCAAGGCCGTTGGCGGAGACGAGCAGAATCTTCACGGCAGCACCGCCACGGCGCTCAGGCAGGCGCCCAGCCCAAGGACCAGGATGCCCCGGCTCTCCAGGGAAAGGGGTGCCGGGATGTCCGGCGGCGCCAGGATCGTTTTCCGGCGGCAAGCTTCCACGGCCACGGCCACGGCCGCCGCTGAGGCCGTGGCGAATTCGCCGATCTGCCGCCGGAAATCCAGGACCGGGCCGTCAAATCCTGAAACCGAGAGAAATTCCTTCAGGCAGGCGGCCCCGTCCTCCCGCCACGCGGCCGGGATTCCTGCGAAAACTGCGGCAAAATCGCTCCGGAGCCGCGCAGGGCCGCCCAGGGCGGCCACCATATCGGCCGGCCGGAACTCCTCGGCCGGGGCCAGGACCGCCGGATAGACACGGACGCCGGATTCGCCGTCCTTCCGCATTCCGTGGACCCAGAGGGCACCGCCGCCGTCGGACGGGTGTTTCGCGAGAGCCGCCGAGGGGTCGAAAAGCGGGGTAAAGCGCGGATGGGCTTCATCCGCTCCCAATACCAGAAAGGGGCCGTCGATCTCATGGGCCATGAGGCTCGCGCAGAGCAGGGCCTGTTCAAAGGAGGCGTCCCCGCCGGTGGCGGTGATGCTGGGCCCGCGGGCATTGAAGTGGGCGGCGACGTGGCCGGCCGGGGCATTGTGAAGCGAGCCCACGAAATCGGTGGGACTGGCGAACCGGTGCCGGGATGCGGCCAGTTGATCGAGGAAATCATGGGTTTCCGAGAGGGGCCCCCAGCCCGTTCCCCAGAAAACGGCCGCGGGAGACGTCTCGCGCCCCGCCGCATCCCGTGCCGACGTAGCCAGGGACAGGGCCATCCGGGAAAGCCGCTTGAGCCGGCGGATCAACCGCGGGGGGAGATCCCGGGAGATCTCCTCAATGGAGAGGGTGCCCGCGCATCCCTCCCCGCGGCCAAGGCGCTCCAAGCTGGGCCCCATGAAGCCCGCGCCGGTCAGGCAGGCGGCGGCCCCGACC
>NZ_JBGSQX010000015.1:0-19438 GCF_041737845.1 Desulfococcus sp.
CCGCCCCCCTTCCGGACCCCGACCCTTCGCCCATGGCGGAGGCGCCTTTCCGAACCCCCGCCATGGCCGAAACCGCCCCATCCTTCCGGCCCTCCGGGAGCCGCCCGTCTGAGGCCGGCGAAATGCGGCCGTCCCCGGCGCCCGAACCTTCGCCCATGCAGATCCCCGTATGGGAGAAGCGCTTTTTCCGGGATCTCTCGGTCATCGGGCAGTTTCGGGAAACCTACATCCTCTGCGAGGCGGGAGACAACCTCATCATCATCGACCAGCACGCCGCCCATGAACGGATCTATTTCGAACAGCTCAGGTTCCGGGCGCAGGAGGTCCGGCAGGCCTCCCAGCGCCTCTTGATCCCTGAAACCCTGGACCTGAATCACCGGGAGGCCGATATCCTCCGGAACCTTATCCCGTCCTTCGAGGCGGTGGGCATCGAGATCGAACCCTTCAGCGGGAACACCTTCGCCGTGAAATCCCTGCCCGCGTTTCTGGCGGGAAAGCCCGTGACGCCCATGATCTCGGAGGTCCTCGAAAAAACCGCGGAGATCGGCGTCGCCGCGGGAATGGACGGCATCGTGACGGAGAGCCTCATGATCATGGCCTGCCACGGGGCCATCCGGGCCCACCGAAAGCTCTCCCCCCAGGAGATCCGGCACCTCCTGGCGCAGATGGACGCCTGCGACACCCCCGCCAACTGCCCCCATGGACGGCCCACCTGGATCCAATGGCCGGCCCGATTCCTGGAAAAGAGCTTTCATCGCGTTGTCTGATGCGGGCTTCCCTGCAGCGTCCCTGCATGGGTTTCTCCCGATTTGCGCCGATCCATAGCCTCTCGGAAGTATAGAGAAAATTCTTGCATCCCGCCGGACGGGTATGTTAGGAAGCGATGAGCCGTCGTTGCGGAGATGCTTTGCGAACGGTCGCTCGGTCGGCGTTGCCGCGGCGGGGGATCCGCGGCCCCTGGAAGGTATCGTGTTCTCTAAATGACCATTCATGATTGGGGAGGGAAAAGATGAAGAAGGCCTTATCCGCACTGATGTTGGCATCGTTGTTGATCGGAAGCACCGCATTCGCCTCGGGCTACCGCATACCCGAACAATCCGCCGATTCCACGGCCAAGGCGGGGGCCCATGTGGCTTCCGCCGTCAAGGCAGACAGCGTCTACTACAATCCCGCGAACATGGCGTGGGCCGAAAACCTCTGGCAGGGCGAGGTCGACCTGACCTATCTCCACCTGACATCCATCGAATACCGGGATGCGAGATCGGAAAGGCTGAGCGGCGACTCGAAAGAGGAGAACTTTCTGCTCCCCACGCTCTTTCTCCTGTCTCCGGATGTTCACAATTTCCGGTTCGGGTTTTCCATCACCGAGCCTTACGGCCTGGCCAAGCGCTGGCAGGACCCGTATCCAAAAACCTTCGCCGAGGAATTTTCGCTGAAGGTCATCGAGTTCAACCCGACGATGGCCTACCGGTTCTGTGATTATTTCTCCATCGGCGGCGGCGTCCGGTTCCTCTACAACGATGCCAAGGTCGAAAGCAACGGGGTGGTAGATCCCAGAGGCTTCACCGCCTACAGGCATCTGGAGGGCGACACCACCGAATGGGGCTACAACCTGGCGCTCTCCATCCGGCCGAATCCGAAGTCCAACCTGTCGGTGACCTACCGCTCCAACGTGGACCTGGACTTTGACGGGGACGCGACCCTGGCCACGAACCTGTTTCAGACAACCGTGGAGACCGGGGCTTCAGTGACGGTGCCCGCCCCCGCTGTGCTGGCCGTCGCCTACGCCCACACCTTCGACAGGTTCACCGTCGAACTCGTGTGGGACCGGACCTTCTGGTCGGAGTACGAAGAACTGGACTTCAACTATGACAAAACGCTCACGAACCCGGTGCTCAAAAGCGCATTCGACGATCCCAAACCCAAAAACTGGGACGATACCAACGCCTTTCGGCTGGGCCTGACCTACCAGGTGACGGACGCCGTGGCCCTCATGGCGGGATTCGCCTACGACGAGAACCCGGTGCCCGACGACACCCTGCTGTTTGAGCTGCCTGATTCCGATGCATGGCTCTATTCCCTGGGCGCCCGGTTCGCCCTCAACCCGAACATGGAACTGAGCGTCGGCGCCCTCTACGATTACAAGGAAGAGCGCACCGTCACCAACAAAGACGTCAACGGCACCTTCAAGGATGCCTCCGCCTTCCTGCTGACCACGGGATTCACCTACAAGTTCTGAGTCGATGTTGAATGGGTGATGAAAAAAGCCCTGCCGCGGGATGCAGCAGGGCTTTTTCGTCTCCGCCTGAGGCAGGCAGGGCTATCTGCCGTATTCGAACAGGCCGCCGGTGATGATCTCGTCGCCGCCGTCGGCGGTGACGGTCTTCCAGAGGGCGGTTCCCGGGCCGGTGCTCCAGATCAGTGTGCGGATGGGCACGCCGGGATAGAGGGGCTTTGAAAACCGGCAGGCGATCCGCCGGACCTTTTCGGGAGCCCCCGGCGCAAGGTGATGGACCAGTGCCCGGCAGGCGAAGCCGAGGGTACAGAGCCCGTGCATGATGGGCCGTTCGAAGCCGGCCGTCCGGGCGAACCCCGGGTCGGCGTGGAGTTCGAAGAGATCCCCCGAGAGCCGGTAGATCAGGGGCTGATCGGGAGACGGCCGATCAGCCGCGGCGATGTCCGGCGCGCGGTCGGGGAAAGCGACGGTCTGCGCCGGGGCGTCCTCGCCGCCGAACCCGCCGTCGAGACGGGAGAAGAGGGTGAAGCGGCTGGTGAACAGCGGCTGCCCCGACGTGTGGCGCGTCAGGCTTTCGGCTGTCACCAGGGCGCCCCTCGCCGCGCCTTTGTCAACATACCCGGTGATCCGGCCCTCGGTCGTCAAGGTTCCCGAAACCGGGATCGGATGATGAAACACCAGGTCCTGACCGCCGTGAAGAATACCCGCCAGGTTGGCTCTGGACGACGCCGCGACGCGGAAGAAAAAATCGAAGACGGCTGCGATGGCAAAGGTGGGGATAACCTTCAGGCGTTTTTCATAGCAGTATTCCAGCTCGGGAAATCCGGCCCCGACGCCCAAGGCATACAGGACGACGTCTTTCCATTGATATTCCTTGACAAACGGTCCCATCGGTTTTCCGACGGCTTTCAAATCCAGGGCCATGCGGCGTTCTCCTTGGTTGAGGGCTGGGGAGGGAACTCACCCGGATTCTTATATGCCGTCCCCGGGGGGTTTTCAACAGGAATTCTCGGCCTCCTTGACAATCCATTGGGGGGAGAGATATAGAGTCTGAACCTTGGAAATGCAATTTTCATTTTTCCGGAAAGGGTGTGCCGAAGGCGCCGGGTGGGCCCCTCGCCGGGCCGGCGCAATCCACCAACGATGACAATCCAAAAGAGAAGGAGGCGACATGAGGCGATGGTGTCAATCGATTTTGCTCATCACGGCAGCGGTTTTTCTGTGGGGAACCTCAGGCCCCGCATGGGCGGATACGCTCCAGGAGATCATCCAGCGGGGAGAGCTCCGGGTGGCGGTCCAGACCCAGGGGGCCCCGTTCAGCTTCATCGACAAAAACGGTGAGCGGACCGGCAGTTCGGTCGAGTTCTGCAAGCTCATGGCCCAGGAGATGGGCGTGAAGATCAAATTTCTCGATTACGACTGGGACGGGCTGATCCCCGCCCTCATGTCCAAGAAGGCCGATGTCCTGGCCGCCGACATGACGGCCAACCTCAAGCGGGCCCTCATGGTCAGTTTCACCGACCCCTTCTATTATACCGGATCGGTGATTTTCACGAAGACGGCCTCCCCCTTCAAGACCCTGGAAGACTGCAACAAACCCGAGGTCACGGTGGCGGTCCTGCTGGGCGCCACCGGCGAGGCGGATGCCAAGCGGTTTCTGCCCCACGCCAAGATCAAGAGCTACAAGGGCGGCGGACCCATGCTCATCAATGCCGTGATGAGCGGGCATGCCGATATCGGCCTGAACGATGATTCCGCGGTCACCGGACAGATGGCCGAGTTCCCGCCGAACAGCATCCGGATTCTCCCCGGCAAGCTGTCCAAGCAGCCCCTTTCCTTTGCCGTCCGGCCGGACGACACCCATCTCCTGCAGTGGATCAACCTGTTCTTCCATTGGATCCGGGAGGACGGACGGTACGACCAGAACATCGACTACTGGGTCACCACCCAGGACTGGAAAAAAGACCACTAATCCATATTGATCCGGTTCATGCCGCGGGAAAGCGCCGGCCGGCGCTGCTCCCGCAGGCATGCCGCGCGGCGCCATGCTATCGACTTTCAATTTTCGGGTCATCCTTGACTACCTTCCGCTGTTTGCCCAGGGATTCTGGGCGACCCTCTGGATCTCCGCCGTGGCCATGGCGGGCGCCCTCTTCGTGGGCATCCTCGCATGCACCTGCCGAATTTCGAACTACCGGTGGCTCGCCCTTCCGGCCACGGCCTACATCGAGATGATCCGGTCGACCCCTCTGCTGGCGCAGCTCTATTTTTTCTATTTCGGGCTGCCCAGTCTGGGTATCCGCCTTACCGAATACCATACCGGCATCTTCGCCCTGTCCCTGAACAGCGGGGCCTATATCGCCGAGATCATCCGGGCGGGGATCCTCTCCATCCATTCCGGGCAGGTGGAGGCGGGCATCGCCTTCGGCCTCAACTTTTTCCAGCGGATGCGGTATATCATCCTGCCCCAGGCCATCGGGGCGACGATTCCGCCCCTCCTGGGGCAGGCCATCGTCCTGGTCAAGGACAGCGCGCTGCTGTCCCTCATCTCCGTGTTCGAGCTGACCCGGGTGGGGCAGATGATGGCCTCCGAGCGGTTCATGCCGGCGGAAGGCTTTTTCACGACGGCCCTGTGCTACCTGATTCTGTATTACCTCCTCAAATTTTTATCCGGCCGGTGGCAGCACAGCCTGGTCGCCCAGCGGGCAGTGTAACGAGGCGATATGTGGGAATTCTATTTTGAACGGCTTGTTCTGAGCCTGCCTTCCTTTTTGAGGGGAATCTGGGTGACGGTTCAGGTCTCGGGGTTGAGCCTGATCGGCGGGACTTTCCTCGGCGTCATCGCAGGGATACTCCGGACCCGGGAGTTCAAACCGGTCCGCGTCGTCATTACCGCCTATGTCGATATGGTCCGCGGGACCCCCTACCTGGTTCAGATCTTCATCTTTTTTTTCATTCTTCCCGAATGGGGCCTTCAGATGGAGGCCTTCAGCGCCGCGGTGCTGAGCCTCACCCTTTATGCCGGCGCCTATATCTGCGAGATCGTCGCCGGCGGCATCGAATCGGTTTCCGAAGGCCAGTGGGAGGCCGCCAAAGCCTCGGGGTTCAACTGGCTTCAGCAGATGCGGCTCGTCATCCTGCCCCAGGCCTTAAGGACCATCCTGCCGCCCCTGGTCGGCCAGTATGTCCTGCTCATCAAGGATTCGTCCATCGTTTCCGTCATCGGGCTCACGGACGTCACCCGGGTGGGGTGGCTGACGGTCCAGCGGATCCCCGAGGGGCTCATGGTCTTCGGGCTTGTCGGGGCCCTCTATTTCTGCGTCTGCTACCCGCTGATACAGCTCTCGGGCTGGTTCGAGCGGCGCATGACCATCCAGGAACTGAAACTGTGACGGTTGCGCAAAAAATCCGATATCTGCGTTACGCTTATCCCTCGTCACTGCGGCGTACTGGCAGTACGCCTCATTCCTCGGGATTCGCAAGCCGTATCTCGAACTTTTTGCGAAACCGTCTGATAATCGACTTTCTGTGAAGCCATCCATGCTTAGAGGAGCACGCTCGTGAATTCCCTGCTCGGCCGGCGCATCATCATGGCCCACCTTCCTACGCCCGTCCACTTTCTGCCGCGGCTCTCCGGGGAACTGGGGATCTCTCTCTTCGTGAAGCGGGATGATCTGACCGAATCGGTGGCCTCGGGAAACAAGCTGAGGAAAATGGAATACCTGCTTTTCGATGCCCGGGAGCGGGGCGCCGATACGCTGGTCACCTGCGGCGGGGTTCAGTCCAACCACTGCCGGGCCGTGGCCTGGGTCGCCGCCAGGGCGGGTCTCCGGTCGGTGCTCTTGCTCCGGGGGGAGGCCCCCCGGACCCTCGAGGGCAACCTTCTGGTCGACCGGCTCCTGGGGGCCGAGGTCCGTTTTCATTCCGCCCAAGAATTTCAGGACATCGACGCCGTCCAGGCCGCGGTCTGCGACCGTCTCAGGTCCGAGGGAAGGCATCCCTGCTGGATCCCCATGGGCGGCTCCAACGCCGTCGGCGCGCTGGGATATGTCCGCATGGTCCAGGAGCTTTCGGACGCCGACCTCCAGTTCGATCATATCTATTGCGCCATGGGCTCCGGCGGCACCTATGCCGGGCTCTGGATCGGCGTACGGCATTTTCAGCGCGCGGAGCGGCTCCACGCCATCGCCGTATGCGATGACGCGGCCTATTTCACCGCGGAGCTGGCCCGGATCCGGAGGGAGTTCCGAAGCCGGTTCGGCTGGACGGTCGATTTATCGGGCGCCGAAGCAGGGATGGATGACGGTCACGTGGGGATCGGATACGCCCTCAATACCGGAGAGGAGTTGAGGCGGATGATCCAGTACGCCCGGACCGAGGGGCTGGTCCTTGACCCCGTCTACACCCTGAAGGCCTTTCTGGGGATGACCGACCATATCCAGCGGGGCGTCATTCAGCCGGGGGAGCGGGTGCTCTTTGTCCACACCGGGGGCCATTACGGCCTGTTTCCGAAGCACGGGGAGCTGGCGGGGGCTCTGGATGGGGGCGCCGCATCCGGGGGATAGCCGTCACCGTGCGATCCTTTATCTTGCGATCATCGCCCGCATCATGTCGCCGGCGTTTTCCGCGTGGTCCGCAATGTGCCCCAGGATCTCGGCCAGCCGGACCAAGTGAAACACGGTGACCGCGTCCGTCTCGACGGTGAAGATCTTTTTTTTCACGATGTCCTCCGCTCGGTCGGCCTCGTGCTCCTGCCTCCGGATGTTTCGAATGATCTCCTTGACCACCTTCCGCTGTTTGTCCGAGTAGTTCTTGAAGTATTTCCGGGCCTCGGCCACCATTCTGCTCAGTTCCTCCACCGGATCGATGACCGAGTCGATCAGCAGGAAAAATTCCTTCTGGAACTGCTCGGGAATTCCCGGCTCCTCCCGGTAGGAAATCCAGTCCATGGCATCCTCCAGCGCGTCCAGGACGCTGTCCTGCTCCCTCAGGTACCGGAAAAGCTGGAATTTGGGGACCGCCATGAAGGACCCGACGGGGATATGCCCGCGGATCCGCCGCTTGACGGCGTCGGCCTCATTTTCCATGCGCTTGACCTCCGATCTTAGCCCCTCAAAGGATTTGCAGTTGTGGACCATATGGCATTCGATGGCGTGCTGAAACACCCATGCGCACTCCTTGACCTTCTCGGCATGCTCCTGCAGGCCGTCGAAGGGGGACGTCATAAACATGGATAAAAAAGGGACACGCATTTCGATAAACTCCTTCGTTCTAAATGATAAATTCGAGGATCTTGAAGATGACCATGCTGGTCAGGGCCGACGCCGGCACCGTCAGGACCCAGTAGATCATGATCTGAAACACGATGGTAAAATTGACCGCCTCGAACCCGTGGGCCAGCCCGACGCCCAGAACGCCGCCGACCGCCGCATGGGTGGTGGAGACCGGCAGCCCCATTTTGGAGGCCGCGAGCACCGTGGTGGCCGCCGCGAAATCCACCGAAAAACCGCGGGTGTTGGTGAGGGTGGTGATCTTGTTGCCCAGGGTGTCCATCACCCGGTGGCCCGCCATGCCGATGCCGCAGGCGATGCCGATGCCTCCGAAGAACAGGAGAAACAGGGGGACCGGCACCTCGGCGGCGACGCCGCCGGTCTTGACGAGAAAATAGATGACCGCCAGGGGGCCGATGGCGTTGGCCACGTCGTTGGCGCCCTGGGCCAGGGCCACATAGCAGGAGGTCCCGATCTGGATCCTGCGGAAAATCTCCTCGACGCCGTCTTCAACCTGGCCCCAGAGGAGGCGGCCCAAGAGCCATTTCCCCAGAAACCCGAGACCGACGGCCAGGGCGAGCGCCCATAGAAGCGCCGTGGTGTCGCTCAGGGCCAGGGTGGTTCCCAGGGGAGTCTTGAACAGAAACGACAGCACCACCACGAAGCAGGCCATGCCGATGAACACGGGGGAGAGCCGCATGCCGCAGTCGAAGGCCGCCTTCCGGGACAGGATCAGCCGGACGATGGCCTTGAACATGACGAAGGCGATGACGAGGCTGAATATCGGGGATATCACCCAGCTCAGGACGACCCCGCCCAGCTTCCCCCAGTTGACCGCCGAAAACCCGCCGGCCATGATGCCGAAGCCCGTCATGGCGCCGACGATGGCGTGGGTGGTGGAGACCGGCAGGGATTTCCACGTGGCGAAGGAGACCCAGAGGGCCGAAGCCAGCAGCGCCGAAAGGGCGCCGATCAGGGCCATGTGGGGATCGGTGAGGATCTCGGTCGAGACGATTCCTTTTCGGATGGTGTCGGTCACATGGGAGCCGATGAAGACGGCGCCCAGGATGTTGAGAATCCCTGCGATGAATATCGCCTGACGAATGGTGATCGCCTTGGCGCCCACGGCGGACGCCATGGAGTTTGCCACATCGTTGGCGCCGATGTTCCAGGCCATGTAAAAACCGAACACATATCCGATAATGAGAACGAAATATTCTTCGGCCACGAGCATCCTTTGCATGGGGTTATGGTCGATGTCGTTGATAATGCCTGCTGTTCAGGACGTCAATAGATTTTTTTGAATATGTTTCGGGAGAGTTACGGCTGGATGTCCCGGAACGTCGGGTGAAGGGGCCGCAGGCGGGCGGGTCGGCCGGCGGCGCAATAACTCTTTGAAGAAATGGTTGGGGTCTGCTATGGATGCCCGAGTCAAAAACCAAGGCGATGCCATGAACCGACTCGACAAAAAAATCTTCGGGACCCTCTTCTTCTCCATTTTCACGGCGGTCACCGGCGTGGGGATCGTGGTCCCGCTTCTTCCTGTCTACGCCCATGGGCTGGGTGCGAAAGGACTGTACATCGGTCTGCTCTTTGCATCGTTTTCCCTGTCGAGGACCTTCTTCCTGCCGTTTTTCGGACGACGATCGGACCGCTGCGGCCGAAAACCCCACATCGTGGCCGGACTCTTCTGCTACGGGGTGATATCCTTTGCCTTTATCCTGGCGGTCAATGTGGAGCTCCTGATCGCCCTCCGGTTTGTCCAGGGGATCGCATCGGCCATGATCATGCCGGTAACCCAGGCCTATGTGGGAGATATCACCCCCAAAAACCGGGAGGGCTTCACCATGGGACTCTTCAACATGTCGACCTTCATCGGGCTGAGCCTGGGGCCGCTTCTGGGCGGTCTGTTGAACGACCGTTTCGGCCTGGAAGCAGCCTTTATCTGCATGGGCGTTCTCTCCTTCATCGGCTTTTTCCTGAGCCTCCTCCTGCTTCCGCCGGCGCACGCGGAGCAGGTCATCGTCCGCCGGGAGGCTCCCGTGGCCTACAGGACCCTTCTGAAAGACCCCTCCATCGACGGCATCTTCCTGTTCCGGATGGTCTATACCGCCTGCATCGGCGCCATCTGGGGATTTCTGCCCGTTTTCGCCGACGCCGAATTTTCCCTTTCCAGTTCCTCCATCGGCGTCCTGGTCATGCTGGGCGTGTTTACCAGCGGCCTCCTCCAGACGCCCATGGGCGCCGTCGCCGACCGATGGAGCAAGCGCCTCATGATCGTTGCCGGGGGGATCATCGTCGCCTGCGCCATGATGCTGTTTCAGTGGGCGGGGGGATTCTGGGACCTGTTTGCGGCCAATGTCGTCTTCGGCGTCGGCGGCAGCATGAGTATGGCGCCGCTTATGGCCATCGCCGTCCAGAAAGGCGTCGAGAGCCGGGGCATGGGCGCCGTGATGTCCCTCATCACCGTGGCCCACAGCCTGGGGATGATGATCGGCAGCCTCATGGCGGGGGCCATGATGGACCTTTTTGAGATGCGCCATGTCTTCAGTTTCGGAGCGGGGGTGATGGGTTTCGGCACGGCGGTCTTCTTCTACTGCACCCTCGAACGGAAAACGGCCCGCGCACAAAGTTCTTGACAACCCCCGGGGGCCGCGTGCCTAGTGGTGCGCCAACGCCCGTTTGCGGCGCCCCGGCCGCTGCGCGGCCGGATACTGAACAACAGAGGAGACGGATCATATGACACCCACCCGTGAAGACGCATTCCGCCTGCTGACCCGGTACAACGAAACGGAAAGCCTCATCAAGCACGCCCTGGCCGTGGAAGGGGTCATGCGCCACATGGCCCGGAAGCGGGGGGCGGACGAGGAGAAATGGGGTATCGTCGGCCTGGTTCACGACCTGGATTATGAAAAATACCCCGAACGGCACTGTGCAAAAACCGAGGAGATCCTCCAGGCCGAGAACTGGCCCGAGGAATACATCCGCGCCGTGGTGAGCCACGGATGGGGCATCTGCTCGGATGTGAAACCCGAGTCGGAGATGGAGATGGTCCTCTATGCCGTCGACGAGCTTACGGGCCTCGTGACCACGTCCGCCCTGGTCCGGCCGAGCCGGAGCGTCATGGACCTCACGGCCAAATCCGTCCGGAAAAAATGGAAGGACAGGCGTTTCGCCGCCGGCGTCGACCGGTCGATCATCGAGCGGGGCGCAGACATGCTGGGGGTGGAGCTCAATGACCTCATCACCGATACCATCCTGGGGATGCGGGAGGTGGCCGATGCCGTCGGGCTCCTGGGAGAGACCGCGGACTAGCGAATCCGGCCGCATGCCACATATTGAAGGAGGACAGATTGCAGCACTATGATCTTGCGCTCATCGGCGGGGGAATCGTCGGGATCGCCACGGCCCGGGAAATGAAGCGTCGTTTTCCGGGGGCCTCGATCCTTTTGGTCGAAAAGGAGACGACCCTTGCCCGGCACCAGACGGGACGAAACTCCGGCGTGATCCATGCGGGCGTCTACTATGCCCCCGGCAGCCTCAAGGCTGGGTTCTGCAGGGAAGGGGCGACCCGGACCCTCGCCTTCTGCCGGGAGCACGGCCTGCCGTATCTCCAGTGCGGAAAACTGCTGGTGGCGACCGATGCCGTGGAATTCGAGCGGATGGCGGCCCTGGAGGAGCGGTGCCGGCTGAACCGGATCGAGGTCCAGCGCCTTTCGGACGGGGAACTGAAGCGGCGGGAGCCCCGCATCGAGGGGGTGGGGGCCCTTTACGTGCCCGCCACCGGTATCACCGATTACCCGAAGATCTGCGCGAAGATGGCCGATGAATTCCGGGCCATGGGCGGGGAGATCCGTTGCGGGGCGCCGGTCGTGGGCCTCGAGGAGAGCCGGGACGGCGTGCGGATCCGGATCGGCGGCGACGCCGCCTTCGCCGGATACGTCATCGCCTGCGGGGGGCTTGCGGCCGACCGCCTGGCCCGGATGATGGGGATTGACATCGATTTCCGGATCATCCCCTTCCGGGGGGAATATTACCGCCTGCCGGCCCGACTCAACCGGATCGTCCGTCATCTCATCTACCCCATCCCCGACCCCGACCTGCCCTTCCTGGGCGTCCACCTGACCCGCATGATCGACGGATCCGTCACCGTCGGCCCCAATGCGGTTCTGGGGTGGAAGCGGGAAGGGTATGGCCGGTTCAACGTCGATCTTGCGGACTGCCGGGACATGCTGGGGTTTCAGGGGTTCTGGCGTCTGGCGGCGGAAAACCTGCAATCCGGGATGGGTGAGTTCAGGGATTCGATCTGCAGGGCCGGCTACCTCCGGCGGGTCCGGAAATACTGTCCGGGCCTGGGGCTTTCAGACCTCGGGCCGTATCCCGCTGGCATCCGCGCCCAGGCAGTCAGGAGGGACGGATCGCTCGTCCATGACTTTTTGTTCGCCGAGAGCGAGCGTTCCCTCCATGTCTGCAACGCGCCGTCGCCTGCGGCCACCTCGGCCATTCCCATCGGTGAATACCTGTGCGGCAAGGCGGCGGAAAAGTTCAGGCTGTAGAGGGCGGCGGGGGCAAGACGGTTTTGTAAAGAGGCCAAGAGCAAGGGCTCGCGAATCCCGAGGAATGGGTCGCACGGACAGTACCTCGCAGTGACGAGGGAGGAAGCGCAGCGCAGCTATCGGCCTTTTTGTGGAACCGTCAGGGGAGGTGCTTGCGGTGGGCAATCTTTTCCTTGAGATGGTCCCTGGCGTGGCTCAGCTTTTCCTTCTCCCGATGGATCGTTTCCCGGATGCCTTCCCGGTATTTCAGGATCGTCGTCAGGGCGAGGTAGTACCCCAGCATGGCGACGGGAATCCCCGCGACGATGCCCCCAACGGTCAGGATCCAGAATATTTCCGGGGCGTTCTTGACGAGCTGGACAATCACGTCCAGGTTCAGCTCTTTCGGGATGCAGCAGGCGTTCTGGATATTGAGGACCTTGTTCCCCACATAATAGGTTCCGGCGTAAACGAAGGGCGCCGTCAACGGATTGCTGATCCAGCCTCCCGCAGCCGCGGCGATTTTGTTCCACTTGAACAGGGCGGCGAAAAAGATCGCGATGGCCATGTGAAAGCCCATGAAGGGGGTCATGCCGACGAAGAGTCCCAGGGCGAACCCCAGGGCGATCTCCCTGGGGGTTCCCCGGATCTTGACGAAGCGCTCATAGGCTTTCTTGAAAGCCTCGCGGATTCGGCTCCCGGCGCCGCCGGGTGTCGGCGTTTTTTTTCGTTGCACGGCGGCTTCCTGCTGTCTTTGCCTTGAACTTACGTTAATGGAGCCCGATCACCATGGCCATCCGCCCGGTGGATCGCTCTTTTCGGTAGGAGAAGAAAAGATCGGTCCGGCATCGGGTGCAAAGGCCGCTCGAGAAGATGTTTTCTTCGAGGATGCCTGCGGCCGAGAGCTGGTCCCGGCTTGCGGCCCAGAAGTCGAAATGGCGGTTCCTCCCCTTGTATTTCCAGAATTCGCGGGGGATTTCCTCCCGGTAGTGGACGAACTCCCCGCAGCACGGCCCCAGGGAGGGGCCGATCCCCGCCCGGATGTCCGCGGGATCGCACCCGAACCGGGATGTCATGGCGCGGACGGTTTCGCCGATGATGTTCCGGACGCTGCCGCGCCATCCGGAATGGATGTTGGCCGCCACCTGCTTTCGGGGGTCGAAAAGCATGACGGCCTGGCAGTCTGCGGTCTGGATCACCAGGCCCGTCCCGCGGATGTCGGTCACCAGGGCGTCGCCGGTGAGGGGCCGGCCGGAAGCGGGGGCATGAGCATCCCCGCTCTTCAACACCACCACGCCGGCCCCGTGGACCTGACGGATGAAGACCAGGCTGAGGTCTCCCATGCACCGGGAGACAATGCCGCGGTTGGACGCCACGACCTCGGGCCGGTCGCCCACGCCGAACCCGACGTTCAGGCTGGCATAAGGCGCGGAGCCGCCTCCGCCGGTGCGGGTGAACACCCCGTGGCGGACCCCGGGCTGCCCGGCAAGATTCGGAAATTCGAAAAAGGGTACTCCGTCATCATTTCTGGCAATCATCAGGGCGGCCTCGCATACAGGCAGATAAAAATCCGAAAAATTATAAGAGAAGATCACGGAGGTGTCAATCAGGAAACACTGGGTATGAAAAGAAATAAAGCTCAAAACAATGGAAAACTGAAAATCGCCGCGGACAGAGCTTGACGGAAATCGATATGTCGACTATTTTTTCCCCATTACACAGAGGCCTCCGGAGAGGGATTTCGGGCTGCGGGTGTCTTCCGCCGGCGGCGCCCGGCGAAAATGGCGTTTCGGCCCGGCGGCGCTGAAATGCCCATCTGGATGGCCGCTTCAGGAGGAATTACATATGCCCATTTACGAGTACGAATGTTGTCACTGCTGTACCCGGTTCGAACGGATCGTGTTCTCCGGGGAGGATTCCTCTCCCGAGTGCCCCGAGTGCCGTGCGTCGGACGTCCGGCGGCTCATTTCCGCCGGGGCTGTCCGGCCCAGCGGGATCCCCAGGGGCGCGGGCGGGTTTACCCCGCCGCAGACGGCCTGCCGGAAAGGGGGCGGGTGAGCGATCTGAATGCGGCCTCAGGTTGAGGCTGTACCGCCGGCATCAAGACCCGAAAACCCCTGATCATCTCCCGCATCGGTGAGACGAGACGGGGTTCGGGAGATCGACGTTATCGAAAGGATATCATGGATCTGTCAGAAGAACAGCAGTCCGCGGTGGAACATACGGGGGGGCCGGCCCTGGTCGTGGCCGGCGCCGGCTCCGGCAAGACCCGGACCCTGACCGCGAAAATCGACTATCTCATTCAACACGGCTTCGATCCCGAACGCATCCTGGCCATCACCTTCACCAACAAGGCCGCCGATGAAATGAAGCGGCGCCTGGAGGCGCTGACCGGCATGCCCCGGTTCCGGTTTCCCTGGGTCCGGACCTACCACTCCGCCTGCTTCCGCATCCTGAAGCGGAACTGCGAGGTGATGGGATATGCCCCGCCCCTCCAGATCTATTCCGGCTACCAGCAGCAGAAATTGCTGAAAGAGATCATCGCGGGCGCCGGCTTCGACAAAAAGCACCTTCCTTCCGTGCTCTCCCAGATATCCAACGCCAAGAACTCGGGAAACCCGGCCGCCTATTTCGACAGCCGCCGCAAGGGCTTCCGCCTCCCGATCCAGACCCTCTACCAGACCTATGAAAAAGCTCTCAAAAATGCCAATGCCGTCGATTTCGACAACATCCTTTTCATGACCCGGGACCTCCTCCGGGACCATGATGCGATCCGGCGGGAATATCGGGAAATATTTCAGTATATCCTGGTGGATGAGTACCAGGATTCCAACGACCTCCAGGAGGAGCTGACCCGGCTGTTCCTGAAAAACGGCAACCTCTTCTGCGTGGGGGACGACTGGCAGGCCATCTACGGGTTCAGGGGAAGCAACGTAAGCCATTTTCTCTCGTTTCCGGAGACCTACGCGGGCGCCCGGGTCTTCCGGCTGGAGCGGAATTACCGGTCCGTCGACGAAATCGTTCAGGCGGCCAACGGCCTCATCGGCTACAACAAGCAGCGCATGGAGAAGCGGTGCTTCTCCAAAAAGCGAGGCGGAACCGTGGAACTTCACGATTTCTTCGATGAAAGCCAGGAGGCCAACTGGATCCGGCGCAAGATCCAGGTCCTCCGGCAGATGGGGATTTCCTATCACCAGATGGCGGTGCTCTATCGGACGAAGTTCTGCTCCCTCTCCTTCGAGAAGACCTTCCGGGCCTGCCGGATCCCCTACCAGATGATGGGGTCCAAGGGGTTTTTCGAGCGGAAGGAGATCCTGGACATCAACTGCTACCTGACCGCCGCCGTTTTCCCGCGGGACGACGTGGCCTTCGAGCGGATCCTCAACACCCCAAAGCGGGGCGTCGGCCCGGGGATGCTCAAAAAGATCAACCAGGTCCGGACCGAGGGCATGAGCCTCCAGGAGGCGACCCGGAAGGTCGTGGCCGAGCGGGTCATGAGCCCCAGGATCCACAAGGCCCTGAGCGAGCTTCTGGCCCACCTGGACGAGATTCGCGATATGGCGCCGGACACGGCCGTCCATGCGGTGCTCTCCCGGTTCGATTATCTGGCGCACCTCAGGGAATATACCCGGAACATCGCCATGGATTTCATCGCCAGGGAAGAGAACATCAAGCAGTTAATCTACTCCGCCGGCCAGCACCAGAACCTGGTGGACTACCTCCAGGAGGCCTCCCTGGTCAACGAGGACCGGGAGGAGGATGAAGACGAGCGGGACCTGGGCGTCAAGCTGTCGACCATTCACGCCAGCAAGGGTCTCGAATACGGGGTGGTCTTCATCGCGGGGTGCGAGGAAAACCTCTTTCCCCACTGGAAATCCATCGAGACCCCGGAAGGGATCCAGGAGGAGCGCAGGCTCATGTACGTGGCCATGACCCGGGCCGAACGTCACCTCTACCTGACCTCGGCCGAATACCGGCGGGGCCAGTCCAACCCCCGGAGCCGTTTCTGGGCCGAGATCGAGGACGCCCTGGAGTAGCCCGCGGCGCATCGGCATTCCCGGCGGTTTTCAAGAAAACAGGGGCGTGACGACGGCGACCCGCCCGAATTGTCCCGAGCGCATCACCGGCATCATACCGCAGACGAAACAGGAAGGCCGGCATCACCGGTAACGGGTCCCGGCAAGAAGGCGATGACGATAGAAAAAGACATCTATTACCAGACGGTCAATAAGAAGGTCTTTCTCTATTTTATCGCCATCTTTCTGTTTTTCGGATTGATGATCGCAGGGTCCGTCGGCATGCTCCACACCCGGGAATCCAGGGAATATCTCGAACGGGTGGCCATAGCGGAATCGGTCAACATCACCTTTCAGCGGGAGATGATCGCATCCAGGCTGGATGCCGTTGTCTCCGACCTCATGTTCCTATCCAGGCAGAATGAACTGCGTCACCTCATCGACGGAAACGGGTTCGCGGAGACGTTCAAGCGCTGGATGTCGAATGAATATCTGGCGTTCTGCCTTGAAAAGCGCGTGTACGACCAGATCCGTTATATTGACGCGGACGGCATGGAGGTCGTCCGCGTCAATTTCAACGCCGGCCGTCCATACGCAGTCCGGGATGAGGAACTCCAGCGGAAAGCGGACCGGTATTATTTCTATGACACGCTGGTCCTGGGGCCGGATGAGATCTTTGTGTCGCCCTTCGATCTGAATGTTGAGAACGGGGAGATCGAATCGCCCCCCAAGCCCATGATCCGCTTCGGCATTCCGGTGTTCGACAGCGGGGGGAAGAAGCAGGGCATCGTCATCCTCAATTATCTCGGCGAGACCCTGATCGCCGCGATCCGGGACATGGCCGGGTCGGCCCGGGGCCGGGTGATGCTGGTCAACGGCGACGGCTACTGGCTCTCCGGTCCGGACCCGGAAGACGAATGGGGCTTCATGATCCCGGCGCGGGAAGACCGGAAATTCTCCTCCCGCTATCCCGAGGCGTGGCGCGAGATCGCCGCATCCGATCGATGCCAGGTTTATACCCCGGCCGGTCTGTTCACCGCCGCCACCATCTACCCCCTGAAGAAAGAGGCGGCATCGGCTTTGGGGCCCAACCGGGCCTACGGAGACAGCATCCTGGCCGTTCGGGACGACGAATATTACTGGAAGATCGTCTCGCATGTCCCCTGGGAAACCCTCGATTCCGGCACCCGGGGCATCCGGACAAGGCATTTTGTTCTGGCGCTTCTCCTCCTGCCGCTGGCGGCGATCTCGTCCTGGTTCATCGCCCAGGCCGTTGTCCGTCGGAAGCTCGACCAGGTGGAGCTCTACCGCTCGGCCCACTATGACCGGCTGACGGGCCTGCCGAACCGGGCCCTTTTTCTGGACCGGCTCGACCAGGCGATCCGGGACGCCCGGCGCTACGGCCGGAGGTTCGGCCTGATGTTCATCGACCTCGACGGGTTCAAATCCGTCAACGACACCCTGGGGCATGACGCCGGAGACGAGGTCCTGGTGCAGGTCGCCGGTCGGCTCAATCACTGCCTGAGGGATTCCGATACGGTGGCGCGGATGGGCGGGGATGAATTTACCGCCATTCTCCCGGCCGTCGATTCTCCCGTCAGCGCGCACCGGGTGGCGAAAAAAATCATCGAGGCCCTGAATCAGCCGTTCCATGTCTCCGGGCACGCCCCGCAGGTCGGGGCAAGCATCGGGATCAGCCTGTATCCCGAAGACGGCACCGAGCTTGACATCCTCCTGAAAAAGGCCGACAAGGCCATGTATCAGGCCAAAAAGGACGGAAAGAACGATTACCGGTTCTTCATGCCGGAATTTTAGAGGAATCCCGGGAGGAGCCGAGACGCCGGGAAGGGGAGATGCCGATGAAAAGCAGGATACTGTTATGCGGGTTGGTTGCGGCGCTGTTGACTTCCTGCGCCGGAAACATGATCGTGAGGCCGGACTATCATCCGCCGCTCCGGGCGGATGCGCCGCTGGCCGCCGTGCCCAAATTGAAGGTCAGGCTCCTCGACTTCGCGGACAGGCGGGAGCCGCCCATGGATGCGTCCCGGGTCGGGCGGCGGGAGACCTCGGGCGTCATGCCCATGGTGGACGTATTCTCGGAGCGCCCCGTTTCAGACATCGTTCGCGATGCCGTGTGGACCGAGCTCGTCCGCAACGGTCATCGCATCGTCACGAGCGATGAAGACGTTACGATGCAAGGCGACATCCACGGGTTCTGGGTCGGGACGGAGACGACGGGGCCTGCCTGGGACGTTTCCGGCGAGGTGAGCATCGCCTTTCGGGTGACGTATCCCGCTGCCGGGTCGCCCACCGTGATACGCTCCTACACCGGCAAAAACGTGGAGCGGACCTATCTGACCCCGGGCAAGGAGATCATGGCGCGCCCGCTGGTGAAATCCCTGGCGGACGTCATGACGTCCATGAGCTCGGACCGGGAGTTGATGGCGGCGCTCAAGGCCGGGCGGTAGATCCCGCCGGCCGCTGAAACCGGGCTGCCGCGTGGGGAGGGCCGTGCAATGGTTTCTCTGCGAGACTTCATCGAGGGGTTGTGCAGCAAACCCGAGCGGGCCAAGGACTGGGTCGAGATGGTCCGGGACCTGAAGGCCCCCATCTGCGTCGACCCCCCGGACATCGAATTTTCCATGCGATGGGCGGATGCCGGGGACATGCTGGTGATCGCGGCGTTGCAGGGATTTGTGAAGGGCGAGGATTTCCTGGACAAGTCCCTCGAGAAGGGCGACCGGTTTCTCCTCCTGGAGCATTCGGGGCGCATCTGCGCCTTTGCATGGGTCGCCTTCCGGGACTACCCTCTGGACCTGCTCCACACCCTCCACCTGGACCCCGGCGCCGCCTACCTGGTGTATATTGTCGTGATGCCCGGATTCCAGCAAAAAGGGGTGGGGCTGTATCTCCTCGGGTCCCTGATGCTGCGCCTGCGAGAAAGAGGGTGTCATACCCTGGTTTCGGGCATGTACGAGGACTGGCACGTTTCCATCCGGCTGCACCTCAAAGCGGGCTTCCGCATCACCCGCAAATTCCAGAAGCGGAGGATATTGCGAATTATCCCCTACCCCCCAAAGGTGATCCAGGTTGAGGAGTAACCGATGCTGAAGCCGAATCTGCCGTCCCTGAATGACACGGAAGGCAGCACCATCCCCGCCGGGTTTCCCCGGGTGATCGACGCCCATGTCCACATCTTTCCGGACTCCCTGTTTCAGGCCATCCGGCGATGGTTTGATGCTGGGCTGATGAAAATCAGTTTAGAAAAACGGTAGTATTTTGATCCCAATTTTGTTCCGTTTTGCTGACTATTGACATGATCTCTTTCCTTTTCGACTGAACTGATTGACCGATATTCTTTTTATACCATTCGAACACTTT
>NZ_JBGSQX010000112.1:0-51787 GCF_041737845.1 Desulfococcus sp.
GAGGCTCATCTGGTTCGATTCAGCCTGTGCTGCAGCCGGGAAGGGTGCCGGCGCCGGACCTTGCCGCCCTCAGCCCGTTTCGATGGAAGACGGGTTTATTGGGGCTGTGTCATCCTTGTTGTGATGGCCCTCCGGCAGAACGCCTACAATTCATGCGGCAACCGCCACTGCCCCAAATGCCGGGCCATGGCACGGGAACAATGGCTCGCAGCCAGAAAAGCTGAACTGCTGCCGGTCGGGTATTTCCACAATGTCTTCACGCTGCCCCACGATCTCAATCCCGTCCTGCTTTGCAACATGAAACCGATGCTTGAAATGCTGTTCACGGCCGTCAATGAGACGCTCCAGGCCTTTGCCGCGGACCCCCGGTGGCGGCTCGAAGGGCGCCTCGGCTTCATCGCGGTTCTCCACACGTGGAGCCGGACGCTCATGGATCATTTCCACCTTCACTGCCTGATACCCGGCGGCGTTCTTACATTTGACCGAACAGCGTGGCGGCCCGCCCGGAAAAAATTCCTGTTCCGAAAGGATTCCCTGGCAAAGGAATTCAAGAAACGCTACCTCCGGAAACTTGAAGACGCCTATCGAAACAACGAATTGATCTTTCCGGGGAATACCGCTGAAACAGGGACCTCGGAAGGGTTCAACAGGCTTGTCCGCAAATTGCGGTCTTCAAAATGGGTGGCGTACGCGAAACGCCCTTTTGCAGGCCCGGCGCAGGTTCTGGAATACCTGGGCCGGTACACCCACCGCGTGGCCATCTCCAACAATCGCATTCGATCCATAGACGATGGAAAGGTCACGTTTACCTACAGGGATCGAAAGGAGCGTGACGCCATCAAAGAGATGACCCTCGATGCGGATGAATTCATACGGCGGTTTCTTTTGCATGTGCTGCCGAAGGGGTTCATGAAAATCCGATACTTCGGCTACTTGTTCCACAGGGATAAAAAGGCGTCCATCGCATTGATCCGGAACCTCATCGATCCTGATGGGAATTATGGTTTCACGGAAAAGGAATCGGTTCAGGAGATCATGCTCCGCCTGATCGGCCTCGATATCACCCGCTGCCCCAGTTGCGGAAAGGGGCAAATGGTTCATGTCGTCGAAATTCCGAAAGGGTCGTCACCTGTGAACGAAACCCGGGGACGGTATTGCCGTTCTCCCTGATCGTGTCGTGTGTGAAAAACCGCCGCCATCGTGTCGCGATAAACGGCGACTATTGGCTTAAATGCCTGCCGGTTGAGCCAACGGGACAGGTGCGGCTTCATGCAGAATAACCTCTTGAAAATGCATAACAAACGCTACGAGACTCCTTAAAATGACGGGAAACATGTTTTTTAAGTGCTTCGAAGCAACGCCTTCATCTGAGATAATTCCATATTTTCCCTTGCAATTATCGCCTCGCCAATTATATAAAATCCATAAGAATAAACACAGCCGCTACCTATAACCCGCGGCTCAGTTCAACCACATTTTATCCGTCATCCCGCTTTTGTCATCGATCTATCGCCTGTTTTTGGCGGCCTGCCCTCCGTAACCAATGCCGCTTTGCGGGACGACGGATAAAATGCTATTTGTTGGGCAGGCCTATTCCATACGATAAAAAAACCCTTGAAATACTTTAAGTACTTCAGTATCATCCACCCAAATTAAGGAGGTGGATGATATGAGATTTCACAAAGTCGAGATTGATGATGATGTATTTCAGTATGTTAAGGAGAATTCAGAGCCTCTCGTAGACACTTTCAACTCAACTTTAAGGAGGTTGCTACTTGGCAATAGCCTAAAAGCTAAGAAACTAAGCAAGAGGGATCCTGAATCAACTACAAAAAATGGGCTTTTGCCGATTTTGCCAGGACAAACGCCGCAGGCATTACGGCATACTCTTGAAGTTGCCTATCTGGTTCAAAGTGGCGCATATGATAGATCTGATGCAACTCAATTTGTAGCAAAACAACACGGCGTTTTTCCACAAACTGTTCTTGATAAATATTGTAGGCAGCTCAATCTAAAGGCAAGGGAATTTGATCGGCTACTAGAGCAGCCAGGACTAATAGATTTAAAGCACACCCTAAAAGCTAAATTCCCTCAGTATAAACAGCTCATTGATGAAACGCTTTCATGATACGATAGGAGATTTGCTTTATGCATAGCCCCTACAAAAAATTCTATCAAGAAATACCGAGGATTTTGAAGTCAGGTCCCATGGCACATAGATCAATTGCCCGCGAATTAAAAAGAATACTTCCTATGTATTGTGACGATTCAATTCCATGCCCACATGTTAAAGACAATTCAGGACATCCTGAATGGAATCACTTGGCTCGGAGTGCAGAACAAGGTTTAAAAAGAAATGGCATAATATCTTATAACCATGGAATAAGAAAATGGGAATTGGCGTAAGACCTGTCTATCGGGATAGGGAGTAGCCTCACGGCTACTCCCTC
This sequence comes from Desulfococcus sp., assembly GCF_041737845.1. Lineage (GTDB taxonomy): Bacteria > Desulfobacterota > Desulfobacteria > Desulfobacterales > Desulfococcaceae > Desulfococcus. Next base: position 2,451 of record NZ_JBGSQX010000112.1, read on the forward strand.
CCACGCTACCGCATGAAAGGGTCAAGGTTCCGGCGGTTCGGCGGATCAGGCAGAACGAGGTCCTGAGAGAAACAAGCCGAGCGGGTCAAAACAGGCGTTTGGCATTGCGATGACGACCCACTTGATCTTGCTCATTCTCCACGCCCCTTTCCGGGAACATCCCTTCAGGAGGGCGTGGAGGTATGAAATACCCCGTTCCTGGGGTTCGTTGACACGCGTGCGCGGGTTCTTCCACTGTGCCCGGATGATGGTCAGCAGGGGTCGCCGCTTCGAGCGCCTCGGCGCACCCTTTAGAATACGTGCCGTCCCCGGCACACAAGAAACCGCTTGAGAGGAACTCGGCAAAAATCCGCTGCCGCCCCTCATCCTTTGAGCTATAACTTGTTAATATCAAATCAGATAACAACATAATGCTTGACGTTATTAGCGTGTTGCGTTATTATCCTATCCATGATAAAATCCTTTCGAGACAAAGAAACGGCAAAAATATTCAGCAGGCAAATTTCAACCAAGTTGCCACAGAATATTCAGCGTATTGCACGGAAAAAGCTGGTAATGCTTGATGCTGCAGCGCAATTGAATGATTTACGAACGCCGCCGGGCAACCGATTAGAGGCATTGGAAAGAGACCGGAAAGGTCAACATAGCATACGCATCAACGACCAATGGCGAATTTGTTTCACGTGGCGAGACGGTGATGCGTATGATACAGAAATAACAGATTATCATTAGGAGTTTATATGAACAAGCAGCTTCCCCCCATCCATCCTGGCGAAATTCTTATGGAGGAATTTTTAGCGCCCATGGGAATCAGTCAGTATCGTTTGGCAAAGGACATAAGTGTGCCCCCAAGACGCATAAATGAAATTGTGCATGGCAAAAGAGCCATTACCGCAGATACCGCTCTCCGGCTTGGACGCTTTTTCGGTATGTCACCCCAGTTTTGGTTACATCTTCAAACTCGATATGATCTTGAGGTAACCGAGGATTTTTTAGCTAACAGGCTTGACGATGAGGTTCATGCCTTTCAAGCTCAGACAGCCTAAAATGTGAAGAAGTTATATCGGGATCGGAAGCAGCCTCACGGCTACTTCCTCCCACGCCACCGCACGAAAGGGTCAAGGCCCCGGCGGTTCGGCGGGTCCGGCTTGCCCCGCGAAATTGCACACTCCTGTAAAACCATTCTCAAGCCACTGCATGCGTTGCGGCGCCCAGACCCTTTGGGAAAAAGGAGAGGACCATGGATATGTCCCTGTTCGAGAAGCTGGAAGCTCCGGAGCTGCGGGATCGCTTTTCTGCTGTGGCATTTCCGGGTCGTAGACGCGTTCTGGTCCATCAACATCGCGGACGCGTCAGGTCGTAAAGGCTTCGGGGTGGGATGACGGGCAAAGCGTTTTTGGTCATGAGTTGGGTTGATCCTCCCACTGCCTTGATCGGTGCCGGCTTGCTGACACAACCAATAACACTGCCTGCCAAGGACTGGAAACATGCTGCGACCTATTCGCAAGGGGGAATATCACGTGCTGCCGGAGTTGGCCGAGCATGTTTTCAGGCAGCTCCCGGGTGCCCTTTACACAACGTTTTTGCTCTCTGCATTGATGGTCCGGGTGCTCTGGGACCTCTTTCCTGCGGGAATCCTTCTCTCCTGGCTGACGGCAGTGTATGCCGTTTCCCTGCTGCGGCTCATTCTGTACCACTGGCACCGACTCCGTCCGGACAGTCGGTTCACCCCCGAACTCTGGCTGTACCTCTACTCCTCGGGTGCAGTACTTGCCGGGGTTACCTGGGGGATGGCACCTCTTCTTTTCTATTCCGGCACATCGCCACAGACGAATGTCTTCATCGCATTTGTCCTCGGCGGCCTGATCTCCGGGGCATCCAGTTCGATGGCCCCGTTGAAGACTACCATGCGAGTATTTACAGCGCTGCTTTGTCTGCCGATCGCGACGCTGTTCATCCTCCATGGAGACAGCCTGCACCTGGCCATGGGGTTGATGCTGCTCATTTATGGTGTTGCATACCTTGTGATTTCCGCCAACACGGCGCAAATGATTGTCGACTCCCTGACATTACGGCATGAGAATCTCCTTGAAATAGAAGAGCGCAAGAACGCCGAGACACAACTCCGGTTGATTCAGAAGGATCTTGAGAAAACCGTGGCCGAGCGAACCGTTGAGCTGAGGACTGCCAATGAGGAGCTGTCACGGGAGATCGACGAGCGGCTGCAGGCCGAATCGAGGTTGAGGGTGAGCGAGGAACGCTACCGCAGTCTGGTCGAGTCGTCGAGTGATTGGATATGGGAGGTGGACCGGGATGGGAGATACACCTATTCGAGTCCGAGTATTCTCGCCATGCTGGGATACACCCAGCAGGAAGTTCTGGGGCGCATGTTCTACGACTTCATGCCACTGGACGATGCGGAGCGAACGAAAGCAATCTTCAACTCGAGCAAGTCCAGTGGAAAGTCCTTCGAGCGGCTGGTCAGCTCCTGCCTTCACAAGGATGGGACGGAACGTATCATGGAAACCAATGGTGAGCCGGTTTTTGATGATTCGGGCACGCTCGCCGGATACCGCGGCATCGATCGCGACATCACCCTCCGGGTGAAGCATGAGGACGAAAAGAGGAAGGTTGAGCACCTGAAGTCACTGGGATTGCTGGCCGGCGGGATCGCTCATGATTTCAACAACCTGCTCATGGCTGTCTTTGGCAACATCGAACTGGCGCGGATGGAGATCGATGCCGGTTCGGGAGCCGGGCGGGCTCTGGCGAACTCGCTTGCGGCAATAGAGCAGGCCCGGAAATTGACCGGCCAATTGCTGACCTTCTCCAGGGGCGGCAGCCCTATCCTGGAAGCCACATCGGTTCGCGACCTGATATTCGATTCCTGCCGCTTCGCGCTCAGCGGCACAGACGTCAGGTGCGAATACGACATTCCTGACGACCTTTGGATGGCGGACATCGATCCGAATCAGATCTGGCGGGTACTCAACAACATTCTCACCAATGCCCGAGAGTCCATGCCGGGCGGCGGAACCCTGTGGGTAAAAGCGGAGAATGTCACGGTGGATGAGACATACTCGCCCGCGCTGGCGCCGGGTGACTTTGTCAAGGTGTCGGTCCGGGACCAGGGCGTGGGTGTCTCCAAGACTGACATCCCCCAGGTGTTCGATCCGTATTTCTCCACCAAGATCCGCAGTTCGCAAAAGGGGACCGGTATCGGGCTGGCCGTATGCCATTCGATCATCGAAAAGCACGGCGGGTACATCACGCTCGAATCCGAGCTCGGCCAGGGCACCACGGTGACATTCTTTTTACAGGCGCTGGGCGCGGAACATCCGCCGACGACCCGAACGGGGGATGAACCGGAAATGGGGCCGGCAGGCCATTCGATCTCGTGCTCCTCGATTTAACCATTCGTGGGGGGATGGGCGGCCGAGAAACCCTCGAGAAACTAAAAAATATGGATCCGGGCGTTGTTGCGGTGGTGACCCCTCAAGAACATCGCGCTGGCAAGACGCCCCGAGCTGTTGGGCGGCGGGTTGATCCGGTCGATGGGCGGCTGTTCGGCGGTCAAGACATTGCGTGGCCACGGCGGTCTGGAGAATTGCTGGGGCAGGTGAATAAGTCGATTGAAAGCAAAAAGGGACCGGGGGTCAGCTGGATGCCCGGTCCCATTTTTTTGTGCCCTGGGCAGGTTAATTCGGTGACACATATCTGCTTACAGTGTGGGGAACATCAACTGCATCTTCGCCGTCATTGCCGGACTCAGCTGTTTGAGCAGCTCGGCATTATACGAACCCGTCGGCATCGGCCGAATGCTCGGATCCATCATGATCTCACCGTCCGAGCGAGTTTCGTTCTGGGTGACTGGATCGACAAGGTAATTGGTCGTATTATCCGCTTGATATATACCCTCTGTGTTGACAATCTGCTGCGCCGCGACGGCATACTTGCGCGAGGTCCAGGCAGGTGTTCCCTCTTTGGCTGCCGGATCGACGTTGGTCGTAACGATGGAAATGGTGTAGTCGCTGTTGAGCTTGATATCAAACGTGCGAAACTGCTGCGGAAAATCATGGAACGATGAGGTTTCAACCTGCCAGAACCCATTTTCAGGAGCGTTGACCGGATCAGGTGATTCAAATGCCTTGACGGCATTCACATGCCGATGACCGGCAATCCACAGCAGCAGATTGGGATGGCGGTGAAGTTCTTCAAGCAATTCGGGCAGGTCTACCGCATTTTGCGGCTCATCGGGGTTGGCTGTATTATCAAACCACTCCATAAATGTACCTGTTTTCATAACGCAAATGGGCACGTGCGCCGCGATGATCATGAGTTGATCCTGATCATCACCGTCTGCAAGCTCCGCCTTAAGCCACTGCCAACGGGCTTCATCAAGAAAACCATGCCCATGGATGGCGGTGGATTGGTCGTCTTCCCTTTGGGTGTTATCCAGGACAATCACTTTGATGGGGATATTTGCTTTTGGAACGAAACTGTAACAGGCAAAACCGGATTCCTGTCCTGAGGGCACCCGATCAAAGCCGTGACCGACCGGTTCGGTCGAGGTGTTAAAAAACTCTTCAACCCACTCCGTTTTGGTTAGTGAATAGCGGTCCTGGTCGGCGACAACCCTGGGCGGCTCGCTGAAGTTTTCGACTTGACCGTATTTAATGATCTCCCCGTTCGGGGTGGCGCCATCAATGACGCCCATATAGTATTTGGTCTCTTCAGGGTCTTTGTAGCTGTAAATGTTGTTAGCACTGAAGAGGATATCGGACATGGCAATGACTTCGCCGCTGGTGCAGGATTCTCGCAAGCTCGGGTCGTTGCCGTCTTTGCCGTCCGGCGGGATGGAGCCAAGCCAGAAATGATCGTGATTGCCGATGGCTTGATACCAGGGAATCGACGGGTCGAGCCCCGCGGCTTTATAAGGTCTCTGATAATCGATGCTGTCGGCGCCCACATGAGCACCGGAACTGGGGTGGATGACCTTGCCGTCAATGACATCGATATACCACCGCAGTTCGTTGTGCTGGGTGCTGTTGCAGGTGTCCCCCAGAGAGATGCCGAAGTCGATGGGATTCCTTTGGTGCAGGGCGTTTACCGTTTGGATTGCCGCGTCGAGCACATGGGTTGTATACATCATGATGGGCGAATAGACCGATGTGGCGCCGGCCTCAAAACCATGTTGATCCAACGGTTGCAAATAGATCAACTGGGAAGGCGATTCTTTATCCGTGATATGGATGTCGGTGATGGTAAAAAATCTTAGCAGGGTCGCAGGCTGATTGCTTTCCGGAGGGACATACGTACCCATGATATCGACGCGCTGTTCGGAAACCAGCGGTCCGCCATAACTCCAGACGCCATATCCGTTTTGATCGTATTCTGAAATCCGGCTGAGAAATTCAGGTGCAATCGCCCCGGAGGTTGAGCCGGGCTCGATCGTCCTCTCGAGGGTCGTATAAACATTGGAATCAATCGGGTAACCCGGGACCTGGGTTACCCCGTTGCCATGATCGCCGCATCCAAGCATCCATGAACCCAAAGAAATAGATGCGACGGTGCCGGCGGTAATTCTTATAAAGTCACGGCGCGATACGCCGCTGCCCTGCTCTCTATTTCCGCCGTGTTTCGGTTCGTCTTTTATCATCACTACTCCTATTTTTTTCGCCAGACTTAAAGTCAATCTGTAATTATAGAGACGATATCAGCCTTCGTGCCTGCCCGTCCCATCTGCCACTCCTTTTTCCTATATCGGCCTGTTGGATCATAACTTGAGCGGAAAGATTGATGGTCTCGTAAGCGCTTCACGGGCTGTCCAATTTTTTTCGGTAGTTATGCATTCGGAATGCCTCGATTTTTCAGGCGCACTTCGGTACAATTATCCTGAGATGTCTGATCCACGCCGAATATACCCTTTGAACACCAGGAGAGAACCATGGATATGACCCTGTTCGAGGACATGGAGGCCCCGGCGCTGCGGGAATATATCGCGTTCCTGCTGTGGCATTACCGGGTGGTGGACGCGTTCTGGTTCATCAACATCTCGGATGAATTCGACCAGGCGACGGCCGAACGGATCAATGAACGCGTCTGGGGACAGGTCGGCGGCATGGGAGCGAAGGATCTCATCACCCGGTTCGACATCCGGGAAAAAGGGCTTGAGGGCTTTGTGAAGGCCTTGCGTTATTTTCCCTGGACGATCCTCGTGGGCTATGACATCGAGGTGAGCCCCGACGAGGTCCGGCTCTCCGTGCCGGTCTGCCCGACCCAGGAAGCCCGGAAAAAGCGCGGCTTGGGGGAGTATGTCTGCAAGGAGATGCACCGCCGGGAATTCGAGGGTTTTGCCCGGGTGGTCGACGACCGGATCCGGGTGGAATGCCTCTTCGCCCCGCCGGACCCCCATCCGGAGGGGATGTACTGCCGGTGGCGCTTTACCCTGGAGGATCAGTACACATGTCATTCAGATCCGCCGTCTCCTGAAGGAACCGCCGCCGGATGAACGCTGGGGGCCTTACCGCCGTTTCTGCCGATGCGGATGGCTCTCCACGCCAAGAAGTGTGGCGCTTTTCTGAAGGCTGCCGGTTGCCGCCGCCCTGAAGTCGTCGGCCGGGAAGAGGATGTCGCCCGTGGTCCGGTTCCGGGTGACGGCCTATCGATCGGGTTCCCTTGAGAGATGACTTCAAACTGCAACGCTGGCCAGAAAGCGCATGTTCTGGTATACTCAGATCTATCTTCACAGTCAGCCGCACCCTCAGCGCCCGGGAGAAGAAAGGTTGGATCATATTCGGCGCGTGTGGATCATCATCGCCGATCCCTATGCCTTGGTAGCCTTCACGGAAGGCGAATCATCGCAGCTCGGCCGGGTCGAAAAGACCGATATCATTGATGCCTTTTTTAGAAAGGAGGGCATCGCAATCATGGATATCCGTTTGTCGATGCGCATGACCTTAGGCAAACTCCTGGACGGCCGCCTTCAGGCCCTTCCTGCGCCGACTGCGCCGCAGAGGCCTTCCACACGCCGGCGGATGTCGCCTTGGACTACCCGATTGATCCCGAACACTTGCGCCCGTGTTTTCCGCTCGCCATCGAGGACACAGAGGCGCTCGACCCATTTTGGTAGACACCTTCAACCCAAACATAAGGAGATGTCAGCATGGAAGAAACAGGCTCCAATCCTCCGTCGCTTTCTTTATGGTGGCGCCGCAGTGTTGTGCTGGTCTTCGTCATCGGCATGGCGGTTCTGGGCTTCATGTCGGTTCAGGCCTACCGGCATGCCCCTCCGATTCCTGAACGGGTGGTAGACACCGGCGGCCGAACGGTTTTCACCCGTCAGGACATCGAAGGCGGGCAGCAGGTTTTCTTGAGATACGCCCTGATGCAGAACGGGTCGATCTGGGGTCACGGGGCCTACCTGGGACCGGATTTTTCCGCGCAATACCTCCACGAGCTTTCCATGGATGCCGGCGAGGTCTTAGCGCGGCGGGAATTCAACACGGAGCTGGCAAAGCTTGACAGCGGACAGCGCCTCCTGGTCGATGCCATGATCCCCGCTCTCCTCAAGGAAAACCGCTACGATCCCGCCACCGGCCGACTGACCTTCCTGGATGTCGAGGCCGCCTCCTTTCAGGAGCAACTCTCCCTCTGGGCCGATTATTTCAGCCGGCCGACGACCAGCATGGGGCTTCCGACCCGATACATCAGCGACCCAGAGGAGCTCCGCCAGTTGACGGCCTTTTTTGCCTGGACCGCGTGGGCCAGCGTCGCCAATCGCCCGGACAAGCCCTATTCCTATACCAACAACTTTCCCTATGACCCGACCGTGGGTAACCGCCTGACCAGCGACGCGGTGCTCTGGAGCGCCCTCAGCGTCGTCATGCTGCTGGGCGGGCTGGCCCTGGTGCTGGTGGCCTTCGGAAAGTTCGATTACCTCGGATGGAAGGGCGGTCCCGAGGGCGGCGTCCCGAATCTCCTGGCCGGAGAACCGACCGCCGGACAGAAGGCGACCATCAAATATTTCGTCATTGTGGCGCTGCTTTTCCTGGCCCAGGTCCTGATCGGCGGAGCCCTGGGGCATTATCGCGCCGATCCCGGCGATTTCTACGGCATCGACCTGGCCCAGTACCTGCCGAGCAACATTCTGAGGACCTGGCACCTCCAGCTGGCCATCTTCTGGATCGCCACCGCATACGTGGCCGGCGGTCTCCTGCTTGCCTCCTCCCTGAGCCAAAAGGAGCCCCGCAGGCATGCGGCGGGAATCCATCTGCTCTTCTGGGCACTGGTGGTGCTGGTGGTCGGCAGCCTCCTGGGAGAATTTCTCGGTATCCGGAAATTCTTCGGCCGCCTCTGGCCCTGGTTCGGGCACCAGGGATGGGAATTTCTCGAACTGGGGCGGTTCTGGCAGATCATCCTGGTTGTGGGTTTCACCTTCTGGCTGTGGCTCCTGTACAGGGGAACTACGCCGGCCTTGGAGGATCCGGAGCGCCGGGAGATCACCCAGCTCTTTCTATTGGCCGCCGCCGCGATTCCGATTTTTTACCTGCCGGCCTTCTTCTTCGGCACCACCTCCAACTTCGCGGTGGTCGACATGTGGCGCTTCTGGATCATCCACCTGTGGGTGGAGGGCTTTTTCGAACTGTTCGTCACCGTCCTGGTCGCGCTCACCTTCTACCAGATGGGGGTCGTGAGACGCATCACCGTGGTCAGGATCATCTATCTGGACGCCATCCTTTTCCTGTCGGGGGGCATCATCGGTACGGCGCATCATTGGTACTGGACGGGGCAGACCAATTTCACCATGGCCCTGGCCGCCATGTTCTCGGCCCTCGAGGTGGTGCCCCTCACCCTCCTGACCCTCGATGCATGGGATTTTATCAAACTTACCGGGACCGGTCATACGACGGGCGCCGAAAAGAAGGTCATCCACCACAAATGGGCCTTCTATTTTCTCATGGCGGTGGGGTTCTGGAATTTTGTGGGCGCCGGCATCTTCGGATTCCTCATCAACATGCCGGTGGTCAGTTATTTCGAGGCGGGCACCATCCTGACGCTGAATCACGGGCACGCCGCCCTTTTGGGCGCTTTTGGCATGCTGGCCATGGCGCTTCTGGTCATGGGCCTGCGCCATGTGCTGACGGACGAACAGTGGGTTCTGCCGGAAAAGCTGGTCAAGCTGTCCTTCTGGGGAATCAATACCGGCCTTGCCCTGATGGTCATCACCAACCTGTTTCCCGAGGGAATCCTGCAGATCCGGGATGTTCTGGACAACGGCTACTGGCATGCCAGGAGCCTTGAATTCATGGGGCAGGACCGCATCCGGATGATGGAATGGATCGGCATGCCCTCCCACATGATCCTGATCTTTCTGGGCGTCGTCCCCATGGTGGGCGCTTCGACGTTGACGTATCTGAGAATGCGGAAATCCTGAGTCCGCCGCCGTCGGGTTCCCTGAATTGCCGGCGACCCGACGGCTTCAGTGATATCGGCCGGCCGGAATTCTGGAGGTATACTTTGAGCGGTCACAATCTTCTCTTTATTCCCCTCACCCCAACCCTCTTCCGGTGGGAGAGGGGGGTAAGGAAAATCGCAGATGATGACCGTGAACGGTATATGTGGAAGTCGAATCGTGACGCCGTGGGCGAAATGACAATATGCGTGCCGCGGCAAATGCGCGGTTCCACGAAATTCCCCTCGCCGGGCTACGCCGGCCCGGCGTGGATCTACGCCATTCGCCTACCCCTGACTCAACAAGGCTTCGATACCGAAGAATGGCAGACGCAAGTCGGTGGATTGTGGCAGCCGGGAGAAAAGGCCCTCTACAGGATTGAACCCTCGAGTATTATGGCGTCGGTGCCGATGGGGATCCGGGTGATGGCCACCTCCCCGCCGAAGCAGACGTCCACGTCCTTTCCCGGGTCCCGACGCCGCTCGTGGATCGTCCCCTGATAGATCAACTGCCCGCCCTCCGCCCGGTAGCTGTAGGCATGGGGATGGGTGTCGAGGTCGCAGAACCGGTAGGCAGGAGCCCGGTCGCAGGCGATGGGATGGGGCAGGTTGACGTTCCAGAAGGTTTTTTCGAAATGGCCGTCGGCAAAGAGCATGCGGAGAATGGGCCCGGCATGGCACATGGTAGCCTCCCAGTCGATGGGCTGGCCCCTGGAGATATACTGGGAGACGGCAACCGACCGGCATCCCAGGATGGCTGCTTCCCGGGCCGCGGCCACCGTTCCGGAATTGTAGACATCCGAACCCAGATTGGCGCCGGGGTTGATGCCTGAAACGAGCCAGTCCGCATCCGGAACCAGGTGCTTCAGGGCGACCCGGGCGCAGTCCGCCGGCGTCGCATCCACCCACCAGCGATTTTCCCCTGCCCGGCCGAACGGGATCGGCGACCGCGCCGTCACCCGGTGGGCCACCCCCGACTGTTCGGTCCGGGGCGCCACCACGACGGGCGTGGCGAACTCCGAAATGATCCGGATCAGGGCCGCAAGACCCGGGGCTTCAAAGCCGTCGTCATTGGTGAGAACAATCTTCATGCGTGACATTCCTCCAGCAGGTTCAAGTAATTCCGTTTGATCCCCATCCCCATGAGAGCAAAACCATCCGAAAAAATCAAGACGACTTTTTTTAGGATGTATCGGAAAAATAAACATTAAAACTTGCCGCGCTGCAAAAAACAGACTATTATATTTAGTTTTTAAGCTAGTTATCATCCACATTCTTTTCATGAGGAGCGTTATGGTTGACCTGATCGAAAGTAAATTTCGGAGCATTTGCATCACCTCTTTACTGTTTTTCTGCCTGGCGGCCCTGCCGGCGGGAACAGTTTTTGCCGGAAGCGTCTCCCCCGGGGACCTGGACCGGGCGGCCAATGACCCCGGCAGCTCCGGCCTCGTCACCGTCCAGCGCCAGGGCGAACCGGCATCCGTCGAAATCGAGGAATACACGGAGATCGTCCTTCAGATCCACATGAACGACCCGGACACGCCGGCATCGGTGCTGGGGTGCGTGATCGTGCGGATGGACGCCGAAACCGAACCCTTTCCCGTGAGCGTTCCCCTCATTGAGGAGGCCTCCCCGGGTACCGTGCTTCCCATCGTTCAGCCGAACCAGACCGGCAGCGCCTGGGCCCGTTCGAAATGGGCGGCCGTCGTGGATGAGGACGGGTTTACCGCCACCTTCGAGACCGGGTCTCCGGGAGTCTACGCGGTCTACAACCCCGAACGGGAGGCGGCGGAGCCGCAGGGCGCGGCCTTGAAGTCCTTCACCACCGTGGCGCCCTCCCAGGAGGAAATCACGCTCATGGACGATCCGGGCGAGTGGGGCCTCCTCCTGCAAAACGGCCCATCCGAAACCAAGATTCCGCTCATTATCGTCCACGGCGACAACAGCTTCCGTCATAAAGGAGACCGGTGGGATGATTTTTTAGACTGGGTCTCCAGCAACCCGGAATTCGATTCCCGGTATGAAATCTGGCGGTTCCGTCACAACACCGAAACCGTCATCGGGTACAACGGCCAGACCGGCAATGCCAAGGAGCTGGGAGACGCCATCCTCAACCAGTTCGGGCCGGACCGGAAGATCATGCTCATGGCCCACAGCCGCGGTGGACTGGTGTGCCGGGCCTACATGAACCGTTACGGGGATGGAAACGAGGGCGACCGGGTCCTGGGGCTTGTGGCCCTGGCCACCCCCCACCATGGGTCGCCGGGGGCCGTCCCCGAGTGGGGCCTGGAAACAGTCAACGCCTCGTTCAAGGACACGGAGCTCGCCAAGGCGCTTTATGGAACATCATATGAGGCGGCGGCGGTCAACATTTCAAACGAGGGTACCATGGGGCTCGCCTGGGACAATTTCGACGGGCCGGAGAACGGTGCCCCCTATATCCAGTTCGATCTGGAATCGAATATCGGAAACAGCCATACCCTCTCGGTCCTGGACACCAATCTCAGCAATCCAACCCTGCCGGCCTCCCAGACCGATGACACGATCTATCTTCCCGACCGTGCCTCCGGGACATTGGAGGAACTCAACCAGGACGCCCGGTATTTCGGAAAGATCATCGCCTACGGCGGCTACGACACCGACCTCGGGGTCACCGACCAGTTGAAGTTCTCCTGGCTCGACATCTCCTTTCAGGACCACATCGGACTGGAAATCTTCACCCAGCTCATGGCCGACATGCAGTCCAAAAACGGCGACAACCCGGAACTTAAGAAGCTCTTCATGGCCAACGACGGCATGGTGCCGCTCCAGAGCGCCTTCCTGCTGAAAAAAGACCCGGGGGCCGAGCCCATGTACGAGACCAAGGAAGATACGGATTTGGGGTTGATCAAATCCATTGAGATCCACCTCAAGGATTTCACCTCCCGACTGAATTTTCGCAAATCCTATGTCTGCGAGGATTTCGACCACCTCCACCTGGTGGAGGGCAAGGGCGGAATCGCCTACGACAAATCAGACTACTGGGATCACGTCTCCCGCAGCATCGACGAACTGGCTTCCCTGTCCGAGGAGGAGGCCCGAAACTTTACGCCCCAGAGCGAGATCCTCTATGATATCGATGGGACGCCCTCCTTTTCGGAGGTCATCGAAGGTGATAACTGTTTCATCGGTGTCATGGGCGGCAGGAATGCCGTCGGGATGACCGGACTCCTGATCGCCGCAGCCGTTTGCCTGGGAATCCTCAGCGCCGCACGACGAAAGGAATGAGCCAAAACCCGATGGAAGGGTGACATGACGGCCGACCCCAACGTGCTTCTCATCCTGTCCCGAAATGCGGCCCGCTACGGAGGTCTGATCGACTCCGCGGGCCTCACGGGGCTTACGCGGCATGTCTCGGAGTGCGTCGATGATGCGCGGGACGCGGCCCGCCGCGCCACCATCGTCCTGGGGGACCCGCCGCTGGTGTCGGGCATCCTGGCGGATGCCCCCAACCTCCGGTGGATCCAATCCACCTTCGCCGGCGTGGACGCCCTCCTCCCCCTGCCCCGGGAGGGGATCCTCCTGACCCATGTCAAGGGGGTGTTCGGCCCCCTCATGAGCGAGTATGTCTTCGGCTATATTATCGCCCTCACGCGGAACCTCTTTGAGATGCGCGAAAACCAGATGCGCGGCGCCTGGTGCGAGATGCCCTACCGCAGCCTCAGCGGAAAACGCATCGGCATCTGCGGCACGGGGGACATCGGCCGCCACCTGTCCAGAACCGCCCGTCACTTCGGCATGGAGGTCTGGGGCTACCGGCGGAGCATCCGCCCCTGCCCGGATGTCGACCGCATCTTTTACCGGGACGATTTTGCGGTTTTTCTCGCAGGCGCCGATGTCGTGGTCATCACCCTTCCCCTCACCTCCGCCACCCGGGGGCTCTTCGATGCAAAAGCCTTTGCGGCCATGAAAGAGACGGCCGTCCTGATCAATGTCGGCCGGGGCCCCGTCGTCTCGGAAGCAGACCTGGCCCGGGCCATCCAGGGGGGCCGGATCCGGGGGGCCGTGCTGGATGTCTTTGAGACGGAGCCGCTGCCGCCGGACAGCCCCCTCTGGACCCTCCCGGGCGTTTTCATCACCCCCCACCAGGCGGCCTTCAGCTTTGCCGAGGACATTGCCGCCATCTTTCTGGAAAACTACCGCCGCTTCACGGCTGGGGACCCGCTGAAATATGTCGTGGATTCGGGCCGCGGATACTGACCGCCGCCGTCAGGGGGCGGCGGGGCCGACAAGAAGCCTCCGGCCGTCCGTCTGAAGCACCAGGGCGCCGTCAATGTCGGTGCGCAGAACGCGTGCGCCCACGGATCGGTACCGGGCCAGGACCTCGGGATGGGGACATCGGAACCGGTTGTCCCATCCTGCGGAAACCATCACGACCTCCGGCCGGACGCATTCCAGGAAGGGCGTCGAACTGGAGGTCCGGGAGCCGTGATGGGGCGCCACGAGCACACGGTGGTGAAGCCGGTCCCCCCACATCTTCACGAGATCCAGCTCCGCTGCCTTCTCGATGTCCCCGGTAAACAGGATCCCGACCCGGCCCGAACGGACCGCGATCACCAGGGAGCGGTTATTGGCCTTTCCGCGCCATTTCTCACGGTCCCGCAGGGCGTCATCCTCCAGCGCAAACCCGGGCGGCGGATAGAGGATCTCCATATCCACCCCGTTGATGCGGTGTTGGCGCGGCAGGTCATCGAACGCCGGGGCCGGGATGCCCCTGGCTTCAACGAGTTTCATAAAGTCCCTGAAATGATCCCCGTCGCCTTCGGCACCGCTCGTCCATATAGTTTTCACACGGAATTCCGCCACGATCGCAAACAGCCCGTTCAAGTGGTCGCTGTCGGGGTGGGTGAGCACCACCGCATCCAGGGTGAGGATTTTGCGTCGGCGGAGAAACGGCGCCACCACCCGCGCGCCCACGTCAAACCCGTCCCGGTCGTAATAGCCGCCCCCGTCGATCAGCATACGGTATCCCGCAGGAAATTCGACAAGGGCGGAGCCTCCCTGACCGACATCGATCAGCGTGACCCGGAGGTCCTCGCGGAAAAATCGGTCATGGGTCCAGTACAGCGCATCCCCCAGTCCGGCGATCAGAAGGAGGCCCCACACGATTGCAGCTCTTTTTCCGGCACCTTCGGGCCGGATTGCCCTGGACCTTTTCTGGCTTAGAAACACCAGGAAAGCCCATCCGGCGGCATAGTAAAGGCCGATCTCAAAGACCGTGGGCGTCACCGTCCGGAAGTATCCGAACGGCAGTTCCGAGAAAAGGGGCAGCACCTTCAGACCGGCATCCAGGAGCGCTCCGGAGACCTGGAGCCCGTACCCGCAAAGGTCCATGCTCACCGGAAAGAGAAAAACGGACAGGAGGCCGATGGGCAAGACAAGGCATCCCACGAGGGGGATATAGAAGAGATTGGCCAGGACGCCGATGAAGGATGCCTGGTTGAAATAGTACATGGTGAGCGGCAGGGTTCCCAGGATGGCCAGGAGCGAGACGGCCATGAAGGCCGCCGCCTTCTCTTTCAACCGGCCGAACCGGGCCTCATCCGACGGGGCCTGACGCGAAACGGCCCGCATGCCCGGGATAATGGCGATGACCGCCGCAAACGAGAGCTGGAAGGAGATGGCGAAAAGGGCCGGCGGAAACACCACGAGGACCGCCAGGGCTGCCAGGGCGATGTTGTTTTCACCGTCCGATGGACGCCCGAACCAGAGGGCGAGGCAGACCGCCCCGGCCATGCAGACCGCCCGCTGCGTCGATGGCGGCCACTGGGCCAGGGTGGCGTAGGCCAGGACGGGGATCAGGGACGCCATGGCCGCTGATTTTCGCTGCCAGCCGTGCCACAGGAGGGGCGGGACAAATGCGAAAAGCCGCATGAACGCCCCATAGAACAGGGCCAGGATCATGCCGATATGGAGCCCCGAGATCGCCAGCAGGTGGCTGATGCCCGCCCGGTTGAACTGCTCCCGCAGCCGCGGCCCGATCCCGCTCGTGTCGCCGATCAGGAGTGCCGACAGGACGGCGCCGGCATCCCCCGGGCATGCTTCGCCCATCCGGGCATGAATCCCGGACCGGAGCGCCGATCCCGCCGGACTCGCAAGCGCTGCCGACAGGGATCCCTTCGGCAGCGGGCGGGGCCTTTCCCATCCCTCGGGCGTCAGGACCGCAAGGCTGCCCTTGCGGACATAGGTGGCGCAGTGGATCTCCTGGAAGGCCATGAAGCGCCCGTAATCGAAGCCGCCGGGGTTCCGGAAGCTCCGGATCCTGCGGATCCGGCCTGAAAAACGAACCGCATCCCCCTGCCGGAGGAGCATCGCATCCCCGGTCCCGACGCTCACACGGATCCGCCCTGCCGCGGCTTTCCCCTCCTCGCCCAGGGATTCGACGGCCGCGATGAAGGAGATGCGGCTCCCGCGCGTCTCGGGCCAAGTCAACAGCCGGGCCTGGATGCATTCATGGGTGAGGTCCGCCTGGTGAACGATATGGCTGGATGGGAAGTGGGGGGAGACCCACTGCTGAATCGAAAGATAGCCCAGCAGAAGAAACAGAAGAAGCGGCGAAAAGAGGCCGGGGCCGACCGCGGCGACATCCCGGATGAGCCACAGGAGGCAGATCCCGGCCGCACCCCACGCATAAGCGCCGCCCCCGGGGAAGCGTTCTCCCATGAGAATTCCGGCCCCGAATGCGATCAGCAGCGGAACCGCCGGCCGGAGAAAGCGCCTCTCGTTCACCGGGTCCGCAGGGGGTTATTCCCGACGGATGGCCGCACCGAGGCCCGCCATCTTCTTCTCGATGGCTTCGTATCCGCGGTCCAGGTGATAAACCCGGTTGATGACCGTGGTGCCCTCCGCCACCAGCCCGGCCAGGATCAGCGAGGCGGATGCCCGGAGGTCGGTAGCCATGACCGGCGCGCCCGACAGCCTGGGCACGCCCTTGACCATGGCCGAATTGCCGGACACCGTGATGTCCGCACCCAGGCGGCGCAGCTCACTGACATGGATATATCGGTTTTCAAATATGGTTTCGGTGAAGAGGCTCAATCCCCTCGCCACCGACATGAGCACCATGAACTGGGCCTGCATGTCGGTGGGAAAGCCGGGATACGGCAGGGTTTTGATGTCGACGCTGGCGATTTCCTCCGGGCCTTTCACCCGAACGGACCGGCCGTGGATCGTCACCTCGGCCCCGACCTGGGCCAGCTTGTCGATCACGGCCCGGAGATGCTCCGGTTCGCATTGATGGAGGGTCACATCCCCGCGGGTCAGGGCCGCCGCCGCCATGAAGGTCCCTGCCTCGATGCGGTCGGGGATCACGGTCACCTCGACGGGGTTCAGGCCGGCGACGCCGTTGATGGTGATGACCGACGACCCCGCACCCTCGATGTCCGCCCCCATGCGGCTGAGGACATCGGCAAGAGCGATGATTTCAGGCTCCCGGGCCACATTCCGGAGCACCGTCGTCCCCTTGGCCAGGACGGCCGCCATCATCAGGTTTTCCGTCCCGGTCACCGTCGGCATGTCAAAATAGATGTCATCCCCCACCAGTCGGTCCGCCGATGCCTCCACATAGCCGTGTTCGAGCGTGATGGAAGCCCCCAGCTTCGCCAAGCCCTTGAGGTGGAGGTTGATGGGCCGCGCGCCGATGGCGCAGCCTCCGGGCAGGGACACCCGGGCCTTTCCGACCCGGGCCAGGAGCGGCCCCAGGACCAGAATGGAGGCCCGCATCTTCCGAACCAGGTCATAAGGCGCCTCGGATTTGCACAAACCGGCGGCTTTGATATGGACAGTGCTTCCCTCGGTGTCAACATCCGCGCACAGGTAGGCGAGCAGCTCCTTGATGCTTTCCACATCCTTCAGGTTCGGGACATTATGATAGGTGTTGCGGCCCTCGGTCAGCAGGGAGGTTGTCAGGATGGGCAGCGCGGCATTCTTTGCGCCGCTGATCGCGACCTCCCCTTTCAAGGCGCGCCCGCCCTCTACGATGATCTTATCCATGATGCTTGATCACTTTCTATGAGACTGCCAGGTAATGATGCCGGTCTGGGCCGCGCCTCGCCGGCGGACTCCCCATCCGCCCTCCTCGCGCCGCCTTCCCGGCGTCTGTATCGGCAATCTGTTCCATCCGGATCCGGATAAACAAAGAAGCGCTCCTCCACTGGAATTCTCCGGAGTGAGCGCTTCCTGCTATGCTATCGTTTATTCAGCTTCGGCGTGTTGACGGAGGCCGTGGATCCCGTGTGCCGGACAACTGTTCCTGCGCTTCCGTCAATTATGATCGTCGTGGCCGTGGCCTGCGCCTTTTCCCTGGGCCGTTTCAATGGCGGCTTTGAGAATGCAGTAGGTCAGGCCCATTCCAATGATCGCCAGCGCATACCAGAGGCCGCCCATGAATACGACATGGCCTCCGTCCCAAATCCACTCAAAAAATCCTGGAAACATACCTTCCTCCTATCAGGTCAGGAATTCAACTCTTTTTCCTGGGGAAAGACCGGCAGGTAACGATATGAAAGCGCCACCAGAATCACGCCGTAGGCAACCGGGAGAATCGTTGTGGCCACTTCCTGCCAGCTCGGATAGTACATGGCCCACGTATCGAAGGGCATGACCGGGACCGCCATCACCTGAAGCACCATCACCCAGCGGTTGACGCTGACACCGATGCAGCCGCAGATAATCGCCGTGACGAGAAGGAAAGAGCTTTTTCGGCCCTTTTCCGTGATCAGAATCAGGGCGGGGACGATACCGCCGATCACGATCTCGAGTACCAGGATCCAGATGCCGTAAAACGGGTTGTTGGAGTAGAAATCCATCAAGGTCTGGCCGGCCTGCGGAGCGGTCACGGTCGCCCAGTAATAGGTATCGGCGATCTTGGCGATGATGTAGGTGAAAATCATCCAGCCGGAGATCTTTGCCAGCAGCTCCACGCACTTGTCTCCCACCAGCTTCTTCCCCGTCACCTTCTCGATCAGCTTGGTGAGGCTGAGGGTGAAGCACGGGCCGTAGGCCGCCGCAGACCAGGTGAAGAGGAAGAATGTCCACGGCCAGATGAATGCGCCCTCGCGGACTGCGAAAGGACGGCCGAAAAGAACGCCTGCCACGCCGCCCAGGGAGCCCTGGTGGAAGAAAGAGAGAAAGGCGCCCGTGGCCGCGAACACCGCCATGATCTCGTGCATGTTGTGGGCCAGGTTGTGGAAGAACGGCACCTTGTTGAGCTGGCGGTTTTCAAGGACCAGGGGCAGGTATTCAATGCTCAGCACGGCGAAATAACAGCTCAGGCAGAAGGCCACTTCCGTCAGCATGGAATGGACGTTGGCATGCCAGAAGATGAACCATCCCCGGAGGGGCTGCCCGATATCGATGGCCAGGATCAGAAGGGCCGAACTGTAGCAGATGAAGCCGATGAGGACCGCGTAGTTGATGATATTCTTCAGTTCATCCTTGCCGACGATGTACTTCAGGAATCCGGTGAAGAATGCGCCGCCGCCCAGGGCTATCACTGCAAGATCGGCCCAGATCCAGAGGGCGAACCCGTAATAATCGTTCATGTTGGTCTGGTTCAGACCCTTCAGCCAGCACAGCAGCATGGCATACACGCCCCATAGAAGGACAGCGCCCACTATCCCGATAAACAAGGAAAATTTCCCCAAAGAACAGCGCTTGACGCCATGGGGGATTAACGCAGAATCCATAAGCTGTACTCCTCATTATGTGCAGTTTCTGTTTTCATTGCTCACCTCGGAAAACCCGATACGGACGACTAGTGCTTCGGGCCGACCTTGCCTTCGCCCTTCAGATAATTATCGCCGTTCTTCCTTACCCATTCGCGGCTCGAAAGGTAATAGACCTTGGGGTTGGTCCCGAGCCGTTCCAGGAGGCGGAAGGTATTGGGCGCAGTGGGACGACCGCTGTGCGCGTTGTCCGGCTTGACCATCTGATACACCTTGTGGTCGGGGTTGTTGAGATCCCCGAAGACGATGGCGCCCGCCGGGCATGCCTGGGTGCAGGAGGTCTGATATTCTTCCTCTGTGATCTCCCGGCGACCCTCCAGATGGGCTTTATCCATGGCGCGCTGGTACCGATGGAAACAGAAACTGCATTTTTCCACGACACCCCGCACGCGGACCGAAACATCGGGGCTCAGCATCTCTTCCATCCCCGCGGGCCAGACCGGATCCCACCAGTTGAAGTAGCGGGCGTGATACGGGCAGGCTCCCATGCAGTACCGGCATCCGAAACAGCGGGTATAGATCTGGCTGACGATGCCGGTGTCGGTGCTGTAGTCTGTTGCCGTGGCAGGGCAGACGGAGACGCACGGAGAATGTCCGTTGTGGCCCTCGCAGTGCATGCAGGGCCGCGGCAGGTAGCAGGTATCGCCTTCGGGAAACGGCTTTCCGTTGGTCAGCTTATACACCTTCATCCAGGTAATGCTGTCCCGCTTGTTCGTCTCGTCCTTCTTGAACGGCACGTTGTTTTCCGCCATGCATGCCACCATGCAGGAGCCGCACCCGGTGCACTTGTCCAGGTCTATGACCATTCCGTATTTCTTCGGTTGAGTATGTCCTTGTGATTTATTCATCAGAACCTCATCATCAGATTTCATTTATCAGGTACCGGACCCGCCGCCAAAGGCCGTCTGCCGTTCGGGGGCAGGGCGCCGATATCTGACCTCAGGCGATGGTCAAATTAGCCCTGATCCCCCATGCCGCATCCAAGCCGGAAACGGGGTCCTCCACCGGGCCGATAAGATCGTTTACATTGATCCCCTTGCCGCCGACGTACGATTCGATCTCCGCATGCCCCAGCCCCCGCGGCATGGCCACCACGCCGGGGACGATGCCTTCGGACAGGTGCACCCGGACCTTCACCGTGCCTTTGGGCGTCGTGAGATTGGCATAGACGCCCTCCTCGAGGCCGCATTTTCCACCGGTTTTGGTGTTCACCTCGACAAAGATATCTGTCCCCAGAAGGACGGTGTCATCCACGGTCTTGAGCACGAAGGGGGTGGTGGCAGTGGCGCCCCCGGCCAGACGGATGGCATCGTAGGGGATGAGCGCCAGCGGAAATTCGTCCGGCTTGCCTTCGATATGAACCACGGCATCTTCACCGCCCTCGATGGCACAGGCATCGGACATGAACGCGAACTTTCCGGAAGGCGTCTTGAAGGAGGCATCCCAGCCTTCGGGCTTGTATTCGGGATTGTGGATGAAACCGTTCTCAAGGAGCGGCTGCCAGTTGGCGCCCATGGTCTGCTCGAGGCATTCCTGATAGCTCTCCCAGGGGAAGGCATCGGCCACCGGGCCGCCCACCGCCTTGGCGATCATGAGAAGGGCGTCCCCGGTATGGCGGGTATTGCGCCGCGGCTGGACCACGGGCCGGCAGAGCCCGATGAGGGGCGTGTTCATCCCGGCCAGGACAGGAAAATCTTCATACCGCTCGAGATGGCCGTGGTTCGGCAGGATCAGGTCGGCCATCAAGGCTGTTTCATCCATGTGCGACGCGAAGCTGACGATGAAGGGTATCTTGGAAAGAACCGCTTTGGCGGCGCGGGCGTCCGGCAGGGTGTAGCAGGGATTGGCGCCTGAAACGAACAGGACTTCAACGGGAGATGCTTCGGCCTCGTTGATAACCGCGGGAAGGCGCGTCAGGATATATTTGGCGTGGGGATAACGCTCGCTGCCCGCCCCGTCGATTCGCGCGGCCGCCAGCCCCTTTTCGGCAATGCCGTCCAGCTTGGGTTCGGGCCATTTGACGTAATCGGGAAGCGGAACAGCCCATACCCCGCCTTTTTGATTGATGTTTCCCACAAGGGCATTCAGGGCGTGCACCGCCATGACCTCGTGGAGCGCACCGGGGGACAGCCCCTGGCCGCGGCCGCAGAGCGCCAGGGGATGCGATGCCTTGGCGAAGGCGGTGGCGATCTCGACGATGACGTCCGGATCGACCCTGGTGATGCCCGCAACCGCGTTCGGCGCGTAATGCTTCAGGACGATGGACTTGAATCCGTCGTGTTTCTTGCCGTCCTTTCCGACCCAATCTTCAAATCCGAACCCATAGCTGTCAGTGAAGTTTTTCTTGTAGAGGCCCTCTTTGATGATGACATGTGCGATCCCCAGCGCCAGGACGGCTTCTGTGCCGGCCTCGACGGGAATCCACTGATCCGCCTTGGCAGCGGAATTGGAGAGGCGGGCTTCCGCCTGAACGACCTTGGCCTTCTTGTCGAGCCAGAGCCCCTTGGCCTTGAACATGCGGACGGAGGATCCCCAGCCGTCCAGGATGCCGCTGCCCAGGCTGAGAATATAATCCGCGTTTTCGAGGTCGAATCCGACCGACGCATCGACCCCCTGCATGAGCTTCAGCGCAAGTTCATAGGTGTCTTCGAAACTGGGGGACCGCATAAAATTGGGGGAGCCATGGGCTTTCATCAACCGTTTGAACAGCTCGGGGACGGTTCCGTGATCCCTGTCCGTGATGCAGGCGAGGGCATCGGGCCGCCCTTTCTCCCTCAGGGTGCCGATCTTCTCTGCGATCTCTGCAACCGCAGCGTCCCATGATATTTTCTGCCATTTCCCTTCGCCCCGTTCGCCGACGCGCTTGAGCGGCGACCGAACCGCCGTGGGGCCGTAAAGGAGCTGGAGGCCCGAGAGGCAGTGGATGCATGCCTTTCCGTCGTTTCCGGGATACCCCTTCATGCCCTCAATCTTCACCGCCCGGTCCTCGACCTTCCGAACGGAGATGCCGCAGCCGCCCGCACAAAGGGTGCTGACCGAATTGACAATATTCACTTCACCGCGTTTTGGCACCGGCGTCCAGGGCCACATCTGCGTCCAGATCGAAAGATCATCCGTCAGTTTCCAGGGCAATGGCGACAGCGCCGTTCCGGCGGCGGCACCAATCCCAAGAGACAAGAAACTTCTTCTGTCTATTTTCATAGAGTTACCCCTTAAACCTGAATTTATTGGTGACACACAAAGCAGGCGCCTTTTTCGGTTTGAACGCTATTCTGCTGAACGCCGAGCTTGACATGGCACTCGGAGCAGTCATCCATCTTCATCCGGTCCCAGGTGTTCTTCTTGAATCCAGCGATGTTTTTGCCCCAGATATCCCGGCTGTATCCCGTGATGCGGTTTTCCTCGTACACCTTCAGGCTGGTTGACGTTCCGATATCGCCGTGGCAGGTTTTACAGTCCATTCCTGCGGATTTGACGTGGGCCGCATGGGAGAAGAAGACACAGTCAGGCTGCCTGGAATACACCAGCCAGGGGACCTCTCTGCCTGGCGTGACGTAGTCGTTGACAAAAGTGGCTTCGTCTTCGGTTTCCCCCTGAACCGTTTCGTGGCATTCGACGCACTGCGCGAGTTTCGGGACGCCGGCATAGCTGCCGTCTTCCCTGAAAAAGTGGCAGCTTTCACATCCTTCGCCCACCAGTTCGTTGTGCTGCTTGTGGTTGAAGTCAAAAGGCTGGTGTTTCTGGGAGTAAAGAAGTTTCGGGAAAATGACCCATCCGACAATCAGGCTTGCGACTAGTCCGACAATAAAAAAAAGAAGCGCGAACCCGCCCCCGTCGGAAACCGCTTGTGCTTTTTCCTTTAATTCACTCATGAACACTCCATCACGCTGTGGTTAACGATTCAACAACAACCTTACATTCAGGCCCCCCTGACAAAAGACACAAAATGGAAAGAATCCCAGAGCCTCTCTACCCATTGAGGACATTTTTGTCAAGGAGAAATCATGGTGAACCGTAGCTGTGAAGGCCCGGCAGAAGGTTTACGCCGAAATAGGTGAACAGAACCGCCGTGAATCCTACAATCGAGACAAAGGCGATCTTCCGGCCCCGCCATCCGCGCATGAGGCGGGCATGCAGGAGCGTGGCATAGATGAACCAGGTGATGAGCGACCATGTCTCTTTGGGGTCCCATCCCCAGTACCGTCCCCAGGCGGAATTGGCCCAGACGGCACCCGTGATGATGCCGATGGTAAGGAAGAGAAATCCGAACTGGACCATCTTGTGGGTCATATCGTCCATGACGCCGAGTTCGGGGAAGCGGGCGAGAAAGGAATCCGGTGATACGGCGGGCCTTTCCCTGAAAACGTACATCAGGCTGATGCCGAAGGCGATGGCAAAACCCGCGTATCCCAGAAAGCAGGTGACGACGTGGGCGATGAGCCAATTGCTTTTCAGGGCGGGGATGAGCGGCTGAATCCGGTCGCTGATGTTGGGTGACAGCGATGCGTACGCCATAGCCAGGAAGGCAAGGGGCATCACAAACGCCCCGACGATGCGGTTCTTGTATCGGTATTCCATGAACAGGTAGATGGCTGCGATGGCCCAGGCAAAAAAAACCAAAGATTCGTAGAGGTTCGACAGGGGGGCGTGCCCATAGCCAAGTTCGTAGGACTCCACCCACCGGAGCCCCACGCCCAGAATGTTTCCGACGATTCCGACGACCGCCGTCCAGGTCGCCAGCCTTCCGGAGACATCTTTCTTGAAAATCAGGAACACGATATACAGCAGGGCCGAAAGGCCGTACACGAACGTCGTGATTGACAGGATGTTTGAACTGTTCATAACGCTATCCTTACCGCCCCGATCGGGGCGTCATCATGGTTGCATTTCCCGCCGGGCGACCGGCGGCACATCAACATTGACGAGACCATCAATATTACATCATTGCATCAAGACGCGCCGTGATCATCGGCCGCCGCCAAGGCCGGCAAGCCGCCGGGCGACCTGCCGGACCGTCTCTTCCATGCCGGACCGGTTCCTGCCGGATGCGCCGTAAACGGTCACCGTCGTCTGCCGCCCCCTGCCCGCGACCTCGATGCAGAGCCGCTGATGGGACATGAAAAAGGTGACGATGCATCCCAGGATCATCAGCACAAAGCCGAGGTAGACCACCGGAACCCCGGGATCGCTGGTGACCTGAAGGCCGGTGTAATAGCGCTCCTCCGCGGCTTCCGTCACCGCCATGACGAACCGGGCCCCTTTCCGCATCTTGTCGAAACGGGAAAACCGCACCGGGAGCTTGATCTCGGTCTTCTCGCCATCGGGCGATACCAGTTCTCCCACGAGGGTCTCCCCCAGGTCCCGCTGCCCCATGAACAGGTAGGACGAGAGCATCTCCCTGGGCGTGAAGGTGCCGCCCCCCTCGGGCATCGCCAGGGGCTTCCCCAGAAAAACCTTCTCCTTGTACACCATGCCTGAAACGCTGCTGGTGAGGGAGAGTTCGATGCCCTTTTCGGCCTTTGCCTTCAGATCGCCCGGCATCTTGCCGTAGCTGGACTGGAAGATATTGATCCCTTGATATCTCAGGGGATCGTTGACGATGATCTCCTTCTTGAGGACCTCCTTGCCGTCTTCCAGAATGACCAGGCTCGAACGGAACTCCTTCGGAGCGCCCGTGTCGTAGAAGGAGACCTCGAAATCGTCGCAGCGGATGGCGAAATCGAGGGGCTTGTCCGCGGCGCCGCTTCTGAGATTCACTGCCTGAACGGTCTCGCCCTCCGGGATGGTGACAAAGCCGTCAAATCCGAAAATGGACCCGATGAGGCCGCCGATGAGCAGGCAGACCACGCTGAGATGGACGATGTAGACCCCCAGCCGCGTCCAACGCCCTTTTTCGGCGAAAATGCAGAATCCCGTGTCGGTCGTCTCGGTGCGGCTGTAAGTAAAGGACCGCGACATGGCTGCGGCATACCCATCTTTGAACTGATCGGGCGCGCCGTCCACGTCGAACGCCTCCCGGTTCGGGAGGCTTTGAAAGGCGGAGAGCCGGAAGGCGGGGGTTTTCACGAAGATCGTCTTCCACAGGGATGACAGGCGGTCGATGGAGCAGGCGACGATGTTGGCGGTCAGCAGCAGGAGAAGCGTCTGGAACCACCAGGAGCGGTACATGTCGAAAATGTCGAGCACGTAAAACACCCGGTAGAGCAACTCCCCGTATGCCCGGATGTAATCCTGCGGGTCGGCGTTCTGGGGCACCAGGGTCCCGATGATGGATGTCCCGGCAAGGGTCAACAGCACCGCCACCGTCAGTCGGATCGATATAAAAAACCGCCAGATGCGGTTGGATGCGCGATGGGCGTCGTCTTCGGTTTTCATTCACATTCCTTTCTTCACAAAAAATTAAACGCGTATCCATAACAAAACCGGGAGACAGAATCAACATCAATGAAAATAATTGCCAAATCTTGACAATTATGAAAACATTTGCATTATTATACTGCTTTTTCCGCAGGACGGCCGGCCGCAGGGTCGCCATGTGTCAACCCATACAGCAGGGAGTTTCAGCGCGAATGATCGAGGTGAAAAATCTGAGCAAATTCTTCGGACCCATCCCGGCGGTGAACCGCATCTCTTTCAGGGTTCAAAAAGGGGAAATACTGGGTTTCCTCGGCCCTAACGGCGCGGGAAAATCGACCAGCATGCGGATGATCACCGGATTCGTTCCGCCTTCCGAAGGCACCGCCGTCATCGGCGGGCACGACATCCAGACGGCGCCCGTCGCCGCCAGAAAAAAGATCGGCTACCTCCCGGAAAACGCGCCGGTCTACCCCGACATGACCGTATTCGGTTACCTCGATTTCTGCGCGCAGATCCGCGGATTCTCCGGGGCCGAAAGGAAACAGCGGGTCTGGGAGACCATCGAGAAGTGCTTCCTCACCGGCGTCGAGCACCAGACCGTCAGCACGCTGTCCAAAGGCTTCAAGCAGCGGGTCTGCTTCGCCCAGAGCATCCTCCATGACCCGGAATACCTGATCCTGGACGAACCCACCGACGGCCTGGATCCGAACCAGAAGCACGAGGTCCGCCTCATGATCCGCAGGATGAGCCCCGAAAAGGCCATTGTCCTGTCCACCCACATCCTGGATGAGGTGGATGCCATATGCAGCCGGGCCATCATCATCGCAAAAGGCGTCATCGTCGCGGACGATACCCCGGATAACCTGAGGGCGAAATCCCCGGTTCACGGCACCGTCTCCATCACCCTCGGCCCGGCCGATCCCGAAGCGCTTGTTGCCTGCGCTTCGGCCCTTCCAGGCATCAAAAACGTCACGATCATCGAAACCTCCGAGGCCGGCCTGAAAGCCCGAATCTTTCCCCGGGATTCCGATCCGCTCTTGACGGAACAGCTCGTGTCGGCCCTGTCCAGGAACCACTTCGATGTAAAATCCCTGTTCGTCGAACAGGGACGGCTCGACGAGGTCTTCCGGGACATCACCACCCCTTAGCGGCCGGCCCCGAACCCAAAATCAACCCCATCAGGTGCAACAATGAAATTCCAAGAGATTATCACCCATGTTTCCGCGATCTTCAAACGAGAGATCATGGCCTATTTCGGATCTCCGGTCGCATACGTCTTCATCGCCATCTTTCTGCTCCTCATCGGTTTTTTCACCTTCAACATCAGCAACTTCTTTGAAATGGGCCAGGCGGACCTCAGGGCCTTTTTCGAGTGGCATCCCTGGCTCTATATGTTTCTGGTGCCGGCGGTGGCCATGCGCCTCTGGGCCGAGGAGCTGCGCATGGGCACCATCGAGCTGGTGCTCACCTTGCCCATCACCCCGCAGGAGATCATCCTGGGCAAGTTCCTGGCGGCCTGGGCCTTCATCGGCGTCGCCCTCGCCCTCACCTTCCCCATGGTCATCACGGTTTTTTATCTGGGCGATCCCGATCTGGGGCCCATCATCAGCGGCTACATCGGCAGCTTCCTCATGGCCGGCGCCTTTCTGAGCGTGGGAAGCATGACCTCCGCCATGACCCGAAGCCAGGTGATCAGCTTCATCCTCGCGGTGGTCATCTGCCTCTTCTTCATTCTGGCCGGGTTCCCCCCCGTCACCGCCGTTCTGGCCGACTGGGCGCCGAGGTGGGTGATCGGGATCGTCTCCAGCCTCAGCTTTCTGTCCCACTTCGTTTCGATGCAACGGGGCGTCCTGGACCTCAGGGACATTCTCTATTTCTGCTCCGTCATCTGTTTCATGCTGTTTGCAAACGGCATCATCCTGCAACAAAAAAGAGCCTAGCGGGCAAAGCGCCGCATCGAATATGGGAGGCCAAGCATCATGACCCAACATCAACCTTCGTCCGGACGTGCCGGCAAATCCTTTTTTTCCGTGGGGGGGCTCCTCCTGGTGCTCATCATCCTGGTGCTCGTCAACGTGATTTTTTCCAGGGTGAACGTGAGATGGGACGCCACAAGGGACAAGCTCTACTCCCTGTCGGCGGGCACCCGGGAGATCCTGGCCAACCTCAAGCACGATACCGCGATCAAGCTCTTCTATACCCGCGACGACACCCGCACCCCGGTGCACATCAAAAACTACGCCAGACGCATGATGGATTTTCTGTCGGAATATGAAAAGTACGGCGCAGGCAGGCTCGCCATCGAGTACATCGATCCCGAGCCCGACTCCGAAGCGGAGGAGGAGGCCGCGAGGTACGGCATCAGCGGCGTCGACCTGCCCACGGGGGAGCGGATCTATTTCGGCCTGGCTGCCGTGGCCGCCGACCAGGAGGCGGCGATCCCCATGCTCGACCCGAACCGGGAAGAGCAGTTGGAGTACGACATCACCCGGACCATCGCTGCCGTTCAGTCGCCCGAAAAGCAGACCATCGGGATCATCACCTCCCTGTCGGTGTTCGGCATGCCCATGATGAACCTCCAGCAGGACGGCGGCATGGAGCCGTGGATGTTCGTCAGCGAACTCAGAAAGAACTTCGAGGTCCGGGAAATCAGCCCGACGGGGGACAAGATCGACGACAGCGTCGATCTCCTCATGATCATTCACCCCAAAGACCTGAATCCCGGCCTTCAGTATGCCGTCGATCAGTACGTCATGAAGGGGAAGAACCTCATGGTATTCGCCGATCCCTTTTCCGTGAGCGATCCCCCCCAATCCCCGGACAAAGCCTCATCGACCATGGAGACCCTGTTCAAGGCGTGGGGGATTGAGATGGACCTCGGCAAGGCGGTGACGGACTTCGACTTCGTCACCCGGCTGAGGGGCCAGGACAACCAGGTGGAGAGCAATCCCCTCTGGCTGTCTATCCCGTCCCAGTCCCTCAACCGGGAGAATATCATCACCGCCCAGCTGGAAAGCCTCCTGCTACCGGTGGCCGGAGCCGTCGCCAAGGCGCCGGGCAGCCCCCACGCCTACGAGACGCTGGTCCAATCCAGCGCCAATGCCGCCCTGTCCGACACGATGATGGTCCGCTTCGGCGCCGAGGGCCTGCGCCGGGACTTCAAGCCGGCCGGAAAGCCCTTCGACCTGGCGGCCCAGATCACCGGCACCTTCAAGAGCGCCTTTCCCGAAGGGAAGCCTGACACCGCCGGAGAGATCCCTGCGAACGGCACGGCCGGGAAGCCCTTCGAACGCCCCGGCCACCTCAAGGAAGGCAGCGGCCCCGCCGCCATCGTGATCGTCGGCGACGCGGACCTGCTCTTCGACAGCTATTACGTCAGCCATCAGAACTTCCTGGGCTTCAAGATCTCCCAGATGTTCAACGACAACCTCAATTTTGTCCTCAACAGCGACGAGATGCTCATCGGCAGCCGGGCCCTCATCGACATCCGCTCCCGGGGAAAATTCGAGCGCCCCTTCACACGGGTCCAGGAGCTGGAAAAGGCCGCCCAGGCCCGGTGGCTGGTCAGGGAGCAGGAGCTGATGGGCAAGGTCGAGGAAACCAACCAGAAGCTCGCCCAGATCGAACAGCAGAAAGACGCCTCCCAGCGGCTCATCGTCAGCGAGGCCCAGGAAGCCGAGATCCGGAAATTTCAGGAGGAGCGGCGGCGGATCAACCAGGAGCTGAAGACGGTCCGGCGCAACCTTAGGGCCGACATCGAATCCCTGGGCAACACCGTGAAATTCATCAATACCTTTCTGATGGTCTTCGTCGTGGCCGGGGCGGGGATCGTCTACGGCCTGAGGCTCCGGCGCATGAGCCGCCGCCAGGCCCCGAACCCATCGGAAAACAGGGACAGCGAATAGCCGTTTCCGGAGAAAGACAAGACAAGAGGGAACAAGATGAAGTCAAAAACATTTCTCATCCTGCTGGTCATCTGCGCGGTCCTTGCCGGCGCGAGCTGGTTCGTCCTTGAGCCCGGCCGGGAAAAAACCGATACCGGCAGCGGGCGCCTCCTGGCGGACCTGCCCGTGAACGACACCCTTCGCATCGACATTGCCGGCTCCGGCAGCGGCGTCGTTCTGGAAAAGAGCGATGCGGTCTGGGTCGTGAAGGACAAATTCGGCTATCCCGCCGATTTTCAGAAGCTGACGGACCTCGTGGTGAAACTGCGGGACCTGAAGATCGATCGCGCCTTCCCGGCATCCGAGGATATCCTGGACCGGCTTTCACTGCGCGCGCCCGACGCCCCGGCCAAAAATGCAGCCCTCCATACCGGGGGGACAAGGATCACGCTGAAGGGCCGGGACGGCAAGCCGCTGTCCGACATCATCATCGGAAAGGCCCGGGAGACCGATGCCGGACGGGGCGGAAATTTTGTGATGCCCGCCGGGGAGAATACGGTCTATGTGGTCGACCAGGAATTCAGCTTCCTGAAGGCGGACCCCGAAGAATGGATCGAAAAGCAGGTCCTGGACATCCCGCCTGAAATGGTGGCCCGGGTCGACCGGATCGATGTCAAGGGAAAGGCGCCGCTCTACACCGTCCGGCGTCCGGCAAAAGAGAAACCCGCTGAAATGGCGGACGCACCGAAAGACCAGACGGTCCTCCCGGCCAAGGTCAACCGGCTCATGGACGCCTTGGCGGCATTTCAGATCGATGATGTGATCGACCCCGGGACCCCCGCGGAAAAGACCGGGCTGGGGGACGGCCCCTGTTTTGCCTACGCGCTTTTCGACGGCACCGTCTACACCCTCTGCCTGGGCAACACCGTGGAAGGCAATCCGGACCGGACCTATCTCAAGGCAAGCGTCGGCTTCACCCCGCCCCCGCCCGCCGGGGATGAGGCGAGCGCAGCTGGGAAGGCCGCCCCCGGAGAGGCGCCTCCCGCCGGGGCCGATAAGACCCAGCCGAAAACGGATGCGGCGCCTGAAAAAACGGAGGATCCGGCCCGCGCCGCGGCGGAGCGGAACCAGAAAATCAGTCCCTGGATCTTTGCGGTCCCGAAATGGAAGGCCGACCAGTTCATTTCCGAAAAGGCGGATTTTTTCGAGGTCCCCGAGCCGGAGAAGAACGACTGAAGACTGAAGGCTGAAGGCAAAAAACGAACTCGCTGCCGTCTTCCTTCAGTCTTCAGCCTAACTCATGAAAAACGGGTCCACGTCGATCACCACCCGCACCTTCGAATGGCGGAAGAGGGCCGGCGCCGCGGCCGACACGGCCCGGACAAACCGGCGGAGGGGGGCGACCCGCCGGCCCTTGATCAGCATCTGCCAGCGGTGACGCCCCGCAATCCTCTGGATCGATGCCTCCACGGGCCCCAGGATCTCCACCCATTTTTCATAGGTCTCCTCCCCCCCACGGATCTCCCGGCAGACCCCGCCCAGGGACTCGGCCACCTCCCGCGCCGCCGCCTGCTCCACGCTGGAGATCTTGAACTGAATGATTCGGGACACGGGGGGGTAGGCCAGGGCTCTGCGGAAACCGATCTCGACCTTGTAAAACGCCTCGTAATCCTGCATCGCCGCGGCGACGATGCTGAAGTGATCCGGGGTGTACGTCTGGAGGATCACCCGCCCCGGCGCATCCCCGCGGCCGGCACGCCCCGCCACCTGGGCCAGAAGCTGGAAGGTACGCTCCCCGGCCCGGAAATCCGGAAAGCTGAGGGAAAGGTCCGCGCAGATGACCCCCACGAGGGTGATGTTGGGAAAGTCGTGGCCCTTGGCCACCATCTGGGTCCCCACCAGCACGTCCACGGCCCCCTTCCTGAGGCTTTTCAGAATCCTGACGACGGACCCCTTCCGGGTGGTCGTGTCCCGGTCCATCCTCGCGACGCGGGCCCCCGGAAAGAGCGCCGTGACCGCGGCCTCGACCTTCTCCGTACCCAGCCCCAGCAGCTTGATGTGGGACGGCCCGCATGCCGGGCAGTCGGACGGCACCGGCCTTGTATAGCCGCAGTAGTGGCAGCGGTAGACGCCTGCCAGGCGGTGATAGGTGAGGGTGATATCGCAATGGGCGCATCGGATGGCGTTGCCGCAGCTCGAACAGACGGGAAAGCTGGCAAACCCCCTGCGGTTCAGAAAGAGCAGCACCTGCTCGTTTTTTCCGAGGGCCGCCTTCATGGCGTCATGCAGGACCGGGGTGATATAGCGCCTCGCCCCCCGGGCGTCCTGGACCTTTTTGAGATCGACCACCGTGATCTCGGCAAGGGGGCGGGATTCGACCCGCTTTCGGATCCTGAGCTCCTTGAGCTTGCCGATGCGGGCGTTGTAACAGGAGTGGACGGAGGGCGTCGCGGACCCCAGGACCACGACCGCCGCCGAGAGCTTTGCGCGAACCACGGCGATGTCCCTCGCATTGTAGAGGAGGTCCGCCCCCTGCTTGTAGGAGGTGTCGTGCTCTTCGTCCACGATGATCAGGCCGGCGTTGTCGAGGGGCGCAAACACGGCCGACCGCGCACCGATGACCACGGCGGCCTCCCGGTTCAGGATCCTGAGCCACTGGTCATACCGTTCACCGGATGAAAGGCCGCTGTGCAGCACCGCCACGGCGTCACCGAAGCGGGCGCGGAACCGCCGCTCCATCTGTGAGATCAGGGCGATCTCCGGCACCAGCACCAGCACCGAAAGGCCCGTCTCGATCACCTTCCGGGCGAGGTGCAGGTACACCTCGGTCTTTCCGCTGCCGGTAACGCCGGCCAGGAGGTAGGGGCAAAACCCCTTCCCGATGGCGGCGCCGACCTCGGCGGCCACCGCCGCCTGCTCCGAATTGAGAACCCGGGGTTCGTCCGGCGGGATCGGCTCGCCGAAGGGGTCCCGGTACATGCGCTTTTCATAGACGCGGACCAGGCCCTGATCCGCCATGGCCCGGATCAGCCGGGGCGCCGTCGGGACAAGCCCCGCAAGTTCGCCGACCGGCATTTCGCGGCGGGCCTCGATCATCGACAGGATCTCCCGCCTCGCCCGGGACAGGGAAGGCGGCGCGGGCTGGTCGCCCATTGCCGCGAACCGCTCCATCCGGAGGCGGGTCGCCCCGCCCTGGAGGCGTCTCTCCCGGCAGAGCCACCCCCGATCCTCGAGATCCTGGATCAGGGCCGCGGGGACGCGCCGGTCCGCCCGCCCCGCCAGGTCCCTCAGGCGGATCGGCCCCGATCTCAGGCGGGTCATCACCTCCCGCGCCAGGGGAGAAAGGTGCGTGAACTCCACATCCGCGGCCGCAAGCCCTTCGGGGGTGGCCGCCACGGTGACAAGATCTACAACATTCAACCCGCCGGGCAGGGCGCTCTGGATCACCTCGCCCAGGGGGTGCATGTAATATTCGGAGACCCATTTGAAGAAAGGGATCATCCCGGGGGGGAACAGGGGGACCGGGTCCAGGACATCCAGTATCCGCTTGACGGCATAGGCTCCGCGGCAGTCCGTCTCTCCCAGCACATATCCCGTGACCCGCCGCCGGCCCATGGGCACCAGCACCCGCTTCCCCGGCATGACGGAAGAAGCCAGGGACTCGGGGACGCCGTAGGTGTAGGTCTGATCCAGCGGAAGGGCGACGGCGACATCGACATGGCAAGAATAGGTTGTCATGCTATATAAATTATGTTATACGGCTGGTGGATGACGGGGGATTTCTATTGACACTTCCCCCTCCATTTTCTACGTTCGCCGGAGCGGATTCCCCATGCGACATCGGTGACATTCTGTGATACCCCGTGGCCTCTGACCCTGTGACCCGGAACGTGAGATGCGAAAGATACCGACGATTCAATCCGGATTCATCCCCCCGTCACCTCAGCACGCCTTCCCGTCCGCACAGGGGGCCCCGCCCCCGCCGGAGGGAGCTGGATTTCATCGATCCATGAATAAGCGCGGCGCCCCCGGGCGGCACGTGAACCCATACCGTAACCCATCACCGAAGGAGACAACATGAATATCCTGAGACAGCAAACCCTTATCCTTATTCTCATCGCGGCACTGATGGTCGTGCCTTTCGGCTCGTCCGCCCTGGCGGAGGACACCTTTACCGAGACGGAGGAGACGACCGGCGGCCAGATGGCCGTGGACCTCCTGCTGATGCGGCCCGCCGGCATCGCCGCCACCCTGGTGGGCTCGGTCGTCTTTGTTCTCGCGCTTCCCTTTACGCTCATCAGCGGGGATACGCAACATTCTCTTGACAAACTCATCAAAGAACCGGGAAAATATACGTTCGACCGCCCGCTGGGCTATTTCTGAACGATTCTCAATCACCGGTAAGGAGGTTTCCGTGCCCGTATTCATTGCCGATCACCCCCTCATCAAACACAAGCTGGGGCTCATCCGAAAGAACGACATCTCGACCAAGGACTTCAGGGATCTCGCCTCGGAAATCGCCCGGCTGCTGACCTACGAGGCGACCAAGGACCTGGAAACGGAACGGATCACCATCGACGGCTGGGCCGGCCCCGTGGCGGTCGAGACGATCAAGGGGAAGAAGATCACCATCGTTCCCATCCTGCGGGCCGGCATCGGCATGATGAACGGCGTCATCGACATGATCCCCTCCGCCAAGGTCAGCGTGGTCGGCCTTTACCGGAACGAGGAAACCCTGGCGCCCGTGCGCTACTACGTCAAGCTGACCAGCAACATGCAGGAGCGGATCGCGCTGATTCTGGACCCCATGCTGGCCACGGGCGGAACCCTCATCGCCACCATCGATCTCCTGAAAGAGGCCGGCTGCCGGCACATCAAGGGGCTCTTCCTCGTGGCAGCGCCGGAGGGCATCCGGCGTCTGGAAGAAGCCCATCCGGACGTCGAGATCTATGTGGCGGCCGTCGACGAAAAATTAAATGATGTCGGATATATACTGCCAGGTCTGGGGGATGCCGGAGATAAAATCTTCGGCACCAAATAACGGCTCATCCCATCCGTCATCCCATCTGAGATGATCACCCGCACGCTGAGGACGCCAGCGCGGCCGAAATTTCCCGGCCGATGCGGCGGGCCGCCTCCCGGGGGTCCGCCGCATCCCGGATGGGCCGCCCGATGACCAGGTAGTCGGCCCCCACGGCAACGGCATCCGCGGGCGTGGTGACGCGCCTCTGGTCATCGGATGCGCCGTCCGCGGGCCGTATTCCGGGCGTCACCGCCAGGAAATCCTTTCCGAAAGCCGCCTTGACGGCGGCCGCCTCCCGGCCCGAACAGACGATCCCGACACATCCCGCGTCCCGGGCCATCGCCGCCCGCCTCATGACCAGCCGGGTCACATCGGCCGCAAAGCCCGCCTCAAACCCGGCCTCGGCAATATCCCTGGGGGTGACGCTGGTCAGGACGGTCACCCCCAGGACGCCCACCTTTCCACCGCTCCCCGCCACGGCCGCATCGAGCATCCCCCGGCTTTCCCCGCAATGGACCGTCGCGAAATCGACATCCAGGTCCGCCACCCGGCGCATGGCCCGCGACACCGTGGCCGGTATGTCGTGGAGCTTCAGGTCCAAAAATACCCGCGCTCCCTCGGACCGAATGAAGCGGACGATCTCCGGGCCCGCCTCGATAAAGAGTTCCAGGCCCACCTTGAACATGCCCACCTCTCCCGACAGCAGTGTCACAAGGGTTTTTGCTTCCGCCGCCGACGGGACATCCAGGGGGAAAATGATATAATCCTTTGCAGTTCTCATGGTCTCCTTTTCTTAGCCTTCCACCTTCACAATCACGAGGGTGACATCGTCCGATTGGGCCTCGCCCCCCCGGAATGCATCCAGGTCCGAAACAACCCCTGCCAGAATTTCCGCGGCGGTGTTGTCGCGACGGGACCGGATCGACGCCTTGAACCGCGCCTTCCCGAACATCTCCCCAGGGGCGTTCCGGCTCTCCCAGATGCCGTCCGTGCCGACGGCGATGATCCGGCCGGCCTTGAGGCCCATCAGGCGGTTCGCCGCCCAGGCCATGTGCGCGTCAACGCCCAGGGCCGCGCCAACGCCCTTCAGCTCGAAAAAGGCGTCCGACTCCGGATCGTACACCACCCCGGGATCATGGCCGGCACGGACCCAGTCCAGGGTGTCGGCCCCCTCCCCCATCTCCATGAAAAACAGGGTGACAAACTGCCCGGTGTCGTCGGTGTCCCGGCACAGCAGGCGGTTGACGTCCCCGATCATTTGCGCAAGGGATCCGGGCTGGGTCACCCTACCTTTCAGGAATGCCCTGGTTGTGGCCATGAGCAGGGCCGCCGAGATCCCGTGGCCGGACACGTCCCCAACCGCGATGCCCAGCCCCGGGGGGCCGCCCCGGTTCAGGGCGATAAAATCATAGAAATCCCCGCCGGTCTCGTCGCAATACCGGCTTATGGCCGCGATGTCGAAGCCGGAAAGGCGGGGCGGATGCTTCGGGAGGAGGCTCTGCTGGACGCTGCTGGCCACCTCGATCCCCTGCTTGAGGCGTATCCGCTCTTCCAGAGCCGGAACCATCCGGTTGAACGCCCGGCCCAGTTCGCCGATCTCGTCCCGTGAGCGGATGTCGATCCGGGTGGTGAAATCGCCGGTCGCGAGCCTCCGGGAGCCGTCGAGCAATTTCCGGATATTTTTCGTGACATACCGGGAAAGGACGAAGGAAAGAAGGAAAACGCCGAAGAGGACCACCGATATCATCGTTCCCGTCTTCTTCATCTCCTCGATGAGGCGGTCCTGGACATAGCGCTCCATCTCCTCGGCCTCCGCGATCAGGTCCGATTTGGGAACGATCAGGAGCAGCGACGTCCCTTCCGCGCTGATCACGCTGTAGGCCATGAGGGTCGTTTGCCCCTCATGGGGGACCTCACTGATGCCCGAACGCCGCTTCATGAGATCATCGATCACCGGGTCCAGGGCGCCGGGCGTGTCGGAGGAGAGCCATCGGACCGTGTCGAGGTAGCGCCACCCCTCGTGCCGCGCCTGGTTCACGCTTTCGCTCGCAAGGACCTGAATGCCGGTGCGATCGACCTCCGGCCCGGCTTCCGACCGGGGCTCCGCCCGCACCAGGAGGGAGGTCACATGCTCGGAGAGCCTCCGGATATGCTGATTTTCGTGCAGCAGGGTGCTGACCGGCACCATCACCGCCACGGCACCCAGAAACACCCCCCCCGCCCCCTGGATGGGCGCAGCCACGGGAATCACGATCTCGCGGGTCAGGGGATCGACGATCGGCATGCTCCAGACGACCGCATCCATCCGCTTGACCTGCCGGTACCAGGGCATGTCGCGGCCGTCATCTATCGAAACGGCCGCCGGCCCGGGGTAGACGGACTGCACCCCGCTTTCCAGCACCATCACCTGCCAGAGGAAGAGGCCGGGAAATTCCCGATCGAAAGCCTCCCAGACGGCCGCCATCCCCCGGGTTTGGCCGACCAGTTGATCCCGCTTTGCCGGATCCATATCGGGCGGCAGGGTCCAGCGGGGAACCCCATGGGAAACGATGAGGGGCTCGCATTCGCCGTCCGGCCCGAGACGGCAGTAGGTCGTCGGTTTCCGGACGGCCGGAACGCCGCCGTACCCGCCCGCATCGGGGGAAGTCGGGGCCGCTGGGCCGGAGATCCGATTCTCCAGTTCCGTCGACTGAACCTCGAGCGCCATTTCGATGAGCTGCCCCTCCCGTTTGAGGACCCGGGCGTGGTCCTCGACCAGACGCTTCAAGGCCTGGGTCGACTGCCGATAAAGCGCGTTTCCCGCCTGGTCCGCCAGCTCGCCCGCAAGCGAATGGAACAGGCGGGCCGCATTCCAGCGCAGGATGATCATGGGCAGCGTGGAGATCGCCAGTAGAACCGCGAGTATCTTCCATCGGATTCGCATGGTGGCCTGAATTCAGTTTCCGGACCCGGTTTCGGATCCGTTTTGGCGTTCGTATTCAAGTCGGGGATCGGATGCCGGTTCGCCGCCGGGCGAAAGGCCGATGATGCCGCGCTTGCCAAGCTCCCGGATAAACAGGGTGACGGAGACCTCCGCCTCCTTGGGATGAAGCTGGTACCTCTCGGAAAATTCCCGGATGATCCCCGCAACGGTCCGGCGGCCGTCGATCATGCCAAAGGCGGCGCTCCCCATTTCGTCGAGCTGGAGTTTCCGGATGACGGGCGTTTCCCGGCCCGATGCCAGATATCGCGCAATCCCGGCAATCCAGGGGCGGGGCCGCAGGGGATAGGACAGGAGGACGACGCCCGCCGCGACGGTCTCCTCGGAGATCCCCGGATGCTTCACGGGACGGCAATTCAGCGCTTCCGTCCGGCTGACGGACAGCGGGTGCTTCTTTTTCCCGAACGCTCGGATCATTTTTCCCCCCAGTGCGACGGCATCTTAGCCTACTCCCCCGCCGGCGTCAAGGCGGAGGGGCCGGTCCCTCACCGCCCGGCGGCAGGCAGTGAAACGAGCCGCACAGGTCGTCCAGGACATTTCCCGGCGGCAGCGCCCCAGCCTCGATCTGAACGGCCAGGATCTTGTTTTCTCCAGGCAGACGCCATGCCTTTCCCATTCGGGCCTGACGGC
This sequence comes from Desulfococcus sp., assembly GCF_041737845.1. Lineage (GTDB taxonomy): Bacteria > Desulfobacterota > Desulfobacteria > Desulfobacterales > Desulfococcaceae > Desulfococcus. The sequence continues at coordinate 40,542 of NZ_JBGSQX010000112.1, forward strand.
GCAAGACCGCCTGAATGAGGCGCTGAAGCGCCCGCGGGGGGGCATGCCCGTCCATCCACCGGACGGCTTCCGCACCGGCGGCGGGGTCGCGTTCAAACCTGTCAGAGGGAACGGTGAATCGGGTCGATGCAAAGGCTTGAAGGGTGGTGTTCCGGAGCAGGACCGATGCAGGCCCCCACCGGCATAGCCTCACGGTTGCGGCCCCGGCGCGGAAGACGAGTTCAAAGGCGCCGGGCATGAACCGGTGGCGCACGAGCCGGAGCGCCTCGGGAAGTTCGGCCCGGATGTCATATACCGCCCACAGGATGCGGCCGCCGCAGGCCCCGTCCCTGAACGAGGCCAGGACCCCCGGGGGGAGGGTCGCGTGGACGGCGGATCCGACGCGGTGAAAATGGAGCAGAAAAACCCTTCGGGTCTGTCGGGAGCCGAGAAGAAGTCCTTCGCCGCCCCCGGCGCGTCCGCCCCAGGCAAACGCCCGGGCGCCCTCGACATCCGCCTCTTCAAAACGCCCATCGAGGGCCTGCCGCCAGGGGTCCGGCAATGCGGCGCCGCGCAGGGTACGGCGGAAATTCCCGGGGAGCCCCTTTCGGATCCGGGAGATCCCCGGCCGAAACGCGTCTCGAGACCTCGCCGGTTCCCACTTGAGGGTCAGCACGGGGCTTGCGTCCTTCTCGAACACGAGGGAATCGGCCGCAATGCCGGAGGGGTGCCAGCTCACCGGAACGGACAGGCGGACCCCGTTCCACCCCACCTCTCTCCAGAGTTCCATCGGGATCGCATTGCTCTCCAATCGATGCCTCCTTGCTCCACGGCCGATCCGGCGGTCATCGCGGAAGGAGCCGCTCCCAGTCCGGGGCTTTCCGATCCGGGGGCGCCTTGGGTTCTGCCTTCGCGCGGCTCTCGCGGCCATGCCGGATCTCCGCCGCCATTTCATCGGACAGGGTCATCTTCACCGAATTGCCGATCTTCTCCTCCTCGTCCTGGCTGTTGTGCTGCAGAATCAGGCTGACCCGCCTGCCGTCCGGGTCCTTGAAGCTCCATTTCCAGGCGATGACCACGTGAAACGGGTCTCCCTTCCACTCGGTCGGTTCCCCGAACCGCTGTTTGTATCGTTCGAACAGCATCCTGAAGAATTTTTGGGAACCGTCCTCGTATTTGAGCTTGATGCGGACGATCCGGTTCCGGGCCGCACAGGCACCGTAATTGATGCTGCCGCTGTCGAACCCCTCCCCGGGGACGATATTCACCTCCATCAAACACCCCGTCTGTCGGACCGGGGCGGCGGTATCCATCTGCAGCCGGTCCGCGACGGCGTCGATGGGCGCCCCGAGGACGAATCCGCCCAATGCCCGGGGGGCCTCGACCGCCCCTGCCCATGGGGCCAGAAGATGGATCATGACGATCCCTGCGATGACCTGAATTTTCATGGCGCCTCCTCGAGTTCTTGCCCAATCCCCGGATGCGGATGATGCCCGCAGGCTTCCGGGGCAGGTGATGCCGCATCCGGCTCCGCCGGTCCGCATATTCAAACAATAGGCATCGCCTCGCGCCTTGCAAAAAAAGACGACATCTTTTGCGGGATGGCCCCGGCCGGCGCCCTAATACAGCTCCCCGATCTGCGGCGTCCCCTCGCCCACCCGCATCAGGAGGCTCATGTGGGCCTTCATCCTCCCCATCCGCATCTGAACGAGGCGCTCCACGATCAGAAAACCTTTCTCCGGATATCGAATCAGAATTTTCCGAAAGCTGTGGCGGTCCAGAATCAGCAGCTCCGACAGGTCAAGGGACTGGGCCGCCAGGGGCCACTCGTATTCGGCCAGAAGGGACATGTAACCGAAAAAACCACCGGGTGAAAGGAGCTGAAGATCCACCCTTCGCCCTTCCGCATCATTCATCAGAAGCCGGACCGAACCGGACAGGATGATAAAAGCCTCATGGGCCGATTGCCCCTGATGGAAAACGAATTCATCCTTTCGATATTTCCTTCGCCGCGCCATGTAGGCATAGAGCTTGGTGATCTCGAAGGGGATATCCTGGAATATGGAAAGCCGCCGCAGGGCTTCAAGGTTTTCAACCAGCTCGGAGCGCCGGGGCGAGTCGTCCGCCGCGTCACCCCTGTCCGTGAAAAAGCTCATAAAAGGCTCCTCTTGCGTTCATCAACGCCTCGAATCTTCCCGATTCCACGATCTCTCCGTTTTTCAATACCATGATCCGGTCGTAGGCGGGGGTCATGTCCAGGCGGTGGAGCACGGCGATAACGGTGGTTTTCCCGCCGAGATCGGTCTCCAGATACCGCTGAATCCTTCCCTGGGACAGGTTGTCGAGACTGGCCGTCGCCTCGTCCAGGATGAGAATCGGGGTCTCCTTCAGAAAGGCCCGGGCAATGGCGATCTTCTGTTGCTGGCCCCCCGAGAGGCGGTCGCCCTTGCTCCCGACCGCAAAATCGAGGCCGAGATCCATGACCTCGTCCAGGAGCCCGGATGCCTGAAGGTGGCCGACCACCATTTCCCCCAGGGCCGAATTTTCGGCGGGGTCATCGGACCGGGGGGTGCCGAAAACGATATTTTCCAGGACGCTCCGGGAAAATAGATATTCCGTGGGGCAATAGAGCATATGGCCTTCGCCCGTCACCTGACGCGGCGGCCCGGGATTCTCCCCCCGGATGAACCGCTCGGTGGCCCTTCGGCAATAGGCGATGTCCATGCCTGCGACCTCGCGGATGAACCGATGCCGGGCCGCCAGGATCCTTGCTTCGAAATGGCCGGAGACCGCTGTCATTTTGTGGCGGGCCGGGGTGTAGAGAAGGGCCAGACGCAGGAGCAGCCTCCGGTCGGCGGGATCCGACGGCCGCCCGCCTGCGGCCTCGATGCGGGACACGAGGTCCCGGTAGGCGTCGAACCGATCCGGCGCAATGGGGCTGCTGTTAAAGAAGAAGGCATCGTCCTGGAGCCCCCGAAGCAGATGAACCGTCTCCCGGGCCAGGTCCCACCCCAGCCGAAGGAGGGGCTCATCGAGGCCCTCCTCCTCCAGGAACCGGACGAACCTGGGGGTCTCCGTAATGTTTTCCAGGATGAATTCATCCGCCGCCGCATCCCCGAACAGGAGATTGCGGTAGAGGGTCACATGCCGGAGGAACCGGTTGACGTCGTAGAACTCCACCGCGTCGGCCTGCGACGCCAGGAGCTTTTCATGGACAATGCGACGCATTTCAAATATTTTTTCCATCAGGCTGTGGTGTCGGCCCCTGGAGATCACGGTGTTGAGCCCCCACCGGATGACATCGTCCGCCAATCCCACCTTCTGAACCATGTCGAGCAATTCTCCCCGATCCGGGAAATCGGTCGCCCCGCGGCGCGCATCGTAGAGGGCCAGGGCCTGAAAACCATAGAGCAGATTCTCCCGGATGCTCCCGTCGAAGATGAACGGATGCTGAGCCACAAAGCCGATATTCCGGGCGACATCGGTCTTGGACAAGGCCGATAGGTCCCGGCCGTCAATGAGGATCCGCCCCCGGCGGTGGCGGTACAACTGGCCGACCAGCATGGCCAGGGTGCTCTTGCCGCTGCCCGAAAAACCGACGAGGGCCATCTTCTCCCCCGGCGCCAGATCGAAATGGATATTTTTCAACAGGTCCATCTGCCCCTCGATGGTATACCCGAGCTGACTGACCTGAATCCGGCCCTCCAGGTGATACGCCGCCCGGTTCTCCGGAGACTCCGAAAATTCGGGGGCCGCGTCAAAATAGCCCATGACCCGGCGGTACCGGACGCGGGCGTCCTGAAGCTCCTGGTAATATTCGATCAGCTCCTTCCAGGGGTCGTAGACCTTTTCATAGGCCGACAGGAACGCGATCAGGGAAAACCTTCCGTGAATGGCCAGGTAGCCGCCCACCAGAAACAGGATGAAGGGGCCGAAATTCTGGAAGAGGTTGTTGGTGAACTTGATGCCCAGTTTCAGCACGGAGAGACGGTTCATCAGGGAAAACAGCCTGCGGAAATCCCGCCCGGTCTTTTCCCCTTCGAGACGGTAGCCCGCGTTTCCCTGAACCTCGTGGATCCCTGAAATCGCCTCGCCGATGCTGTTGGAGGCAGACCGGACGGTGTCGACCCGCCCAGTGTTGTGCCGGTTGTAGCGTCGCTGGAGCACGGGGACGAAGATCAGCTCCAGCGGGTAAAGGGCCATGCTGATGCCCCCCAGCATCGGATCGAGCCAGATCATGTACCCCGCAAAGGCCAGAAGCGTCAGGATGCCGGTGACGGGGACAACCACGGCGCCTCCGATGAAATGCCCGACCACGCTGAGTTCGCCGGTCATCGCCGTGATGACCGTGCCGGGCGGCGTCCGCCTGAAAAAGTCCAGGGGCAGCTGCAGGATATGGGCATACAGTTTGGTTCGGATCTCCAAGAGAATCTTCTGGCCCAGGTAGTTCTGGAGGACGCCTGCGGCATATTTCAGCAGGCCGGCCAGCAAAACGGCCCCCAGATAGAGGCCGCAGTAGAGCATCAGGCGGTCCGTCTGTTTCAGGTGGATGGCGATATTGACGATCCGTTTCTGCATCTCCAGGGGAAACACCCGGAAAAAGAGGCCGGCTGTAATCATCAGCAGCAGACATGCCTGGAGCAGCCGATGCCGGTGGAATACCCAGTAAAAAAGGGGCTTTTGGGTTATCAACTTCAGGACCTCCCGAAAATGCGGGCGTTGGTGCCGAGGATCTAATGAGATAAATACAATAAATCAGCCTTCCGGTCAATTCGCTTTTTCGGGCTGCCGCCCCGGGAAAAGTCCGGCGCGCTCCCCGCGTTGATTTATGGGGCCCGGATGATTACTATGGCGCTGGAACACCGCCACTCAACAACAGCCCCGATCGCGGAGGGTCAACGGAAAGGTGAGGGATTCATGACTCAAGAGGATTATTATCAGGTTCTGGGCGTCGGACCCGACGCAGCCGCCAGGGAGATCAAAGAGGGATATCGAAAACTGGCCTTCCAATACCATCCCGATCGAAACAAGGACAACCCGGATTCCTCCGAAAGGATGAAGCGGATCAACGAAGCCTACGCCGTCCTCTCGGACCCCTCCAAAAAGGGCGCCTACGACGATCTGCGGCGCAGGTTCGGGTCCGGCGCCCACCAGCACTTCCGGCAGAACTACTCCGACCAGGACATCTTCAAGGGATCGGACATCAACCAGATTTTCGAAGAGATGGCCCGGTCCTTCGGCCTCCGGGGGGTTGACGCCATCTTCAAGGACTTCTACGGGCAGGGCTACCAGACCTTTCAGTTCAAGGGCTCCGGCATCCGCGGGGGCGGCTTCTTCTTTTTCGGCGGCCCCGGAGGCCCCCGGGCGGGCCGCGTCCCCCACAGCCGCACCATGGGGGTCATCGATCAGATCGCCCGGCAGCTCCTCGAAAAAAAAATGCGGCCCGGAACAGGGGGCGCCCGGGGGCCGGATGCGGAGGAGACGATCCTCCTCTCGCCTGAAACGGCCCGGGACGGCGGTCCGTTCGCCTATCACATCAAGGCGCAGAACAAGAAGCTGGTGGTCAAGATCCCGCCGGGAACCCGGGAGGGGCAACGGATCCGGCTCGCCGGCATGGGGCGGCCTTCCTTTGCCGGAAGCCCTCCGGGCGATCTTTACCTCAAGGTCAAGATCCGGAAGCCCCTCCTGGACAAGGTCAAGGGCTTTCTCGCCAGACTGACGTCATGACGGTTCCGTAAAAATCCGATATCTGCGTTACGCGCATCCCCCGCCACTGCGGCGTACCAGGAGTGCGCCGCGTTCCCGGGGATTTGCAGGCCTGGCTCTCGAACTCCCCGCGAAACGGGCACATCAGGTTTGGCGGGGATTCGTGCTCGGCACCGTCAGAGCATCGGGGCCCATCCCCAGCGGCGCGGTGCCGCCCCCGGACCCGTCCCCCGAAAGGTCTGCCAGGGCCTTCAGCATGGCCTCGCCGTCGGGGTCGACATCGCAGAGGCGGAGCACCCGCGCCAGGCTCCGCTGCTGGTCGCAGGCTTCCCGGAGGTCCCGTTCGTGGCGCTGCCGATCCCGCCCCCCGGAAAACCGCACGAGCAGATGAAGCGCCTTGAGATTGCGGGGATCCTCCTCCAGGAGGCGCTCGGCACGCGCCGTCAGGTCCGCGGCCCGGTCCGCAAACCGGTCGAAAAGGATCGCCCCGGCCTCCTCGTCAAACCGGACGCCGTCGGCCTCGAGCCAATCCCGCAGAAACCCCTCCAGCGCTTCCGGCGGCCGCGGCGCCCCGGCCGGAGAAGATCCCATGAGGTCGCCTGCCGGATCCGGACGGCACCGGTCGCAGGCATCGCACCGCCACTCCGCATCCACGGCGTGGACGCTCCGGATCAGGGCCGCTTGGCGGCACAGGCGCGCCCTCATGAAGCTTTTCAGGTTCCAGAGCCTGCGGTACCGCATCCTTTTCAGGTTTTCGGATACATAGTGAAGCGTCGGGGAAAGGTATGCCGCGACCCGGTGAAATAGGCCGGGGTGCCGCTCATATGCGGCAAAGGGGGCATCGGCATGGGCCTCCCTCAGCCAGGCAGCCGCTTCGAACCCCTCCCCCATGATCTCGAAGGAGGGATAGACCCGGCTTTCCGGCGTATCCGACGGTGGTTCGGGGGCACCCGCAGTCGGGGGGCCGGCATGGGAGACGTCATGCTTTTTCAGGAACCGCAGCAGCCGGAGGGCCAGGGCCGTCCCGGCGATCTCCGGCTTGAACCCGTAGATCTTGAATGCCGGGGGGGATTCCCGGTAGTCCACGAAAAAGATATCGATCACCCCGAGCAGGGAGAGCCGGTGGAGGGCCGTCTCGGTTCGGCCGCCGTCGCCGTCGGGCAAGGGAATCCTGGCCGGCGGATCTCCGGATGCGCTGATTGTCAGCAGGCCGTCCAGGGTCCGCAGGATGTCCGAAAAGGCCTCCCGGATGGCCGGGTGGGACCGCTGGATGAGGTGGTGCTGCTTGCCGTAGTCGCAGAGGGCCCCCCGCCCGAAGGCGCAGACCTGCCCGCTGCATCGGGGAATCCGGGTTTGCCGCGCGTCGAGGTCCGCCTCGCAGTCGTCGGAAGGCAGGTCCGCCAGCCGGATGCAGTGCAGACGGCGACGACCGCGCCCGGCGTCTCCGGTTTTGTAAAGCCAGTCGGTCACCCGATCCCCCATGCCGGTATGGATCAGGATGTGGCGGCTTCCCGAATCCCCGAAGCGGCGCTGGGCCACGGCAACATCGGCGGGCGCAGCGCGGCCGGCCGGGGCCAGCTCAAGGCATGGGGCGTAGGGATCCCGGTATTGGGGAAAGGCCTCGGCGGCAGGGTCCACGACTCCCTCCCGGGCCAGAAGCGCCGGGATATCCCGCCACAGAAGCTGTTCATAGGCCGCCTCCTTTTCCTCGGGGCTACGGACCACCGCCGCCTGGTGGCTGACACGCTCCCGGTAAACATTTCGCCGGAGGGGCGGGCTCCGATCCTCCAGGTCGAGCATCGCCCGGACATCCCGGCCGATCCATTTCCCGGAAGCCGCCGTCACCGCCAGCACGGCAAGGCGGGGGTTTCCGCGCCTCAGATCCTCGATCATCCTTGGGATTCGCTGGTATGCGGAGCGGAAGCTTCCGCCCCATTCCGATATGGCGTGGGCCTCGTCGATGATGAGGCCCCCCGGGGGCGACCCTTTGATGATCCGGCTCAAGTCCTCACGAAATGTCCGGCTGATGAGGCTCTCGGGTGAAACATAGAGCAGGCGGAGCCTGTCGACCCAGAGTTCCGTGTAGACGATGTGGGTGCCGTCATCGGAAAACCGGGGCGTCATCCTCAGGGATGTCTGCCCCCGCCGATCCAGGGAGTTGAGGGGGCTGACCATGATGTGGCATTCGGCCCTCGAGGCGGAAGGCATCTGAAAGGAGAATGCCCCGGCCGCCGGGGGCAGTTGAAAGAAGAGGCGATCCCCGCGCAGGATCTCCACCGTTTCGACGGGGGCGTCCTCGGCCCCGGCCCGGCGGATCCATCGCCCGAAGGTCCCAAGCCGGTCATGGGCGGCCGCCGCCTCGAAGCGGAACAGGAGGCGGTCGGGGGCCAGCTCATTCTGAATCGCGTGTTGAATATGGATCAGCAATCATCGCCTCCTCGGGTCTCGGGCCGTGTCAGTGTTCGGGGATATCCCAGCGGGCGCTGTTGCCGGGGATGACTCGAAGCATCGCACGAAAGGCACCATACCGAAAAACGCGGCGGCGATCAACGCCCCAGAGAACGCGCCTGCAAAAATGCCCCGTGAATTCATCAAAGGGCGACTGTCCAGATGGGGTGTGCATGGAGCGGAGCCCCCCTGGTTGGCGCATTTTCTCCCCAAAATCTCATTTTTTCTTGACGTTCCACCGAGGCAGTCTCATATTTTAAGATGAATTTTACGGAATATGAGACATTCCGGCTTCTCGATCGGCCATGAGAGGCCCCGCCGCAGGTGTGGATCACCGACGGAATGCGCCGCTCCGCCCGCCGATTGACCGTTTCCGCCCCGAGACACGGCGGCGGATCGGACCGACACCAGATCCTTCCTTCGCGCAGGCGAAACCCCTTTGCCCGTGCTCAAGCATCCATGAAGGAGACCCGACATGCCCAGAACCCCCATAGACATCCCCGGACGGATTGATTACCTTTCCATCCTCGACCAGGACGGAAAGGTCGACGCGGCCCTGGACCCCCATCTCCCGGACGACCTTATGATGCGGCTTTACGACGCCATGGTCCTGGGCCGGGAATTCGACGGCCGGATGCTGAACCTCCAGCGGCAGGGCCGTATCGGCACCTTTCCCCCCATCACCGGCCAGGAGGCCGCCCATCTCGGGGCCGCGGCCGTCCTGGAGCCCTCCGACTGGATGGTGCCCTCCTTCCGGGAGACGGCCGCGGAGCTGTGGCGGGGGAGGTCCATGGAGAGCGTTCTTATGGCCTTCAACGGATACAACGAGGGCTGGCAGGTGGAGGAGGGCCGGAACGACCTGCCCAACTCGGTCCCCGTAGGGTCCCAGACCCTCCACGCCGTGGGCATCGCCTGGGCCATGAAATACCGGAAAGAAAAGCACGTGGCCATGACCTTCTTCGGCGACGGCGCCACCTCCGAAGGAGACGTCCACGAGGCCTTCAACTTCGCCGGGGTCTTTCAGGCCCCGGTCATCTTTGTCTGCCAGAACAACCAGTGGGCCATCTCCATCCCGAGATCCCGGCAGACCCTCTCCAAGACCATCGCCCAGAAGGCCCTGGCCTACGGCATCGAAGGCATCCAGGTCGACGGAAACGACATCCTGGCCGTCTATGCCGCCGCAAGCGAGGCGGCGGCGCGGGCCCGGGCCGGCGACGGCCCCACCCTCATCGAGTGCGTCACCTACCGCCTCATGATGCATACCACCGCGGACGATCCCAAGCGGTACCGCACGGACGAAGAGGTGGCGTCGTGGCGGAAGAAGGACCCCATCCCGCGCTTTCAAACCTACCTCAAGGCGAAAAACCTGCTCACGGACGACGGCATCGCCGCCGTCGAACAATCGGTCAAGGAACGGATCCAGGCCGCGGTGGACGAGGCCGAGCGGCGGATGGACGGAACGCCGGATCCCCTGCATATGTTCGAACATGTTTACGAGGCCATGCCCCCCCACCTGCGCATCCAGCGCGACGCAGCGGCGCGGTGGCTGGACGAATCCGCGGAGGAGGTCTGATATGGCGAAAATGACGATGGTGCAGGCCCTCAACCTGGCCCTGCGCCAGGAAATGGAAAGGGATGACGGGGTGATCGTCCTGGGCGAGGACGTGGGCGTGGACGGCGGGGTCTTCCGGGTCACCGAAGGCCTGCATGAACGGTTCGGAGAGATGCGCGTGGTGGATACGCCCCTGGCCGAGACCGGCATCGTCGGGATGTCCATCGGCATGGCGGTCTACGGGCTCAAGCCGGTGTGCGAGATCCAGTTTTCCGGGTTCGCCTACCAGAATTTTCACCAGATCGAAAACCACGCCTCCCGCCTCCGATGGCGGTCCCAGGGGCGGTTCCACGTCCCCATGGTGCTCCGGGCGCCATACGGCGGCGGCGTCCGGGCACTGGAGCACCACTCCGAGAGCCGGGAAGCCTTCTGGGCTCACATCCCGGGGCTCAAGATGGTGATCCCCTCCGGCCCCCGGAACGCCAGAGCATTGCTGGTGAGCGCCATCCGGGACCCGGATCCGGTCATCTTCTACGAGGCCAAGGCGCTCTACCGGGCGTTTCGGGAGGAGGTGCCGGAGGAAGAAGAAACCCTCCCCCTGGGCGTCTCCCGGATCGCCCGGGAGGGGAACGACCTGACCCTCATCGCCTACGGGGCCATGCTGCGCCCCGCCCTGGAAGCGGCGGAGCGGCTGGAGCAGAAGCGGGGCGTCTCCGCCGAGGTCATCGACCTCCTGACCATCTCGCCCCTGGACGACACCCTCTTCGTTGCATCCGTGAAAAAGACCGGGCATGCCATGATCGTCCACGAGGCGCCCATGAGCTTCGGCCCCGGGGCCGAGATCGTTGCCCGCCTGGTGGAAAAAGCCTTCTACCACCTGGAGGTGCCGGTCGGACGGGTCACCGGCTACGACGTGGTCATTCCCATGTTCAGCCGAGAGAAGCACTATATTCCGAGCGTCGAGCGCATTGCCCACGAGGCGGAAAAACTCCTGGACACCTGATGGTTTTGTAAAAAGTCGATTTTGAGACGGTTTCGTAAAAAGGTCGCGATCAAGGCTTGCGGATCCCGAGAAATGAGGCGTATTCAAAGTACGCCGCAGTGACGAGGGATAGGCGTAACGCAGATATCGGCCTTTTTACGGAACCGTCAAACCTGATTTGGAGGGAAATCATGATCCAAGCGTTCAAGCTCCCCGACCTGGGAGAGGGCATTCATGAAGGGGAAGTAACGGCCGTGACGGTCTCCGTGGGAGACAGCGTCCGGGAAGGGGAGATCATCCTCGAGATCGAAACCGACAAAGCCGCCGTGGAGATCCCCTCCCCCATCACCGGAACCGTCACGGAGATCCTCGTCAAGCCCGGGGACGTAGTCAACGTCGGCGACGTGCTCCTGAACTTCGACACGGGCGAGGCCGCAGCCGCAGCACTGGAAACCGACGAAAAACCGGCGGCGGAGACCAAAGACAAAGGCGGAGCGCCTTCCCCGCCCGCCCAGTCGCCCCCCGAGACGCCCGGGAAGCAGCCGGTGCCCGCATCGCCCGCCACCCGGAGGCTTGCGC
>NZ_JBGSQX010000118.1:0-9327 GCF_041737845.1 Desulfococcus sp.
GTCACGGCGGACGACGTCCGACGATCTGCCGAAACCGGCCGGGCCGAAATCGCCGGCGTCTCCCGGGAGGAGAAACCGGCCGCGGCGAAGCCGGAAGCCTCCCCGGCGAAGCCCCGGACGGAGGCTGCCCGCCCGCTTTCGCCGGAGGCGCCGCCGCTCCCCGACTTTTCCAAATGGGGCGATGTCGAGCGGGTCCCCGTCCGGTCGATCCGACGGGCCACGGCCCGGCAGATGGCCCTGGCCTGGTCCCAGATCCCCCACGTCACCACGACGGAGAGGGTCGATATCACCGATCTGGAGACCTTTCGCCGGAAGCACAAGGCGAGGGTCGCCGAGGCCGGCGGCCGCCTGACCCTGACGGTCTTCGTCATCAAGGCGGTGGTCTCGGCCCTGAAGCAGTTCCCCTATTTCAATTCGAGCCTGGACGCGGCTTCGGGAGAACTCATCCTGAAACGCTACTACCACATGGGCGTGGCGGTGGACACCGACGACGGGCTGATCGTCCCGGTGCTCCGGGACGTGGACCGCAAGAGCATCACCCGGCTTGCCGTGGAGCTCACGGAGATGGTTGCAAAGACCCGCGACCGGAAGATCGCCGTGGAAGACCTTCAGGGCGGGACCTTCACCCTCACCAACACGGGCACTTCGGGCGGCGCGCTTTTCGTCCCCATCGTCAATCACCCCCAAGCGGCCATCCTGGGCATGGGCCGGGCGTCTCTGGAGCCCGTGGTGCGCACCCTGCCCTCGGGCCGGCACGAGATCGTGCCGCGCCTGATGATGCCGGTCATTTTGACCATGGACCACCGGATCCTGGACGGCGGGGACGCCTCCCGCTTCCTTGCGGTCGTCACCGGGGCCCTGGCCGACCCGGAGCAGCTTATGTTGATCGGATAGGAAGGAAGGCTGAAGACTGAAGGCAAGAGGCGCAGGATTTTTTTTCAGCCTAATCCCCTTCAGCCTCCAGTCTCACGTAAGGAGGACGCAGTCATGGTTATGGGAGAACTGGTGCAGGAATGTGAGGTCGTCGTCATCGGCTCGGGGCCCGGGGGCTATGCCGCGGCCTTCCGTGCGGCGGACCTGGGCATGGATGTGACCCTCGTCGACACGGCCGAGGGACCCGGCGGGGTGTGCCTCTTCCGGGGATGCATCCCGTCCAAGACCTACCTCCATCTCTCGGAGCTGCTTCATGACGCAGCCGGTGCCAAGGAGATGGGCATCTCCTTCGGCCGGCCCGAGATCGATATTGCGGGCGTCCGGCGCTGGAAACAGACGGTGGTGGAAAAGCTGGCCGGCGGCCTCGTGCAGCTTGCCGAACAGCGGGGCGTTCAGCGCCTCAGGGGCCGGGCGGAATTCGTCAGCGCCGGTGAAATCCGGATCCAGGGATCGGATATCAGCGGCATCCGCTTCAAACGCGCCGTCATCGCAACCGGCTCCCGGCCCATCGCCCTCCCGGAGACCCGTTTCGAGAAGGGCGGCCGGATCATGAGCTCCACGGCGGCCCTGGCCCTGGCCGATATCCCCGGGAGGCTCCTGGTGGTGGGCGGCGGCTACGTGGGGCTCGAGATCGGGATGATCTATGCGGCCCTGGGATCGGATATCCACCTGGTGGAAATGGGCGACCGCCTGCTCCCGGGCATCGACCCGGACCTGGTGGCGCCCCTCGCCCGCCGCCTGGACAAGGCCTTCACAGCCATCCATCTCAACACCCGCGTGGAGGGGGTCCAAGCCCGTGACGCCGGCGTGGACGTCGCCTTTTCCGGCGACGGCGCCGATGCCGGAGGCGCTTTTGACCGGGTGCTCGTGGCCATCGGCCGGGCGCCCAACACCCGGGGGCTCGGCCTGGAGCACACCCGGGTCAAGACCGACGACCGGGGGTTCATCATCGTCGACGACCGGCAGCGGACGGACGACGAAAACATCTTTGCCGTGGGCGACGTCACCGGCGGCATGATGCTGGCCCACAAGGCCTCCCGAGAGGGCAAGATCGCGGCCGAGGTCATGGCCGGAGAGCCTTCGGCCTTTGATGCGGCGGCCATTCCGGCGGTCGTCTACACCGACCCCCAGATCGCTTACTGCGGCCTCACCGAAACGGCGGCGGCCCGGGAAAACCGTGCCGTCGAGGTTCAGCGGTTCCCCTGGAAATATTCCGGCCGGGCCCTGACCATGGGGGCCGGCGAGGGGATGACGAAGATGATCGTCGACTCCGCCTCCCAGCGGATCCTGGGGGTCGGCATCGTGGGCCGGGGCGCCGAGGGGCTGATCTCGGAGGGGGTCCTGGCGGTCGAGATGGGCGCCGTGGTCCAGGATGTCGCCTTCACCATCCATCCCCACCCCACCCTCTCAGAAACCGAATCCGAGACCGCCGAGATCTTCCTGGGCAGCGCCCTCCACGTCCCGCCCCGGAAAAAATGAGGATCGGCCCGCAGCGTCATGGGGGTCCATTATTTTTTTGACAAAAAATATCCAAACCCTATAATAGCCCATTTTACATCGGCGCGTCGAACTGCCGGACGCCGGTGAAGCCTTCAGAAATTCAAGGAAGACCTATCGATGGAGTTTTTTCTGTGCGTCATCGGCATGGTGATGTTCATAGAGGGATTTCCCTATGCCGCCTTTCCCGGCAGAATGAAATCCTGGATCGAAAAGATATTGGAGCTCTCGCCCCGGACCCTTCGCGGGTTCGGATTGATCATGATGCTGGCGGGCCTGTTGGTGGTCTATGCCGGAAAAGCCCTCGGGTAGCATGTTCCAGCTCAGGGATTACGGCTACGATCTGCCCCAGGAACTGATCGCCCAGCACCCCGCCGGACACCGGGACGGATCGAGGCTGCTCTGCCTGGACCGTGCAAGCGGCCAAACCGCCCACCGCGTCTTTTCAGACCTTCCCGAACTGCTCGCGCCGTCCGATGTCCTCGTCGTCAACGACACCGAGGTCATTCCGGCGCGTCTTTACGGCCGCAAGGCCAGCGGCGGGAAGGTGGAGGTCCTCCTCCTCGGCTACGGGGACGGCAGCGGAGGCAGCGGCGACCGGGAGGTGACCTGCGAATGCATGATCAAGTCCTCCAAGCGCCCCCGCCCGGGAACCCGCCTCTTCTTCGATCAAGGGCTGACGGCAGAAGTCATGGGCGGCCGGGACGCCGTCCACACCCTCCGGTTTACAAGCCCGGAGCCCTTTGAATCCATCCTCTACCGGATCGGCGACATGCCCCTGCCCCCGTATATCCGCCGAAACGGGGGAAGAGGCGCGGCCGACGAAGCCCCGCACGACGACCGGACGGCCTACCAGACCGTTTTCGCAGCCCGGAAAGGGGCCGTAGCCGCCCCCACGGCGGGACTCCATTTCACGCCCGGGCTTCTGGACCGCATCCGGCGGCGGGGCGTTGACGTCGTCACCGTCACCCTCCACGTGGGCTACGGCACCTTCGTGCCCGTCCGCGTCGAGGACATCCGGGACCACCGGATGCACCGCGAACGCTTCTCCATTCCGGAGGCAACCGCAGGCGCCGTCAACCGGGCCAGAGCCGAAGGCCGGCGGATCGTCGCCGTGGGTACCACCTCGGTCCGGACCCTGGAATATGCCGCAGGCGCCGACGGCCGGATCACCCCCGGCACCGGAAGCTGCGACCTCTTCATCTATCCCGGCTACCGGTTCAGGGCGGTGGACGCCGTGATCACCAACTTCCACCTGCCGGAATCGACCCTGATCATGCTGGTGTCGGCCTTCGCCGGACGGGAGAAGGTTCTTTCGGCCTACCGGGAGGCCGTGGCCGAGCGGTACCGCTTTTTCAGCTACGGGGACGCCATGTTCATCGCGTGAACCGGCGTTCATTCTGACCACAGGACATGCTTGCTCAAGGAGGAATATTGCCCCATCCGTTTCAGGTGACCGCGCGCTGCGGGACAACGCGCGCCCGGACAGGCCGGCTTTCGCTGGTCCACGGCACGGTCGATACCCCCGTCTTCATGCCCGTGGGCACCCTGGGGACCGTCAAGGCACTGGCCCCGGAAGACCTCACGGCGGCCGGCGCCCGGATCATCCTGGGCAACACCTATCACCTCTACCTCCGGCCGGGCTGCGATGTCATTGAGCGTTTTTCCGGGCTCCACCGCTTCATGAACTGGGACCGCCCCATCCTCACCGACAGCGGCGGGTTCCAGGTCTTCTCCCTGGCCAAGCTCACCAGGATCACCGAGGAGGGGGCCCGCTTCCAGTCCCACATCGACGGCTCCAGCCATCTCCTCACGCCCGAGAAGTCCATCGAGATCCAGATCACCCTGGACTCGGACATCCTCATGTGCCTCGACCAGTGCATCGCCTACCCGGCCGAACGGCGGGCCGCCCGGGAGGCCCTTGAGATCACCGCCCGCTGGGCCGAAAGATGCCTCCGGACCTGGCGGGAGACGTCCGGGGAAAAGAATGCGCTTTTCGGAATCGTCCAGGGGGGGATGTACGAGGACCTCCGGCGGATGTCGGCCGAGGCCCTGACCGCCATGGAATTCAGCGGATACGCCCTGGGCGGACTGAGCGTCGGGGAGCCCAACCAGATGATGTACGACGTGGCCGAAGCCGCCCTTCCCCTTTTGCCCGACGACCGCCCCAAATACATCATGGGTGTGGGCACGCCCGAGGACCTGGTCGAGCTCACGGCCCGGGGGGCCGACATGTTCGACTGC
The DNA here is from genome assembly GCF_041737845.1 of Desulfococcus sp. Lineage (GTDB taxonomy): Bacteria > Desulfobacterota > Desulfobacteria > Desulfobacterales > Desulfococcaceae > Desulfococcus. Next base: position 4,675 of record NZ_JBGSQX010000118.1, read on the forward strand.
GTCATGCCGACCCGGAACGCCCGGAACGGGCAGCTCTTCACCCGCCGGGGCACCCTCAACATCGCCAACAGCCGGCACCGGACCGACACGGCCCCCATCGACCCGGAATGCGGCTGCTACACCTGCCGGAACTACTCCCGGGCCTACCTCCGGCACCTCTACCAGTCCCGGGAGATCCTGGCCTACCGGCTCAACACCCTCCACAATCTCCATTATTATCTCAGCCTCGTGGCGGGGATGCGCGAGGCCATCCGCTGCGGGCGGTTTGCGGGGTTCCGGAAGGACTTTTACAACGCGCGGGAGGCCGCAAGCGAGAAATGACAACCCCCGTTTCGGTATTACCTTAAGCGTCACCTGTCGAATGAGGTTTGGCAAGTCGTCAACATGAACATTCATTTTATAGAAGGAGCAGATCCATGAAAGAAAAAGTCGAAGCGGTATTGAAAAAAATCCGGCCCGCCCTGCAAAAAGACGGCGGGGACGTCGAACTGGTGGAGATCCTGCCCAACGGCATCGTCCGGGTAAGGCTCAAAGGCGCCTGCGCCGGATGCCCCATGTCCCAGATGACATTGAGAAACGGCATTGAACGGGTCCTCAAGCAGGAGATCCCTGAAATCAAAGCGGTCGAACCCGCTTAACCCCGGAGGAGTTCAATGGCGATTGCAGCAAAGATCCAATCGGTGATCGAAAAATCCTCCTGGATCCGGAAGATGTTCGAGGAGGGGGGGCGGCTCAAGGCGGCCCACGGGGCGCAGAACGTCTTCGACTTCAGCCTGGGGAACCCCAACGTCCCGCCCCCCGAGATTTTTGAAAAGACCCTGAGGGAGATCCTCGATTCGGGCGAGGCCAAAGACCACGGGTACATGCCCAACACCGGATACCCCTTCGTCCGACAGGCCGTCGCGGACTATGTCGGCAAGGAGCAGGGGGCTGCCGTGACGGCGGAGGAGATCATCATGACCTGCGGGGCGGCCGGGGCTCTCAACGCCACCCTCAAGGCCCTCCTGGACCCGGGGGACGAGGTCCTCACGCCGGCGCCCTATTTCGTGGAATACGGCGCCTATGCCGACAACCACGGCGGCGTGCTGAAAACGGTCCCGACCCGGGAGGATTTCACCCTCGACCTGGCGGCCATGGATGCCGCCGTCACGGAAAAGACCAAGGTCGTTCTCATCAACTCGCCCAACAACCCCACCGGCCAGATCTACGACGCGGCGAGCCTCGCGGCCCTGGGCCGGCTGCTTGTGGATCGCGGCGGGGCCATGGGCCGGACGATCTATCTCGTCTCCGACGAACCCTACCGCAAGATCGTCTACGACGGGGCCCGGGTGCCCGGCATCTTCGAGGCCTGCCCCAACAGCATCATCGCCACCTCTTACTCCAAGGAGCTGTCGATTCCCGGGGAGCGGCTCGGCTACATCGCGGTCAACCCCGCTTTGGACGACCGGAAGAACCTCTTGGCCGCCCTGGCCCTGACCAACCGGATCCTGGGCTTCGTCAACGCCCCGGCCCTGATGCAGCGGGTCGTGGCCCGTCTCCAGGGCGTCACCGTGGACGTGGCCGAATACGACCGGAAGCGCAAGCTGCTCTGCACGGGGCTTGCCGCGTGCGGGTACGATTTCGTCACCCCGCCGGGCGCCTTTTATCTCTTCCCCAAAAGCCCCATCCCCGACGACGTGGCCTTCGTCCGGACCCTTCAGGAAGAGATGATCCTGGCAGTCCCGGGAAGCGGCTTCGGCGGCCCCGGCCACTTCCGGATCGCCTACTGCGTGGACGACAAAACCATCACGGGCGCCATGCCGGGGTTTAAAAGAGCCATCGAGAAATACCGGTAAAGGAGCAGATGGGATATCCGGGGCAGGCGGATCGCCCAGGTTCAACCGGGCATCCGGAAATCCACCCGATACCCCCTTAAAAAAGGAGATGTTTCATGGACACACCCGACAAATCCGTCGCGGAAAAAACCCGGGAAACCGCGGCCCTCTATTTCAAAGGCGTTGCCGATGAAAAGCCCTACGACCTGTGGCGGGCCTTCGACAAAGGCCTGGCCCGGGATCTCTCCCTCTTCATCACCGGCCAGATGTACGCCCGGGAAAAAATCCCCCACACCGTGCGCCAGCTCGTCACGGTTTCGGCCCTGACCGTGCTCTCGCGGCCGGACGAGTTGAAGCTCCACATCCAGGCCGCCCTCAACGTGGGGTGCAGCCCTGGGGAGATCGCCGAGACGATCTTCCAGACCGCCATCTACGGCGGGGTGCCGGCCGTCAATGTCGCACTCAAGGTCCTCAAATCCGTCCTCGAGGAAAAGGGGATGTGGCCCATGGAACCGGACGGCGTCCGCCCCTGAAAATCGCCGGTCCGCTCCCTTGACCTCCGGGAAGCGATGGTTATCTTTTTGGCACGTTAGCATCTAAACCTTTAAATACAAATGGTTATATCGGCATTATCGTTCCGGGCGACCGGCGTCTTCATGAACCGGCCGATTGAATCTCATCACCAGGGAGGGTTACCCATGTTCATCAGGAGAGTGTTGACCACGCCGGCTTTTCGACTGAAAAGCCCCTTTGACGAGCTCGAAGAGATGCGCGGGCGGATGGCGCACCTCACCCGCACCTTGGAGAACGACGCCGCCTTTACGCCCAGCGCCGGCGTTTTTCCGCTCATCAACGTGACCGAGGATGCAGACAACTACTGGATCCGCGCGGAGATTCCCGGCGTCAAGGCCGAGGACCTTGAGCTGACCATCACCGGGGATCACCTGTCCCTGTCCGGCGAACGGAAGATCGCGGAGCCCGGTGCGTCGGCGAAATGGCATCGGCGGGAGCGGGAGGCCGGCAAATTCAGCAGGATGATCAAGATCCCCGACCGGGTGGATGGGGAGAAAATCAAGGCCGGCATGGCGGACGGAATCCTATCCATCGCGCTTCCCAAAGCCGCGTCCGCAAAACCCAGACATATCCAGGTCGGCTGACGCCGCATGCAGGGAGGCTACCCATGTCAGACATTCGCGTGAAAGACAAAGATCAGGCCCCGTCAAAGGTCGAGCAGACCCGTCCAGGCAACACATTCGTGCCCGCGGTGGACATCTTTGAAACCGACGCGGCCATCACGGTGATCGCCGACATCCCCGGCGTCCGGACCGAGGATCTCGACATCGACCTCCGGGAAAACATCCTGACCCTGTCGGGCGAGGTCCGCTCCCGGGAGGGCGAAGGAGAGAAGGGGGTGCTGCGGGAATACGACACCGGGACCTATTTCCGCCAGTTCACCCTCTCCGAGGTGATCGAACAAAGCAGGATCGAAGCAAAAGTGGAGAACGGCGTCCTGAGGCTCTCACTCCCCAAGGTAGCCAAGGCCGCGCCCCGGAAGATCACCGTGACGGCGGATTAAGCGCGGTTAACCTGAATCAGGAAAGGGGCTCAAAAGGCCCCTTTTGCATGTTTTTTTGTGTAACCCGATCGAAAATCAACGCAACCATTCTTTTCTCATTTCCGGTTCTTCGCCTGCCTTTACCTAAAGCTCGGTGGCCCATTGGTCGGTTGCCGATGCATCCTTGTGGGAATCGAGTTCCTTCTTCAGGATGGGAACGGTCATTTCTCGGTGTTTGCGCTGACGTTCAGCCTCCTTGGGGTTGTAACCGCGGATGTAGCGCCTGCGCTGCTCGCGTCGCCGGCGACAACCTCCTTTGCATGAAAATTCTCCTTGAAAACGGTGTAGCTGCCGCGCTTGCTCGGGACATCCTTCCGTATCCCGGCCACATTGGGCATGCGCCAGGCCGGGATATACTTGCCGCAGGCTCTGGCCAGCTCCTTGCGTTTGTCCTCGGAGATCATGCCCGAGTCGGCGACAAACAGGGAACGGCCCAGCTTCCAGCCCCTCAGGCCGGCGCGAACCTCCCAGTGACAAACCGCGATCCCGATGTTCAATAGGTAACCCCATCAAAACTGGCGATGCTATTTCTGGCTCGATTTATGCTTTCCTAAAAAATAATATTTTCAGACTTGATTTAATGAAAAATGGATAAACCAGGCATTGATAATATTTTTTTATAAAATTTCAGACTATTAAGTTCTATAAAAACAATATAACCAAGATTTATCTAAGACAAAATTTGAAAAAAACGACAAAAATAGGTATTTGTACCGATAGACAATGTGATTTTTTTGTGTTTAATAGGTGCCTGGTTGACGATTGGTATTCAAGACGGTTTTCAAGTTTTTCCGTTTGTTGCGAAGCTGATGAATCTGTGGCGGCTACAGCGCTCTATTTCTATGCGCTTTTGCTCATATTGAACGTAGGGTAGACGAATAAAAAAAAGAAAAACTTGCCAAACCTGCCGTGAGACAGGGACGGAAAGCCACGGGTCTTAACGAGACAGCCGGGTTGCCTTTTTAAGGTGGCCCGGCTTTTTGTTTATTGACCTTCTTATCATATATTTATTGTTGAATGTTAAGTCCATAAATTACGTGATAGCTCTCATCTATTAAGTTGAGAATTTATTACACCAAAAACAAATTCAGAGCTCTTGACCCCAAGCAAATAAACAACTGAATTTACTTGATCAGGGTAGAAATATATGGTATTTATGAATGCAACAATATGGAGGCTCGAAGATGCTTCAAAGTTGCATTCCATTTCTCCCAGAGGGTGCTC
>NZ_JBGSQX010000127.1:0-7236 GCF_041737845.1 Desulfococcus sp.
GCCGTTCGGACGGGGGGGATCTCGTCGGGGTGGCCTGCGCCGTAGTCGGCGAGAAAGCGCTTGATGGCCCGGATGGCGACCGGGTCGTCCAGGGTCCCCCGGCGGCAGTCGTCTTCGCAGGGGTGGCTGCAGACGCGGCCGCAGATGCCGGGAAGGATGTTCCGCTCCCGGATGAGGGCGAGGGCCTCGGCGTATCTTCCCGCCCTGGCCAAGGCCACATAGCCCTGGGCGTTGACGCCCAGGGGACAGTTTTCGCGGCAGAGCGGCGGGCGCCGCTTGTCGATCACCGGCCGGCCGGGGAGGCTCAGGCGGCCCTCGAAGGCCACCGCCTTGCCGCCGGTGTCGGTGGATACCGGGCAGACCTCCGCGCACCGCCCGCAGAGGATGCAGGCCTCCGGGTCGGAGAAGGTCTGGTGACGGGTCAGGCCGACCCGGAACCCCTGGGGGGTGTGCCGGATGCCGGTGACCGAGGCGGGCAGGATGCACTGGATGCCGGGGTTCCGGAAAATCCGGATGAGGCCCGGACGGTGGGCGTGGTTGAGGGGGACCCCGGAATCGAGCCGCCAGGCCTCGCTGGAGAGCTTCCGGTCGAGGTTCGCCTCCCGGTCGACGAGGGTCACGGGGATGCCCAGCTCCCCCAGCTTGTTGGCGGCCGCGATGCCCGCGGGGTTTGCGCCGATGACGACGACTTTGTGCAGACGGTCCTTGGGGCGCTTCATGAGGCGGCTCCTGTCCTTCCGGGGGCGCCGGACTTTTTCTTCTCCCGCCCTTTCAGGGTGGAGAGGCCGTAATCGAACCCCTTGGCGAACGCCCCCAGGTTCAGCGTTTCCGTTCCCTTGGGAACCGACGCGGTGACGGCGGATTTCATGGCCTCGGCCGACACCACCCCGGTGACGGCCGTGGCGAAGCCCATCATGATGATGTTGGCCATCATCTTGCGGCCCAGCTCCTCGGCCATGCGGGTGGATGGAATGGCGAAGGCGTCCCCCCCGGCCGGGGGGGCGCCGTCGAAGGTGACGAGGTCCTTGTCCGTGAGGAGAGTGCCGCCGGGCCGAACCGCCTGCCGGTATTTTTCAAAGGCCGACTGGGACATGCAGATGAGGATGTCCGGGGCCTTGATGTAAGGGTACTGGATGACCGCATCGGAGATGACGATCTGGGCACAGCAGGCCCCGCCCCGGGACTCGGGGCCGTAGGACTGGACCAGGGTGCTCTCCCGGTGATCCCCCAATGCCGCGGCCATGCCCAGGATCCGTCCGGCCAGGACGATGCCCTGCCCGCCGAATCCGGTGACGATGACCTCCTGCCGGTTGATTTCATGCGCTTTTTTCATGGTGCTCACCCTTCCTCCGGCCAGTACATCTTTTTGTAGACCTCATCGTGGGTGGGTTTGTCGATGTCCAGGAATTTGCCCAGGATCGGCCCCCGGGTGTCGCTCATGTCGAGTTCGGCCGGGTGGGCGCCGTTCTTGATGATGGCCTTCTCCTGGTAGAATTTCAGGGTGTCGAGGGGCTTTTCGCGGTTCCTGCGGCCGTAGTTGACGGGGCAGGGCGAGAGGGCCTCGATGAAGGAGAAGCCCCGCCGCCGGATCGCCGCCTCGATGGCGTCGGCCAGGTCCCGGGCATGGAGCATGGTCCATCGGGCGATGTAGGTGGCGCCCGCCGCATAGGCCAGGAGCGGCAGGTTGAAGGGGGTTTCGGGGTTTCCGACCACGGTGGTGGAGGAGCGGGCCATGTGGGGCGTCGTGGCGGCGACCTGGCCGCCGGTCATGCCGTAGGTCAGGTTGTTCACGCAGACCACGGTGATGTCCATGTTCCTTCGCGCCGCGTGAATGAAGTGATTCCCGCCGATGGCGAAGAGATCGCCGTCGCCGGAGAAGACGATGACGTTCAGCCCGGGGTTGGCCATCTTGATGCCGGTGGCGAAGGGGATGGCCCGGCCGTGGGTGGTGTGGAAGGAGTCGATGTTGATGTATCCCGCCCCGCGGCCCGAGCAGCCGATGCCCGAGACCATGGCGAACTGTTCATGGGGAATCCCGCTCTGCCGGATGGCCGTGAGGCAGGCGGTGAAGACCGATCCGATGCCGCAGCCGGGGCACCAGATGTGGGGGATCCGGTCCATCCGGACCAGGTCCTCCAGGGGATGGGCCTCGCGGGCGGCGCCGTCGTTCGGGTGCTGGGTCATCGCTTGAACCCCTTTTCCATAACGTCGATGACATCCTCGGGGGGAATGATCGTGCCGCCGGGATGGCCCACGCTGAATGTCGGCACGACTCCGGCAGCACACCGCTCGACCTCCCGGCTGATCTGCCCCATGTTGATCTCGACGGTGATGATGCCCTTGACCTTCCGGGCCAGCTCGCGGATCTGCCTCTCCGGAAAGGGCCATACGGTGATGAGCCGCAGCATGCCGGCCCGGATGCCCATCCTGCGGGCCTCCTCCACGGCGGTGTAGCTGGTGCGGGCCGAAACCCCGTAGGAGACGATGGCGATCTCGGCGTCCTCCAGGCGGTAGGATTCCGTCAGGACGATGTCCTCCATATTGTTGCGGATCTTGCCGATGATCCGGTCGATCATCTCCTTCTGGGTCTCGACGGTCATGACCGGATACCCCTTCTCATCATGGGTCAGCCCCGTGACGTGGACCTTGTACCCGTCGCCGATGGCGGGCATGGGGGCGACCCCGTTTTTCCCCGGCTTGTAGAGGCGGAACCGGTCCTTCCGCCCGGTGGGCCGGGGCCGGGAGACCGTCTTGATCTTCCCCGCGTCGGGGATGATCACCTTCTCGCTCATGTGCCCGACGATCTCGTCGGACATGATGAAGACGGGCGTCCGGTAGGTTTCGCTCAGGTTGAAGGCGGTGATGGCCAGGTCGAACATCTCCTGGGGGGAGGCGGGGGCGATGGCGATGATCTCGTAGTCGCCGTGGGAGCCCCAGCGGGCCTGCATCATGTCGGACTGGGCGCCCTGGGTGGGCAGGCCCGTGGACGGGCCGGCCCGCTGGACATTGACCACCACGCACGGCGTCTCGGTGACCACGGCAAGCCCGATGGTTTCCATCATCAGGCTGAAGCCGGGGCCGGAGGTGGCGGTCATGGATTTGGCGCCGGTCCACGCCCCGCCGAGGATCGAGGTCATGGCCGCGATCTCGTCCTCCATCTGGATGAAGGTGCCGCCCACCTCGGGCAGCCGGACGGAGATGTGCTCCGCGACCTCGGTTGCCGGGGTGATGGGATACCCCCCGAAAAAAGTGCACCCCGCCGCGATGGCGCCCTCGGCGCAGGCGGTGTCTCCGTTGATAAAATGTTCTCCGGTGAGAACTCTCGCTTTCATAGACGGCCTCATGGATGGTGTCTTCGGGTATGCATGCCGACAGGGGGCTTCATCCCCCGGTCAGTCGGCTGCTCCGGCGGCCGGCCCCGGATGGGCCGGGGCGGCTTCGACCGAAAAGATGGCGAATTCCGGGCAGAGCAATTCGCAGTAGTGGCAGTTCAGGCAATCGTCATTCTTCACCCGGGGAGGGTGGTAGCCCTTGGCATTGAATGACCGGGAGAATTCGAGGACCTCCCGCGGACAGAATTCGATGCAGTATCCGCAGCCCTTGCACCGCTCTTCCAGGATGTGAACGATGCCCCGGGTGATGTCCACCGCATCCGCGTCTAAGGGAACCCGCCAGTATTTCATAAGCCTCTTCCTGTAAATAAACTATCGGGGTCGCGCAAGTCGATCTGTTGGAAGCTGTTTTTAATCTGTTTGTGGTGAAGTTTCAATGGAAATGTCTTGAATGCAGAATTTTTTTCGGGCAGTCCCCGGATTCTCGCGGGGGTGTCTCCAAGATGCCTGTGAAAATGACTTTTTGGCACGATACCCACGGTGCACGAGGGACGGATATCGAACGTGTTCGGAAATGGTCATGTATTGACAAACAAAATCATGATCCTTATTTGTTTTTGGCATAAGGGAAGCACGGCGATTCACCAAACATCGACCTGGCCCGCATCACTCCCCCGGCACGAATGCTGCTCCGGAACGAATCGCTTCCAACCTCGCCCTGAGTGCTTCCATCGTCGTATCGCGAATTTCTAAACATACCGTAACCAACCCGACAGATTTCAACCCGAACAACAAGAACCAGATCCGCCAGATCCGTGAGTTTCATGCGCCCGCCCGGAATGTTCCGGGGGTGCCCGATCAGAAACCGTGGGGGATCTCTTCTTTTGGAACCCGACAACAGCCTTGCAGGAGCGAGTCGCCGCGATGCAGCGCGAAGCCGCCGCGGGAAAAGAGGGGGGTGCCGTGATGGAGATTGATTTCGATACGCACGCCATCCGGATCGGGCCGCATTTTGGTGTGTCCTTTCAGCGCACCCTGCGGCTTCCCGACGATGGCCGCACCTATCCGCTGCCCCCCGGACTGGGGGCTTTTCCGATCTATGACGCATCGCTCTTTCCAGGCATCTTTTCGGAGTCCACGGGGGCCGGGCTGGCGGCAGCCCCGCCGGCGCGGAAGACCTTCTTCATTCCCATGTACCAGCGGGAGGCGCTCTGGATAGGCTTCCGGGGGGCCGCCTGGCACCCCAGCGCGGTCGTCGTTTCCGCGGGGGGCGTCAATGTCCTCACGGGGGAGATTGCCGGTGCGGCCTCCGGCTCCGGCGGGAAGATCCTGGACGACGGCCCCCAGAACTACATCGTCGCGCCCCTGCAGCCGTGGCTGGACGGGTTCAACACCGGCGACGGCACCATCCGGCAGTTTGTGGCCATGCCCCTGGGGCTGGGCTATACCCTGGAGGCCTCCCTCACCGGCCGGGAACGGCGCGGCGGCATCCACATCACCGTATTCGAGGCCCGGCCCGGGAGGTTTCCCGATACCCCGCCGCCGGAGATGCCGCACGAAAAACGGCCCATGGCGGGCCTGGGCGGTTTGGGATCGCCCCGGATGGGGCTGGGAGCCGGGGGCGTCATGCGGCAGCGGATCCATCCGGATCCCCACGGCCTCGATGCGTGGGACCCCGGGACCTGCGGGGAGATCGTCATCCATATCCTCAACAGCGCGCGGTTCCGCGAAATCGCGGGCTTCGACCCGCCGCCCACGCCCATCGATGCCGCGGCCTACACCCGCCACGGGCTCCCCTGGTTCGATCTGTACGACGAAGAGAAGGGGGACCTTCCCGGGTCGGCGACCCTGGCCGGGGCCGGAACCGTCCGGGCACGCGACGCGGCGCTCGGGATCGAAAATGCTTCGGCCCCGGTCGAGATTTCCGGGGATCAAGTGAAGAGGCTGGGCCGGGGCGACGCCGCCCTGACCGAAAAAAAAGAATCGTAACACTGCCATCATCCTCACCAAAGGAGGCCTGCCATGTCCGATATCAAGAAAATCTGCTTTGACAGAATTCTCGCCAAGGACCTTCACCGGGCGATACTCTTCCGCAGCATCGGGGACACCACGCGCACCCGCGCCGTCTCCCCCATCGGGAAATTGTGGCCCAACGGATCGACCCTGCGCGTCTCGTTTCTGGGCGGCACCGCCGGCCAGCAGAACGTCGTCAAGCAATTCGCGCCCCAGTGGACCCAGTTCGCCAACCTCAACTTCGACTTCGGGAACGCCCCCGACGCCGACATCCGGATCGCCTTCGCCAACGACGGCGCGTGGAGCTACGTGGGCACGGATGCCGCGGGCATCCACGTGAGTCAGCCGACCATGAACTTCGGGTGGCTGGACGAGGCCGTGGTGCTGCACGAATTCGGCCACGCCATCGCGCTGGCCCACGAGCACCAGAACCCCGACAAGGGCATCCAGTGGAACGAGGAGGCCGTCATCCGCGATCTGTCGGGGCCGCCCAACAACTGGGATGTCGCCACCATCCGCCACAATGTCCTCAACAAATACGCCCACGACCAGATCAACGGCACCGAGTTCGACCCCGATTCCATCATGCTCTATTCCTTCCCCAAGGAATGGACCCTGGACGGTTTCCAGGCCAAGGAGAACACGAAACTCTCGGCCGTTGAAAAGGCCTTTATCGCCGGCGGGAAGATGTATCCGGGAAAGGGCGTCCAGCCCGGTGTGGTCGAGCTGGGCGTTCTGGAGCACAAGGGGACGAAGGCCTCCATCGGGCAGGCGGGCGAGGAGGATCTCTACACCTTCACGGTCAAGTCCCCCGGCCGTCATTTCATGGAAACCGAGGGGGAGACCGACCTGGTCATGAAGCTCTACGGACCGGAGAGCCGGACCCTCCTCATCGCGGAAGACGATGATTCCGGGACGGGCTACAACCCGAAGATCAGCGCAGACCTCGCCGCCGGGAAATACTATCTCCAGGTCCGCCATTACAACCGCACCGGCGGCACGGGCGACTACGAGATCAAGGTGTACAAATAACGCCATGGAGCGACGGACATGAACCAGGACACCCCTCCCCATATTGACGTCAGGGGCCTCGCGGCCGCCCTGAAGCGCCTGGACCGGCTGCTGGCCGCGGCCGTGGACAAGGTCCATGCGGCCCTGGGGCCGGACGGCCGGCCGGACGCCTACCGGGGGCTCTATATCTCCCGGGAGGACATCGCCCGGATCCTGGCGACCGAACCGGGGCATCCCGGGGTTTTCCCGTCAGCCGGCAGCACGGCTCGGGAAGGGGGGGCGGGTCTGTTCAACGTCGCAGCGGAGATTCCCGGCCTGAGCCGGATCGCCGACCTGTTCGGGCTCCAGCCCATGGAAACCGACCTCCTCATGATCGCCCTCGCGCCCGAGCTGGACCTTCGCTACGAGCAGCTTTACGCGTATCTCCAGGACGACGTGACCCGCAGGCGGCCCAGCGCCGACCTGGCCCTGGGGCTCCTCTGCCCGGACCTCGAGGCCAAGCTCGCGGCCCGACGGCATCTCTCCCCCGATGCGCCCCTGATCCGGAACCGGCTGGTGTCGCTTACGACCGACCCGCCCCAGCCCCTGCCGCCGTTCCTGAAACGGAGCCTCGCGGCGGACGAGCGGATCGTCGATTTCATCCTGGCCGGCACCGCCCTCGACGCCGACCTGCGCTCCTGGGTCCGGGTCTATCCGGCAGATGAGTCGCCCGCAGCTTCGTTTTTCGGCGGAGGCCCTGACGATCAGCTCCGGCGGCTTGTCCGGGATGCCGCGGCGGATCCCTCGGGGGTCCTCCTCTACCTCACGGGAACCTGCGGCCTGGGGCGAAAGGAAGCCGCGGCCGACCTCTCCCGGCGCCGGGGCATGGGCCTGCTGCTGG
>NZ_JBGSQX010000144.1:0-32392 GCF_041737845.1 Desulfococcus sp.
CTGGCGGACCGGCCCCTTCGGACCGGGGCATGCGGTGGTGCGCCTGGGTCCGCCGTGCAGCCCGTGCTTCAAGCGCACCTGCCCCCGGGGGGACCATCTCTGCATGGCGGGGCTGGGCGTGGACGCCGTTATGAAAGAGGCGGCGCGGCTGGGGGTGAAGCCTCTCACCGGATCGCAAACTGGAACCGGCGCGTCCCCTCGACCCGGACCGCATCGCCCTCGGAAATGAAGGTCCGCTCGACGAAATGGACCTTCCCGTCCCGCCCCACGAGCAGCACCGACGATGAGCGGGTGCCGTAGGTCGGGCTGGTGATAAAAACCGGCGACAGAATCCGCTCCCATTCCAGACCCACGCCAGTGTCCGGCAGAAGGTCTTCGGGCGGGCGGACGCGGTCTGCCAGGATCTCAAGGACCGCTTCAGGGTCGATCCGCCGGTTCGACCCCACCCGTTCCAAGGCCTTTTTACCGCGCGCCACCTTGGGCCAGGGGGAATCCAGAAACCGGTTGCTCAGGCCGTGGATTCCCGGTTTCAGCGGGTGAATTTCAGGCTTCCGGTTCGAATAATAGCACAGCGCACCCCTCCGGTCGCCGACCAGGAGATTGAAGCCATTATACGCCGTCCCCGCCCGGGCGATTCTTTCGGCATATGCCAGCGGGAGTTCGCGGACCCCCAGAAAATCCCTCACCAGTGCACCCCGGGAAGGCGCGCCGCTTCGGTTGGCCGAAGGATCCCTGAAATTGGTCAGGGCGGCGAACCGGCCGGTGCAGGTCACCCCCATCCACGTCCCTCCCCCCCGCAGGTCCCGCCCGGCGAGTATCGTCGCCATGGCCGCCCCCCGAACAGCGGAACGCTCATGCCAGTACGACAGGGGTGCGGTGGGACGTTCATAGAATTCATCCCGATTGGCGCCCAGGATCAATCGATACTCCGGATGGGCCTCGTACAAAAAAAGAATCAGACACATGGCATCTCCATTGACCTTCCGTTTTCGCCTATGGTAGTGTAGCGTTTTTTTACTGCTAAGTCTATTTTTCAAATCCATAAGCATGCGGAGGGCAGCAGACATGAACGAAGTCGTTATCGTAAGCGGTTCGCGAACCGCGGTCGGCAGTTTTGGAGGATCCCTTAAAAGCGTACCTGTTGTGGACCTGGGAGCGCTGGTGATGAAAGACGCCCTGAAAAAGGTCAATCTCAAGCCGGCACTGAGCGATGATATGAAAGCAGGCATCCCGGGGACATTGAAGGACCAGGGGCGCATCGACCTCGAAAAGCAGGCGGCGGACTGGGATGACGGCGCCGCGCCGGTGGCTGTCGACGAGGTGATCATGGGCAACGTTCTCCAGACCGGCCAGGGCCAGAATCCGGCCCGCCAGGCCATGATCCGCGCAGGACTCGCCAAGGAGACCCCCGCCATGACCCTGAACAAGGTCTGCGGTTCGGGGCTCAAGGCCATCGCCGTGGGCGCATCGGCCATCATGTCCGGCCAGGCGGAGGTGGTGCTGGCCGGCGGACAGGAAAACATGAGCATGGTGCCCATGTCCCTGCCCAAGGCCCGATGGGGGTATCGCATGGAGCTGACCGGCGCGGGCGAGGTCACCGACCTGGTGGTGTTTGACGGCCTCTATGAAATCTTCTACGGATACCATATGGGCATGACCGCCGAAAACATCGTCCGGATGTACGGCATCAGCCGCCAGGAACAGGACGAACTGGGCGTGCTGAGCCACACCCGGGCGCGCAGGGCGATCACCCAGGGCCTCTTCAAGGAGGAGATCGTCCCCGTGGTCATGAAAGACCGCAAGGGCGACATCATTTTCGATACGGACGAGCGGCCCATGGACACCTCCCTCGAAAAAATGGCCAAGCTGAAACCCGCTTTCAAGAAGGACGGCTCCGTCACCGCGGGCAACGCATCCGGCATCAACGACGCCGCCGCCGCGGTGCTCATGATGACCCCGGAGCGGGCCAAGGCCTTGGGGCTCACCCCCATCGTCAAGATCAAGGGTTTCGCCTCGGGCGGCCTGGATCCGGCGTACATGGGCCTGGGGCCCGTGCCGGCGATCCGGAAGGTGCTGAAATCCACCGGAATGACCATGGGCGACATTCAGATGATCGAGCTGAACGAGGCCTTCGCGGCCCAGGCCATCGGGTGCATGCGGGAGCTGGACATCCCCGTCGACAGGCCCAACCAGTTGGGCAGCGGCATCTCCATCGGCCACCCCATCGGCTGCACCGGGGCCCGGCAGATGGTCACCTGCATCCATCACATGCGGCGAGAAAACCTGGAGACCGGCATGATTTCCATGTGCATTGGCGGCGGCATGGGCATGGCCATGATCGTTGAACGCGTATAGCCAACCACGGTTCTGAACAGGTGATGTCGGAAAAGAGGATAACCTTTTTCTCTTTACTTCATCACCTGTTGTTGCTAAAACCCACGGGAACAATCTGGATTCATATCCACAAGAGGCCCCAAGGCGGCGAAAACGATACGAGGAGAATGACATGAGCATCAGCAGAAAGATGGGGATTTTGGTGTTTTGCGGCGTCCCGGCCGTCATCGGCGGAGGGATTCTTTATGCCCTTTTCGGCCACAGTTTCGTGCCGGTGATCATCTATGAGGCCCTTCTCATGCTGACGGCCGGGGCTTTTCTCAGCAAAAACTGATCGGCTTCAGGATGCCGGCCCGCGCATGGCGCCGGATCTCCGGTCTTCGTCATTCGGACGGTGGTCGCCGGCTTCAACGGTCCGAACTTCACTTCCACGGATGCCTCCGGCAGGGGAGTGCGCCACCGCAGCCCAGGCAGCCCATCAAATCATCCGCCCATCGACATATCGGCGCGGGGGCGAACGCCCCTTCGCCCTTTTCTTCCGGGGGCGGCCCCCATGTCCGCCCCTGATCCGCCCTGCTTTCCGGATTAAATAATGCTTGAACCCATGTACGATTAAGCATATTATCGATTGTTTTGATGGGGATATGCATCCGGAAAGAGGCCGGATGGCACCGGCCCGGATATCAATTTGGGCCTCGATCCAGGATTGATCCGAAACAACCGAATCATGGCGGCGCGGCGCCGGCGGGACGACCCGTCCGCAAAACCGGCGGCCGCTCCGTTTCAAACGACACAGGACCTATATGGAACCCACTGGAATTATGCCCGAAATCAGCATCGAATCCGAGATGAAGCAGTCCTATCTGGACTACGCCATGAGCGTGATTATCGGTCGGGCGCTGCCGGATGTACGTGATGGCCTCAAACCGGTTCATCGGCGAATCCTGTTCGCCATGAACGACCTCAACAACGATTGGAACAAGCCCTACAAAAAATCCGCCCGCATCGTCGGCGACGTCATCGGCAAGTACCATCCCCACGGCGATACGGCGGTGTACGACACCATCGTGCGCATGACCCAGTCCTTCTCCCTCCGGTATCCCCTGGTGGACGGACAGGGCAACTTCGGCTCCATCGACGGCGACAGCGCCGCCGCCATGCGGTATACGGAAATCCGCATGGCCAGGATCGCCCATGAGATGCTGACGGACCTGGAAAAGGAGACGGTCGACTTCACGCCCAACTACGACGAATCCCTCACCGAGCCGTCCGTGCTGCCGAGCCGCCTGCCCTGCCTGCTCATCAACGGGTCTTCGGGGATCGCCGTGGGCATGGCCACCAACATCCCGCCCCACAATTTCTCCGAGATCACGAGCGCTCTGAAGGCCCTGATCGACGATCCCGACATCACCTGCGACGAGCTGATGCAGCATGTCCCCGGGCCGGATTTCCCCACGGCCGGCTTCATTTACGGGACCCAGGGCATCCGGGAAGCCTACCGCACCGGCAGGGGCATCATCCGTATGCGTGCCCGGGTCATGGTCGAGGAGGACCGGCAGAACGCCCAGCAGACCATCGTGGTCACCGAGATCCCTTATCAGGTCAACAAGGCCCGGCTCATCGAAAAGATCGCCGAGCTCATGAAGGTCAAGCAGATCGAGGGGATCCGGTACGTCCGCGACGAGTCGGACCGCGAGGGCATGCGCATCGCCATGGGCCTCAAGCGGGACCAGGTCCCGGAAGTCATCATCAACCAGCTCTACAAACACACCCAGATGGAGTCGAGCTTCGGCATCATCTTCCTCGCGGTCGCGGGCAACCGGCCCCACCTCTTCACCCTCAAGGAGCTTCTCGAACAGTTCATCCTCCATCGCAAGGAGGTCATCGTCCGTCGGACCCGATACGACCTCAGGAAAGCGGAGGAGCGTGCCCATATCCTGGAAGGCCTCAAGATCGCCCTCGAGAACCTGGACGACGTGGTGGCCATGATCCGCGCATCGGCCACCGCAAAGGAGGCCAAGGAGCGCCTCATGAGCGCCCTGGATCTCAGCGCCCTTCAGGCCCAGGCCATCCTCGACATGCGCCTCCAGCGGCTCACCGGCCTCGAACAGGAGAAGATCCTCGAGGAGTACGCCAACATCCTCAAGGACATCGCCTGGTTCAAAGAGATCCTGGGCAGCGAACGCATCGTGCTGGGCATCATCAAGACGGAACTCGACGAAATGCAGCAGGCTTTCGGGGACACTCGCCGGACGGAGATCATCGAGGCCGTCCGCGAACTGACCATGGAAGACATGATCGCCGAAGAAGACATGGTGGTGACCATCTCCAAGGCGGGCTACATCAAGCGGAACCCCATCACCCTCTACCAGAGCCAGCGGCGGGGCGGCAAGGGCAAGACCGCCATGGGAACGCGGGAGGAGGACTTCGTCGAGCACCTCTTCGTGGCCTCCACCCACCACAGCTTTCTCTTCTTCACCAACCAGGGAAAGGTCTACTGGTGCAAGGTCTACGAGATCCCCCAGGCCGGGAGGGCCAGCAAAGGCCGGGCCATCGTCAACCTTCTCAACTTCGTCGAAGGCGAAAAACTGACCACCGTCCTCGCCGTTCCCGAATTCGCCCCGGGCTCCTATATCATGATGGCCACCCGCGAAGGGGTCATCAAGAAGACCGACATCATGGCCTTCAGCCGGCCCCGGGCGGGCGGCATCATCGCCCTCGACCTGAACCCGGGAGATGAGCTGATCAGCACCCGGATCACCGACGGTACCAACAACGTCTTTCTGGGGTCCGCGTCCGGAAAGTCCATCCGTTTCCATGAATCGGACATCCGGCCCACGGGGCGGACGGCCCGGGGCGTCCGGGGCATGACCCTGGCGCCCAGCGACCCCCTCGTCGGCATGGAGGTCCTGAGCCACGGCCAGACCCTGTTCACCGCCACGGAAAACGGGTACGGAAAACGGACCCTGATCGACGAGTATCCCGTTCAGCGGCGCGGCGGAAAAGGGGTCATCACTATCAAGACCAACAAACGGAACGGCCAGGTGGTCGCGATCCTCCTTGTGGGAGACGATGACGAACTCATGCTCATGACCGACACCGGCAAGCTGATTCGCATGCCCGTCGCCGGCATCTCCGTCATCAGCCGGAACACCCAGGGGGTGAAACTGATGGACCTGGAGATCGACGAGCGGGTCATCGGTGCCGCTCGGCTCGCTGAAAAGGAAGATACCGAGGAGATCGAAGAGACCCCATCCGATGATCTGGAAGACGCGGGGGATACGGACGGAGATGATGATTAAAGACGTTCAAAATGCCAAGATCGGCGTCGTCGGCGGGGGCTCCTGGGGAACGGCCCTGGCCAATCTTCTGGGAAACAAAGGCTATGCCGTCGATTTCTGGGTCTTCGAGCCGGAGGTCAGGGAGTCCATTGCCGTCCAGCATGAAAACAAGGTCTTCCTGCCCGGCATCCCCCTTTCGGAAAACCTGCTCCCCTCCAACGACCTCGGGGCCGTCGTATCCGGCAAGGACCTGGTTTTGATCGTGGTCCCCTCCCATGTCATGCGGGAAATTTCCCTGAGGATCGCCGGGGTCATCTCCAGCGAATGCGTCGTGGTGTCGGCGTCCAAGGGGATTGAAAATCAGACCCACCTGACCATGTCGGGCATCCTGAAGGAGACGCTCCCCCATGTCCCGGAGGCACAGCTCGCCGCTCTGTCCGGGCCCAGCTTCGCCCGGGAGGTGGCCCTGGGCGTCCCCACGGTCGTGACGGTGGCTGCGAAGGACAGGACCGTCGCCAGGTTTGTCCAGCAGGTGTTCGCGACCCCGGGCTTCCGGGTCTATACCAATAAAGACCTCATCGGCGTCGAGCTGGGCGGGTCCGTCAAGAACGTGATCGCCATCGCGGCGGGGATCATCGACGGGCTGGGCCTGGGCCTCAACACCCGCGCGGCCCTCATCACCCGGGGGCTCACGGAGATGCGCCGGCTGGGCGTTAAAATGGGGGCCAATCCCAGAACCTTCACCGGCACGGCGGGCATCGGCGACCTGGTGCTGACCTGCACCGGAGACCTGAGCCGGAACCACACCGTCGGCAAGAAAATCGGACAGGGCATGACCCTGACGCAGATCCTGGCCGAGATGCGCATGGTGGCCGAGGGCGTCAAGACCGCCAAGTCCGTCTACAACCTGTCGCGGAAGCTGGGGGTGGAGATGCCCATCTGCCAGGAGATCTATCATATTCTCTACGAGGACGTCCCGCCCAAGGAGGCCCTCCATCGCCTGATGACCCGGGACCTCAGGGAAGAACTGGATGAATCCTGACCGACCCATCCCCGCGAAAGCCGACGCAGGCGGGAATGCGGCCACCCCCGGGGCCCATAAGGGCGAAGGCCACAGAAAGCGCCTTCGGGAGCGCTTTCTCGCTTCGGGGCTGTCGGGGTTCCAGGACTACGAGGTCATCGAACTCCTCCTGACCCTGGCCACCCCCCGGAGAGACTGCAAGGATGCCGCCAAGGCCGCACTCAAGCGGTTCAAGACCCTCCAGGGGGTCCTGGAGGCGTCGCCCGCCGAGCTTCGAACGGTTGAAGGCATCGGTCCCGCAAACATCCTGGGGCTCCATTTGATCCGGGCGGTGGCCGACCGGTTCCTCCAGGAGAAGGTGCTCCGGAAAGACCCGGTCCACAGCGCCCGGGAGGTGTTCGATTACCTTTACTACAACATGAAAGACAAGGACCGCGAGCGGTTCAAGGTGATTTTCCTCGACGCCCGAAACAAGATCCTGGCCACGGAGACCCTCTTCGAGGGCACCCTCACCGCGGGGGCCGTCTATCCCCGGGAGGTGGTCCGGCAGGCCTTGGAGCACCGGGCTGCGGCGCTGATCTTCGCCCACAACCACCCCTCCGGCGACCCGAGCCCGTCCCCCGAGGACGTGGCCATCACCCGGCAGCTCCTGTTCGCCTGCAAGGTCGTGGGCATAGCGGTCCACGAGCACCTCGTCATCGGCGACAACCGCTACTTCAGCTTCGCCGACCAGGGCTACATTGCGGACATGAACCGGGAATTCGAACGATATGGCACCTGACCCCCCACCCCCCGAGGGCCGACGATCATGACGAAACCGCTTGAAGACAAGGTGCCGCGCCCCCCGTGCTACGGCGACCTGAACACCGTATTCCCCATGGGGACGGAGGGGCTGCGGGAGTCGCCGGAGACGTGTCTGGCATGTTCCCATAAGACCGACTGCCTCCGCCGGGCCCTGCAGGGGAACGAGGGAATGACGATCCGCGAGGAAAAGGTGGACCGGGCCTACGCTTCGGGCACCATGGGCTTCTTCGAGCGCTGGTCCAGAAAAAAGGCGATTCATCGCCGGATCCAACATAGCCCCCCAAAGAAAGGAGAGGATCGTGAAAACCATTCAGACGATCGCACTTAAAGGCAAGCGGGTATGGGTCAGGGTGGATTTCAATGTCCCCCTGGACAAGGCGCGCAACATTACCGACGACGCCAGGATCCGGGGTGCCCTGCCGACCCTGCAGTACGCCCTCGACCAGGGCGCCAAGCTCATCGTCGCCTCCCATCTGGGTCGGCCCAAGGGACGGCCGGCGCCTGAATTCAGCCTCTCCCCCGCGGCCCAGCGGCTGGAATCCTGTCTCAACCGCAAGGTGCTCATGGCCGGGGATTGCATCGGCCCCCGGGCGGCCTCCCTCGTCGACGGCATGGCCGACGGCGACGTGGTCCTTCTGGAAAACCTCCGCTATCACGCCGGGGAGGAAAAGAACGAGCCCGCCTTCGCCCGCGCCCTCGCCGAACTCTGCGATGTCTATGTCAACGACGCATTCGCCGTCTGCCATCGCGCCCATGCCTCGGTGGCGGCCATTACCCGCTTCGCGCCGGTCTCCGCCGCCGGGCTCCTCCTCCAGAAGGAGCTCGACTATTTCAAGAAGGCCATGAACGATCCGAGACGCCCGCTGGTGGCCATTGTCGGCGGAGCGAAGGTGTCGAGCAAGCTGGCCGCCCTGAAGCGGATGCTGGAAAAGGTGGACCGGATCATCATCGGCGGTGCCATGGCCAACACATTTCTGAAACAGACGGGGATCGACGTGGGGAAATCCCTGGTGGAAGACGAGATGATAGACGAGGCGGGCGCCGTGATGGAAGCCTGCGCCCGAAAGGGAATCGGGCTCCACCTCCCGGTGGACGTGGCGGCGGGCGACCGCTTCGATCCCGAGGCCGAGATGCGCATCGTGCCCGTCACGGAGATCCCCCCCGGCTGGATGGCCCTGGACATCGGGCCGGAGACCTCCCGCCGATATGCCGAAGCCCTGGCGGACGCCGGCACCGTGGTCTGGAACGGGCCTATGGGCGCCTTCGAGATGACGCGCTTCGGGCGGGGCACCACGGCCCTCGCCGAATGCGTGGCCGGCCTGGACGCCCTGACCATCGTGGGCGGCGGCGATACGGATGCGGCCGTCCACCAGGCGGGGGTCACCGACCGGATCGGCTACATCTCCACCGGCGGCGGAGCGTTTCTTGCCCTGCTGGAGGGAAAATCCCTGCCGGCGGTCCAGGCCCTGGAGGCTGCGGACGGCGGCGCGGCGATTTAGGAGGAGCGGGTTGTGGCATTCTGGAGGGTCAGGGAGGAGCTGAGCCAGGAAAACCGGCTGCGCCGATCCTATTATGAACTCCTGCGGGACGGGATGGATCAGTACATGATCGACTACGGGCTGATCGACTCCTATGGGAATTTTCGCGACCACGACGAACCCTACCCCTTCGTGGAAAAGCGGGAACTCAAGCCCCGCGCCATCCTTCCCGACGTGGAATACAAGTGCCAGAACGCCTTTCTCGTCATTTTCGTGGAGGACGCCGTCCCCGACGTTTTCAAGAAATACATCCGCTTTTACGATGACAACAAAACCGTGAAGGGGAATCTCCTCCGGTCGAAAACCCTCCCCCTGAGCGGTGAATTCGACCGTTACCACAAATACCTGGAGTCGGCCCGCTTCAGTGATTTCTTAAAGATCCTCCTGCCGGTCGACTACGCCCTCCTGATCCAGCGGGACCCCGCCAGCCGCGCAAAAAACCGGTATCACCTCTCCCATTTCCACGTCCGCATCGACTGGCCCATCGCCGATGCGGCGGAAAACCTCGCGCAGCATCTCCGTTACATCTCCAAGGATCTCTACGAGAAAGGGGACAAATACGCCGAGGACATCCAGAAGAAATTTTTCGAATACTACGGCCTGCCGGTGATGGTGGGCGGCAGGCGGACCGCCGCGTGCGTGGCCGCCCAGTATCTCCGGCAGATCCCCTGCATCAGCACCATCTATACAGGCAGCAGCGAATCCCGCGCGCTGATGCGGTTTTCGGAGCGGGGAGTATCCAAAACGGTGCTGATGAAGATTTCGGAGGATGAACTCCGCCAGGCGGCCGAAAACCGCAGCATCCCCCTCCGTTCCTTGAAGAAGGACTACGTGATCGCAAGGGAAGGCGCGGCCAGCATCTGCATCTTCCAGGCATCCTACGCTTTTAACCATCCCGCCCGGCCGCCGGAGGACGGCAGGCTGCGCGAGATCAAGCCCGATCTCAACTGGCTCAGCGTCGACACCCAGCAGATCCTTCCCCGGCCGGGCATCCGGAACGCCCCGCCGCTTCCGCTCTACATCATCTACTCCTAACGCCGGCCGGAAACGCCTCCCTCCACCCGGGGCGGCCGTCATTCAGCGGCGAGATCCAGGATCATGGCGTTTTCGTTGCAGTTGGGAAATTGAACGCAAGTAATGCAGTCGCTCCAGATCTTGAGGGGAAGTTCGGAGCGGTCGATGGAAACAAACCCGAGCCGCTTGAAAAACCCCGGTCGGTAGGTCAGGGTGAAGACCTTTTGGATGCGGTACTCCCTGGCTTCGGCAAGGGCCGTCTCGGCCAGGCGCGTCCCGATGTTCCGCCCCGTAACATCCGGCCGGACGGCCAGGGAGCGGATTTCCGCCAGATCCTCCCAGCAGAACTGCAGGGCGCAGCACCCGACGATGCCGGCGTCGCCGGCATCCGCCTGACACACCCAGAAATCCCGGAGATGATCGTAAAGCTGGCTCAGGGGACGGGACAAAAGTTCTCCCTTCCGGCCGTATTCCTGAAGCAGCCGGTGAATGTGCGGGACATCGTTGATAACGGCTTTTCTGATGATCATTTCCGGTTCCAGTTTGCGTGGGGTGGCCATTCATAAAAGCCATACCGCTAGCGGCGTGGATCGGACGCGCCGTCTTCCGTCTGTGACGGATCCCGGCCGGCAGCGTCGCGGTCCCTTCCCACGGCCCCTTTCATGGGAAGATGGATATGGCAGGCGGCCGAGGCGATGGCATGGGCGGTCACCGTGCCGGTGACCAGGAGAAAAAAAATCAGGAAAAGCCCCTTTCCCCATCCCAGGGGGGTGTGGATCACCGCCGCGATCAGCAGGAACACTACCCCGAACACCCCGACCTTTCCGGTCGCGTGGAGCCGGGTATAGACATCCGGCATGCGGATGAACCCCAGCACCCCGACCATGGAGAATAACGTCCCGACGACGACCGCGGCGGCAGCGAGATATTGAAACAGGTCGCCTTTCATCATTCCGTGCTCCTTTAAAACATCTTGTCATCGGCCAGATACTTGGCCAGGGCGACGCTGCCCACGAAACTCAGCACCGCAACCGCCAGTGCCACGTCGATATAGACGCTCTGCCGGTAGATGAGGGAAACAAGGACCAGCACCGCGAGGGTAAGCGTGGTCAGCAGATCGAAACCGATCAGCCGGTCGACGACGTTCTCCCCGCCCCACAGGTGCCGGAGGGCGACGCCCATCAGCATCACATGAACCGACAGGGAGATGTACAACAGGATGTCAAAAACAGATGCCATACCGCTTCCTTTTCATGCGGGCGCCGTTTCCGTGGATTCCGGCCCCGTCGGAATTGCCCGTTTTATCCTTCCACCCGCCGATCATGGCGGGGACAGGAAGATTCGATGCAGCAGCCGCTCCCGGACTTTCTGAGCCCTGGAGACGGTCTCGAGGGCGCCGGTCACATCCAGGCAGTGGGTGTACATGACGCCGCGGGCATCGATCCCCACCACCAATTGCCCGGGGGTGAGGGTGACGGCATGGGCGCTGAGGGCCCGGCCCAGGTCGGACCGGCAATCCGTTGGCACCGCGACGATTCCCGGCCGGATGGGCATATCGGGTGAGAGGACGATCCGCGCCACCTGGATGCCGCTCTTTATCAGGTCGAAACCCAGGATGACGACATATTGAAAAATGGCCGGCAGCGCCCTCAGGAACCCCCGGCATTGGCGCTCTCCCGACGCCCCGGGAAGGAGTGCCAAAACCCCCAGGGCAATGGCCGTCCCCAGGATGATGTTGTTCCATTCCAGGTTCGCGGACAACACCAGATACGTGACCACCAGGGGAATCAGGTTTCGCATGTGACAAGTCATCATGATCCTCCCAGGACCGCCTGGACGTAGGCCAGGGGGGTTGTCATCCACCGGGCGGCGTCATGGGCCGGGTGTACCAATGGGTCTGCCCACAGACCCAGCAGAAGGACCAGCCCGATGAGCATGGCCGGGGCCAGGAGGCTGTCCCCGAACGGTTTGACGACGGCCCCTTCGGCCGCAGGCTCCCAGAAAACCTGTTGAAACGCCCGCATGGTATAGATCAATGTGAGTGCCCCCCCGGCCCCGATGATCACCAGCACCCAGAACTGCGCGGCCCCGGCCCCGCTCCGGAAAAGGAGCATCTTGCTGATAAAGCCGCTGGTGGGGGGAATGCCGGCCAGCCCCAGGCTGCCCAGGAAAAAGAGCACCCCGGCCCCGGGAAGCGATCGGCCCACGCCGGCGACCATGCTGAAGGCGGTGGATTTCACCGGTGCGCGGCTGGCAACAAAGCCTGCGATCATCAGCATGGCCGCCTTGACCATGCTGTGATTGAAGGCAAAAACAACGGCGGCGGCGAGGGCCGGAGGTGTCCCCCAGCCGATCCCCACCAGGATGAATCCCACCTGGGCTAGGGTCGAATAGGCGAGCATCCGCTTCATGTTATGGGTGCCGGCGGCCGACAGACCGCCGAACAGGATGCCCGCCACACCTACGGCCAGCAGGATGCTCCGGATCACCGGCGCCTGGGCGGCGAACAGGAGCGTGGTCATCCGGAAAAAGCCGTAGACGCCGAATTTCACGACCACCGAAGAGAGCATGGCGCTCACCGCGGTGGGGGCCGCCGTGTGAAAATCCGGCTGCCAGAAGTGAAAGGGAAACACGGCGCTCTTGATCATGAAGACGGCCGTGAGGAACCCGACGGCGGGCAACAGCAGCGGCTTGGCGGGCTCGGCAGCGATCCTCAGGGCCAGGTCCGCCATGTTCAGGGTGCCGTAAGAAGCGTAGAGGCACCCCACCGCAAGGAGCATGAAAAACGACGCCATCAGGCTCATGTAGTAATATTTGTAGGCGGCCTCGGCCCCGAACGGATCGTCGGACGCCGCGGTGAGCATCGTCCCCGAGATCACCAGAAGCTCTGCGAACACGTACATGGTGAAGAGATCTCCGGTCAGCATCGCCCCGGCCAGGCCCGCCGCGAGGGAGAGAAAAAGCGGGTGAAACGCGGGATACCGGACCACGGCGTCCCGGCTCCCCAGGGCGTAAATCACCCCGGCAGCCATGACGATGAAGGTCATCACCACAAACAGGGCCGAGAGCCCGTCGCCGACCAGGGTGATGCCGAAGGGCGCCCGCCATCCGCCGCATTGGTAAACCACCGGCGCCCCTCTGTCCCATACCTCGGCGGCCAGGGCCAGGCTTGCGGCCAGGGCCGCCGTCATGGACCCCAGGCTCCAAAACCGCTGGAGACGGGGACGGCTGCTCAGAAGCAGCGCGATGATCCCGCCGGTCAAGGGGATCACGATGGGCAGCAGGACAAGATGAGATGGATTCATGGCTGCCCCCAGGCAGTATCCGCCGCGGCGGCCCGGCCCGGGTTCACTGTTTCAGACCGCTCACCGCATCGGAGTCGCTCGTCCGATAGCGCCCGGAGATGACGATCATGACGGCAAACATGAAGGCCGTCGCCCCCATGCTGATAACGATAGCCGTCAGAATCAGGGCCTGGGGCAGCGCGTCGCTTTCGGTTCCGGCCAGACGGTTCACATAGGCCGGGAAAAACCCGTCATAGGCCCCGGTGGAAAGTAGAAACAGGTTGACCGCATTGGTGAGAAGAATCAGCCCGATGGCCGAGCGGATCAGATTGCGCCGCAGCACCTGAAAAATGCCGATGCCGAACAACGCGCCGATGGATAACGCCGTCAGGAATTTCATGTGACGCATCCTCCCTGCTGCGGGAAGCAGGTTATTCATTATCGGCATCCGCCCGCTCCGGGTGCCATTCGCCGGGAATCCCCAGGGTGTTTACCATGTGGGCGACGCTGCCCACCACGCTCAGGCAGATCGCAAACTCGAAGAGAAGCGAGGTCCCCAGGTGGACCCCTTTGGGAAGCGCCGCCCCCAGGAGATGGCTGAAATCGACGCTGGCCAGAAAACTGCCCTTCACCACGGCCCCGGCGGCGCCGGACAATATGATGAGCAGGATGCCCGAGCCGATGAAAGAGGACGGCCGGAGCCATCGGAGCCTCCGCCGGGTTTCATGGTATCCGAATACGACATACCAGAAACCGATGGCAAGGCTGATGATGACCCCCGCCGTGAAGCCGTCGCCGGGCTGGTCGTGGCCGTAGAGGATATGCAGGGCGCCGATGATCATGGCGATGGGCAGGATCAGATGGGCCAGGGTCCGGATAAACGGCGACACCTGCCGGCCCTGAACGCCCAGGCCCAGCGGCATGTCCTCACGCACGGCGCCGGCCGCGTGCGGAAAGGTGTCCCCGTGTTTCTGAGCTGCGTGCCGGAGGAGCATGAAGATGCCCAGGCCGGCCATGCTGAACACGGTGATCTCGATCAGGGTGTCGAGTGCCCTGAAATCGACGATAATGGCGCCGACGATGCTCTTGGATCCTGCCAGAATTTCGGCGTTGGCCGCAAAATACGGTGTCAGGACGCTGTCATGGGGTCGCGCGGACAGGGCCTCGAAGGTGATGACCATGACGACCAGCCCGCCGGCCGCGGCCACGAGGGTGTCCCGCACCAGGCCGTAGGGGGTCTGCTTGAACGTGACCTCATGGGCCTCCCGGCGCTGGCCTGTGGGGATCCGGGACAACGCCAGGACGAGGATCACCAGAGTCAGGATGTCGACCACGATCTGCACCAGGGCAACATCGGGCGCCGGCTCCAGCACCAGCAGGAGCGCCATTCCCAGGCCGGAAACCCCCGCCGCCAGGATGGCCCAGAAATCCCGCCGGAGGAAAACACTCGCGAGGGCCGTTCCCACCGTGAGCCCCAGGGCGAAAATCCTCAGATACATCAGCTCCCCCGGAAAATCGAGATGCGGCCAGGTGTTGAGCATTTCGGTGACGGGCGGCAGTCGAATCCCTGTCAATCCCAGGACGAGAAACGACGTCCCCCCGATAATCACCGACAGGTAAACCCTGAGCCGTCCGACCTGGAATCGGGTCGCAAGACCGGCGGCGGCATCGATGCACCGAAACACCATGTCGTACAGGATATCCAGGGAAAACCTGCCGCCGGCCCGGGCCTGAAACGCCCGGATCTGCCGGCGGTAGAAAAAAAGAATCGTCCCCATGCTGACGGCCGCCACCGAGAGCATCATGGGGACGGTCAGACCGCTCCACATGTGAAGGGACACCTTGACGTCGGCGCCGTGGGCCGCGCTGGCCGCCAGGGCCAGCAGGCGGGCCTCGGCCTCGGAATCCGGGGAAAGGGCGTCGGAAAAGGACATCAGCGTCGGGATGGCGGGTGCAAGCAACATCAGCATCGGCGCTTCGTGCCCATGGATCGCCGGATCCCCGGGCCGTCCCAGGAAAACCTCCCATACCAGCATCCCCGACTGGGCCAGTATCAGCGCACCGGCGACGACCGTCGAGGCCGGAAGCACCCAGGCCAGGTTCTCCGGGACGGATGAATGCACGGTGGTGGCCAGGAGGGTCTCCTTGGCCAGAAAACCGAACAGGGGCGGCAGTCCGGCCATGGAGAGGGAGGCAACGAGGGCGATGGCGAAGGTGGCGGGCATCTGCCGCCAGAGGCCTCCCAGGCGTCGGATATCGCGGGTTCCGGTTTCGTGGTCCAGAATACCCACCACCAGGAAGAGAGCGCTCTTGTACATGGCATGGGCCGCCACGCCCACCACCATGGCCTTGTAGGCCATGGCGATGCCCTGGCCGATCATCATGGTGAAAATCCCCAACTGGCAGATGGTTGCATAGGCGAGGATGGCCTTGAGATCATTCTGCTTGAGGCCCTGGTAGGCCCCGGTGACCATGGTCGTCATGCCGACGCCGGTCAGGAGCCAGAACCAGAGCTCCGTCTGGCCCAGCGCCGGGTTCATCCGCGCCAT
The DNA here is from genome assembly GCF_041737845.1 of Desulfococcus sp. Lineage (GTDB taxonomy): Bacteria > Desulfobacterota > Desulfobacteria > Desulfobacterales > Desulfococcaceae > Desulfococcus. The sequence goes on from NZ_JBGSQX010000144.1 coordinate 15,826, forward strand.
GAGATAGATGCCGGCCTTGACCATGGTGGCCGAGTGGAGATAGGCGCTTGCCGGCGTCGGGGCGGTCATGGCCCGGGGGAGCCAGATATGAAAGGGAAACTGGGCGCTCTTGGTGAACGCCCCCACGAGGGCCAGCCCGAGAATGAGCGGATAGGTCGAACTCCCCCTCAGGATATCCCCGCTCTTCAGAATGACCTCCCACTCGGTACCGCCCGAAAGATCGGCCGCCAGGAGGAGTCCGATCAGGAGCGAGACGCCCCCCGCGCCCGTGATGACAAGGGCCTTGAACCCGCCCCGGCGGGCCTCGGGATTGGAATGGGCATAGGCGACCAGGAGAAAGGAGACGATGCTGGTCGCCTCCCAGAAGACGAACAGCGTCACCACATCCCCGGCCATGACCAGGCCGAGCATGGCTGCCATGAAGACCAGAAGATACAGGAAAAAACGCCAGGCGCCCGGGTCCCCCTTGAAATACTGCCCCGCGTAGACAACCACCAGCGCGCCGATAAAGGTGATGATGACGGCAAAGAGGGTGCTCAGGCCGTCGACATAGAAGCCCGCGGTCATCCCCAGGGAGGGAAGCCATGAAAATCGCCACGTCAGCACGCGGCCGTCCAGGATATCGGGGATCCTCAAGAGGATGGTATAGAGGGCGGCCATGGGGGCCAATGCCAGAACGCCGCTCATCTGCGGGACCGACAGCCTTCGTTGGACGGCGTCGATGCTGAAAAGCGCTGCCAGAGCGGCCCCCGAAAGGACGATCCCCATCGGAACGGCCAGAGCGATCTCGTTCATGTCATCCCCCTCGCGGTATTGCCCCCGTGATCAGACCGGAAGGGCGACGTCACGGGAACAGCGGTCGATGTCTCCGTTCTTACCGAAATTCCCGGATAAAATCAAGCCGACGGGAGCGAATCGGCCTCCGGAATACCCAAAAAAGATCAAGCGGGACCGAAAAGCGCGGGGCGGGCGAAGGAGGAGGGACGCCGGAGCATGGGTCGGATTCGCACGACCCCAAAAAAAATGGGGTGACATTCATCACCCCATTCATAATCTACCTGAGAACCGCGATCAGAAGATCGACTAAACGCATCCCGTCGGTTTCGGCAGGCCCGCCATTTTACAGGCTCCCTTGCCCGGCCCTGAGGGGAACAGCTCGTAGATGTGCTTCAGTTTCATCTTGGTCAGCTTGGAGAGAACGCGGACCATCGGTGCAATACCATTCTTTTCGTAGTATTCTTGGAGGACTTTGACGACCAGGTGATGCTCTTCGGTCAACTCGTCAATACCTTCCTGCTCTTTGACGTACTCAACCCACTCCTGGCTCCACTGTTTGTAATCCGTGATGAAACCGTCCTCATCAACGTCAAATTCTTTACCCTTAAATTCGATTGTTGCCATGTAAAAAAACCCCCTCTTCATAGTGTTTGGACGATAATTCAATTACATATACATATGTGTATATAGCCTTGGCGGTGATTTTTTATTAGGATGTTTATATTTATGATTTGAAATTGTCAACATGAAAATTGATCTTTCGACGCTCCGCTTGAATTTGGCATTATTTTTATCAATAATTTAAGTTTGTTGAAAATGCCTTATTTGATATTGACAATAATCTTTCATTCCGATACAAAAAAAAGCTCGGTAAGAGTCAACAAAAAACACAGCCCCGCTCCGACGACGGGCTTCTCCAGACAGGCGGCCCCAGGGTGATTCTCTCGATCCAGTCCCATAAAAAGACCGAACTCATCGATATCACCGATGTTGTGCAAAACGCCGCCGCGGCCGAAGGCATCGACACGGGGTTCTGCATGCTCTTCGTTCCCCACACGACGGCTGCGGTGACCATCAACGAGAACGCCGACCCGACGGTCAGGGAAGACATGCTGATGGTCCTGAACCGGATCATCCCGTGGGATGCGGAATATCGCCATCTGGAGGGGAATTCGCCGGCCCATATAAAATCCACCCTGGTCGGCGCCTCCGAGATGATCGCCATTGCAAGCGGCCGACTGGTTCTGGGAACCTGGCAGGGAATATTCTTCTGCGAGTTCGACGGGCCGCGAAGCCGAAAATTGCACGCCCATTTCTTGAAAGGAACGCCCCATGGATGAGCCTGCATGCGGCCCGGCGGCGGAGATTCATGAGAATGCCCCCCGCCCCGATGTGGCCCCCGACCGGGAAGCCGGCCGGAGGGTTGACCAGAGAGTTGAATTGATGGACGACACGGACCGCCGTCTCCTCAACCGAATCCAATCCGACTTCCCCATTTCGCCGCGCCCTTACGCGCGCATCGGAGAGGAGCTGGGGATCGCCGAAAAAGAGGTCATCGAGCGCATGCGGCGATTGAAGGACTGCGGCGTCATCCGGAGAATCGGCGGCAATTTCTATCCGCACAAGCTGGGATTCGTAAGCACGCTCTGCGCCGCGAAAGTGCCGGAAGAGCGGCAGGAGCTGTTTGCCGCGACCGTGAACCGCTACCCCGGGGTGACCCACAATTACACCCGGGAAAACGCCTACAATGTCTGGTTCACCTTCATCGCCCCGTCCATGGCGGAAATCGAAAATCATCTCCGGGATATCGCTGCCGCCACCGGTGTCGAGGAGATCATCAACCTCCCGGCAACCAACGTATACAAAATCAGGGCCCACTTCGATTTATAAATGAGAGATATTCGAATCGCCGCGGCCATTTTCCATTCGTCCGCACCCGATATCCGGAAAAACATGGACCGGATGGATGAGATGGTCCGGTCGGCAAAATCCCTGGGGGCGCGCCTGATCTGCTTCCCCGAAATGAACATCTCCGGATACAGCAGCCGCGCCGACATCAAGGCGGTGGCGGAGCCGGTGCCGGGCCCCATCAGCGATCGGCTTTCCCGCCTGTCGGACCGGGAGGACATCGCCATCCTGGCCGGCATGGCCGAAAAAGGAAAGCGGGACCAACTCTTCGTCAGCCATCTTGCGGTCTGCCCCGGAGGCAATCTGGGGGTGTACCGCAAGGTCCATATGGCGCCGCCCGAGCGGGAGGTCTATGCGGCGGGTGAGGATGTCCCCGTGTTCGAATTCGCGGACATCAAATTTGGGATCCAGCTCTGCTACGACACCCACTTCCCTGATCTGTCCACGCTGATGGCCCAGAAGGGTGCGGACATCATTTTCATGCCCCATGCCTCCCCCCGGGGGACACCCGAGGAAAAATACCGCTCGTGGTGCCGCCATCTCCCGGCGCGGGCCTTCGACAACAGCCTGTTCGTCATCGCATGCAATCAGGCGGGTGAAAACGCCAACGGGCTTCATTTTCCCGGCATCGCCCTGGCCATCGACCCGTCGGGCAATATCATCGAAAAAGACCTGAGCGGCCGGGAGGGGATGATCGTGATCGACCTCTCGGCATCCGCCATGGAGAGGGTCCGCAATCATAAAATGCGCTTCTTCCTGCCCAACCGGCGCCAGAATCTCTATGAACGCGCCCGCAACAGCGGCTGATCCGTCTGGCTTCTCCCGCAGGAGACCCGGCGCGGCATCGGGTTCGGCATGACCCGGGCAACGGAGGCAGGCCTCGATCCATGGAACAGTCCCGAAATAAACCAGCCATCGTCATCATCTGCGGACCGACCGGCGTCGGCAAGACCGCGGCGGCCATTCACCTGGCCCGCTGCCGCCGGGGGGAGATCGTCAGCGCCGATTCCATGCAGGTCTATCGATTCATGGATATCGGCACGGCCAAGCCGACACCCGAGGAGCGGTCCGCCGTCCCCCATCACATGATCGATGTCGCGGCGCCCGATGAAGCCTTCGACGCGGCCCGCTTTGCCCGGGAGGCGTCGGCGGCCGTCGACGCCCTGGCGGCCCGGAATACGCCGGCGTTTGTGGTGGGCGGCACGGGGCTGTATATCAAATCCCTGACCCGGGGGATCTTCCATGCCGAGGCCGTCGACCCTGAAATCCGAGGAAGGCTTGAAAACGAGGCGGACATCCTTGGACCCGCAGCCCTCCACCACCGACTTGCGCGGCTGGATCCGGAGGCCGGCCGGCGGATTCACCCCAATGACCGCTTCCGGATCCTCCGCGCCCTCGAGGTTTTCGAAAGCACCGGAAAGCCGATCTCGGACCATCACTCGGCCCACCGATTCGGCGAAAGCCCGTTCAGGACACTCAAGATCGGTCTGGAAATGGAGCGGGAGGCGCTCTATGAGCGCATCGACCGGCGCGTGGACATCATGATCGAGACGGGACTGCTGCCCGAGGTTCGGCGGCTTCTCGCGATGGGATACCATTCAGAACTCAAATCCATGAAATCCATCGGGTACCGCCATATGGCCGATTTCATCGAAGGCCGCACAAGTTGGGAGGAGGCCGCAAAGACCCTCAAGCGGGACACCCGGCGGTACGCCAAACGGCAGTATACCTGGTTCAAGGCCGACCCCGAGGTGATATGGACCCCGCCGGCGGCGCTGGAAGAGATGAACAACCGGATCGAAAGCTTCCTCTCCTGAACATCGCCCGAGACCGGTCAGGGCCAGGCATGACAGGAGGGCAGGCCCCGGAGGCTCTCGTAGAGGGCGATGCCCACGCTGGTGGAGAGGTTGAGGCTCCGCACCTCCCGGGTGATGGGGATATGGAAGGTCCTGTCCGGGAATCGGGCGAGGATGTCGGGCGGAAGACCCCTTGTTTCGGACCCGAAGACCAGAAACGACCGCCTGCGGCATGTCATCTCCCAGAAAGGCCTCGCCCCCTTCTTGGCGAACAGCGACACCTCTTCCCGGGAAGGCGCCGTCGCCGACAGAAAATCCTCGAAACAGTCCCAGACCGAGAGCCTGACCCTCGGCCAGTAATCGAGCCCGGCGCGCTTCACCTGCCGGTCGGCCAGGGAGAATCCCAGGGGCCGGATGAGATGAAGGCACGCCCCGGCGCCCAGGCAGGTCCTGCCGATGTTTCCGGTGTTCCAGTGGACTTCCGGCGCCACCAGGACTACGTGGCGCGCCGCCTCCGCCGCAGGGCGTTCCCCCGGCCCTTTCCCCGCTTCATCCCCGGGATGCCTCAAGGCCATCGGATCATCAGACCGCTTCCCCGCAGTGGGGGCAAAATCGGAATTCGGGATGAAGGGCTCTGCCGCAGTGGCGGCATCGGACGTTCTGCCGGTCGACCGCGTTCCGGTAGTCATCGCCCATCTCGTGGACGCTGCGTTCACACCGGTCGCACATCAGGAACGGCTCGCCCTTTTTGACCCGGACGATCGGGATGAAAAAGAGGTTCAGCCAATGGTCCACCCGCTTGTAACGGGCCTGCGCCAGACCGCACACCGGGCAGTTCACGGGGCGCTCATCCAGCACCGTTATCTTGGGTGTGATTCCGCCGATCAGAAAGAACATTTCCCACCCCCGCCTTCCCATCCTCGCTTTGGCCCCCGGCCGCCCGTCCGCCCTCTAAAAGTCGCGGGGTTTGCAGATGATCTCGCGGACGCGGATATCGAACATGTCCGATTGATTGGCCGGTTTCAAAACCACCGCCGCATCCGCCCCCCTGCCGGTGCCGCCGACGGCGATGATATCCCCGCCGGACAAGGCCCCGGCATCCGCCGCCATGATCGAGATCTCCACCGCCACCTTGACCCCCTGCCCGAAGAGCCTCAGGGTATCGGCGATCAGAAGGGCAGGATAGACGCCCGAATATTTTTTCGCAACAGACCGCTCCACGCCGGAAAGGGCATGGGTGGCCGACACCACCGTGGCCCCCCGTTCCATCAGCGCTTTTCTCACCCCGTCGGGCATGACGCTCCTGAAGGGCTCCTTGAACCCGCAGTGATAGGTCACAACCACCACCTTGAACCCATTGAAGCGCTCCAGGGCCTTGATCGCCGTGTCCCCTTTCGTGGAGGCGACCACCACCTCCCCGATGCCCAGGGCCTTTCCCCGTTCCAGCGCCAGTTCGAGGGTTCTGTCCGTGTTTTCCCGGCCGGGTGCGTCAAAAAACATCCGTAATCCTCCAAAGCAGAAATGATCTGGAAAAATGTGCTTGATCAAACAGCGTGTTTGTCCGTATGCTTTACGTCCTTGTTCATCTGGAATAAGGGGGAATTTTCAAAAAGTCAAAGGCATTTTGCAGCCGATGAACCGACCCTGGCGGAGGCGATATGATCATTGATTTCCATGTGCATCTCTTTTCAGAAGCCATACGGGAGAAGCGTTCGGCCTTTTTCCCATCCGAGCCGGCGTTCAAGCTGCTCTACGATTCTCCCAAATCCAGGCTGGTGGGGGCGGAGGACGCCCTCCGGATGATGGACGCGGAGGGCGTCGACAAATCGGTGGTTTTCGGGTTTCCCTGGCGGGCCACGGACACCTTCCGGCGGGAGAACGACTATATCATCGAAACGGTCCACAAATATCCCGACCGGTTCATCGGCCTGGCCTGCTTTGACGCCATGAACAGGGACGCCGCGGCCGAAACCGAACGCTGCCTGGCGGCGGGGCTTCAGGGCGCGGGCGAACTGGCGTTTTATGAGTCCGGCATCGACGAAGCCGCCATCAAGGCCCTGGACCCGATCATGGCCCTCTGCCGGGAGCATGGCCGGGTCGTCCTGATCCATACCAACGAGCCCGTCGGGCATGCCTACCCGGGGAAAAGCCCCAACACCCTCCTTCAGATCTACCGCATGGTCCAGGCCTTCCCGGAAAACCGGATCGTCCTGGCCCACTGGGGCGCGGGCATTTTCTTCTACAATCTCCTGAAACGGGAGGTCAAAGAGGCCCTCGGCAATGTCTGGTACGACACGGCGGCCTCGCCCTTTCTCTATGATGTCGACATATACGCCGCGGCCGGTCCACTGGCCGGATGGGACAGGGTTCTTTTCGGGACCGACTATCCCCTTCTGAAACCCGGCCGCTATTTCGGCGACATGGACAAATCCGGCATCTCCGCGGAAGCGCGGGCCGGTATCTGCGGCGGAAACGCCTGGAATCTGCTGGGGCTGTGACGCGGCGGCGGCATCAACCCCCGGGGGCCGATGCCGGGGGAACGTTCTCCAAGGCGGCGATGAGCGGGGCGATTTGCTGCCGGTGACGCGGGGGCACCATGAGGGCGCGCACCGGATGGTTCCGGATCAGCCCCCCGGGCGGATGATCCGGAGCCCCGTCGCGGTAGCGCCGCCGGCTCTCTTCGGATGCCATGAAAAGGAGGAGATCCGTCAGGTTGCCGGTCCACCCGTCCCGGTCGATGTGCTCGATATACTGCAGGATCACGTTGTTGACGGTGACCACAAAGGGATCCATCTCCGCAAACCCGGCGTCATCGCAGCGCCTCGCCGAAACCATGCACCTGCACCCATAAGGGCGGACGGCGTATAACGGGCATTCCCCGTCGTCCAAGAGCGGACAGCCGCCCCAATCCGGATCATTGGGTTCCTCCGGCGGCTCCTCCCCCCGGAGGCAGATATCCGCAAGGGCATTGGTCGTCACCCGGGGAATGAACCGTGGAACGTCGACCGCCGCCGCCAGTTTCCCGAACAGGCCGCTTTTTCCGCTGTCAACGAGGTGAACCGCTATTTTGTAAGCCTCAAGGGTGGTCAGGGTGACGTTTCGCGTGCAGCACCGGGCGCATTTTCTTCGGCATGCGGTCTCACGGCCGGCGATGAAGCCGTCGTAAACCCGATAGATGTGATCCAGAACCCTCAGTTTTTCGTGAACGCCCATGTCTTGGGTCTCCTTCTCCGAGACCCTTCATAGCACAGGGTGGCGTCCTGCTGCAAACCAAGCCGCGAGCCGCGGCTTTTTCCGAACCGCCGGGGGGAAGGACGCCGCCGGGCGGATCAGGGTGGTGATGCCCGGAAGGCGGCGCTACAGGGACAATCCGGGCTGGGGCTTGATGGTGCTTCCGTATTTTCCGGTGAAGGTGATATTCAAGGGCAATTTCTTGACGGCGCAGTATTTTTGAAACACCCCCTTCCCGAAAGGATGGATCGATAACAGGCCGCAGGTATCGATAACGATTTTTCCGCCGCTTTCGTCGCAGGCTTCAAGCGCATTGACAAGTTCACAGGCGGAGGATCCGTCAAAATCCCCTGTCAGGCGAATATGGAGATCACCCCTGTTTTTCTGAGAGACTATTCTGAAATTCGCTGCCACGTGTTTCCCCCACCTCTCTCTTTCGATCAGCACGTCCTGTTTTTTTGCTGGTTTTTTTTGCAGGCGACCCTAAAAACTGTTTTGAACCTGGCCGGATCGCACGGACCCGATGAAGGGCGATCGTTTTTCCCTTCGGCTGAACCGAACCTCGAACAGTGCAAGGGCGACCGCCTGCTTCAATTTTTTCACCGCGTCGTTATCTTTCACCATGTATACCAGCACTGGAAATTCGGGCGATCGCTGCTTGATGTCGTTCAGAATCTCGAAGCTCTGAAACTGCTCCGACAACCCGTTCAGGAGCACCAGGTCGGGCTCTAATCTGTTTATGTATGCCCATGTCGCGGTGGGATCCGTAATTGAAATGATCCGGTAGCCTTCATTCGCAAGCACCTTTTTCACATCATGCCTATGGGGAGATTCATCATCGACAATCAGTATCAAAGCCATGGTTTCCTCCGGCGGTTGAAAAGGGTAAGATTTCTTCACGCCCGGATATCAGGACGTCCAGAAGGTACAGCGAATGAATTCGACGGGTCTGGCAACCCCGCCGCACGGCCGCAGCGTTTGCAGGTCGACAGACCGATTTTCGTGAGCCGCGATTTCACACTTTTTGTCATCCGCGATCAAATTTTGCCCTCTGAAATGTCTATCGGGCTCCCGAACGACATCGCCTTTCCGAAATCCGGAGCGGATGTCATCCGTCCAAGTCCATCTGCCAAGAGCCTGAAACGCCATATCCGAACCGTTGAGAGCCGCACCGAAATCACCCGCCCTTTAGCGTCGGTTCAGGTTTTGGAAAATGGTTCTGCAAAAACCTTGCCGGGTCACACTAGAACCGTCATTTTCAGACACTGCCGACGGCGCAATGCTGCTGACGGGTCTTCCATTGCGGTCCTTCGGAAAACGGACGGCGTTGAATATTCCAAAAATATGGACCGTTCCGTCCGTTTGTCCATAGGGGGTATGGATCATTTTAATAGGGAAAACTCCCGGAGGGGGGATTTCCCGGAAATGAAAGGGGGGGATTCTTGATGAGCCGCCGGGAAAAGGCTATTCTTTCCAGAGATCCACGTCGATAATGCCGATCTTGGCGGCGTAGCGGATCAACTCGATGGAGCTGTGCAGGCCGAGCTTGCGCATGATGTTGGCACGATGGTTTTCGGCCGTCTTGGGGCTGATGAACAGTTTTTCGGCCACCTGCGTTGAGGACAACCCTTCGCCAAGAAGGCTCATCACCTCCTGTTCGCGGGGGGTGAGGGACTCGTAGCCCTCCGCTGAGACGGCGATTCTGTTTTCAGGGATTTCGGCGAGTTTTTTGACCACTTTTTCGGAAACCTTCGTATCCATGAAGTAATCGCCCTCAAGGACATGCTGGATGCCCTTGAGGAGCATGTCCGCGGCGGACTCCTTGGCCAGATAGCCGGCGGCGCCCGCCTGGAAGGAGCGGACAATGTAATCGATCTTGGAATACATGCTGACCATCAAGACCCGCGTGTTGGGCGATACTTTTACGATATCCCGGGTCAATTCAATGCCGTTGCGGTCCGGCAGGGAGACATCCACGATCGCCAGGTCGGGCCGGACGGTTTTGATGATCCTGAGCCCGTCGACGGCGTTTCCCGCCTCACCGGCCACCTCGAAGCCGTCGCTCCGGCCCAGAATCGTTTTGAGTCCCTCCCGGAAAAGGGGATGGTCGTCGATGATGATGATCCGTTTTTTCGCGTTCAAGGGCTCCTCTGGCAACACGGGGGGCGCATCAGGCCTTGCCGCCGGCCGTGAAATGCGTCGGCGTCAAGGCCACCCCCATCCGTCAAGCGGGATGACGCCGGCATGTCCGGCGCAACAAAGATCGGTCATTTCCGGGTTATGACAGGAAAGCGGTGTTGACGCGGCCAACCTGATGTATCGTCTTAACAGACTTGTTGCGCTGTTTCAACAAAATCAGCACAGTTTCCATTGCCAGTGCCCTGAGAGGCCCCCCGCAGCGGCGGCATCCCCGCAAGCTGCCTCAATCCCCGCCCTTTTCCCTCTCAAGCTCCTCGGCGCTCATGGACCAGAACGGATAGCCGTCCCGGGTCCGCCGGACCTTGTATTCCTCGAATTCGCTCCGTTTCACCTTGGAGGCGATAAAGACATCCTCTCCGCCGACGTCAGCCCATGCGCCCCTGATTTTTACCTCATCCCCCTTCCGGACGCCGATGCCCTCGGGATCGACAAACCATCTCGGCCCCAGGTGAACCAGGACCCTGTCGCCGTCCTCATCCTTGACGACGAGGGCCACCCCTGCCGACATGCCCGCCAGGGGGACCACCTCCTTGACATCCTCAATGATGCCTTTCAGCCGATCCCTTTCGCTGCCCTTGTAGAGCCGGTTATAGGCGCCGTCAACCTCCCATCCGCCCATGTCCTTGGGGTCTGCGGCAGAACCGCCGTCCGGGCCCGCGATCCAGACCAGCAGGCCGAAGAAGATTGACAGAAAAACATTTCGACTGGCCATGGTGATGCCTCCTTGTGTTGGTTATCGTCGCGTAAATGCGCCCGGCATCCGCCGCCGGAAGGTCATGGGACCGTTGGACGACGGCCAGGGCCGATTCAAGGGCCGGTGTTTCAATCTCCTCGCTTTCCATCCTCGCTCGGGCCGGGTCACTCCCGCACCGTCAAAAGGTATAGCCGATGGAGAAGTGGAGACGGCCCGTGTCTTCCCCCTCCCGCGGATCGAGCAGCCGGCCGTACAGAAGACCGACGGCGCCGATCGGGGTGATATAACGAAGCCCGATGCCTGCGGACGACCGAAAATCGTCCCCGCCGCCCTGCCCGTCCGCCCTTCTGACGGCGCCGACGTCGTAAAACGCCGCCAGCTCAAAATTCATCCCCAGGTCATACCGGGCTTCGATGTTTCCCAGGAGGGCTTCCTGGCCCCCGACGGCCTTTCCATCGGGGTCAACCCTCAAAAGATTTTCGTCGAATCCCCTGACGGTGGCGGTCCCGCCCAGATAGAACAATTGATCATCCGGGAGGAGGCTGTCCGATCCGTAGGGGTAAATATAGCCATACCTGCCCCGCAACGCAAAGGTGAGCTTCTCCTGCGGCGTGAGGTAATACCGGGTTTCGAATCGATATTTCAAAAAATTGTCGAGCGTTTCCTGGAGCCCGGTGGAGAGGTCGACAAAGAGCGAGGCGTGAATCCCCCGGGTGGGGCGGGTGAAAGAGTCCGTCGTGGTATAGATGATGGATGGCGTGGTCACGAAAACGGTCCGGGGGATATAGATGTCCGCTTCCCCCTCCGGGATCGGGGTGTCGTCGCGCATATACTGCTCCCGCCGTTCCAGGCGGAAGGCCAGCCCCAGGTTCAGGTCCTCGTCCAGGAACCACCGGTTGAACACCTGGGAGACGCCGAAATTCCGGGTCCCGAAGTCCTGGTTGAACTCCTCGCGCCTTTCCGCGAAAATGGCGCTCGTGGACGAAATCCGGCTCTGCCGGACCCGCGGCTCGGTGAAGGAGGCGTCCACGCGATAGCCGATCTGACTGACCTCGACGCCGGCCCTCACATCCTTGTTTCTGCCGAAGAGATTGCGGTCTCCGCCCTTTGTCGAGGCGAACAGATGCCTTTCCGTATCGTAACCCAGGCTGAATTCCAGCCAGAAGGGCTTTTTCTCCTCGATTTCCACGAAGAGGGCTGCCGTTTCGGGCTGCTCCTTCAGCCCGGGGACGCGAATCCGGGCCCCATCGACGGCCGCCATATCCTGGATGTTCCGCTGGCTTTCGAGGATCTTTCTGGCGGAGAACGGCTCTCCGGGCCGGAGCTCCAGTTCGTTGCGGAGAATCTCCTCCGCCGTCCGGAAATTTCCCGTGAAATAGACCTCGCCCGTCTCGACATACCGGCCCTGGGATACGGTAAAGGCCACATCGGCGCCGGAGGCGTCCGCGGTCAGCACCGCCTTTCCCTCGACCTCGACAAAGGGGTACCCCCGCTCCGCGATGAGGCCCGTGATCGTATCCTCATCGCCCTTGAGCAGGTGTTCCCTGAATGGATCTCCGGGCTTCAGCAGAACGGCTTCCCGAACCATCTCCAGGGGGATGGCGGTAACACCGGTGACGGCAAGGGAGGCCACGCGGGTCTTTACCCCCTCGTCGATGGTGAGGGTGAGCTCGCCATAGCGCTTCCCGCTCCGGTCGCCCTCTTTCGCGGGGCGTTCAAGTCCGCCCTGTTCCGATGCCTTCGCTTCCGCTTTTTCCGGGCTTTTTGCCATGGTTTCGGACAGCCATTCCAGATGGCTTTCTACGGCGGTCTCCCGGTATCCCTCCATGAGATAGAGGGCTTTGATCGCGTCGATGTCGTCTTTCAACCGCCGGGGGTCGAAGCCGCCCTCAGCAAACATTCCAGGGGTCCGCGTCAGCATCTGCTTCTCAATTTTCTGGTCGCTTAGGGCCTCGTTACCCTCGATCCGGATATTGCGAACGATGGATTGAGGGCCCTCGTCGATCCGGATGCGGATGTCGCGACGCCCTTCGGGAAGGCTGCCGTCGTCGGGATCGGCAACGGTCACGCGGCTGTCGAGATACCCGTCGCCCTCGTATCGCTTCCGGATGTTCCGCAGGCTTTTCCTGAGGCCCAGATCATTTTTATTTCCACCCTCGAGGGCCAGGTCCCGACGCAGGGTCCACCACGCCCGGTAGGCCTCGTTCCCCTCGAAGGAGACATCGTACCGGAGGCCTTCGTTCACGATCAGCCGGACATTCACCGATCGGTCATCGGCACCTTCTTTCACAAGGGCCTCGACGGTCGCATCCGCGTACCCCTTGGCGCGGTAGAATTTCAAAAGGTTCTTGATGTCCTCATCGAGATCCTTCCGGATGAAACGCTGGATATCCCCAAAGAGGAGGGATTTTTTCCAGGCATCCGTCCTCAGCTTGAGACGGAACTCGGAAAAGGCCCGGGCACCCTCGATCTGAAAGTGTTCGATGCGAAGAAAAGGGCCTTTTTCGATCCTCACCCGGATGTTGACCAAGCCTTCCTTTTCATCGGGTTCGGTCGTGATCCGAACGACCGGTGCCATATACCCGTTGGCCTTGAAGAGTTCCTCCACCGACGCTTCTTCGGCTGGAATGGTATCGGTCACGTAGCGCCCCCCCGGATGGAAGCTCATGGCGTTATGAACCTCACGCTCGAAAACGGGGAAAGCGCCCTCCATCCGGACGGTCCGGATTCTGAGAAAGGGCTTCAGGTAAAAGGTCAGGGCAATGCCGCCATCTGTCCGGTCTGGATCAGGCAAGTGAATCGTCTCGAACACCATGGAGGCTCCCAGGGCCGCCAGGCTTTTCTGGAGCAGCGCATCTGAGAAGGGCTTCCCTTCCTTGAGAAAAAGGAGGCCGGCGGCCATGGATTTCCAGCGCTCCGGATCGCCCCGTCCGCCGTCGATCTGAATGTCGATCCGCGAGACGACCGGAGTTCCCCCGGCCCGGGGCGGTCCGGCGCCGATGCCGACGGCCCCGCCCAGCATCAGCCATGCCGCCATCGCTATTCCCAAGATCCTGAGTTTAGACATGATCCTCTGTTCCCGGCGATCGACCGACGGCGCCCTTACCAAAATTCCACCCGGTAGGTCAGGGCTCCACCGAAATTGCCGGCCGTGTCCTGAAAGGCGCTGACCAGCAGGGCCTCCAAGATCTTGTATTCCGAGATGACCTTCTGGACCGTCTCGCCATTCTTGAGTTCAGCGCCGTATTTCACCGTGATCCTCCGGGAAAGCTCCTTTCCCAGTGTCACCTTGACGTCGTCCCGTTCATCCGGGTCCGCAGCCTCAGTGTACTCCAGCTCGACAATGTCGAGGCCGGTGGCGTCCTTGACCCCGGAGGAGACGGAGCCCGCCAGGATATCGCCCAGCATCTGCCGCGCGGACAGCCCCGAGGCGTCGTCCTGCCGCATCTCCTTGAGGGTTTTTCCCACCAGAAGGAGGGACAGGATATCCGCGTCCTCCTCGGAAGGAACCGATGACAGCTTGAAATTGAGGTTGTCCGGGGTCCCGCTGACCTTGAGGGTTATTGTCCAGTCCCGCACCGAGGCCTCGCTCTCGATATCAATGGTCGGTTCGGTCCTGTAAGGGTTCAGGAAGTCCACCACCCCCTTTCGAATCTCGAACTCCGTGGTCCGGAACCCGAGCTCCGCCCGCTGAAAGCGGATCGCCTGATAGGTAATGACCCCCTCGTCCACCCCGGCCCGGCCGCTGATCACGGGGCGCTCCGCCGTGCCCACGACCCGAAGATCCGGGCTCAGGCGCATGTCGGCAAGGTTGTTCTCCACCTCGAAGGGTTCCCGGCGCTGGATGACAATGCCCAGGTCCATGTTGGCGAGGAAAGGGACGGACCCGCCCGCCGGTTCGGGAGCGACCTCCCGGGTCTTCCGGGTGATGCCCCGGATCGGGCGGAGTTCGACATCCTTGAAGTACCGCCCCTCCAGCAGAACGATCTCCCCCTTCAGGAGGGACTTTTCAACGGTTCCGTTCAGGGAGAGGGCGCTGTCTATAACCAGGCTCAGGGTATCGGGAACCTCGATGGGCAGCTTTCGGGCGGCGGCCTGGAGATCCATGCGGACCGGTTTGAAATTCTCCAGATCCACCCGACCGCCCAGGGTAAAACTCCCGCCGTCGACGCGGCCGTCGATCTTTTCCAGAACGAGGGCTTTGGACGACATGGCGATCCGGCCCGTCACGTCATGGAGGCGCTGGGAAAGCCCCGGAAGGTTCACGCCGAGCCGATCGAGGATGACGGCACCGCTGATTTCAGGTTGTTCAAAGGTCCCGCCCAGTCCGGCATTGACGATGATCATACCCCCGGCTTCGATTTCATCCCCCAGGAACGGATGGATCACCGAAAAGGGGATTCGGCCGTCAACAGTCATGGATATCGTTCCGGCCAGATTCCCCTGTCCGCCCAGGGTGATCCGCCCCTCCTTCAGCAGACGGATCTCCGTATCCGCCACGCTAAAGGCCCTGTTCTCCATCCGGGCAAAGATTCGCGGGCTTGTGAGGAACTCCCGGCCTTCCGACAGCAGCGTCAGGTTCCTCAGGTCGGCGGCGATCCGGATCTTTTCCGGGGCGTCGCTTCGCCCGTCGGCCGTAACGGTACCGTCGATCCGCCCGCCCATATCCCCCAGCCCCGCGATCTTGAAATATGGGGCCAGGTCGGTCCGGTCAAACCCCATGGATGCGGAGAATTCCTTTTTCTTCAGATGATAGCGCCCGTCCAGATCAAATCCCCCGCTCCCCCGGGCCCTTGCCGTCTGGTCTTTGACGGTCAGATTGAGCCGAATATCCGCCACGGGCTCCTGGTTGACCCGGATGCCCGTCACCGAGACCCTTCCCTCGGCCCTGGGTTCGGAAAAGGTCCCCCTTCCCGAGATATCGAGGGCGGCCTTCCCGTTGAGGCCGTCGATGCCGGCCAGGGCATCAATGCTCGCGAAAGAGACCCCCGTGGAGGAAATCCGGAGGTCGTAGGCGGACCGCTCAAAATCGATGGATCCGCTCCCGTCAAGGGTCTCTTTCGGGGTCACGGCCACCTGAAACCGGTCGACCACGATGCTCCGCCCGTCCATCCGGGCCTCCAGGGCCGCACCGTCGATGGCCTGCCCCCCGAGAGCCAGTTTCTTTCCGGTGACGACCGCCCTGCCCCGGGGGCGGGAGATGCTGCCCCCGATCTCTCCGGAAAGAGTGACGGCCCCGGACATGCCGTCGATGAAGTCCTCCAGGAAGACCGGTTCTCCAGCAACCCGGATGTCTATGGCGGGATCCGCCCGAACAGCGCCGTTTCCGGGCGTCATGAGGTCGATCGTTCCCGAGATTGCCGCCCTGGATTTCCCGTTCACCACCGTGACGGGCGAAAGCAGAATGCTGCCGTCCGCCATGCGGACACGGGCTTCCACGCCGCCGATCCGCGTCCCGCCCACGGCAAGCTCCTTTCCTGAAATCTCCGCCTGCATGTCGGGGGCGCGCACCGGCCCCCTGGCCGTAACGGTGCCGTCAATCTGCCCCTCAAGGCCTTTATCTTTGATAAAATCGGCTGGTTCAAAGCTTTCAAGGGCCAGGGTGAGGTCCACGGGAAGATCAGGCCTGACCGTCATGGTATTCTTCGGCCCTTTTTTCAAAAGATCGATCCTGCCCCGAACCGCCGCCCGGGAGCCCTGGTTGGCAAGGGTCAGGTCGGTGATCTCCAGGGTCCCCGCCGCATTGAGGCCGGCTTCGAGCCGGATGTCCCCCAGGGTGAGATCCGCGAGCGAAAGCTGTTTCCCGCCGGCGTCGATTTTGGCCGTGGGCCGAGCCGGGGTGCCGGCAACCGACACCTCTGCCGACAGGGCGCCTCGGACGCCCGAGATCCCGGCAAGGGCAAGGGCGGCCGACAGGTCCGGCACGGCCAGGGACAGCTCCCCCTGGATGCCGCCGCCGGCG
>NZ_JBGSQX010000146.1:0-167533 GCF_041737845.1 Desulfococcus sp.
ATAATAAAACCGCTTGCAGGCATACTTCTCATCGTCATGGCCACATGGGCCTACAAGACTTTTGACCTCATGGGGCTTTTCAGCCTGGACCGTATGACGGAATTCGTCAATTCTCTTGGTGCTTTTGGGCCAGTGGCGTTCATCTGCCTGTGCATTGCAGGCGTGTTTCTGCATGTGCCCGAGTTTTTGGTCATTGCTCTTGGGGGCGTGATTTTCGGCGGTGTCAAAGGATTTTTCTACGGCTGGATAGGAGCGCTTACCGGGTCGACAGCAACTTTTCTCTGCATGCGCTATTTCATGCGCGACACGGTGCAGGCATCACTCAACGGGAGGTTCAAACGGCTTGATGCTCTTGATGCACGTTTTGCCGAGCATGGTTTTCAGACCGTGCTCATGCTGCGGCTGATTCTTTTTATGGCTCCGCCGATGAATTGGCTCATAGCGCTCACGCGCGTACATTTCCTTCATTATATCGCAGCTTCGGCTCTGGGCATCATACCCGGTGTTGCCGTCATCTGCTACTGCGCAAGCACAATCGTCAAGGCCCGCTCATTCTCCGATGTGCTGACGCCTGAGTTTATCCTGCCGTTTGCACTGCTTGCAGCCCTTGTTCTGGGCAGCGCCCTTGCAGCCCGGCGCCTGCTCGGCAGCCGGCAGGAGGCATGATTTATGGGCTCTATCACCATAACCTCCGGAACATTGCGGGGCAGGCGCATACAGACGCCCGAGGGCAGCCAAACGCGGCCTCTGCTGACGCGGCTGCGCAAGAGTCTGGCTGATATTCTCCGACCGCGGCTTTCGCAGGCCCGGCTTCTGGACCTTTTCGGCGGCTCAGGCGCTATCGCCTTCGAGCTTCTGTCAAACGGCGCGGCAACAGCGGTGGTGGTTGAGCTTATCCCGAAAACAGCAGGGCTTATCAGTCTCAATGCCCGGTCGCTGGGGGTTGCGCAAGCAGTGGAGGTTGTGCAGGGTGATGGTATTGCCGCCATTGAGGGACTGTCACGGAAAAATGAAGCTTTCGACATCGTCATCGTTGCACCGCCCTATGGCCTCGGGCTTCAACAGAAGGCCGTTGCCTCTCTTGCCCGCCATCCGTTATTGAAACCAGGTGGGGTCATTATCGTGCAGCGCGAGGAGCGGGAGCCTCAGGTTGCGCCGCCCGATGGCCTTGCCTTTGTGCGCATGCGGGAATATGGCCGCACGGTGTTCGACTTTTATGCGCAAGGCGCTTTTGGCGTCCAACCTCTTCAAAAAGCTTAAATTTTTACTTGACGATGACTATGCTATTATATACTCTACCCAGCATTGTTGAAAGCCCACGCAATGCCAGGTATATTACTAGAGTGAAAGGTTAGACGCAGTATGGCAACGGAAAAAAAGGCCTCAAGCATTTCTCATATCAAGACTATCGGCGTGATCGGCGCCGGGCAAATGGGCAAGGGTATCGCCCAGGTGGCAGCTCAGGCTGGTTATACAGCCATCGTTGTTGAGCCCTATGACGAGGTCATTAAAAAGGCGAAGGCCTCCATAGAAAAAAGCCTGTACCGCGCTGTTGAGCTTGGCAAAGTAAAGAAAAAGGACAGCGATGCAGCCCTGTCGCGCATGCATTTTAAAAAAGAGCTTCAAAGCCTTGAAGAAGTTGATTATGTGGTCGAGGCCGCGGTGGAAAACGAACCCGTGAAAATGGATATTTTTTCAAACATTGACAAGATCTGTGCGCCGCATGTCATCCTGACCACGAACACGAGCTCCGTGCGTCTGGGCAGGCTGGCAACCGCAACCGGCAGGCCGGAGATGGTGCTCGGCATGCACTTCATGTACCCTGCGCAGATGATGAAGCTCGTTGAGATCATTCGAACGCCGGCCACCTCTGAAGAGAGCTATCAGACGGTGCGGGACCTTGCTCTCAAGATGGGCAAAACACCCGTTACCGTGACCGACAGCCCCTGCTTTATCACCAGCAGGCTTATACAAACCTTCATCAATGAGGCCATTTTTTGCCTGCACCAGGGCGTTTCGACCAGGGAAGAGATTGATACGGCCATGAAGCTGGGGATGAATCATCCCATGGGGCCGCTTGAACTCGCCGATTTTATCGGCCTTGATGTGGTGCTTGCCATGCAGCAGTCGCTGTATAACGGGTTTCAGGATCCCAAGTACCGGCCCTGCCCCCTGCTGATGAGCCTTGTCGAAGTGGGGCATCTCGGGCGCAAGACAGGCCGAGGCTTTTTTGAATACAATAAGGACGGCAGCAGGAAGGGCTGAAATGAGTCTGTGAAAACCCGTCTGCCGGAACAAGCAGTATGCCGCAGTGCCTTGCGCGCCGTGTATATGATGTTTCTTGCTTTAGTATGCAGAGTCTAAACCTTGACTATTGAATAGTGTTGTATGAAAAAAAATGATTTTTTAGCGGCCTCTGTTCTTTGTGCTTTCCTTGTATGCGGTGGTGCGGAAACGGCGCCTGCCCAGGTCGAAGAGGCCGGCGGCAGCGAGATGGTTTCGTGCGCCAATGGCATGATCAAGGTTGATGCGCCTAATGTGAAGCCAGAGGACCTGATTCGCGATATTGGCGACAGGTGCGGCATTAAGATTGTGGTATTCGGCGAGGCTTTCGACGAGAAGCCCATCGGCGTCAAATTTCAGCAGATGCCAGTGCGCATGGGCATCCAGCGGGTGCTGCGTATAGCCAATATGCCCAATTTTGTTTTGCACTTCGACAATAGCACGAGCCCCCGCATTGTCGAGCTTGATCTTATGGGCAAAAAAGGCGGCGAGCGCCAGTTGACCTCGGGTGAGGGGCGCCCGGCATCTTCCGGGCCTGTATCTGCCCCTGCATCGAAACCATCTTCAGTGCCCGCTTCCGTAAAGGTGCCGGAAAAGGCGGCGCCGCCGGTTAAGAGCGATGCTAAGAAATCCCCCACGCCCGATCCCAAGGATCTTTTTTCTGACAAGGCTCAGGAAGATTTCATGAGGGTCATGGATGAGATGATGCAAGCCCAGGAGTCGGGCGAAGAGCCGGATCCGGCCGAGGTTCTGCGGATATTCAATGAGGTGGTGCCGCAGGAGGTTCGCGATCAGATACCGCCGGATGTTCTCAAGGAAATTCAAGAGTTTGAGAAAAATCCGGACTCTTTTATGCCATCGGCAGCAGGCGGGAATTTGAAAAAGAATAAGTAGGCATTGCTGAAATCAAAAACACGCAGTGTTGAAGACACTAAACAAAAAACAAAAACCGCGCTACTTCAAGCGCGGTTTTTGTTTTTAGGCTTTTTTATCTCTATCAGGCTAAGCAACTCCAGGCGGTTTCAGCCGATTATGCTTTGGACAATGCTCACAAGCCGTGCAGGCTCGACGGGCTTCTGAATAATGCCGATAAAGCCAAGGTCGCGGATCTGCGTTGTTGCGGCGGTCATGTCAGCGATGCTGCTTAAGAGAAAAACGGGTATATCGTTGTTCAGTTTTTTGATCTGCTCGGCGGCCTGCATGCCTGAATCGATGGCTTCCATCATCATATCGCACAGAATCAAATCGGGATTGGCCTGCTGAGCAAGTTCAAAGCCCTGCTTGCCGCTGGATGCCGAGATAATGACATAGCCTTTGGCCGACAGTATCGTGTGTACGGTTTCAATAATATCGGGATCATCATCAATCACAAGTATTGTTTTTTTTTCTGCCATGGCTTTCTCCTTTGCAATGATTACCTCTCGCGCAGCGCCTCATGGACCGCATAGCTCACGAACATTTTTCTTAATATTATCCCGCAGAACAGACAAAACTGCAACATGATTTAAGGGCACGCCGTCAAGCTGCTCACGAAGCTGGCTGGTGTTGAAAGAGTATTCGCGGGCACCCGAGCGGCAGACAAAGCGTAGCTCGATATCTGGACTGGCAAGCAGCAGGGCTGCCACAGTGCCGGCCACATCCCCCAGCGGTTGCCGGTCGATATGGCTGTGCTGAAATACAGCGGTTATGCAGGTGCCCATCCCCTCCTGCGACGTGATGGAAAATGAGCCGCCCGCCCGCTGCGCGGCATTAGCCGCAAGCGGTATGCCAAGGCCTGTGCGGCGGGTTGTCTTTGTCGTGTAGAAGGGGTCGGAGACGCGGGCCAGAACTTCAGGGGACATGCCCCGGCCGTTGTCGGAGATGAGCACTGTGAGGGTGTCGGCAGCCTCATCGCGCTCCAGGGTGATGCCAAGCTCCGTTGCTCCCGCACGCAGGGCATTTTCTGAAAGGTCAAGAATATGCAGCGCAAGCTCTTTCATGGGAGGGGCTCCTCAACACATCGTCCGCCTCTGCGGGCAAGGGCGAGCTGTATCTCCGCAAAGCACGGGCTTTCGAGATACATCATGGTGCATGAGCGGCCCACATCGTTCAGGCAGTGGGCATCCGATGAGGTGATGAACGTGTACCGGGAAAGACCGGGGAACCGGCGCCTGCCGCCTGCTATGCCGAGGGCCGCCGATATTTCAAGCCCGTTAAAGCCCGCGCTTTCAGGAACGCAGCCGAGCTGGCTGATGATGCTGAAAAATGAGCGGTCGATATGGGAGGCTATGGCAATGCCGCCCAGGCTGTGGATGTTTCCGGTGACATCATTGAGCGCCATGGTTGTTGCGCTGAATAAAAGATGCGTATTAAATGCTTCAACCTCTTCCCGCTCATTGACGATGGGCTGGCAGCCGAAGCGGCGTTCGTCGTTATCGCCGGGCAGGCGGCTGTAAATTATTTCCTGGAACAGCCCCACAGTTTCAAGGCTTGCGAACAGAGCCAGCACATGAGCCTCTTCTTTTGTGGTCACCTCCATTCCGGGGATGACGACAAGAGGCGTATCACGGGCTGCCTGCATGACATGGACGATGTTTTCCGAGGCATTATGATCGGTAATTGCCACCAGGTCAAGACCCCGTGCAAGGCAAGCCGCAACGAGAGCTCTCGGGTGCATATCGAGCTGTGCGCAGGGCGACAGGCAGGTGTGGTTGTGTAGATCACAGGCATAGAGTCGGGCCATGGCTGCTCTCGGGAAGAAGGGGGAGAGAGTTTTTAGCTGTTCAGCAGCCGGTATATTTTGCCCACAAGCTCAAAAGACTGCAGGCTGCTTACCATGAGGGGGATGCCCTCGGCAGCAGCCTTTTCAATCGTGTCGGCTTCGGGTTCGGCTCCCTGCACGATGATGATGCCGGCATGGTCTTTGAGGGATGCCACGGCAATGATGTTCTGATGAGTCTGCCGGGTGATCCAGAGATGGCCGGCGGTGCTGTTGGCCATGACATCGCTGAGCAGGTCGCCCACAAACCCGCCGGTCACATCGGCGCCGAGGCGGTCGGGCCGGCACTTTACCGAAAGCTGAAGCTCTTTGACAATGCTTTGTACATCCATGGCTAGAGTTCCTTTATGTCATGATGTCTGTTGATGATGCTGCGCAGATAGGTCCCCTTGTTGACCTCTGAGGAAATTTCAAAGGTATCGGAAAATCGTTTTATGTTTGCCAGGCCCATGCCGGCGCCGAACCCCAGAGACCTGATGGTGTCATCAGCCGTTGAGTAGCCTTCCTGCATGGCAAGGTCAATATCGGGAATTCCCGGGCCGCGGTCGATGGCTTCAAGGGATATCTGCTCGGGGGCCACATAGCAGAAAATCGTGCCATGATCGGCGTAGGAGATGATGTTTACTTCAGCCTCAAAGGCAACGACTGCTACGCGCCGCACGATTTCTTCGGGTATGCCCTGGGTTCGCAATGTCTTTTTTATTTCATTTGCCGCGCGGCCTGCTTCGGAAAAGTTGCGGCCCTGCACCCGGTGGCCGCTTTCAAAACTTGCGGTCCCGAGCGAGATGTTCACCTCGGCGACATTAACGGCACACCGGCAGCCGGCCATGCCATGCTGAAAAAGCAGGCCGCAGGTTTCGAACATTATATGGGCAGTGGCAAGTATCGGTATGCCCAGTTCGCCAGCCATTTCAACGGCCTCGGGTAGCGGTTTTTTGCCGCGGCAGATGACTATGGCAGCTATGTCCAGAGCAAATGCCGTACGCACGGACTGGGCATTGGTAATTCCGGTAATCAGCAGGCAGTCGGGCTGGGCAAATGCCAGCACATCGCTCATGAGATCGGCGCTGAAAGCGGTTTTTACCTCAAGGCCGAGATGGTCATGACCGGTATACACAGCTGCTTTAAGAATATCTCGAACTTCGGCAAGCGTCATGCTAGATTCTTAGCACAGCCCTGGCATGCATGTCAATCAACAGGCTGGACTTCAGGGTGCTGAAAATGCCCCTATCCGCGGCAATCTGCTTGACCCTGAATCTGTTTCGGGTTATCAACCAGCATGGAAAGACAGGAGTCAGTCCGCCGCGGCGGATTGAAGACAGGAGTCGGAAGGGGCGGATAGGATTTCGGTGCGCAGGGGCGTTTGGCAAACGCCCTCTGGTTCAAAGTAAAGAATTTTATGTTGGGGCGGGCTTTATGCCCGCCCTGAGTGGACTCGCGAAGCGTACAACGTTCGGTTCAAATTTTCAACATGAGTCACGATAATAAATACTGCATCTATTTGCTTGAGTGCCGCGATGGTTCTTATTACTGCGGGATAACCACGGACATGGATCACCGGCTCAAGCAGCATAATGAGGGAACTGCATCCAGGTACACACGAGGACGCACTCCGGTTACAGTTCTTGCGCGAACCGGCAATTGCTACTCAAAAAGCATGGCCTTGAAGTTTGAGCGCCAAATCAAGAAGTGTCCTAAGCATAGAAAACCTTTTATGGTGACCATAATTACAAAAAAAGGGGAGTAAATAGCACCTCCCTATTATTTACCCGAAAGCAAAACCTGTATGAGTCATTTCAGAAACCACCGCACTATTGAATCGATATGCAACATGGGAGATACACATGAAAAAAAGAGAATTCAAAATTGAGATCGTTAGGGAAGGGGCTATAGGCACAATGATTCTGGGCGCCAGCAAGCTGCCGGTAAAAAAGATGGAAGAAGTTATGAACCGCTATGGTGCGGAAGGCTGGGAAATGAATTTTATGGTGCTTGAGCAGCACCGGATGCTTCTGTTCTGGGCGAGGGAAGCTGCTGTTATCACATTTTCACGAGAGATTGCCTGAACTCAGAATTTTCATGAGCCTTCAGGTATGGTTGAGGAACATATCCCGGTATCTTTTCATCAGGAGAAAACGCCATGATCCTGTATGTGGGAGCAACAGGCAAGCTGGGCAGCGTCGCGGTGCGGGAGCTCGCACAAAGGGGGAAAAAGATCCGGTGCCTGGTGCGCTCCGGCTCCGATGTGAGCGGTCTTGCGGCGACGGGCGCGGAGATGGTCCGGGGCGATCTGCGGGACCAGGCATCGGTGAAGCAGGCTTTGGAAGGCATCGATACGGTTATCAGCAGCTTTGCCACCAATATCGCCAAAGAGCGCAGCACAGCCACCCTCTGGGCCAATGACTATGAGGGCAATCTGGCGCTCATACGCCTGTCGAAGAAGGCGGGCGTCAGGAAGTTTGTTTTTGTGAGCTATTGGGGCCTTGCCAAGTTTGGCGATTTCGAGCACGGGAAGATAAAGAAAATGGTGGAGGACCTGCTCACGGTCAGCGGCCTTGACTATACGGTGTTCAGGGTCACCACGCTTGCCACGGACATGTCGGAGCTGCTGGGCTCCACGCTGCTTCGGAAGGGCCGCGTGCCGCTGCTCATGAAGCCCCATGAGAAGATCAGGCCCATACTGCTTGAGGATTTGGCCTGGTGCATGGCCGATGCCATCGACAACCCCAAAGCCTGCCGGCGGATCATCGAGGCGGCGGGAGAAGAGGAGTATGATTTCCGCAGCCTCGAGCAGCTCTTCTGCCGGGCGATGGGCAAAAAAGCTCGTTTCATTTTCGTGCCTCTGCCGCTTGCAAGCTTTGCCGCCTCGTGCATCGATTTCGCGACCGGCAACCGCTACAATGCCCGGGGCATACTCTCGGCCTTCACCGGCGGCAGCACCTGCGACATTAGCGATATGAAATCGATTTTTGACGTCCGGCAGGGCAGCTTTGCCCGGTACCTGGAGGATTTTTTTAAAGAAGCCCGCGGGCAGGCTGACAAGCATGCCTGAGTCTATGCCACTGGGTTAAAATGGTGGCGCAACCGACCCTGAGCTGAGGGATATCAAAGGAAGCTTGCCTTGAAAATGAGACGAGTCATCAAATTTGTACAAGTGTTTTTTGCCTGCGCAATCTTACTGGCGCATGATTATTCTTATGGCGCAAAAAAACCGGCATAGATAACAAATGATCTTTCTGCCAGCGGTACATTGGGGGTGGAGATAATCGAGTTCCCCAATCTTATTGATGCTGCCAGCGGCAGGAAAGTGCCGGTCAAGGCATTTGTGCCGGTCGAGGGCGGGCCGTTTCCGGTAGTTATCGTGTCGCATGGAGCGGGCGGAAACTGGGATGCCAATTTCGCACAAGCCCGCCATCTGTCCTCGCACGGGTATGCAGTGTTTGCCGTGGAACATATCGGAAGCAACACTGAAGCTTTGGAGCGCTCGATGCGCTTCATAGCCAACCTCAAGGCAATAACAAAGGATGCGGGCGAGGTGCTCGGCCGGCCAAAAGACATCAGCTTTGCCATCGACCGGGCGGATGAATGGAACAAGACGAACGATAAACTGCGCGGACGGCTGGACATGAAACATGTCGGCGTTCTGGGGCACTCATTCGGCGCGTATACTACGCTGGTCGTTGCCGGCATGCGGCCGGCATTGAAGTGGCTGAAGCCGGCTGTTGCGCCGGGCCAGGGGCTGGGGCCGGACCTGCGCGACAACCGTGTCATCTGCGGCGTTGCGCTGTCGCCGCAGGGACCGGGCGAGCCTTTCTTTATTGAAGCCAGTTATGCGTCGCTGAAGATTCCGCTGCTGGGCATCACTGGCAGTAAAGACAAGCAGCTGAACGCCGGGCCGGAGAATCGCCGCCGGGCGTTCGAGCTCTGGCCGCCCGGAGACAAGTATCTGATCTGGCTTGCAAACGCCGATCATCTTTCGTTTTCAGACGCAACGGGCTCGCGTCGCCACATGCTGCCGTCGCTTGTTCGCGGAGACGTGCAGCCTGTGGTACGGGCCGCGACGCTGCTGTTCTTCAACGCGTACCTTAAAAGGGATGCCAACGCACAGAAGTCGCTGACGACAACCGGGCTGAAGCCGTATTTGCGTGGAGCGGTCAACACTATCGAGGTGTTGAACAAATAACGTCTGTTTGAAAAATGGGAGACAACCTGCCCGCTATAGTTTCAGGTATTTGCCTTGACACACAAAAGCCCTGTGCCTGTCTTCTGTTTATCCAAAAGCTCGCTATGAGAATGCAGGGCTCCAGCAAAAATAAATGCTCTAGCGCTTTAAAAAAAGCCAGATAGTATTTATTTATTTATTTCAACATCGCGTACTTGAAATTCTGCTGATTAAAAGCTATGAGATACCTACTGGCAAGCTTAGTGTAGCGGCCTGCAGCAGCGCACGCATCATAGAGCTGAGGTGCCGCGGAATGATTCAGCGCCGGCGACAATCGGCCGGCATGCCTGCCGGTATAAACACTCTGAGTAAGGAGTACGCGCATGAAGAGAAATAGTCGTAAAAAAAGACCGCAGATCGCAGAACTTGCTCTGGCATGTGCCGTGCTGCTTTTTGCAGGCGGGTGCGCCACGACTTCCGGCAGCAGCAGCGCAGCTGCCATGAAAATAGCTGAAAGCGAGAGCTCCATTGCTGCCGCGCACAATGACTGCGTTCAAAACGCAGCAGATTTGGTAAACGCCGAGCTTAAGCTGACGCAGGCCAGGGCGGCTTTGGAGGCGCGGGATTATCTCACTGCAGCCTGGCGGGCGGAAGAGGCAACTGCTGATGCGAATTATGCCCGTACACAGGCCGCATTAGAGCAGGCCGAGCTGTCTGCAGAGCAGCTTCAAAAGTCAAACGCGAGACTGAAAATGGCTATCGGCAAATCCAAAAGCAATTAAGGGAGGAGTCATCATGACCTTTAAAATGCATGCCCTGTCCGGATATGGACTCATGCTGGCCCTTGCACTGATTTTTTCAGGCTGCGCAGCATCCCATCAGGAAATAATGGCGCGGGATCATCTGGCAAGAGCCCGGACAGCCTATACCATGGCAAAAGCTGATCCGATAGTGGCGGCCAATGCCCCTATACCGCTCATGGATGCCGGGAAAACCCTTGAAGCCGCTGAGCAGGCCCGCGATTTCAATGAAATGAACCACTTGACCTATATAGCTGAAAAACAGACTCACATCGCTGCTGCCATGGCGCGCATAAAAGTGGCCAGACAGAAAAGCGGGGAGCTTCGCCGCGAAAACGATCAGATGCTCGAGCAGTTAAACGCCCGCGCACAATCAGCAGTGGACCCTGAAGCGTCAATGCGTGAGGACCGCGCAAAGGCAGAGGAGGAGCGACGGCAAAGCAGGCAGCAGGGGGGGCCACACCTGTAATGATTGCACAATAAACTGCAGGCTAAAAAAGTGTGGTGACTGGAACTGCCCCCGATTATACCCTTGCCAGGGGCTCTATCTCAGGTTTTGGAGCGCTCAGAGTGGTGAGGGCCAGTGCGCTGAGTATGAGCACCATGCCAAGTATTTCCAGAGGCTGCGGGCTTTCGCCCAGCTGCCATGCGGCAGCCAGCAGCCCCACCACAGGTATGATCAATCCACTCAGCCCTGCGACGCCCGCGGATACATGTTTGAGCGCATACAGCCACAGGAGCCATGCCACAGCGCTTGCCGGAACCGCATTATACGCCAGCGCCCCGATAAAGGAGGCTGTCCAGTGAATCGGCGGATCTGACGATATGGCGCTTGCCAGCAGGATCGGCAGGCTGCCAAATGCCATTTGCCACGCGTTAAACGACAAAAGCTCCACAGGCTGTTTCCGGGTCAGCTTTTTTAACACAATCGTGGCTGCAGCCCAGGAAATACCCGCCAGAACCGCCAGCACTTTACTCATGAGGCCGCCGGCCATGCTGAAAGGCATCAAAATACATACCAGGCCGGGAAGAGCCAGCCACACACCCAGACCCTGCCGCCCGCTCAGCCGCTCTCCCAGAAAAAGCCAGGCAAAGAGCAGCGTCCAAAATGACATCGTATAGGTCAGAATCGCGGTTTTGCCTGCCCCTCCCTGAACCAGCGCCAAGGTAGACAACCCTATTAAACCGCCGCTTTGAAGCAGGCCGACAAGCGCGCTGCCCCAGAACACCTGAGGGCGCAGGGATTGACGGCGCAAGGCCATTACCAGGAAGATGCTCAGGGCTCCAAATACATTGCGCAGAGCTGCAAAAGCAAAGGCAGGGGCATCCCGGACCGCAATTTTCATAACGACCCAGTTGTATCCCCAGATCAGCGCCAGGAGCAGCAGCGCAACAATTGCCAGCTGTTGGGGCTTGAATGAAAGAGGTTTCGCGGGAAGAGGCATGGCTCTGCTGGTAATCTTTTTAAAGGAACTCGCTTTAGGAAGTGCAGACTATAAAGTCGGGGCGGTTGCGTGTCAATAAAAAGTTCGTTGCTGACCATTGCATGAAGAACGAAGGGCATGCCGGCTTTTTTTTTATAAACAGGGGCGGTGGGGGTGTTGAAAAAGTGTCATCCTCGAAGTGAAGGATCTCTGAATTCATTAAAACGACGAGATTCTTCGTCGCCTGCGGCTCCTCAGAATGACATTTATTTTAATTGTGACACAGCCTCCAAAGGCGGTGGGCCCAGGCAGACAATGAGGCGTACTTTTTGTACGTCGCAGTGAAGCATGATGAGCGCAATCCCGCTCCAGCGGGACAGATGGGCGTTTTTCAACAACCTGCTAGCGCAACTCCAGCTCCTGCCGCTCAAGCTCATAGAGCTGATCGCGCAGCTCAGCTGCCTTTTCAAACTCAAGGCTCTGCGCCGCCTCCATCATTTCCTTCTTCAATTTTTTTATCAGCTTCGGGATATCTTTCGGCGCTTTGTACAGGGCCTTCCGCTCGGCGGCCACGGGCACGGTCACATAATCCATCTCATAGACCGTGCCGAGTATGTTCCTGATGTCCTTTTTGATCGACGCGGGCGTGATGCCGTGCTCGAC
This sequence comes from Desulfococcus sp., assembly GCF_041737845.1. Taxonomy (GTDB): domain Bacteria; phylum Desulfobacterota; class Desulfobacteria; order Desulfobacterales; family Desulfococcaceae; genus Desulfococcus. Next base: position 12,091 of record NZ_JBGSQX010000146.1, read on the forward strand.
ATTATAGGCAGCCTGAATGCTGCGGCGGCGGGCGGTTTCGCGCAGGGTGGCTTGTATGCTGCGGGTCATGACGTCGGCATACAGAATCACGCGGCCGTCCACATTGCGGGCAGTGCGGCCGCAGGTCTGTATCAGCGCCCGCTCCGAGCGCAGAAAGCCCTCCTTGTCGGCATCAAGTATGGCAACGAGGGACACCTCGGGCAGGTCAAGGCCCTCGCGCAGCAGGTTGATGCCGATGAGTACGTCGAATTTCCCGAGGCGCAGATTCCTGAGAATCTCCATTCGCTCAAGCGTATCCACCTCCGAGTGCAGGTACTCGACCCGGACCCCGAGTTCGCGGTAGTAGTCCGTCAAATCCTCAGACATGCGCTTGGTCAGCGTAGTGACAAGGGTTCTGTCGCCCTTTGCGGTCTGGCTGCGAATTTCGGCAAGCAGATTGTCAACCTGGCCGGTGACGGGCCGCACCTCGATCTGCGGGTCCATCAGGCCCGTCGGCCGGATCACCTGCTCAGCCACTATGCCGCCTGCCTGTGCAAGCTCATACTCGGCCGGGGTTGCCGAGACATAGACTATCTGCTTCATTTTTTTTTCAAACTCCTCGAACATGAGGGGCCTGTTGTCCAGGGCCGACGGCAGACGGAATCCGAAATCAATCAGCGTCTGCTTGCGCGACCGGTCACCGAAATACATGCCCCTGATCTGCGGCACCGAGATATGGCTCTCGTCGATGATCAGCAGAAAATCCTCGGGGAAATAGTCAAACAGCACCCATGGCGGCTCGCCGGGCAGGCGGCCGTCCATGTGGCGCGAATAATTCTCGATGCCGTTGCAGTAGCCCATGTTCTCGATCATCTCAAGGTCATAGAGCGTCCGCTCCTTGATGCGCTGCGCCTCGATGAGCTTGCCGTCTGCTTTGAAGGACTCAATGCATCCGGCAAGCTCCCGGCGGATGAGCCCGGCCGCCCGCTTGAGATTGTCCTGCGATGTCACGTAGTGGCTGTTGGGGTAGATGTGCATATGCCCCGCCGCGCGCAGCACTCTGCCCGTGAGCGGGTCGATCTCGGATATGGCATCGATCGTGTCGCCGAAAAACTCGACACGCACGGCCGTATCCTGCTGGTAGGAAGGAAATATCTCGACGCTGTCGCCGCGCACGCGAAAGGTACCGCGGTGAAAGTCGAAATCGTTGCGCTCATACTGTATGGCCACCAGCCCCGCCAGAAACTCGTCGCGCGACATATCTGCCCGGTCGCGCACCAGCAGCAGCTGGTTGCGGTATTCCTGCGGCGAGCCGAGGGCATAGATGCAGGATACGCTTGCCACCACGATCACATCGCGGCGCTGCAGCAGGGAGGCCGTGGCAGAGTGGCGCATGCGGTCAATCTCCTCGTTGATGGAGGAGTCCTTGGCAATATAGGTGTCGGACACCGGAAGATAGGCTTCGGGCTGATAGTAATCATAGTAGCTGACAAAATATTCGACGGCGTTTTGAGGGAAAAGGGTTTTGAACTCGTTGAAGAGCTGGGCGGCGAGGGTCTTGTTGGGGGCCATGACGAGGGTCGGACGCCCCAGGCGGGTGATGACGTTCGCCATGGTGAAGGTCTTCCCCGAGCCGGTCACGCCAAGCATGACATTATGGGGCTTTCCGTCGGTGATGTTGCGGCATAACGCCTCGACGGCGTCGGGCTGATCTCCCGTGGGAAGAAAATCAGATGTTAAGGAAAACAGCGGCATGATGATCCGGATTATTCCAGGAGCACGGCGCTCGTGGCGGCAATCCCCTCCCCGCTGCCGATCAGGCCCAGGCCCTCGGTGGTGGTCGCCTTGATGTTGATGCGATCCTCGGTTACCCCCAAGGCGGAGGAGATGTTCCGGATCATCCGGTTTCGGTAAGGCGCCATTTTCGGCGCCTGTGCAAAAATCGTCGCGTCGATGTTGACGAGGTTCAGGCCTTGCCGGATGACCATGTCGTAGGTTGCCCTGAGCAGCTTCATGCTGTCGATATCCTTGTAGGCCGGGTCCGTATCCGGGAAATGACGGCCGATATCCCCCAGGCCCGCAGCGCCCAAAAGGGCATCGCAGATGGCATGGAGCAGGACATCCGCGTCCGAGTGACCGAGCAGCCCCTTTTCGAAGGGGATGGCGACGCCGCCGATGATCAGTTTTCGGTCAGGCACCAGTTGATGGACATCGTGTCCCAGGCCGATTCGCATATGGCTTCTCCAGGAATGCTTCATGTGGGTTGCGTTGATTTTCCATACCATAATCCACTGCCCGGGTAAATACGGCGTGACGGCATGCAGGGCCCGACCCCGGTGCCAATGGCGTCCAATTATTGGACAATTTTTTGAGTATGATATTGTTAACGGTTAAAAACTCTGATAAAATAAAAGATTATGTTGCAAGACAACAAGATCGCCTGTCGAGCAACCTGAACCGATATGAATACTCTCTTCCATCTGCTTCGAGGAAAAAATGAAATCGTTTAAAATCAGTAACTACGACATTGGAATGCCTGCCATCTTAGCAGGCGCGGGTATTTTGACACTGATCATCTGCATGATTGTGCTGATTCCGGGCCGCGAGGCGCCGGATGAAAACACGGCGCTCGATGAGGCTGTCGCCCGCATGGAAACCCGGATCGCGGCGCTTGAAAGCCGGCTGGAGAGCACCATGGCGGCCCCGCCCCCCGCCGAACCCTCCGAGATCCCTGCCGACGCATTGTCGGAGTACGAGGTGCACGTCCAGTCCATAACCGATCAGATAGCCGGAATTCAGAAAAAAATAGACTATATCGACAAGCGCCAGGGGAATCTGGAGGAGCGCGTGGTGGGGTTTACCGCACCGCCGCCCAAGCGAGAGTCCTCACGGAAGCAGGCGGCCAATTCAGCACCGAAACAGGCTTCTTCACGGAGGCAGGAGGCCACTTCAGCGCCGAAACAGGCTGCGTCAACGAAACAGGCTGCATCAACGAAACCGGCCGCCGTCCCGGCGCCGAAAAAAGAGATTGCGGCCAAGCAGCCGACCCCGGCCCTGAAAAAAGAGCCTGCCGAGACAAAACAGGCACCCGCCAAGTCCGCGAAATACCATCTTGTCGCCCCAGGGGACACCCGGTACAGTATCGCGCGGCAGTATGGGCTGACCCTGGCGCAGCTCAACGCCATCAACGGCTTTTCAGAGCAGACGATCATTCAGCCCGGGCAGAAGATCGTCGTTCAGAAATAGGGGCGCAAGGCGGTCGGCATTCAGGATGACAGGGATCCGCCGCCGCGCCATACGTCTTCGGGAATGATATAGGGATCGAGGTCGTCGGTATCGACGTATATTTCCGAAACCGCCTTGTCTCTCAGGGAGATGCCCGCATCATGGACGGTTTCGGAACTGCCTGATATCAGGGGATGCCACCAGGGCAAGGGGCGGCCTTCCAGAATGCGGCGATAGGCGCAGGTCGGGGGGAGCCAGGTGCATTCGGATACAAGCGCCGGCGTCAGCGTGAGGCAATCCGAAATCAGCAGGGCCCGGTCCGCATAGGCTTTGCAGCGGCATCCATAAAGATCGAGGAGCCTGCAGGCAACACTCGTGTAAGAGACTTCGCCCGTGTCCGTGGCTTCGAGCTTGTGCAGGCAGCATCGGCCGCATCCATCGCAGAGGGTCTCCCATTCGGTCGGGGTGAGCTCTTCAAGCAACTTGTATTCCCAAAATTTCTTTCCGGACATGCATTCCTCCGGGAGGATTCCGATGGATTGCGGCTTTACTGCCGCCGGCGATTTGAGAAGAAAAGCGCCGCGGTTGTTGTTCACTGCCAGCAAAAAGGATTGTTATGTCTGGGTATTGTCTCGTAACCGTTACGTGCGCTTCCCGTGCCGATGCCGAGGGGCTTGCAGCCGGGATTTTGGAAAAGCGCCTGGCCGCATGTGTTCAACTATCAGAAATAACAAGCTTTTACGTCTGGAAGGGCACCCTCAACCAGGCGCCAGAGGTCCTTCTGCTCATTAAAACCCGGCAGGATCTCTATCCCATGCTGGAAACCCATGTTGTCCGGCACCACCCCTATGAGGTCCCCGAAATCGTCCGGGTTCCCATCGAAGACGGGTTGAAGGCGTACCTGGGCTGGATCGATGAGGTCACCCGATGACGCCGTCCCCGGCTTGCTTCCCGGCCAGATCCTGTTCCATGAGCCGAATCATCTCGACGGGGAGACCCGGAGATGCCAGGGTGGCGGGTGATGCTGTTTCGGGCAGCACAAGAGTGATGGACGCGGCGTGGAGCGCCAGCCTGCTGAAGCCCATGCTTTTCAAGTGCCGGATGGATTGCGGGGTGCCGTAGCGGGCGTCCCCGACCACGGCATGGCCGGCCATCCTGGCGTGGCGGCGGATCTGGTGCATGCGTCCGGTAACCGGTTCGCAAGCGATCAGGGTGTAGCGCGGGCTGTGGCAGAGGCTCCTGTATCGGGTCAGGCAGTGGACTTTTTTTCCCGTTCCCGCCGGATTTGACCGCCCGCCCGCGGTCTTCGACAGCGGCCAGGCCCACTCCCCCCACAAGGCCCCCTGCGGAATGGCGAGGTCCCCGTGTACAATCGCGTTGTATTCTTTGACAACGCGCTTTTCTTCGAACTGCCGTGAAATCCATCTGTGCGCCGCCTCTGCGCAGGCCATGATGACGATGCCGCTCGTTTCCTTGTCCAGGCGGTGAGGCAGATGAATGCCGAATCCGGCATCATACCCCATCGCTTCGGCCAGTTCGCCATGGGTTTCGACATATTGCGCCATTGCAGACAGGAGGTCGTGTCCGGGGTCATTATGAAGGCTGATGCCGGTCGGCTTTGAAACGGCCAGCCATCCCCTCCCCCACTTCAGCGGACCCTCCCGCAGGAGATCGGGGTCGCCCGCAGGCAGCGGGCACGGGTGTTTCAAGCGGCCTGTCCCATCATATTTGCGCCTATCCAAGGTAGGCCTTCCGGATTTCCGGATTCCCGGCCAGGGCATCGGCGGTGCCCTCCATGACGATTTCACCGGTATCCAGCACATAGGCGCGATGGGCAAATTTCAGGGCGAGCCGGGCATTCTGTTCGATGAGCAGGATCGTCATGCCCTGCTCGTTCAACTGCCGTAGGGTCCGGAACATGTCGTACATCAGAAGCGGCGCAAGCCCCATGGAAGGTTCATCCAGCAGGATGACCCTGCAGCCGGTCATCAGGGCGCGTCCAACGGCCAGCATCTGCTGTTCCCCGCCGCTCAGGGATTCGCTCCGCTGGGTGCGGCGTTCCACCAGACGGGGAAAGAGTTCGTAGACCCGCTGATAATCCTTTTGGATCCCGTCCGGGTCCTTTCGCGAGAAGGTCGCGAGCTTCAGGTTCTCCTCGACGGTCAGGTTCCCGAAGATATGGCGGCCCTCGGGCGCAAGGGCGATGTGGTAATCCCGGACGATGTTGTGGGCTTCGACCCCCTGGATGCTCTTTCCATTGTAGCGGATGTCGCCGGAGGAGATTTTGGGGCCCTCTGGCGGGGGCAGCCGCGTGATGGCGTGAAGCGTCGTGGTCTTGCCCGCGCCGTTGGCGCCGATCAGGGTGACGATCTCTCCTTCGTTGACATGGAACGAGATGCCGTGAAGGGCCTCGATGTTTCCGTATTTGACGACCAGGTCCTTGATTTCAAGCAGCATCAGATATTATCATCCCCCAGATAGGCCTTGATGACGGCGGGATTGTTCTGAATCTCCTCGGGGGTCCCCTCCGCGATGGTGACGCCGAAGTCTATGACCTTGATCCATGAACAGAGATTCATGACGACGGCCATTTGATGCTCAATCATCCAGATGGTGACATCAAAGGTTTCGTGGATCCACCGGATCATCTGAATCAATCCCTGGATGTCCGAGGAATTGAGCCCGGCGGCCGGTTCGTCGAGAAGCAGCAGGGACGGTTTGATGGAGAGCGCGCGGGCGATTTCCACCTTTCTCTGGATGCCGTAAGGAAGGTTTTTCGGGAACTCCCCGGCATACTGGCCGAGGTTCAGGGCGTCCAGCATCTCCATGGCCGTGTGATGGATCTTCCGTTCGCCATTTCCGTAGGCGCCGGTCCTTGCCAGGGCATCCCACAGGGAATATCCCATATTGTAGTGCTGGGATATCCGGATGTTGTCCAGCACGGTCATTTCGTTCCAGAGGCGGATATTCTGGAAGGTCCTGGCCACGCCCATGCCGGTGATCTGATGGGGCTTGAGCCCGATGATGCTGCGGTCCTTGAAGCGGATGTCGCCTCCGGAAGGGCTGTAGAACCCGCTGGTCAGGTTGAATACGGTGGTTTTGCCCGCGCCGTTCGGGCCGATCAGCCCCGTCAGCTCCCCGCCTTCGAAACGGATGGAAAAGTCGGATAATGCGCAAAGACCCCCGAAATTCTGGGTCAGGCCTTGGATTTCCAATAGAGACATGCCGCTGCCCTTTATCTAAAACAATACCATTTTTTGAGACGGGGAAAAATGTCGGGCAGCTCCTTGTTCCCCATGATGCCTTCAGGCCGGAATTGCATGAGGAGCACCAGGATCAGGGGGATGATCACCCATTTCCACACCTGGCTGACCTCGTAGGTATCCGGGAGGAGGTGAAGCCAGTGAAGGCCGCTGTTGATCCAGGGGATGACGAACCGAAGCCCCTCCAACAGAAGGGTGAACAGGATGGCGGAAATAACCGACCCGCTCAGGGAGCCCATACCGCCCAGGTAAACCATGACCAGACATTCGGTTGATTTGAGGATGCCGAATGATCCTGGATTGATATATCCCAGGATATGGGCGAAGAGCCCCCCGGCCAGGCCGGCCAGGCCGGATGAAATCATGAACGCCATGAGCTTCATGCGGTTGGTGTTGACGCCCATGATCTCCGCCGCGATCTCATCCTGATGGATGGCGATGATCCCCTTCCCGTAGGTGGAGGACACATAGCGCCGGATCAGCCATACGCTGAAGGTCGTTCCCAGGAGGACCCAGATCAGCATCCAGGGAAGAGCGATGACATCCTCCATGGCGAAGACGATCTTTTTCATCCCCATGAACCCGCGGGCTCCGCCAATGGCGCTCATGTTGATGATGGTGCTGGTGACGATGAAATTGGCGGCGATGGTGATGATGGCCAGGTAATCCCCGCGGATCTTAAAGGAGGGGATCGCGACCAGCATGCCGGCAAGGGCGGCTGCGACGGCGCCCGCCAGGATCACGAGGGGAAAGCAGTACAGCGCCAGCTCCGGGGGCAGCATGGGCGGCCCGAAGAATTTATCCTTGGTGAAGAGCAGTATGTTCAGGATGGAGGCGACATAGGCGCCGATGGCCATGAACGCGGCATGGCCGCAGGCGAACTCCCCCATGTACCCGTTGACGATGTTGAGGCTGGCCGAAAGGATGATGTTGATGCCGATGAACATGATGACGGATTGAATGTATAAATCCATCCATCCGGCATGGGAAGCGGCGACCAGGGTGCCGAAAAGCAGCATCAGCAGCAGGGGTACGGAAAATCGTTGCATCGCCGGCTCTATATCTTTGTGGTTTTCGCCACACCGAAAAGACCGGTGGGCTTATAGACAAGGATGATCATCAAAATGGAAAAGGCGATGAGGTCCCTGAACGTGGAGGGGAAGAAGGCAACCACGAGGATCTCCACAAATCCCAGCAAAAAGCCGCCGAGAAACGCTCCCCGGATATCCCCGATGCCTCCGACCACCGCCGCGATGAAGGCCTTCCAGCCGATCAGGGCGCCCATGTAAGGGTCGAGGATGGGGTAGGACATGGAATAGAGCAGGCCCGCGAGCCCCGCCATGGACGAGCCCAGAATGAACGTGAAAACGATCACGGCATCGATGGGAATCCCCATCAGGGGGACGGCGAACTTGTCGTAGGATATGGCCCGCATGGCCATCCCGATACGGGTTTTGGTGACGATGAACTGGAGCAGGACAAACACGAGAATTGCCGAAAAAATCACGGCGATTTTCAGGTTGGTCAGGCTGACCATCCCGATGGTGTACACCACCTTTTCGATCATTTCCGGAAAACTTTTTCGGCTGGCCCCCAGGAGCGCCAGATTGCCGTTTTCCAGGATCAGGCCGCACATCAATGCCGTAATGACCACATAGAGGCGGTTGGCGCCTTTCCGGCGCAGCGGGCGATAGGCGATCCGCTCCAGGGTCACGCCGACGCACGCCGTCAGGATCATGGTGAGGGGGATGCTCATGGCCAGCACCACCCATCCCGGGAGGTTCAGGGCTGTCAGGAAAAATGTGGCGACGAAAAATGAGATGTAGGCCCCGACCATGAAGATGTCGCCGTGGGCAAAGTTGATCAGCGTCAGTACGCCGTAGACCAGGGTATATCCCAGGGCGATCAGGGAATAGAAGCTCCCCCACTGAAGCGCGTTGAAGAGGTTTTGAATGATGCTATCGAACACGCAGGGTCCTTGCGATCGGGCACAGCCTCAGGGGTGAGTGCAACATGCCGACTGAAATGCCGCATGAAAAGATGGTCGTTCAGCGAAAAAAAAATTTTGGGGCAAGGGAGAGGTGGAGCGGATCTCCTTTGTAAATTCAGCAACCGAAACAGATGCCGCCGTCGATCTCGCACAACCTGCGCTTGAGATACGGGATCAAAAGGAATATCGCTCGAATATCGGATCAAATGACCACCCGCCGCATCAGAGATTCCACATCGGCCGAGATCCGCACAAGGACCGCGATCTGCAGGAAAAAGAACACCAGCGCCGCCTCAACAGGAACGTCAGATTCGGAAATCCGTCTTCAACTCTCCTTTTCGGTATCCATTTTCAGGACACCCGAAGCCCCAAACTTGTCAATAAGATGGTTTCACAAAGATGGTTTTGCATGGATCCTGGCCGAACCGTCCGATTACGGGCAGACGGATTCGGTGAATACAAATTCCCCGGCGTCGCTGATCTTGACTACGACGGCGCATTTGATGGGGTCTCCCTGGGCGTCAAATTTCATCTTGCCGGTGATGCCGTCGAACTCGGCAATATTTGCCATGGCCTCCCGAAGATTTTTTCGATCATCCGTGATCTTTCCGGTGATTTTGCCCATGTCCTGGATGCTCTTCAAGACGATGCGGGTGGCGTCCCAGGTCAGCGCGGCGACATCCGCCGGCTGATATCCGTATTTTTTCTGGTATCGGTCGATAAACTCCTTGGTGGCGCCGGTCGCGCCCGCGGCTGCGTAATGGGTCGAAAAATAGTGCCCCTTGCAGTCGTCGCCGCAGAGCGTCATCAACTCGGAATTGCCCCATGCGTCGGCGCCCATGAACGGCCCGGTCCATCCCAGGTCATGGGCCTGCTTGACGATGAGGGCGACCTCGTTATAGTTGTTGGGAAGAAAGATGAAATCGGGTTTGGCCGCGATGATCTTGGTCAACTGGGCGCTGAAATCCTGGTCCTTGTCGCCGTAGCTTTCATAGGCGACGACGGAGCCGGCCCCGCTCTTCTTCTCGAAGTCGGCCTTGAAGATCTCCGCGAGTCCCTTGCTGTAGTCGTTGGCCAGGGCGAACAGGACGGCCGCCGTTTTCGCCTTGAACTGTTTTATGGCAAAATCGGCCGCCACCGGCCCCTGAAACGGATCCAGGAACGCCGCCCGGAACACCCAGGGGCGGTCCTTGGTGGTGTCCGGATTGGTGGACCAGGGGGAGATCATCGGGGTGCGGTTGTCATCGCATACCTGGCCCGCGGGAACGGCCTGCTTGCTGGAATTGGGGCCCACGATGGCCAGGACCTGATCTCTTTCGATCAGCTTCAGGGCAGCAGAGACGGCGGATTCGGCTTTGGATTCATTGTCTTCGTAAATGAACTCGAGCATGTATTTTTCGCCGCCGATGTCAATCCCTCCTGCGCCGTTGATGTCTTCCTTGAGCATTTCACCGGCAAATTTGGATTCCTCACCGACCTTGGGAATATCTCCGGTCAGGGGGATGTTGAAACCGATTTTCACGGTTTTGCCCCAGGCGACCGGAGAGATGAGCATTACGGCCATCAGACATACAGCAATACCCAGTAATCTCTTCTGCATGGCGATCTCCTTAGATTTGGTTGATTAACGGTTTGGACCGAAATTATAACTTACAGATAGCTTACTGAATTCGGGCGTTTTGATATCATAATCCCAACCCTTTTTCAATCATTAATAATCGTCGTTTGTCATCGGACGGCGCCTTGTGATACTGTCCCCGATGGAAGCGGTCGGACGACCCGATGAACCCATGGACCGGCAGCAGGGTGAAAGTGTGATGTTCAAGAAGATCTTCGTCCTGGAAAATGAAATTCAGAGATATCCGTGGGGCTCCCCCACGGCGATCCCGGAAATGCTGGGGGTGCCGCCCTCCGGCATGCCCCAGGCGGAATTGTGGATGGGTGCCCATCCCAAAGCCCCGTCGAAGATCGAGATAAGCGGTGAATGGATCCCGCTGAACCTGGCCATCGAGCGGTATCCCGATGGCATTCTCGGTAAAAGGGTCGCCGGGGCTTTCGGAGGCGCGCTTCCTTTTCTGTTTAAAATTCTGGCCGCTGCCGCCCCCCTGTCGATTCAGGCCCATCCCAACCGGTCTCAGGCCGAAGATGGGTTCCGGGCCGAGAACCTGAAGAAAATCCCTCTGGACGCACCCAACCGGAATTATCGGGACCCCAACCACAAACCCGAATGCATTTGCGCGCTCACGCCGTTCTGGGGGCTCTGCGGATTCAGGGACGTTTCCGAAGCCTCGTTCTTTCTGGAACGCCTGTGCCCCGCAACCTTGGCGATGGAAATCGAAGGCCTTCGGAAAGACCCGCCTTTCAGCGCTTTCAGGCGGTTCTACAGAAGCCTCATGGCCTGTCCGGCAGACGCAGGGCAAGCCATTCTGAAAGAAGGCCTGGCCAATGCCGCCGCCCGCGCAGCGGAGCACCCGGTTTTCAGGTGGATTTCAGCACTCCACGAGACCTGCCGGGACGACATCAGTGTTTTGTCCCCGGCATTCCTGAATCTCTTTTGCCTCGACCCGGGCCAGGCACTGTTTTTGCCGGCGGGGGAGCTTCACGCCTATCTTGACGGGGTGGGGATCGAGCTGATGGCCAATTCGGATAACGTGCTGAGAGGCGGCCTCACCTCAAAGCATATCGACGTCGAGGAACTGCTCGGCATCCTGAACACCGAGCCTCGCCCGCTGGAGCTTATCGCCCCACGAACGGTAAGCGCGCAGGAGGCTGTTTATCCGACCGGCGCGGTGGAATTCCAGCTCTCGGTCATCTATGTGCCGGAGGGCCCCGACGGCATCCCCATGGGGAGTGACGGGGTCGAAATCCTGTTGTGCGTGGACGGCGACATCGATATTGCTGTTGACGACTCCCGGCGGCGGACCTTCCTGCCCCGGGGAGGCTCGGTGCTGATCCCCGGGGGAGTCGATCGATACACCCTCCGCGGCCGGGGGAAGATATACAAGGCGTCCGTTCCGGCATGACATCCCGCGGGTCCATGATCCCCTTGATCGGGTCGACCGTTTGAACGATGATGACGCTGTTCGTCAACCGCGCAGACACATGGGAATAAGCTGTTATGACACCACGACACCAGGACGCCGCATCTGAGGCGGGATCGCCGCAGGATCCGGGCTGGGATCCGGGCGTTTTTTTCAATCGCCCCCTCCGGGTCGGCCGAGCTGTCATTCCCAAGCGGCTTTTCCTCGCACCGCTGTCCAAACTGGGAAATGTAGCGTTCCGGGAACTGATCTCAGGCTTCGGCGGCTTCGGCCTCCTCTTTTCGGAAATGGCGGGATCCCGCGGGGTGGCATCGGGCGGCGGCCCGGCCCGTTCGGGATTCATGTGGCGAAAAGAAGAGCTGCCGCATCTCGTATGCCAGCTCTACGGAGACGACCCGGAGATCATGGCCCGGGCCGCAGAAAGGGTCGCGGCCGATGGGTTCATGGGGGTCGACATCAATTTCGGATGTTCCGTCGCCGTCGTGTGCAAGCACAATTGCGGGGCCGCGCTCCTCAAGGATCCCGTCCGGGCCGGGAAGATCGTCTCGGCGGTGCGAAAGGCCGTTCCCCTTCCCCTGTTTGTCAAATATCGGACCGGATGGCACGATGATGTGGCGGGCGCTGTGGATATGGCCCGGCGGTTTGCGGACGAAGGGGCGGATGCCCTGACCTTTCATCCCCGCGTCGCACCCGACCGAAGGAGCCGTCAGCCCAAGTGGGCCTATATCGGAAAGGTGAAATCCGCGGTCTCCATCCCTGTTTTTGGAAACGGAAATGTCTTCGACCTACGGGATTGTGAAAGAATGGTCTCCGAAACCGAATGCGACGGCGTTGCCGTTGGAAGGCTTGCGGTAGCGCGTCCATGGACCTTCGCTCAATGGACGGACGGCTTCGCGCCGGACGCCTGCATCTACCGGCGCTGCGCCCTTGGGCTCATCGATCTGCTGCTCAAGCATTTTGACGCCCCGACGGCGATGCGCAGGTACTGCAAGTTCTCCGGCTATTTTGCCGCGAATTTCAAGTTCGGACACACCTTTTTTTCGCTGGTCCACCGGGCGAAGACGATCGAAGCGCTCAGAAACGCCGTCACGGCCTTTTTTGAGACGGCGCCCGAGATCGCCGCAAGACCCAATATCACCATGCTCAGATGATTCCTGCCGGAAAACGCACATTCTTTGGGAGGATCGCCGGATGATGAGTTCAGAGAAAAGAGGGATTGTCGAGTTCTTCCTGAACATTTTCAAGCTTCAGATGAATCTGCCCGGACGGGCGGGGCAATACCGCATGATATCCGAGGAGGATGCGGCGGCCGATCAGATTTTCGAGCTGCGCGTCAAGGGAGAGGATCAATGGATATCCCGGCGGATGACGATCAGCCCCCTGGGCGAGGAGAGCGGCAGCAAAAGCAAATGCTTCAAGGTGATTTATGACGACATGATCGTCATCAAGATGCCGCCCTCGCCCATTACCGATTTTGCCAAATATGTCGAATCGATCCAGGCGGAGCGCAGGATCGCCCAGCACCTCGAACCCGATATCCGGTGCGTGACGCCCAGCCTCTCCGCCATCCTGCGCAAGATTCCGCCATTCTCCAATGAACTCGACACCGACTTCATGCGGTTCGAGGAGCGCTGCTATCAGAAAATACGGATTCTCCCGATTTTTGAGAAATATTTAAAGATAGGAGACGCCTTTGCTTTTTTCATGAATTTGTCCCGGTACAGCTTTCTGAAGCAGATTATCACCCGGATGCACGATATCCGCCAGGCGGTGCGGCGGGAGATATCAACCCAGACCGAGATTTTAGGCAATCCCATGTTGTTCGAGGAGATCTACGGGAACGACGGCGGCGTCTTTTTTGCCCTGGACGGCCTCTACGGGGCCTATGAAGAGGCGCTCCGTCGCCTGGAGCGGGATCATGCCATCTCTCCCGTTTCAAGTTTCAGCAGGAAGGACTGGTTCCTCTCCCACCTTGCCGGAAAGCCCGTGAATCAGGGTGGCGAGCAGGTCCCCCCCGGATTCGTCGATGACCTCAACGGGTTGATCAAACACATCATGGAGACCGATCCCGACGTGATCGACGCCTACCGAAAAGCGATGCGAAGGCACACCAGCCGGAAGCTGTTCGTCCAAAACCGGGCCCGCATGGGAGGCATCATTACAAACCTCCTGGGGAATCTTGCGGTCCTGAAGCGCAAGAAGACCGCCGTGAGGGATCTCAAGCCGGACAACGTCTTCATCGCGGGGGATTTGTCCGGAGAGCCCTTTCTGCTTGAAACGCCCGAAAAGTATTCCATCGGGCTGATCGATTTTGAGACCTCCGTTGTCTTTTATCAAGGGAGCGGGGATGATATTCCTCAACCCATGCTGGCGGGCACCCCTTCCTACGCCACCGTATCCCATTTGTTCCCGAACGATTTTCTTTCGGCGATGTATCCCAGTCTTGCCCGGATCCTACATCTTCAGGACTGGCACGCGGTGAGCACCATGATCTACAATGTCGTGACGGGGCAGCAGCTGGGCCTGGAAACCGGCAGGCTCATGCCGATGATGATCCGGGATATGAAGGCCGCCCAGGAAAAGAATGTTTCCAGGAATGACATCTACCGGAGATATACCCTCGTGTTCTGGACTGCCGCGGCCGGAGAGTTCGGCAGGAAAACCGGTCTTCATCAGAAGGTGCTTGCGGATGTCAGGGTCCAGATTCCCAAGTCTGCCAAAGAGATGCTGTCGGAGGAGATTGGAATATCCAAAACCGCGATATGGGAATGGATGAAGGTGCTGCTCAAAAACCCGTCGGTATCCCTGACCCAGAAAGATATCGACGGCATCTCAAATGCTTCCGGTGAGAAACTGGTCCAGTGGCGGAACCGGTGGGAAAAAGGGGCGAACGAGAAGGGGCTTCCCGAGGCCGCCCGGAAGAAGGTCCTTGGCGTGTTGAACGGGCTGGTGAAGCTGAAGCGGGACCGGGAAAGGATGGAGACGTTCCTGGATCGCCTTGGAGTGCCCAAACCCATCGTCCAGGCGGATGACCTCCTCGGGGTGATGTTCAACACGGTCCTCTATGGCATGCACAAGCCCGAATGGGGCGTGATCACCGGAGAGCCGGCGGCGCCGACCGCGGGAGCCCCTTCGGCGCACACCCCGGATGCCGCGGGGGGCTGCGAAAAAACCATGGCCCTCGACTGCGCCGTCAGGCGGATCGAACATCCGCCATCAAAAGCCGGAACATCCTAAAATGATTCAGCCGAGGCCTGCTCCCGCACATTGAATTCGAGCTTCCAGCGCCGGTCCGGCTCGACCTTCGAGACGCACCAGATTTCGAGGGTGCCGATCTCGGTCACCCGAATCTCCAGAATCACGGGGATCGCCGTGCCGGTGTCGCCGCTCAGGGTGGTTTCCATCGTCGTGATCTCCTCGATGTCATCTTCCCACTCTTCAACCACCTGACCGATCGTGTCTTCGATTCTGACGGAGGATCCCAGAAAATCGAATTTTACGGGCTCGCCGACCACGAGGACGAACTCCTGATTTGCCAGGGCCGCCTCAGTCCCCTCCTCCATGCCGAACGGTGCGACGCAGAGGGCCTTGATGGGAACGGGCATACCCGGCACCGCCGGCAGGGATGCCGCGACGCCGATGTAATAGGTCTTGTTGAGCCCGCCCCGGATGCGAACGCCTTCCCCCCTGCGGGCAAGGCCGTAATAGGCTGCTCCCCGGGCCACGCTGAGGTCGAAATCCCGCGTCGGAATTTCGCGGATGGCGGCATCGGACGGCGCCCAGGAGGACATGATCCCCACCAGGTGCCGGCGAAGGGCCTCCGCCTTCATGACGCCGCCGTTGAACAACACCGCCGTCGGCAGGCGATGGCGCCCGCCGCCATCCTTTTGCTGGCGGTGGAGAAAATGGGCCAGATGCCGGGTGATTCCCGGGTCGGCCTCGTATGCCAGCCCGACCTCCTGAATCCCGAATCTTTGCTTTGCCTCCGGAACCGCGTCCAGGCCGCACTGGGGGAAAAAGCCGTCAAGGAGAATCTTCTGGACGGTCTCACGGTCCAGGGAGACCTTCTGGGTGCCGCCGATCAGCTTGCTCCCCCGCCCCAGAACCGTTAGGGTATACTCCTCGATATCGGCATCCGAGAGGAGGGTCTCCTTCGCCTTCCGGCAGGCGTGCCAGAGGCTGCGCATCTGCCAGGCATCCGGCGCTTTCTTCTTGCCGGGCAATTTCTGGGAGGCGGCATAGGCCAGGGTCAGATCCATGTTGTCGCCCCCCACCAGAAGATGATCCCCCACGGCGATCCGTTCGAGCGACAGCTCGCCGCCGGCCTCGTCCACCTGAATCAGGCTGAAGTCGGAGGTGCCGCCGCCCACGTCGAAAACCAGGACGAGGTCGCCTTTGTGGACATTCTCCCGCCATTTTTCCTCAGATGATTCGATCCATGCGTAAAAGGCCGCCTGGGGCTCCTCCAGCAGGGTGATCCGGGTCAGCCCCGCCATTTCAGCCGCCTTCACGGTGAGATCCCTGGCCACCGCGTCAAATGACGCCGGCACGGTCAGGAGAACCTCCTGCTGCTCGATGCGGAGGCTGTCGTCCCCGGCCGCCATGGCGTAATCCCATGCATCCCGAATATGTTTGAGAATCTCCGCCGCCGCGGCCACCGGAGAGAGTTTGTCGAGATCATCGGGGCCTTCCCAGGGGAGGATCGGCTTGTTTCGGTCCACCCAGGTATGACACAGCCAGGATTTGGAGGAGGCGATCAGCTTCTGGGGCAGCTCCGCCCCCCTGTTTTTGGCGAACTGTCCGACGGCCAGGGTATTGTCCTCCGACCAGGGGAGCCGGAGGGCGTCCCGCGGAACGTCGTGGGGGCCGGGCAGGAGGATGAACGACGGGAGGATGCTCTGTTTTTCCACAACCCCGGCGTCGGTTAGCTGGGGAATCTCCAGGACGCGGATATCCGGTTTTTGACCCTTCTTGAGGTTCGTCTCGGTATAGGCGACGACGCTGTTGGTTGTGCCCAAATCAATGCCGACAATATAGACAGGATCTGACAATGATAGCCTCCTCATGTGACCATGGAATCGTCTCGGGCGGGGGAATCGGGTTCCCGAGCGAACGGGCTTTCGCCCTTCGGTGGGTTATAAGATTTCGACCTCGGCCGGGGCGATGATGCGCGGGTCCCGGTCGCCGGACAGGGTCGGCATCCCGATTTTCTCGGCTTTCCAGCCTTTGTGTCGCAAAATCCCTTTGAACGGAGGATTTCCCGTGACATTACCGGTCAGTTTGACGGCGTTGGGATCGAAGCCGGGTGCAATCGTAATCTCGCTGTCCTCTTCATCAGACAGGATGGATTGCGGAACGATATACTTGTCGACGATTTTCCGGCAGTTTTCATGGATGTTGCGGGCGGCGGCGCCGATGTCCCCGTCGGTGTAGCCTTCGATCTCCTCGGCAAGGAAATCCATGAGCCGCCCTTCCCGCTGCAGCAGCGAGAACAGATGGAGATAGAGGCGCTCCTGATTCATCCTCAGGGTTGCCGGGTCGAAAACCTCCGGAGCGGCCTTGCGGGCGGAGACATCCGACGGCGGCCGTTCGGCTGATGCGCCGCCGGCCTTTCGGAGCGCGCCGGAGAAGGAAAGCCTCAGGCACAGCCACAGCAGGACGGCAAACCCCAGGGCGAGGAAGACGGAAACAGGGATGTAGAAATCGGCAATCATGTCGAGCCAGGCCCTGAACTGCAGCACCAGTTCCCGGTAATCCGCAATCCCCGCATCCCCCCCCAGCACCGATAATTTCAGGGAAACGATATGGATCGCGACGTAGATGGCCGCATCGATCACCAGCCAGAGTATCAGGCTGAAAAACAGGACCCAGAAGAGTGTCCGGCGGGAAAGGGATTTGACGGCGTTCATGAAAGATGTCTCCTTGAAGTGATCAATGATGTGATCCGTCCATCCCGTCCAGCATCCGATGGGCTTTCCGCCTGGCCTGTGCCCGGGGGATGTCGCGAGAAGGGCCGGCGACCATTCTTCCTCGGGATGAAGATCTATGAAGGATCGTTTATTGGAAATTTGAACGTATACCAAAAAGGTTTTGAAAGATCAATCGGCTGAAAAAATATTTACAGGGCGGACGCATGTGGGAATGTCTGAAAGGGTCTTCGCAAGGCGCTCCCGGCGGTGCGGTCATTCTCTTTGCCTTGCCAGAATGACTTTTACATGGTAAATATTGACGGTTTCGCAAAAAGGCCGATATCTGCGTTACGCTTCATCCATCGCTCCTGCGGCGTACTGTAAGTATACTGCATTCCTCGGGATTCGCAAGTCTTGATCTCGGCCTGTTTGCCAAACCGTCTGGAAATCGACTTTTTGCGGACGCATCAATACTCGGACATTAACTTGAAAACAGCTTTCACAGCTCATCGGCACGGTCATACCCGTTGAGACACCGTGCCCGGATCGACGAAACCTTATGACCATCTACAAATTCAGATTCGATTTTGAAGTCGGCACATTAATGAAAAGCCCCTGCAAGAATTGCAAGGACAGGGAAGAATTTCCTGAATGCATGACGGAATGCAAATGGCTTGACAGGATCCAGACGGTCCTCGCCGCAACCAGATCGTCCACCCGGAGCGCGTGAAAGACCCGGGCGGCCGATGATCCGTCAGGAGGCCCATCGCTTGCAGGCCCGCCATCAAGCCTTTCCGATTTCATTGATTCTTTTTAAGATAGTTCATTACATCCGCCTTTTTCCAATCGGGGTTCTCCGATAACAGACCGGATATGACGTTGGAGACGTATGCGGCGGCCACGGACGTCCCCGCGTAGAGGCCGGCCTCGCCCCTGTATCCCACGGGCAGGTTGGCATAGCCGGGGGCCGCAACCGAAACAAAGCTGCCGTAATTGGACTGCCGCCAGCGGGTCCCATCCGGAGCCAGGGCGCCCACCCCCAGCACCGAGGGGTAGGCTGCGGGATAGACAGGCTTTCCAGTGGGTTCGTTCCCCGCCGAAGCCACGACGATAAGCCCCCGGCTGTCGGCGTAATTCAGGGCCTCTTCCAGAAATCGGCTCGGCGTTTCAGAGCCCCAGCTCATGCTCAGAACCCTCGCCCCATTCTGAACCGCGAAATCAATCCCCCGCATGACGGCGAAGTTGGATGTCATGCCGTTGTCGTCAAAGGTTCGGATCGGGATGATCGGCGGCGTCGCCCCGTGATCCCCCACCGCACCCATGGGTCGGACCATGCCGGCGGCGATCAGCGCCATCTGGGTCCCGTGGCCCAGGCCGTCCGTGACGGGCATCTCGGGCCGAACCGCATCCAGGGCGGCGATCACGCTCTCCTCCAGCCCGTATCCGGCGAGCACGCCCGAATCCAGGACCGCGATCGGAGCGCCCCCGCCGTCCGGGAGGGCTGCAGCGGCTTTGGTCTCCCGCGGAATCGCGGCGCCGGCCCCAGACCACTGCGGGGCAAGGATGGGAAGGGCATGATTCGGCTCCGCGATCAGCCGCCCTTCCTTCTCCTTGAGCTGATCCAGGAAATCAGGGATATCGATGCCGTCGGGCAGGCGGGCCCGATAGATGCCCAGGACATCGTTCTTTTCAAGGATGGTGCCCCCGGCGCCGGCGATGAGCCGCTCGATGAGATGGCCGTCCGCGCCCGGCCGGGCCTGAAGCAGGATTTCATTTTTGACGTAAAGCGTTCCGTCTCCGGGATTCCTCGCCACGGCAAATCCGGTCTCCGCCCCGTCGGCATCGCCCCCGGTCCGGGATCCTGGAGCGAACACCTGGATTTCCGACAGGCGCAGCTTTCCGCCATTCCGGTTCCGTTCCCAGAAAAGGACGTACCCGTAGGGATTGAGGATGGCCCCAAACCCTTCGTGAACCGGTTTGTTTTTAAATTCCGCCGATATCCTGGGGTTGATCTCGGGCGCGGAGGTTACTTTGATGCCGGCGGCGGCAAGCCCGTCCAGGATTTCCCGGAGGGGGACGCCCTGGGCATGCACGGAGAGGCGATCTCCATCCACCTCGACTTCGACGGCGCGGATGAAAGACGGAAAGGCGATGATCCCCGCAAGGATCAAGATTGACGTGAAACGATGGACTCTCAATGCCAATTTCCCAAAGTGAGCCCCTTGCGACAGACAGGGCGCCACCTATTTTTTTTTGTTCTTGATCTCCCGATACGCATCCGCCAGGTGGATGAAGGCATCATGATCCCCGCCCTTGTCCGGGTGCATCTCCTGGGCTTTCCTGCGAAACAGACGGGACAGCTCTTTTTTGGATAACCGTCTCATTTCGTCCTCGGAAATTCCGAAGATGGAACCGGCCTCTTTGAAGGAGACCGCTGGCTTCCTTTCGGGGAAACGGAACCCCCGGCGGCTGTTCATCCAGCTCTGGAGAAGGTCTTCGAGATAGCCGCTGCGGCCGTAGTCATTGTCGAAAAATGTGACGAGATACCTCACGAGATATTCGTGAAGGTGATTTTTCAGGCGGAGATCCGCCCAGAAACGATCGTCCCGGTTCAGACGGCAGATGTCCTGGACAAAAAGGGTGTCGACCGCATTCTGGTCCAGCCCCTGGGGCATGGATCTGGCAAAATGTTCGGAAAAATGCCGCTGAATGTCGAAGATGACAAAGACGTAGGATTTCAGTTCATGGGGCTTGAGAATCTGCTCCGACAGCATGAAGTGCTGTTCGATTTCATCCCTTGATTTACGGGCGAGACCCTTGAAGAGCTTGGGGGAAGCCATCCCGATCCGCCCCTGGTCGGTCTGGCCGAACCGGAGAAAATGCACCCGGCGCCGATCGAAGAGATGAAAATTCAGGTTTTCCGAAGGGTCATCCGTAGGATGGTTCGCGCCGGATGCGCCCCTTCGCCGAAAATAGGCCTGGGCTTTCTGGATATCCGGGCGGACGAAGGCCCAGAAGACCTCGTCCAGTTCGTCCATGTCGTATGTCACGTGCAGCGACCGGAGCTGATCCTCGATGGCCTCGTGGACATAAAAGGCATTTCCCCCCGGGTACCGGAGAAAGGCGCCGGGGTCTTCGCCGAGGTCGATCAGGTCTCGGCTTCGAAACATGTCGTCGTCCGGGTAGGATTCCCGGATGGCATAACGGGTTTTCCCCTCTGCTTGATAACGCGCCAGATACACGCTTCCCCCTGTCGGTGTATGTTCAGAAGCATATCAATTTGATAAAATATGGCCGGATTTCATGAAAGCAAACCTTGCCATCTTCATGGCGGCCTGCAGCGGTTTTGCTGCCCCGGCCTGCCGGACCTTCCGCCATCCTTTCGGGATCATTTTCTGGAGAACAGATCCAATTGAATGCTTCGCTTCGGCTGGAAGGATCCGCCTGTCTCCCGCCGGTCGATCAAGTGGCGGGAGATGTCCGAAACAAACGGGGAGAGACGTCTTTTTTCGGATTTTCCATGGATCAACCGGGTTCCTGCGCAGGAAAGAAACAGGGCATCCATGGCGCGGGTCATGCCGACATAGAAGATCCGCCGCTCCTCTTCCACGTTTTCGCATCGGTTTTCCCGGTTTTTGAAAGGAAGAAATCCGTCTTCGCACCCGACGATAAAAACCACCGGAAATTCGAGGCCCTTGGATGCGTGGAAGGTCGCCAGGGTTACTTTCTGGGCGGCGTCGTCACGGGCGTCGGCATCGGCGTCCAGGGCGGCCATGTCGAAAAAATCCGCGCCGCTCTCGGCCGAAATGCCCGCCGCCCTGTGAAGCAGGCGCTTCATCGCCTCGGTTCTGTCCGGGGAGGACGCGATCCTCTCCTGCAGCACGGTGTGCTCCTTCAGGTGGATCAGGGCCGCTTGGGGCGGCTTTCCCAGAATGGCGCCCCGCAATTCCCCCAGCGTCTCCTTCATCGCCCTAAGGCGATGTTTCACCGCCGGGGGCATGTCATCCGGCGGGCGGTTCTCATCCCAGAGCAACGCGCTCATGGAAACATCCCGATCATAGAACCAGGCCTTGAAGGCGCGAAGGGTCTCTTTTTGCCACCCGAGGCCGGGAAGCAGGCAGACGCGTTCAAAATCGTTCAGAATTCCTCTCCCGGAAAGGAGCTTGTAGAGCGACATCAGCTCCCGCACCCCCGGCTGCCCGTATATCTTGTCGCGATGGGCCATCTGGCAGGGAATCCCCGCTTTTTCAAAGGTTTCGAGGAAGATGCTTCCCTGGGCGTGGCTTCGATAGAGCACGGCGAAATCGGAGAAGGCGCGGTCCTTTTCATTCGGCCGCCCGTCGCCGGGACCGAAGTCGATGGCGGAAAAGCCGAAACCGCCGACCATGGATTCGATCAGCCTGCCGACGGCGACGGCCTCGCTTCTGTCGGTGGGCGCCTCCATGACCGTGAGGGTTTTCATCCCTTGGATCTCCGAGTAGGCGCGGACCCCGGGCGCGTTGAGGCTGTGGCGGCGGATCATATGATGGGCGGCCTCCAGGATGGCTTCCACGGAACGGTAGTTCCGGCTCAGGTGGATAACCCGGCTGCCGGGGTAGTCGTCCATGAAGCGCTGAAAGTATGCGACATCGGCGCCCCGAAACCCGTAGATGGACTGATCCGGATCCCCGATGACAAAAAGTTCTCTGCCGTCATCCGGACACAGGGTCCGGATGAGCCGGTATTGGGCGGGGTTGACGTCCTGATACTCGTCAACCAAGACATGCCGGAAGCGGTCGACGAGATGCCGGCGGAAACGGGGGTCCGCCTCGAGGCGCCGAACCGTTTCCATGATGAGGTCGTCGCAGTCCATCAGCCCTTCGGCCGCGAGCATCCTCTGGTAGGTCCGGTAGACCCCTCTGAAGTTTGGGGCGGCGTCCGCCTCCGCGAGATGGGCGTGGGCATCTTCCGGCCCCAGAAGGTATTGCTTGGCCCGGGATATCCACTCCGAAACCCGTCGGACCGGGAGACTGCCGGGGGGAAGCGGCCGGGCATGTCTGTCGAAAGCCGCCTGGATCAGGAGCTGCCTGTCGGGCTCGTCGATGATGGCGCGGGGCGCTGCGCCGGCCTCCCTCAACATGGCGGAACAGAAGCCGTGGAAGGTCCCGATGGCGGGCAATTCTTGCAGGGGCTCCGGCATCGGCGGCAGGAGGGCCTTCAGCCGGGTTTTCATCTCCCGGGCGGCCTTGTTGGTGAAGGTGACGGCCAGGATGTTCCCGGGGGAAATGTTGCGGACCGCCATGAGATGGGTGATGCGATGGGTGAGGGTCCGCGTCTTTCCGGTACCCGGCCCCGCGATGATCAGGAGGGGGCCCCCCTGGTGGCGGACGGCCGACGCCTGAGCGTCATTGAGCCCGCTCAGGCTGAAAGGACCGGATGTCCCGGGCGAAGCCGGCCGCGCCTCCACGGGCTTCGCACCCTCTCCGATCGATGATTCCCCTGCCCTGCCGGGGCTTGGCTGCCGGGGAATCCGTGGAGATGCTTTTTCCGCGGGCGGGCGCTTCGGCCTCCCCTGAAAGAAGAGGGTCTGCTGGCCCTTGAGGGCCTCCTTTTCCCCTTCCTCGAAGACCCGTATGCGACCGTATTCGCCGTCAAATCCAGGGGAAATATGAACGCGGCCCCGGCGCATGCGATGGACGGCCTCCCCCAGGAGCGGGATGCCGGCCTGATGGATGACATCGATGGGGCAGTCCTTCAGGATATGAAGTTCCGGGCCGAGGTGATGGATCGCCTTTTCACAGTCGCGCGCCACCTTCTGGCTTTTCACTCCTGCGCCGCATATTTCGGAGAGGATCTCCGTCAGGGGAATGAGATGGTGGCTGGGGGGCCTGTCCGGAATGACCGTGCCCTCCGGCCGGTCGGCCAGGGACTCGACGCGATGCAGAACCCCCAATGTCATGGGCGCGCCGCATTCCGGGCAGCGGTATCCGGTCTTGGCCCCCTCCGACGGATGACGCCACACCCTGCATTTGCGATGACCATCCATGTGGTACTTCCCTTCCTCGGGATACATGTCGATGGTCCCCAGGCATCGGGCCGTGTCTCCCGAGGCGAGGGCGTCCCGCAGCCCGGAAAAGGAGAGGTCCGCATCCAGGATGTTTGCATTTCTCCCCAGGTTCGACGGGGAGTGGGCATCGGAATTGGAGACGAGGGTCCGGCCGTCCAGTTCGGACACCCGCCAGTTCATGGGGGGGTCTGAAGACAGGCCGGTTTCCACGGCGAATATCCTGTCGGAAAGATCCTCGAAACAGGATGCCAGGGAGTCGAACCCCGACCTGGACCCCAGAAGTGAAAACCAGGGCGTCCAGATGTGGGCCGGTATCAGGAAGGCCTCTTCCGAGCATTCCAGCAGGGTCTCCAGGAGGTTCCTGGCATCCAGGCCCAGGATCGGCCTGCCGTCCGACCGGATATTGCCGATGGCGTCCAGCCGGGTGTTGAGGGTTTCGGCAATCTCGAAGCTCGGAACATAGATAAGGTTATGGTTTTTCCGGGTAGTTGCGTTTTTTTTGTAGATATTGCTGATCTCGCTCTCCAGGATGAAGCGGACCGATCCGGGGCAGGATGCGGGGAGCTCGGCATCGCAGCCTCGACGGATGTCGTCCCTCAATGCGAACAATCCCGGTTCGGCCGGGACCAGCTTTTCCCGGAGCTCTTGAAACCAGACCGGATGGGTGAAATCCCCCGTGGCGACAAGGGTGATCCCCTTGCGTCTGGCGCTGATGTAAAGCCCTTCCAAATCGAGGTTTCTGGCGGTCGCGCGCGAATACCTGGAGTGAACATGCAGGTCTGCAATGAATTTCATGCGTTACGTTCCGATTTGGCTCGGTCCACGGGAACGGACTGTTTCAACAGCGCATACACCTCAAGGCTCCTTGACCGCGTCTGGTCAAGGGTTCCGGAATTGTCGATCAGGATATCCGCCCGTTTTTTTTTCTCTTCAATGGAAATCTGACTGCGGATTCGCGCCATGGCATCCGCTTCGGACAAATGGTTTCGTTCCATGAGGCGGGCGATTTGAAGGGGCTCCGGGATGTAGACCACAATGATTCTGGGCAGCCGGTGGTGCATGCCGGCCTCAAAAAGCAGGGGGATATCCTGGATGACAACGGCATCGGGGTCGGCCTCCTGAATTTTTTTCATCTGATCCGCCATGCCTTCGAAGACGAATGGATGCACGATCTGGTTCAATGTCTCCTTCCGGCCGGCATCGTGAAAAATGATCCGCCCCAGTTTTTCCCGGTGGATCTCTCCATCCTCCTGGAGGATCTCCCTTCCAAATGATTCGACGATGTTCCGCCATGCCGGGAGCCCCTGGCGGACCGCATCGCGGGCGATGCGGTCCGCATCGATGATGACGGCGCCCGCCTGTCTGAGAAATGCCGCCACCGTCGTCTTGCCGGTCGCAATCCCTCCCGTAAGGCCTGCAATGATCATATGTGCTTCTCCAGAACCCGACAATGCAAATCAATGGGATTTTCATAGAGGGCTTTTGCGGTTTTGGCAAGGGCCAAAGAAGATCAGAGATTATGAGAGTTAATTATTGACAAGATGGGAAAGGTATGACTAATGTTTCAGTCAAAATAAAAGTAATAACGCCAACTGGAATCCCATGCCCGCAGGGGCTGGAGAGGTTTATGAAAAAGCTGCGGAAATGCATCCCTCCAGACTTTAGCCCGAAAGAGATAAGGTTTTTCGAGAGGTTGAATGAAGACGGATCGAAGCTGTCCGAATATCGCCGTTTTTTCAATATCACCATGCTGATCGGCGTGACCTGGGGGCTGGTGTTCCTGTCGACGGTGATCTGATGCGTCTCGTCCCAATGGGCGCGACGTAGCCCTCCGGCCGAAAATGCCGGCAGCGGCGTCGCCTGTCGACCGCCGATCCGTGCACACTGCCTTGCCCCAAACATTGTTCACCGGGAGGCTGTCAACCACCCCTGAGCCGCCGCCTTCCCCCGACTGTCCGGTTTGCGATCCCCTCAGCCCTGTTTGTGTTTTGAGAAGGTCGGAATCAGCGTCTGGGTTTTCCGAACCCCCGGAACCTTCCGGATGTGTTTGTAGACAAAGTAGCCGATCACTTCCGAGTCGGAGCTGAGCCAGTCCCGTTCCATGACGATTTTTACGATGAGATCAAACTCGCCCGGAACATCGTAGATTTCCGTCACCTCCTCGAGGGCAAAGATCTTCTCCATGATTTTGTATTCCTCTCCGGCCTTGACCGAAATCAATACGAACGCCGTCATGAGGTGCTTCATTTCCGGAAATTCAAACCCTTGCTGGTTGGCCATTTTCGCCCGAAACTCCTCCATGTTTTTCGGAATGATCTGATCCAGGCCGATGCCGTAGCGCCGATCTCTCCCTTTTTTCCATTGATGAAGGGAGATATAGGCATACAGGTCGGCTATCGTCCGGTTCTGAAATGCCGCGGGCAGATGACTTTTTTCGATAATCGAGACAAACGGCAGAAAAACGGTCTTATGCCAGTCTTTCGCGGCGTCTTGAAACGAAACCGGATTTTCATGGATCGCCGTGAGGGACGCCTGATGTTCGCCGATCTGCTCCAGCAGATAGGCATACTGGCCGACCTCCGTCAGTTCAATCGGGGATGTGATCCCTGTTTTTTCCATGAAATCGACTTTTTCCCGGTAGAGAATGTTCTCAATGGTTTTCCGGGAAGGGAGGAATTCAAGGATATGGGCGTGGATGGTCTTCCATCCCCGTTCCTTTGCAACGGAAACGCGGTGGTTGCCGTCAACGATATAGTATTCGTCCTTGATCTGGTAAAGGGTAATCGGCGGCAGCGGCTTGCCGTCACGGACCGCCTGTTTGACTTTCATCAGCCGCTCGGAGGGGAGTCCGGTTTTCAGCCGAAACCGATTATCGAAATCCTGATACCGTCCCACGCTTCCGACGATCTTGTCCACTTCGACTTCCCTTAACCCCAGATCCCGGGTGTCGAAGGCCTCTTCATTTTCCTGATCTTCCCTGAAGCTTTTCAGTTCATTTTTCTGGCGCCGATTCTTTAAAACCGTGAGAAGGCTGTCAAATATTTTATTTTTCATTGATCTCCAATAAAAAGTAGCCGACGGTGTTGATAACCCGGGTATTTTTCACGATTCGGATTCGTTCTGAGGGATCATTGAAATGAGCATGAATATGGCCGTGGATAAAATATCTGGGCGAAAAACGATCAATCAGGTGATGGAAGCTCCTGAAACCCCTGTGACAGAGATCTTCGGCATCACCAATGTAACGCGGCGGAGCATGGGTGATGATGATATCCACACCGCGCCACCACCATAATTTGGGCCATATCCTGAATATTTTTTTTTTCATCTGGGTATCGGTATATTGAATTGGATTGCCGTTATACCACCTGGAGCCCTCCAATCCGAGTATGCGCAGGTTATTGAATCGAATCAGCTGAGAATCAATGTTATTGCAGTTTAGAGGGGGAGATTCGGCATATCTGATATCATGGTTTCCCCTGACGTAATATAAGGGCGAATCGATCCGTGACGATAAAAAAGAAAGGTACTCCGGTTGAAGATCGCCACACGACAAAATAAGATCGATATCCTTAAATAGTTCTGGATTGAATTTATTATAAAGAACAGGCTCAATATAGTCTGATACGCTCAATATTTTCATATGTGTATAATATTCATTCAATGGAATAAATATAAAAGATTCATGTCTAAGCTATTTTAGTCTTCCAAAATAGACTTAATGCCATTTTTTTCCATATCATCCATGGACATATCATTATATCTCTTTATAAAGCTTTCAATGGCGACTTGAAGCATATCTTCGATGGATAATTCAAATTCTATGGACATTTTCTTGAATTCTTTGAGTTGTCGCTTATTGAGCGTAACGGACAATCTTCCAGATTCTGGTGTAATATGGTATTTGGTTCGTGCCATTGCAAATCTCCATTTGAAATTATATATGGAAAGCCATGGCAACCGATATCATATTAATAGCCCATATTCAATTAATGATGCGTTGGTTTTGATTTAAGGTGGAAAAAAATATTACCCCCGTTTTTGGATACGGTTTGTGCTGTAAATTATTTCAAAATTATAGCAAGATTAATCTACTAAACATGAATCGAACGAATATAATGAGATAAATAACATAAATTGCAGAAAACGAAGGCTCCGGCAGACAAAATATTGCACAATATGTAAATATTGTGATATTTTTGAACCCACTTGACACGATTCCGGGGCAGGTCTTCCTATGGCATCGGAAAAAATAACGCCGCCTGGAGGGATTGACTATTGTGCAATAATAGAATATAAAGCATGTATAAATATAGATTTTGTATCATAAATTGCTTTAAATTTAAAATAACGACAGATATGGCCATGAAAAACTCCTTTCAACCTGAAAAAGATCATACGGTGCATGAAGCTATAAATGGCTATTTGGATGAAAAAATAGGTATTGGCTCTTTAAGTAAAACATCGGTGATAAACAGGAGATATGAGCTAAACAGGTTTGAAAAATTTTGTAAAGAGAATAAGATATGCAAACCATCAAATATACATAAAAATTTAATAATATCCTATTTAAAATCCCTTAAAATCTCAAATTCCTCAAAATTGAGCATTATATATGTATTAACCGGTTTCATGGATTATTTGGTGGATCAAGGCCTTATTGTTGAAAATATTGCATCTTTAATTGCTAAGCCCAAAATATATCCTCCAGCCTTTGATTATCTCAGTTATAGTGAACTTGAGAGGGTTTATCAGGTTACTGCTCAAAAAACCGGAAAAAAAACTGTCGATCGAAATTTATTATTAATAAGTCTATTTACAGACATTTGCCTTCGTGTATCTGAATCTATTCAGTTAAAGCTATCTGATGTTCGCTTAGATGCAAAAGAGTTATGGATCACGCGAAAACGCAATAAGGTCGATAAAATACCATTAAATGAAGATTTGGTGAAAAAGTTTCTAAGATGGTATGATGTTCGGGTTGAGTATAAAGGGAGTGAAACGGACTGGGTTTTTCTATCCAGTCATGGAAAACCGCTGAAACCTCGACAGGTGCATTATATCGTCAGCAACGCCCTTGAACATGCGGGAATCATCAAAAGAAAGCACGGACCCCACCTGCTGCGGCATTCCGGTGCCAGCTTGAAAGCCCAACTGGGGGAGAATTTGATCATGATTCAATACCTCTTGGGCCATGAAAATTTGAACACCACCCGAAGATACCTTCATTTCAACTGGGACGACCTCAAGGAAATGGTGGAAAGAAGCCCGATCCTGGGGAATAAATAGAATACATGGTCGCTTTTAGCGAGGCTACGGAGGATTGTGATCGTATGGAGAACCGTTTGATGCAGCTTGCAGGATTTCAGAAAAAATATTTGAGAGGCCTGGCGCACGGGGCAAAGCCAGTCGTTTATGTGGGGCACCAGGGCCTAACCGATGCCGTCATCCGCGCTGCGAATGAGGCATTGAACGTCCATGAACTCATCAAGATCAAATTTATCGATTTCAAGGAGAAATCGCAGAAGGCAACCCTCTCCAGTGAGATCGAGCGGCAGACCGGATCCGCGCTCGTCGGAATGATAGGCCATATCGGCGTGTTTTATCGCCGGCATGAAGATCCCGAGCGCCGGAGGATCTCCCTGCCGGAACGGGGCCGCTAACCCGCGTTTCCGGGCTGGGCACTCAAAAAGGCCGTCGGGTTTGTTTCCTCCATATACCCCCGGATGCCTTTGACGATGGCCTGGCACAGATCCTCCTGGTAATCGGCGCTCGTGAGGCGTTCGCACTCTCTTTTATTGCTGATGAAGGAGGTTTCAACCAGGATCGAGGGCATCTGAGCCCCGAGGAGAACATAGAACGGCGCCTGTTTAACCCCTTTGTTGCTGATATGGCTGTACTTTCTTTTCATGTGCCGGTAGAGGGAATTCTGAACGGAGCCGGCCAGTCGGCTTGATTCGTTTATTTTTGAATTCTGCATCAGGTCGTTGAGGATGCTCTGGAGGTCGCTGATGGACTTCCGGGAGGTGGCGTTTTCCCGGGCAGCCACCAGAATGGCGTCGTTGTCCGTCGCCAGGTTGAGATAATAGGTTTCGATACCATATAACCCATTGTTTTTGCTCGCGTTACAATGAATGGAAATAAAAAGGTCCGCATTCTTCGTGTTGGCGATGGCGGTGCGCTCCTCTAGGGTCAGAAACCGATCCGAATCCCGGGTCATGATGACCTCGCATCCCAGCTCCCTGCGGATTTTCTTCGAAAGGCGCCTTGCGATGCCCAAAACCACGTCTTTTTCCCTCACGCCGCGGAGGTATCCAGGCGCTCCGCCGTCATGCCCGCCGTGCCCCGCATCAATCACGATTCGGCGCACCCCCAATGCGAACTGCTTGGCCAGATCATGGGGGGTGACCTTTTGTTTGCCTCGGACGGCCTTGCCGGTATCATACGATTTGGGCGTCACGGAAGGCTTTTTATGGGGCTGCGGATGCGGGGCCGCCCGCTTTTTTGCGGCATGGGCCACGGCCGGAGCCTGATCTTCCTGCTCTTTCCCCCATACGTCGATGATGGTCCGAAAGGGGTTTTTCAGGGAGAAAATTTTATAGGTTTTGAAGGATTTGATGTCGACGACAACACGGACGTCGTCGGGCGTGCATTGTCCGGCCCTGGCGCTCTGCAGCAGGTCGTCGTCAATGGGGATGACCTTCTCGAAACCTCGTCCGAGACGGCTTTTTTTGAAATCAATGTATAACCGCTGGGGTCTGCTGGTCGGCAGGTCCGGGTCCAGGAGCTTGTGGGTAAAAACGGTTTCCTTGCTGCCGTCGATGACGATCCGGGTATAGTTGGGATTGGACCAGAACCGGAGCCCGGTGATCTTTGTTGGTGACCCGTCCCGGGGCGGTTTGGATGTCCGTTCCGCTTTCGAAAATGCGGCGGGATCGCAGGTCTCCTCGATAACGATCAGCCGGGAGATCGGGTCTTCCCCTTGTTCAGGGGCTTTCGGAGCCTGAGGCGTGGATTTGTATGCGGTCTTGGCCTGTTTAAAGAACCTGTCGCGCTCTTTCACAAAGCTGGATTCCCCGCCGGAGCCCCCATTCCCCTGAAGCCTGCGGCTGTTCCGGGCAGTCTTCGTTTTTTCGTCGGCAGCGTACCCCGGCATTGCCTGCCCTGAATCCCCGGGCGGGGCGGTTGCATCCTGCTTTTGGTTCCGGGCGCCGGATTCCCCCGGCGGGTCCGCTCCCCTGCTCCGGGGGGATGCGGTCGCTGAATCGAATTCCGCCAACGCCGCCTGGGCCCTCGCCCGATATTTGCTCTTGGGGTGCCTGTTGATCAGCCGGTTGAAGATGTCCGCGGACTCTTTGCGATCCGATGATTTCCGCGAAAGGGTGTAGAGGTCCTGATAGATTTTGCCGGCCATATAAAGATTTGCCGCGGCATAGTCGCCGGTTGGATTGCTGCGGTAGGCCGCCTGGAACCGCAGAATGCATGCCACCCAGTTTTCTCTGTATTTCTGTTTTTCCGGGCTCTTCAGAAATTTTTCATAATAATCTTGAGCGCCGTAATACGCCGCTTTATCCGTATCCGCCCATGAAATGCGCGATACAGACAGTATCGCGAGGATGGCGGAGATCAGCAGAAAAGCCGCGGCATTGTTATGAGTCCTCATGTCATGTTCCAGATGATGTTTCCATTCTCGTCATCGACAGGGTGTGGATCCGATCTGATTTCAGTGAAATCGGGTTTTTTCTTGAAGCTCGCTCAGAAAGATCATGGCGTCAAGGGGTGTCATCCGTGAAATGTCAAGTGACTGAAGCGCCGCCACAAGGACTTGTTCCCCCGCGCTGAAAAGGCCCAGTTGAAGGGGCTTTGCGTCGGCCGGTTTTCTTGGATTCGATGCGCCCTCTCCCTTTTTGAGGATCCGGCCCTCGGTTTCGATCCTGCGCAGGATCGACGCGGCGCGGTCGATGACCTCCCCGGGAATTCCGGCCAGCCGCGCGACCTGAATGCCATAGCTGCGGTTGGTGCCCCCCTCGACGAGTTTGCGAAGAAAAATGATCCGGTCCTGGATCTCCTTGACGGCGATGGAGTAGTTCTTGACCCTGGATTTCGTTTGTTCGAGTTCCGTCAGTTCATGGTAGTGCGTGGCAAACAGGGTTTTCACCCCCCGGCCTTTCAGGTCATGGAGGAACTCCGCCACGGCCCAGGCGATGCTCAGCCCGTCGAAGGTGCTCGTTCCTCTGCCGATCTCATCCAGAATCACGAGACTCATGGGGGTGGCGTTGTTCAAAATGTTGGCCGTCTCCTGCATTTCCACCATGAAGGTGCTCTGTCCCTGGGAAAGGTTGTCCAGTGCCCCGACCCGCGTATAGATTCTGTCGGTGACGGGGATACTGGCGCGGGCCGCCGGGACGAATGCACCGATCTGGGCCATGATCGTAAGCAGGGCGACCTGCCTCAGGACCGTCGATTTTCCGGCCATGTTCGGGCCGGTGATGATCAGGATCTGGTTTTCCTGGTTGTCCAGCCGGATGGAATTGGGAACGAATCGTTCACCGGTGATCATTTTTTCAACCACGGGGTGCCGCCCGTCTTCAATCGAAAGAATGCCGTCGGTGTTGATTTCCGGCCGGTGATAATCGCTCCTTACGGCGACATGGGCAAGACCCAGCAGGCAGTCGAGCCTGGCGACAACGTCCGCGGCATCTTGAATGTACCGGCGCCGGTTGTTGATTTCCATTCGAACGTCCGCAAAGATGTCATATTCCAGCCTGGCCCGCTTTTCCTCCGCGTTCAGCACCGTCGCTTCGAACGTCTTCAACTCTTCGGTGACATAGCGCTCCGCGTTGACCAGGGTCTGTTTGCGGATGAAATGGCCGGGGACTTTTTCGGCATGGGTTTTGGGCACCTCAAGATAATACCCGAAAACCTTATTGTAGCGCACCTTCAGGGAGGTTATCCCTGTTTTTTCCTTTTCACTGGCCTCCAGGCGAACCAGCCATCCTTTACCATCTTTGCTGATTTTAATCAACTCATCCAGGTCGCTGTTGAAGCCGCTTTTGATGATGCCGCCTTCGGTCAGGGTGTTCGGCGCATCCTCCCGGATGGCATTTTCGATCAGGTCCGCAATAGCCGCGAGCGGGGCTGTTTCGCCTTCCCATGCGAACAGGGGCGCCCTGAGCCGCACCGCTGACTCCAGGATTTCCGGAATCTTCATCAGGCTCCGTTTCAGGGCGACCATGTCCCGCGGGCCTGCA
Organism: Desulfococcus sp.; assembly: GCF_041737845.1. GTDB lineage: Bacteria > Desulfobacterota > Desulfobacteria > Desulfobacterales > Desulfococcaceae > Desulfococcus. The sequence continues at coordinate 44,795 of NZ_JBGSQX010000146.1, forward strand.
AGCCCCATGGAGAGCCGGCCTCCGAGCCGGTCCAGGTCGGAGACATCCTTGAGGGTTTCGCGGATCTTTTCGGAAGCCGTCCGGTTCAGGCATGCCTCTTCAACAGCGTCCAGGCGTCCCCGTATCGCGTCGGGATTCAGGAGGGGATATCGAATCCAGTTCAGCAGGAGGCGGCCGCCCATTGCCGTCACGGTCTGATCCAGGACGCTGATGAGCGTGCCGCGCCGCTTTCCGGATCTCAGATTCCCCAGAAGTTCCAGGTTGCGCCGGCTTTGATCGTCGATCGCCATGTAATCGCTCAGAAGATAGGTTTCGATTCCCTTGAAGTGGGCAATCTTCTGCTTCTGGGTCTCGATCACGTAATGGAGAACCGCGCCCGCGGCGCCCACCCCGGCCTCCAGGTGCTCGCATCCGAAGCCTTCCAGGGAGAGGGTGCCAAACTGTTCGGTCAGAAGGGATTTGCCGAAAGCATGGCTGAAAAACCGGTCGTCGAGAAAGCTGACGGATCTTCGGGGTTCTGACGGAATCAGGGCGCCGGGGAAAGGATCATTTCGAAAAGATTCGGGAAAGAGAATCTCCCGGGGCGATACCCTGGCGATCTCGTCTTTGACGGCGTCGGCTTCGTCGGACTGCGTGATCCGAAACGTTCCCGTTGAAATGTCCAGATAGGCCAGGCCGACCACCTGGCTGTGCCGTGCGACCGCGAGCAGAAAGTTGTCGGATTTTGCATCCAGGAATTCGTTCTCGACGATCATCCCCGGGGTGATGACCCTGACCACCTCCCGCTTGACCAGGCCCTTGGCCTGGGCCGGATCCTCCACCTGATCGCAGATGGCCACCTTCAGGCCGCGTTCGATGATGCGGGCGATATAGCCCTGAACCGCCCGCCAGGGCACCCCGCACATGGGCACCGGCGCCGCCTGGTTCTTGTTTCTGGATGTCAGCGTGATCTCCAGGATTTTTGAGGCCTTCTCCGCATCCTCGAAGAACATCTCATAAAAGTCCCCCATGCGGTAAAACAGGAGGGCGTCTGGATACTCGGCCTTGATGGCCAGGTATTGCTCGATCATCGGTGTCGGTTTTGTCTGCATGGATTCGAACTGCCGGGTCAGAGACGGCCTGCCGTCCCTGCCGTTGTGAAAATGTTTCGGGTCCTCCGCGGCGGCGGCATTACCGGCGGCGGCTGTTCATTCTGACGGCTGTCTGCCCATGGGCACAATCTCCAGGCTGCCCCAGGCCCCCAATCTATCGCCACGGATGATCAGAATGCCCTCGATCCCGGAAATTTTCTTTCCGAAGGCCAGGGCGCGCTTGATATCCGCGGCTGATCGGACGACATTTCCGACGGCCGTGGCCGACGCATCGGCCAGCGCACAGGATGAGGATACCACACAAACGGCATCGGCGGAACCGAAACTGAGGGAGTGGCCGATGGTTCCCGAGGAGGTGCACACCCCCACCCCATGCCCGGACCCGTTGATTTTCAGGCCGACCTTCATGCTGAGCGGCGAATTTCCGGCAAAAACGGCGATGGTGGCCGGGTCGTCCGTCCGGATGAAAATATCCCCCCCGTTCTCCACGATCACGTCGGGGGAACGGGTCAGCAGTTCACGGCCGACATATTCCGCAACGGCGCCCGCCACCGCCGCCATCGGCCCGACGCGCGCTTTCCGGCCGGCTTCGATCATATCCCGGACGATGGCCGGAGCGTGCCGATCCTCCTGAACCGGGATCAGCGAATCCGAAAAACCGGGGTGATGCCGGATGTATGCCTCGATGTAGGAGCGGTATTTCAGTGTCAGGTCGAGGGCGAGGGCCTCGAGATGATGCCCGGCATGGATGAAAAGGTCCGTCTCTTTGACCCTGACCTTGAAAAAGAAGCGCCGGGGGGCGATGGCATCTCGGTAGACGCGGGGCTCGTGCATCATCCATGCTCCTGGCCTATGAAAATGGCAGTTTGAAGGGCTTCGGCCTCAGGCTTTCAGGGCATTGCTTGAGAAAATAAGAGTCCGTCATGCCGGCGATGAAGTCCCGGGCCATCTCTTCGCGGGTGTGAGCAGCTTTATAATCATCCGACATCTCAGAAAAAAAATGGGTATGGATCCCTGCATGTTCATCGCCCTTCCGAAGGTCTTCCACGCAGCGGTCAAAGAGGATGCCGAAAAGCCTTTCCAGGGTTTTCGAGTGCTGTTTGATGAGCGGATTCAGATAAATGTGCTCATAGTTGAACGCCTTCAACGCCTTGAGCGCATCGGAGACCTCGTCGCTGAAGGCGATGGAGGGTTTGCCGATGCTCGATTCGATGATATCCGTGACCAGGGTGTAGACGATCTGCCCGTTGGTATTGCCCAGCACCGCCGCGCTCTTTTCCGGCAGATCGGCGCGGCGGATCAGGCCCAGGCGAATGGCATCCTCGATATCCCGGCCGATATAGCCGATGGTATCCGAGAACCGTACGACGCATCCTTCCAGGGTCATCGGTGTGAGGGAGACTCCGGGATCGTCTGTTTTCGCAGTCATGGCCATGTTCAGGGTGTCGAAGGTCTTGTTCCTGTCCGGCGTGATCCTTTGGTCGTGTATTTCTCCGTCATGGCACAGGATGCCGTCGAGTGTCTGAAGGCAGAGATTCCATCCCCTTCCCTTTCGTTCCACCCTGTCCAGAAACTGAACGCTTTGAACATTATGGCAGAAATGGCCGATTCCATAGCGCTGACAGAGCGCCGACAGGAACTGCTCGCCCTCGTGTCCGAAAGGCACATGGCCGATATCGTGCCCCAGCGCGATCGCCTCGATCAGGTCCTCATTCAACCCTAAGAACCGGCCGATGGTTCTGCTGATTTTCGATACGAGCTGAACATGAAGCACGCGGTGCGTGATATGGTCATTTTCCACCAGATAGAACACCTGGGTCTTGTCGATGTACCGCGTGTAGGCCAGGGAATGGAGGACCCGGTCCACATCCAGGGAATACGCCTGCCGATACCCTGCCACGATCGTGTCTTCATGCCGTTTTCGCAACCCGTCCCTGCTGAGGGCCGCCCGGGGGGAGAGCATGCGGGCCTCCCGCAGGTCGAATGCCGTTTGCAGCCCTTTCAGGTCTTTCATGTCCAAACCATTCCAAACCATGTCTTCACGAACCGTCCTGATATTCAAACAATTGTCGTATCCGATCGGTGATCCGCCGGCTGTGGCTGCCGCGCCAGTAAAACCGGCCGCACTCGGGGCACTGGTCGACCCTTTCCGCGGTCTGCCAGACATGGTCCGGAACACGGTTGAGGGCCGATGCCTTGTTCCGGGCGGAGGTGGCATGGTTGCAGCGGATGCATCTTGAAAATGGGCGAATATCGGTGATTGAAATACCGATCTGACGGATGACCTGTCTCAATTGTCCAACAGGATCGTTTGCGTGAATGAAAATCGTCCGGTCCCCGTTTGGAATGCCTTTCACTGCCGTGATGCGCGTGAGCAGGAACTGCCGCTCCTCTGTGGGAATGAGCCCCTTCAGGCTGGAAGCCTCCCGCACCTGAAGCGCGTCGAACCCGAGAATTCGGAGCCACTTGCACAGTTTTCCGAGGCTTGGATCAACGATGAAGCGGGTATGGCGGATCACATTTCCGATTCGACAAGCATGAAGGTGGACGGCGGCGCCTCTGCCCGGGCCCAGTATCTTTCGATTTTCAGCAGCAGACGGTCTTCTCCGCCCGTGATATCGATGCGAAACGGCACGCTGAAGCCGCCCACGTCGCGGACATTCGAGAATTTCAAGGTATACCCTATCCTCCCGGATGGATCGAACATCTCCACCACGGCAGGGGTTTCGTTGTCCGATTCAAAATAGACTTTTTCCAAAACCCTGCCGCGCCGGCTGGAGAGGATCAGTGTTCTGGCGCCGGTCCGCGGGTCGGTTGCGGCGCGGGCCTGATCAAACTCCCGGAGCGGGACCTGCCCCCTGAGGATTTGAATGACCTCGCGGGCTTTCAGCTCCATTCCGATCAGTTTTTTGAGGCTCGGGTTCTGGGATCGGGTTTTATAAAAATTTTTCGGCGCGTGGGAGGCCATGAAGAAATAATCTCCGTCGGCGGCCATGGTCGTCGTCGGCATCCCCCCGATGTTGAGGATGGACAGCCGGAGTTTATCGGGCGCCTTTCCGATCCAGGCCACACGAGCGGTTCGCCGGTTCCGGGTTTTGGGGTTGAAGCGGACCGTCCCCATGCCCTTGAAGGTTTCGAGTTCCGCATTTCGAAGGGTCAGGCAGTCCATCAACGCCCGGGTGTCGGCCGCCATTTCAGGCGCCGGCAGGGTATCTCTCTGGACGGCGCAGCCGGAAAGCAGCATCAGCGCCGAAGCCAGCAGAATGGATATTCGGTGTTTCATATCATGGTTCATTGGCGGGCATCTCTACTTTCCATCGCATCCCGAATCTTGTTTTGGATCTCCACCCGGTCGGTCCGTTCCCTTTGATTTAATGACATCTGATAATATTTCAAGGCATTATTGAAATCATTGAGCTTGAAATAGGCATCGCCCACATGCTCCAGGATGACCGGATCATCCGGGACCATGTCAGCCGCCTGGATCAGATATCTCAGCGCCTCTTCATATTCTTCCCTCTGAAAATACACCCATCCCAGACTGTCGAGGATATATCCGTCATCCGGTTTGTATTTCAATGCCTCGCGGATCAGTTCTTCCGCGATTTCAAGATTTTTGCCCATATCGGCATAGGTGTACCCCAGATAATTCAGGGCGTCGGCATTCTGCGGATCCAGAGTAATGACCTTTTTCATCATCTCAATGGACTCATCCTTCCGCTCCAGTTTATCGTAGACCACCCCGAGGCGGAAATAAAGCTTGGGGGCGTCGGGTGCGAGTTTGATGCCGTCCACGAGGGTTTTTTCGGCCAGGCCATACTGTTTCGCCTCTTCATAAACCGTGGCGAGGTAGAGAATGAAATCCGCATTTCCCGGAGCCCTCCGATTCACGTCTTTCAGGTATTCAATGGCGGTCTCGGACTCCCCTTTCTCCTGGTGGAAGAAGGCGATGCTGACCACGGCATTCGGATAGAAAACCGACTCCGGCCCTACCTGTTTGAGGTGCTTCAGCATTTTTCTTTCGTTTTTCAGGCCGTCGTAGGCGACACCCGCGATATAGTGGATGTCCGAGTTGGACGGCATGCCTCTCAGCATGCCTTCGGTGATGACGGAGGTCTCACCGTACCTTTTCTGTTCGACGTAAAATTGAATGACGGTTCTGATGATCTCCGGCTGCTCCGCACTCTCCTTTCCCAGTCGGGATAGAATTTCGTCGGAGCGATTCTGGTTTCCGATGCTGTGATAATAATATCCAAGCCCGATCATCGCCCGGATGTTGTCCGGCTCCTTCTCAAGCAATTCCTGGTAGATCGCTATCGCCTGCCGGTTTTTTCCCTGAAGCTGGTAGATATTGATCAACTCGAACCGGGGCTCCTCTAGATCGGGTTCCAGCGTCAGCGTGAGCTTGAATTTTTCCTCAGCCTTATTGAGGTACCCCTGGTCATAATAGATTTTTCCCATGAAAAAATGGCCGGCATAGGCATCCGGGTGTTCCCGGACAAGACTCTGATAAATCCGGAAGGCGTTTTCGACGTCGCCTTTTTCCATGTAAATGGCGCCCAAGCGCAGATAGATCTCCTTCTGGGACGGATCTTCCTTCAGCACTTTCTCGTATACGTCCTCGGCCTCGACGTCCCGTTTCAGCCCCTGGAGCAGCTTGCCGTATAATATCATGAGCGTGATATCTTCCGGCTTTTCTTTCAGCATTTCCTGAACGAGGGCCAGGGCCTTCTCCGTCTTTCGCTGCCTGAGAAAAAGATTGGCCAATTCCCTTTTGATATAGGCGGATCCGGGATCAAGCTCCAAGGCTTTTTCGAGAAAATAGATCGCGTTTTCGAGATCTCCCCGTTTGCGCATCATTTGAGATTCGACGAAATAGAAATATCGATCGCCGTTCTGATACGGTTTCGCGCCAAGGGGTTTGAGAAATTCCTCCGAAGTGTCGGGCACAAAGGTGGGTGCGTCGGTGGCTGACGGCGTCGATTTTGATGGTGATGGCTTGTTCGGCAGACATCCGGAACTGACCGAGAGGCACAATAGGCAGATGAGTGCGGCAACAACCTGCGGTTTATAAATAGTTTTCATGAATGGGTTTCTGATGGCGGAATCGTGGGATTCACGCTGTGTTGTTGATTTAGGGATGACGGTATGTCAAAGGTTGCGTCCGGATCATGTCCGGAAACGAACAGCCGCCCGCGCATCCGTCAGGGGATGCTGTCCCCTTCCCTGTATGCGTCGAAGTCGACGATCTCCCTTTTGAAAAATTCACGCATTTTTTTTACGACATTTTTTTCCACCTGTCGGACGCGCTCCCTGGAAATCTGGTAACGGTCTCCGATATCCTGGAGGGTCACCGGGCTGTCCGAAAAAATCCTGAGATTGAATATTTCAAGCTCTCTCGGGGTCAATTTCTGTTTGAATTCATCGATCTTGTTGTGGAGGAGGACGTCCATCTCCTTTTTGGCGACCTTGTCTTCGGCCGATTCCGCACCGGTGCTCAAAAAGTCGATGCGCTCGGTGTCCGAGTCGTCCTTGAGCGGCGCATCCAGGGACACATCCCAGCCGTCCAGGCGCTGGTCCATGTCGATGATTTCCCTTTCGGAGACGCCCAGGCGCTGGGAGAGGAGCTTGGGTTTGGGATCGAATCCCTGGTCGATGAGCTTCTGCTTTTCTTTTTTCAGCTTGAAAAAAAGCTTTCGCTGCCCCTGGGTCGTCCCGATTTTTACCAGCCGCCAGTTGTCCATGATGAACTTGAGGATGTAGGCCTTGATCCAGAAGGACGCATAATAGGAGAACTTCACATTTTTGTAGGGGTCGAATTTCTTGACCGCCTGCATCAGACCGATGTTGCCTTCCTGGATGAGGTCAAGCAGGTTCTGCATCCAGACCCTCTGGAATTCCAACGCGATCTTGACGACAAGCCTGAGATTGGACGTCACCAGGCTGTATGCCGCGTCCCGGTCGCCGTACTCCCGAACCTTGATGGCGAGCTCCCTCTCCTCGTCCCGTGTCAGGAGCTTATATCGGCTTACCTCCGAAAGGTAGCGCTGCAGGGGATCGAATTTTACGAGCGATTTGTCGGTGGTGCGCTTGGAGCTCGCCTTTTTTTTTATTTTTTCGGCGGTTGCCGCCTCGGGGATATCGTTGCTCTCTAAATCTTCATTCTGCAATTTCGTCATAATTCGCCTTATCATCCATTACAGCCAGCCGATACAGCCATCCGCAGACTGGATTGAAGCTCTCGCGGGAAATGTTCTTATACACCATTCATGGGGAATATTTCAAGGGATTAAAGAATGTTAAGTTTAATCCTGGTCAGCAAGGTTTTTTGTGGACACAGGAAGTGTCGTATGCTATAGGCCTAACTCACTTTTTTTAGCGCCCGTAGCTCAGCTGGATAGAGCAACGGACTTCTAATCCGTAGGTCGCAGGTTCGAATCCTGCCGGGCGTACCACAGAAACACAGGGGAGCAGCGCATCGTGCTGCTCCCTTTTTTTATGGGTCTGAATCAATTTGGGAAATGGCTTCCTGACCGCCTGATCTCTACCATATTTGGGCTTCCGGTGCAAATAATGTTTTCTTGCAGACAGCCGGATTCGGGGGTGACAACGGCCCTGCATGGAGGGTTTCGTTCAAGGCGCTTTCACTTCTTTGCGGAATTCCCGAATATCGGTGAAGGGCGGGGATGCCGGAAATTCCGCCGGCCATTCGTTATGGCGGCATCAGAAGAAAATAGGCCTTTTTCAGGAAAAGCGCGGCAAATATCAACAGCGCGATACCGAGGCCGCGAACCACGAGAACGTGGCAGCGGCGGTTCAGGAGGGCCCTGGATTTTCCGACGGTGAGCGCGATGAATACCTTGGACCCCACCAGGAGGGCATAAAACGCGGAGATGAAAGCGACCGCGGCGGCCGGATGAGACCGCCAGGCGTCCACCATGAGCGGGGCGCCGATGGAAACCCAGAACAGGTAAGGGCTGGGATTCAGCAGGTTGGCGATGACGCCCATCCGAAGGGATTTGGGGCTTTCGAGATCCGGGCCTGTCGGCTCCGCGCCTTTGAACATCAGGCTTCCGTATCCGAGATAGACGCTGAACAACCCGCCCAGCAGGGAGACAACGCCCATGAGCGGCAGGTGCCCCGACAGCCGCGAAATCCCCAGCACCGCCAAGGCGACAATCGGGATATCCGTAAACAGGGGCGAAAAGGCGATTTTGATGCCCTCCCGCGGGCCGTGCTTGAGGGTTTCACTCATCACGAGCGTCAGGAGGGGACCGGGGGAGACCCCGGCGCTCACCCCCAGGAGGGCTCCTGAAACCAGCGACCCCGCCACGGCGCCCATCATGGTCTGCGTCTTCGCCAGATCCGCTTGCCCGGCCTCCCCATCGGCGATCCGGACGTCAAATCGGTTCCATCAACCTCAGCAGACCGCATGCCGGGCACGCCCTTCATTCCTCTTTTCCCGCCTGCCTTTTCTGAACCGTTTGGTGACCGGCCGAAGACGGAGCAGGACATAGGTTGCACCGGCCCCGCCGTCACAGTTCCTTGCGCTGGTGAAGGCCAGCACCCACTTTCTGATGGCGCTCCGGGTCAGCCATGACAGGACCTGGCTCTTGAGGACCGGCGCCGCGGGAGAGGAGAGCCCTCTGCCGTGCACGATCAGCACCCCGCGCTTGCCGGCGGCGATGGCCGATGCCATGAAGGCTGAAAAAGCCTCCCGGGCGTCCGCCGCGCTGAGTCCATGCAGGTCGATATGATCCTGGATGGAAAAATCTCCGTTGTAGAGCCGGCGCGTCACCTCCCGGCCGACATTGTATCCCCTTCCCTCCATGTATTCCGGCGTATGGCATACCTCGAAACCGTGACCGCACGCCACAAGCCGCCTCAGGTGATCCATGACGCCTGTTTCGCCGGTGTCGCTTTTCGCAGGCTGCCCGGCCTTATTCCGTGCCAGGGTGTGGCGGTTCGCGCCGCTGATGGGCCTAACGTCCGCCATGGCATCCATGAAGAGTTGCCGCTCCGTCTTTTCCCCCTCCCCCGCAGGAGGCGCCGTGCTGCGCGGAGGGGGTGTCGAGAAGGGTTCGGCAGGGTGTTTTTTGAGGGAGTGCCCGTCCAGGAGGTCTCGGAGATGTTCAAACGGTCTGAAACCGTTGTCCGCATTTTCGCGCCATGCCGGGTTTCTTTTCATAGCTGTCTCCCGTAAAAGAGGGGTGATGCGGGGCTTCAAACGGCCGCAATCATGGCCGCGCGGTGGCTACCCTGTGTCCGCCGCCGACTGCAGGATGCGGACATCCGGCCTTTTGCCAAGGGCTTTGTAGGTGCAATAGTCCTGAATGATGCGGGCGTGATCGAAGGCGATGTCGGCGGGAAGCGCGGTCGGAGTGAAGATGCCGATATCCCTGGCATCATCCCTGGCCGCGGGAACTCCGGAGGCCCGGCTGATGTAGACCGTAGTCAGGGTGTGCCGCCGGGGATCCCGGTCGGGATCGGCGTAGGTGTAAAACTGTTCCAGAAGGATGACATGAAGGGAGGTCTCTTCCAGCGCCTCCCGCACGGCGGCCGATTCAAGGGATTCTCCGTAATCGACGAACCCTCCCGGCAAGGCCCATCCATGGGGAGGGTTTTTTCGTTCGATGAGAACGATGCCTCCAGCCGTCTCGATGATGATATCAACGGTGACCAGGGGGTTTCGGAATTTATCTGCCATGGTGATCGGCCCTCGATCCCTTCAGCTCGGGCGGTTTGGATTCATGCGCAACCACACCCATATTCATTATCACGGTTTAAGGGGAATGGCAACGGGCGACGGCCGGTTCATGACGAAATCCTTGACGTCCGAGGGGCGCTTTGGATATAGGCATGAAGGCTGCTCCGGAGGGCGCGCCGCACATATCAGCTATAGATCGGATGAGGCCAGGGATGAAATATACCTGTACGGAATACCGGGAAGAGATGCTCCTCCTGGCGCTGCGAAAGCAGCTCAGCCGGAACGGGCTGTCGGATGAGGAAAAAAGAAGGATTTCAGAGGAGATCAGGAAGCTGGAGGCGAAGATGGACATGGCCTGAGGGGGGCGGTGTTCTTCCGCCGCCCGCAGGGCCGCTGCCGCAAGCCTTCTCATCCCCCCGCTCATCCGACGTTATGGACGGATGCCGGGCGCTTCATGGAAATGGGTCAGGGCCGGTTTCCCGATGGGAAACACATTGAAGCCGATCCCATGGAGGCGCTGGTGATCCAGTATGTTCCGTCCGTCGAAAATGAACGCGGGTTGAACCATGGTGCGGAAGATCCTGTCATAGTCCAATGCCGCATATTGGGGCCATTCGGTAATCAGCGCGATGGCGTCGGCGCCGGAGGCCGCCTCGTAGGGATCCTCGACGTACCGGATGTTCCCCTGGACATCCGCTAAATCCCGGCGGGCGTTTTCAAGCGCCTTCGGGTCTGAGATGACCAGTTCCGCCTGCTCCTCGATCAGCCTTTTCGCGACGAAGATGCCGGGGCTCTCCCGGGTGTCGCCGGTGTCGGCCTTGAAGGCGAAGCCGAAAAGGCAGATTCTTTTGCCGCTGAGGGTGTGGAACATCGTACCCAGCATATTGACGACAAAGCGCTCTTTCTGATACTCATTGATGCGCACCACGCCCTCCCAGTAGTCCGCCACCTCCTCCAGGCCGTAATACCGGCAGAGGTAAACGAGATTCAGGATATCTTTCTTGAAGCAGGACCCTCCGAAGCCGACGCTGGCGTTGAGGAACCGGCTTCCCAGGCGGCTGTCCATCCCCACGGCTCTGGCGACCTCGCTGATATCGGCATCGGTCTTCTCGCAGAGGGCCGATATGGCATTGACGGATGAGATCCGCTGGGCGAGAAAGGCGTTTGAAACCAGTTTGGAAAGCTCGCTGCTCCAGATGTTGGTGGTCAGGATGCGGTTTCTTGGAACCCAGCGGGCGTAAACGTCGACCAGCCTGTCCCGCGCCTGGATGCCGGCAGGGGAGGCATCCGAACCGATCAGGACGCGGTCCGGATTTTCCAGATCGCGGACGGCGCTCCCTTCCGCCAGAAATTCCGGGTTGGAGAGCACCGTAAACCGGTTTTGGTGGTTTCCGGCATCAAAAATCCGTTTCATGGCCTGGGCTGTCTTTACGGGCAGCGTGCTTTTTTCGACGATGATCTTGGGCGCGTCGGCGCACTCCCGGATCTGGCGGGCGGTTTTTTCCCAGTATTGCAGGTCCGCGGCCATTCCGGCCCCCGTCCCGAACATTTTGGTCGGGGTGTTCACGCTCACGAAAATGATGTCGGCATCGTGAATCCCCGCTTCAATATCCGTGCTGAAAAAGAGGTTGCGGCCCCTGGCCGCGCGGACGACCTCGTCCAGGCCGGGCTCGTAGATGGGCAGATGATCCGAATTCCAGCGGGAGATTCGATCCGGATTGATATCGACCACCGTGACCTGGATGTCCGGGCATTTGGCTGCGATGACCGCCATTGTCGGCCCGCCGACATATCCGGCGCCGATACAGAGAATGTTCATATTCCGGCGCACGCTATTCATCCTCCGCCTCCTTATCCATCGCCTCGCCATCCTCCGCTCCGCTATCCATCGCCTCGTCATCTTCTTCCCCGGTGCTCACCGTCTCCCCCGGTCGCGGATCTTTTTCCAGTTTCACGATCACTTCGTTTTCCTTGATGAGGCCCAGATCCTTTCGGGCAACGTTCTCGATGAAAGCAAGGTCGTCCTTCAGCCTGACGACGGTTTGATGAAGGGACAGATTGCTTTGAACCAGGGCTTCGTTCTTTTCCACGAGCTGCCTTTTCTTCGTTTCCATGGTTTTCAGGTCCAGCAGCCCCTTGTCGCCGAAAAAGATCAGCAAAAAGATGACGATGACAACCGACAGCGGCAGATAGATCGTTAAGGTCTTTTTCAGCACCCGATGGGTCTCCTTTCCCTAAAAACGGCGTATTGCAGGTCGTTCAGAATTACCCCCAAAATTCACGATGGGCAAGGAAAAAATGTTCAACGGGCATGCCTGCAGGCTTTTGAAGCGCATCTGAATGACCGCAGCGCCTGGTGATCCCCGGGTTATCGAAAGTCTATGGCGGCGGATTAAATTTTAGCTTGACAGCATCCCACAAACTTGTGTAGTTAGAAGAGTTTATTACCAATACGTTAGGAAGAAAGGAGTTTTTCCCTTGGCAAACCACAAATCAGCTTTGAAACGGGTGCGTCAGAGCGCCATGAGACGGGAACGGAACCGGATAGTGAAAACGCAGGTCAAGAATGCGGTCAAGCAGGTTCGCAGTGCCGTGAGCGAAAAGGCCGCGGACGGGCTTTCGGGCCAGTTGAGCCGGGCCAAGTCGGTGATCGCGAAGGCAGCCAAAAAAGGCGTCATTCACAAGAAAACCGCCGCACGAAAGATTTCCCGCCTGGCCAGACTGGTCAATACCCTGTCCGCGTGATCGGGTCATCTCCTCGGTTTTTTCATCCAGTCTCGAAAAGCACGAAAGGAACGGTGATATCCATCGATATGCGCCGTCTTTCGTGCTTTTTCAAAAACTCTCGGTAATACGACTGTAGGCATCCTCGGCCAGCCGCTTCGACAGAATCCGGATGGCCTCGCGCTTGTTGTAATCCGTGGCGACCTTCTCCTGAAGGATGCCATAGGCTTCGCTTTGGGACAGGGCGGCTGCGGACCAGATCACCTGCCCTTTCCGGTCTATCAGCTTCAGGGTGACGAAGGCCGTGATCCGTCTTTCAATGGAAGTGATCTGGCCTTGATAGGCAACGGTTTCGATCGGCATGGCATCGATGCTTCCGCTCAGGACGGCGTCGGCCGCCTCGCGCTCCACGATGGTGTTTCCGTTTTTTGTGAATTCAAAGATCAGATCGTTGGTGAAGATATTTTCAACGCCGGTTTCTGCAGTTCGGTTTTCGAGCATGGCCACCGAGACCGTTGTGATGTTGTTCCCAATCTGGCCGCTTGTCGAAAACCGATAACCGCATCCGGCTGCCGTCGAGAGAACGGCGAGGCACACGGCGATGGCAAGGCGGGACGGGTGATGCCGGACTGTGTCTTTGAACATGGCTTTCCTCACGGATTGCGATGCGCGGCGGACAGGGCGCGGGGCGGATCGCTCTCCGGCGTCCCTCGCACACCGTCTTGACAATCGCCATCATTCACGCGACGATATTGATCAGCTTGTTGCGAACCACGATGACCTTGCGGACCGGGCGATCGCCGATGAATTTCCGGATCTTTTCATCGTCCAGGGCCATTTTCCGGATTGTATCCTCGTCGGCGTCCGGATCCACGCTGAATTTTCCTCTCAGCTTCCCGTTGACCTGAACAACGATCAGGATCTCGTCCTTCACCAGGGCGCTTTCATGGTAGGTCGGCCACGGCGCCAGGAGAACGCTCGGATGATTGCCCAGGCTTTCCCATATCTCCTCGGCAACATGAGGCACCAGAGGCGACAGGAGCAAAACGACGGATTCGATGCCGAATTTCATGACTGAAGCCTTCTGGTCGGATGCACCGTCCCGTTCGACACCGTACATGAAATTCACCAGTTCCATGACCGCGCTGACGGCGGTGTTGAAATGGAAGCGGTCGTCGATGTCGCCGGTCACCTTCTTGATGGTCTCATGGATTTTTCGGTGGAGTTCCCGGATATCTTTTTCAAGGTTCTCCGCCGCGCCGGCAAAGGCCTGCCGCCCCTGGATGAGATCCATCCAGTCAAAGGCCAGGCGCCACACGCGATTCAGGAAGCGAAGGCCGCCCTCGACGCCCTGATCGCTCCATTCCAGATCCCTTTCGGGCGGCGCGGCAAACAGGCAGAACAGCCGGGTGGTGTCGGCGCCATACTGATCCAGAAGAGTTCCCGGGTCGATGACGTTTTTTTTGGATTTGGACATCTTCTCCACGCGGCCGACGGTGACAGGGCCGCTGCAGATGGCGCACGTGGGTCCTTCCGCGGCCCAGACGACCTGGTCGGGGAACAGGTATCCATGCCGGCTGCATGAGGTGCCTTCCTTGCAGACCATGCCCTGGGTCAGGAGCCGGGTAAAGGGCTCCTTGCAGTCGATCAGCCCCAGGTCCTTGAGGACCCGGGTGAAATATCGCGAATATAATAGGTGAAGGATGGCGTGCTCCACGCCGCCGATATACTGGTCGACCGGCATCCAGTAGTCGACGGCCTTTCGATCGAACATGCCGTCTTCATGGCGCGGGCTGCAGTAGCGGTCGAAATACCAGGAGGACTCCACGAAGGTGTCCATGGTATCGGTCTCCCTCCGGGCCTTCGGGCTGCCGCATTTGGGGCAGGATGTCCCGGCAAAATAGGGCAGGGTCGGCAGGGGCGATCTCCCGCCTTCCAGAAGATCCGCATCTTCGGGCAGAATGATCGGGAGGTCCGCTTCGGGCACGGGCAGGATGCCGCAGGCTTCGCAATGGATCATTGGAATGGGCGCACCCCAGAATCGCTGCCGGGATATTCCCCAGTCCCGGAGCCGGAAGCTCACGGTTTTTTTGCCAAGGCCCTGCTCCTCAAGGCAGGCGGCGATGTCGTCCAGTGCCCGGCGGTTGGGGATGCCGTTGAATCGGCCCGAGTTGACCATTCTCCCCTCCCCTGCGTAGGCTTCGGTCATGGCGGCTGGGTCCAGCTCACGATCTTCGGGGCTGACGACGATGATGATATCAAGACCGTATTTCCGGGCAAACTCGAAATCCCGCTGGTCATGCGCCGGAACGGACATAACGGCGCCGGTGCCGTATTCCATCAGGGCAAAATTGGCGGCGAAGACGGGCATCTTCCGCCCGCTCATGGGGTTTGCGCAGTACGCCCCCGTGAAAACCCCTTCCTTTTCGTACGTCTCCACCGCCTTGGCCGAACGGTCCTGAAGGGACATCCTGTCGATGAATGCATCGATGGCCCCCTCCTGCTGCGTCCCCCGCGACAATTCAACGACGAGGGGGTGTTCGGGCGCAAGGCACATGAAGGTCGCGCCGAAAACCGTGTCCTGACGGGTGGTGAACACCGAGATGGTTTTTCTTGAATTTTCAACGGGAAAACGGATTTCGGCCCCGACGCTTTTCCCGATCCAGTTTTTCTGCATGGTGGTGACCTTGTCGGGCCACCCGGGAAGCCGGTCGCAGTGAACCAGCAGGTCTTCGGCATAATCGGTGATTTTGAAAAACCACTGCCACAGCTTTTTCTGACGGACCGGTTTTCCGCAGCGCCAGCACATTCCGGCCTCGACCTGTTCGTTGGCCAAAACGGTCTGGCACGGTTCGCACCAGTTGACAAAGGACTCCTTGCGGTAGGCCATCCCCTTCTCATACATTTTGAGGAAGAGCCACTGCTCCCATCGATAATATTCCGGCCGGCACGTGGCAACCTCGCGCTCCCAATCGTAGGAAAAGCCCAGTTGCTTCAGTTGGCTCCGCATGGCGTCGATGTTGTCATAGGTCCACTTGGCCGGATGGGTGTTGTTGGCGATAGCGGCATTCTCCGCGGGCATGCCGAAGGCGTCCCACCCCATGGGGTGAAGGACGTTAAACCCCCGCATGCGCTTGTAGCGCGCCACGACATCCCCGATGGTATAGTTGCGCACATGCCCCATGTGGATCTTTCCCGAGGGATAGGGAAACATCTCCAGCAGGTAGTATTTTTTCTTTTCGGGTGCCTCGCTGACCTTGAAGAGTCCTGAGGTCTCCCAAAATTTCTGCCATTTTGCTTCAATGGCCTTGGGGCTGTATCTCTCTTCCATGATGACTTTTTTTCCCTCCTGTGGCATCAGGGCCGGGCCGATCGGGCACGGCACCCGGCGGTCCTGTTTCAGGCAAAAACGGCTTTCATCCTTCCTGTCGATCGGGCTTTATGGCGGACGGTCCAGGCCCCCAAAAAGTTGCCGACAGGCCATCCTTCATGGCATAATATGATTCAAATATCAATATGATTCAATTATCGAGGCCGACGGATCCCGGTCCGCGCAACGGCATGCAAAGCGACGGCGGGGTCAGCGGGCTGCGGGGGAACCGCGTCAGGTCGGAGGATCGTCTTCGGTCGCACCGGAAGAACCGGGCGTGCGTTCTGCCGGTCTGCTGCCGTCAAACCCTTTGTGCAACGCGGAAGGTCTTGAAAAAAATTGCGATCAATTGAAAATCAAACAGCAGGAAACCAATCGGGATGACCGCCTGGAGAATGAACAGGCATGCGCCGGTCGTGAAATCCGCGCCGATGCTCATGCGATAGGTTCTGTGAAGCATGATTACGGACTGGTAGAAAGCCGAGGAGCACACCGCGATGGCGGCCGCGGTGATCGCCATGCAGAAGAGCCTGCCGGATTTTGAGTTCAGCGGTGAAAAAAGGGAGGTCCGCCGGATCCGGCTGCCGTCTTTGAGAATTTGGGCCGCCCCCATCATGATCACCGCCGTAAGAAAATAGATGAGGGGTTTTTCGCTGATGAAGGTTGAGAACTGAAAAACGGTTCGAATGAATATTTCCACTGAAATCAAGGTGACGATCATCACCAGGAACAACATGGACACGCAGTGGCCTGCCGAGGTGCAGGCGTATAGCCACCGTGAATCCTTTGTATTTCTTTTGCTTACAGCCATTTTTTAACTCCTGTGGGAAATCAGACCGGATGCTCTGGCAACGGCCGCCGGGGTCGCATGGCCATGAATGCGCCATGAATGCATCGATCGGATCGACGGAGAGTATAGTGTCGGTTTTTAAAAAATCAAGGTTTTTTTATGTCCACCCGGGCGGAGGAATGGAGGGGCATCTGATGTTCAGGAAAAAATCCGGCGGCCTCGGACGCGACTCGCAAAACGTGGCTGTGCGGCTTCGGGATGGTCGGATGAAAGATGACGGATGAGGGAAGGGGCGCTGTCACGGCGGGGGATTTGTCCGGACGCACAATCATTCAAAACATATTGCGGATGAAAGCATTATATGATAACCGTCACAACTTACGCGCGGGTCAGGAGATCCGGCTGGGCTGGGGATATTCTTTAACGATGTTGGTTTTCTCTGGAGGGAATTATGTATGATTTTCTGATAGGACCCATGTTGGCTGTTACGCTCGTCATCTTCATCGGAGGGGTCGCGTACCGTGTTCGTCAGTTCTTCTCCCTGACCCGGGAAGTGCGGATCGACCCGTCGACCCTGCCGAAGGTGATTTCCGATGCCGTTGAAACGCGGGAGAAGGACGAATTCCTTCGCATCAATTCGGCAACGGATATGCTGATGAAATGGCGCATCCGCCTCAATCGGACGATGCTGGGGAAAGCCCCCCTGTTTTCAGCCGCGACAATCGTCTTCCACACCCTTCTGATCGTTCTGCCCTTCGTCATCATGGGCCACAATATCCTCCTGGACGACTATTTCGGTTTCAATTTTCCGAGTCTGTCCGAATCCACCGCCGACAACCTGACCCTGCTTTTCATCCTGCTGGGCGGGTTTTTCTTCCTGCGACGGATCCTGGTCGCCAAGGTGAGGTCCGTGACCACCTATCGGGACTGGATTGCCTGGCTGGCGACGGTCTCCCCCTTCATCACCGGTTATCTGGCCTATCATCAGACCTTCGATTACGATACCCTCCTGCTGATTCATATCATCTGCGGAGAACTGATGCTCATCGCGATCCCTTTTACCAAATTGGTTCATATGCCATTCTTCCTTTTTGCCCGGTTTCTGATCAGAAACGAGCTGACGTTGGGAAGCGGAACCAGAAAATGGGTGGAAACCACATAAAATACAGGATGGAGGAAAATTATGGATCCAGTGAAACCGGTAAATCAGGACGGCATCCGGGAAATGTTGAAGCAGAAGAAGAATATGGAGATCTTGCTGTCGGTCTGCGCCAGTTGCGGCATGTGCGCGGAGAGCTGTTTCCTTTATGTCAACAATGACAAGGATCCGAGCTACATGCCTTCCTACAAGGCCATTCATTCCCTGGGGAAGCTGTACCGGAAGAAGGGCAAGGTCAGCCCCGCGGAATTGGAAGAAATGAAGGATCTGATCTGGAACAAATGCGTTCTCTGCATGCGCTGCTATTGTCCGGTCGGCATCAGCATCCCCAGCATGATCTCCTGGGCAAGAAGCATCTGCCGGTCCCAGGGAGTCTACAGAGAATATGATCAACCCAAGGTAGCCTAATCAGGTTTGAAGGAAGGGTATTATGGACAGAATGTTGCTCAGCGCTCTTGCACTTTGGTTGATAGCGATATCCCTGCTGGGGATCGGGAAAGTCATCGGGACGTCCGAAGCGTCTCCGGACGACAGCCGGGCGGCTGCGTTCTTCCCCCATGACCGGCACATGGAGGTCGTCGATGACTGCAAGAGCTGTCATCACAGGTATGCGGACGGCGTCAACGTGCTGGAGGAGGACGAACTGGACGGCGGCGACGCCATGCGCTGCCGGGCGTGCCACAACGACGCCGCATCCATCGACGGGAGGGAGGCCTTTCACCGTCAATGTATCCAGTGCCACAGATCGCTCGAAAAGAACGGCAACCCCAGCGGACCGAGAACCTGCGGCACATGTCACCCCAAGACTGTTTCAGGGGACCTGGCGGCTTTGATCATCCAACGATAAAAAAAACACATCATATATTGGAGGCGAATCATGGTTAAAGGAAAGAGAAAACCTTTTGATGAAATCAAGGGAATGATCATAGGCCACAAAAAGGTACTGAATGTCGGATGCGCCGGCTGCGTGTCGGTCTGCTATGCCGGCGGGATGAAAGAGGTCGGCATTCTCAACGATCAGCTCAATGCCTCGTTCAAACAGGCCGGGGTCGAGATCCAGATCGACGGATACACGGTCGAGCGCCAGTGCAATCAAGACCTCCTGGCCGAATTGGACAAGATCGCACCCCAATACGACGCGATGATGTCCATGGCCTGCGGCGCCGGCTGCCAATATCTGGCGGAGCGCTTTCCCAAAATGCCGGTATATCCCGCCATCAACACCCTGTTCATCGGCGTGGACAAGGAGATCGGCATCTTCGAAGAACGCTGCCGGGCCTGCGGAAGCTGCGTTCTGGGATATACGGGCGGCATCTGCCCCGTCACCCGCTGCGCCAAAAGCCTCTTCAACGGACCCTGCGGCGGCACCAACATCACGAGCTGCGAGGTCAGCAAGGACATTCCCTGCGCCTGGTACGACATCTATATGCGCCTAAAGGAGATCGGCCAGCTCGAAAACATCATGAAGATCCGGGAGCCGATGGAATGGCAGAACACCACCCGGGG
The DNA here is from genome assembly GCF_041737845.1 of Desulfococcus sp. Taxonomy (GTDB): domain Bacteria; phylum Desulfobacterota; class Desulfobacteria; order Desulfobacterales; family Desulfococcaceae; genus Desulfococcus. The sequence goes on from NZ_JBGSQX010000146.1 coordinate 64,142, forward strand.
CACCTTTGTTCAAATCGGCTGTGAAGACCGCTTCGCGGAAAAAGAGAAGAAGACCGGTTTTTTCAGCCGTATCCACTGATGCGCCCGGGGTGTGATGAAATTTCTTGACACCTTCCGAGGAAGTGTATTACCGTACTGACCACTATGAAAACAATAATGATGATCGACAGCAGAAACTGGTGGTGGTGGCACATCATGAACGGTGTGCCCGGGATACCCCTGTGAACTGACGAATCAGAAGAAACCATCCCGACCGTGGGCACGCTGAACGCCTGCGGTCTTTTTATCTTTAGGGCCGTGGGAAAACGCCACGGCCCTTTTTTTGTCTTGTGCGCCAGAAAGGACGGATCCCATGCTGATCAACCGATTCCCCGACAAGGCCGCGTTTCTTGAACTTGCGGGTCGCCACAATGTCATCCCCGTTTGCGCCGAGATCCTTGCCGATACGGAAACCCCCGTTTCCCTTCTGAAAAAGATATACCCCGGAAAAGGCCCCGCCTTTCTGTTCGAAAGCGTTGAGGGCGGGGAGCGGTGGGGTCGGTACAGTTTTCTCAGCGCCTCTGCCCGGGCCCAGATTCGGGTCTACGCCGACAGGGTTACGGTAGAGACGGACGGCGGTACTGAAGCGATTGTCCATGGGGGCGACCCGCTGGCGGTTCTGCGGGCGTTCATGAAAAAATATCGGCCCGCATATATCCCGGAGCTTCCCCGGTTCTGGGGCGGCATGGTCGGGTACCTGGGATACGAGATGGTCTCGTTTTTCGAAAAGATACCCAACCTCCTTGCCGACCGTCAACCTCTCGCCCACTTCATCATCCCGGAGAGGCTCATCATCTTCGACAATATCCGCCACACCCTCCTCGGGGTCGTGGTTGCGTTCACTGAAGACGCCGAGATGCCGGAAGACGTTTACCTCGCGGCGGCCGGGCGCCTGGCACTGCTGCTGTCCGAAACCGCGGCGTGCCTTACGGAAGCGCCGGCGGGCCGCGGCGGCGATTTCAACCTGACCCCCCGCCTGGACCACGACGCCTTCCGCGACATGGTGGGGAAGACCAAGGCCTATATCCGCGAGGGCGACATTATTCAGGCCGTCATCAGCCAGTCGTTTACATGCGACGCCTCCCCGGACCTGTGGACCCTCTATCGGGCCCAGCGGTTCATCAACCCCTCCCCCTACCTTTATTTCCTCCATCTGGATGACACGGCCCTGGTCGGATCCTCTCCGGAGACCATGGTCCGTCTGGAGAACGGCGTGGCCTCCTTAAGGCCCATTGCCGGAACGCGCCCCAGGGGCGAAACCGAGCAGGAGGACCGATTCCTGGCGGACGACCTTCTCCGGGATGAAAAGGAGCGGGCCGAGCACCTCATGCTCGTGGATCTGGGGCGGAACGATCTGGGCCGCGTGGCGGAGGTCGGCTCGGTCCAGGTGACCGACCTGATGGTGGTGGAGCGCTATTCCCATGTCATGCATCTCGTTTCCAATATCTGCTGCGATCTCAAACCGGAATTCGACGCATGGGACCTCCTGCGCGCGACCTTTCCGGCCGGCACCCTCTCGGGCGCCCCCAAGGTCCGCGCCATGGAGATCATTTCCGAACTGGAAAAAGAGGCCAGAGGCCCTTACGGCGGCGCCGTCGGTTACGTCTCCTTCAGCGGAAACATGGACATGGCCATCACGATCCGGACGGCCTGCGTCCAGAACGGCCGGCTGACGGTGAGGGCCGGCGCGGGGATCGTGGCGGATTCCGATCCTGAAAAAGAGCGGATGGAAACCGTGAACAAGGCCAAGGCGATTCAGCGGGCGCTGGAACTGGTGCACGGCGCGGGCCTGCAGGCCGTTAACGATTAGGAGGGACGATTCATGCTCATTATGATCGACAATTACGATTCGTTTACCTACAACCTGGTTCAGTATCTGGAAGGGCTGGGGACGACGGTCAGGGTGTTCCGGAACGATCAGGTGACGCTGGATGAAATCCGGCGGCTTGCTCCCGACGGCATCGTCATCTCCCCGGGGCCGGGCCGCCCCAGCGCCGCGGGCGTATCCATGGCCGTCATCCGCGCCCTGTCGGGGATCGTCCCGATCCTCGGGGTATGCCTGGGGCATCAGGCCATCGCCGAAGCGATGGGCGGCGATGTCGTATCGGCCAAACGGCTGATGCACGGGAAAACCTCGACCGTCACGGCCGACGGCAAAATGCTCTACCAGGGGATCACCCAGCCGTTTCAGGCCATGCGCTATCACTCCCTGGCCGTGCGCCGGGAGACGCTTCCCGATTGCCTGATCGTCACCTCCGAATCCGAAGACGGGGAAATCATGGGGATCCGGCATCGCGAGCATCCCACCGAAGGCATCCAGTTTCATCCGGAATCGATCATGACGCCCGTCGGCAAACGGCTGCTCAGGAATTTCCTTCAATTTGCGGTCAGCAGCATGACAGACACAGCGAAGAGAGAACCCAAAAACAAGAAATGACTTCCATCAGGAGGAGACCATGTTTCGAGAACGCCTCAAGAAAATCATCCATAGAGAGAACCTGAGCGAGTCGGAGATGTCCTCCATGATCACCGAGATCCTCTCGGGAAACGCAACCAATGCCCAGATCGGGGCCTTCATGGCGGCCCTGGCCACCAAGGGGGAAACCTTCGAGGAGGTGGCCGGCGCGGCCGGCGCCATGCGGCGGAAAGCCCACCGGATTCAGACCGCGGGAGGCATGGTGGTGGATACGGTCGGCACCGGCGGCGACGGCATGAACACCTTCAACATCTCGACGACCGCGGCCTTTGTGGTGGCGGGATGCGGCGTGACCGTCGCCAAGCACGGGAACCGCGCCGTGTCCAGCAAGTGCGGGAGTGCCGATGTCCTGGAGTCGCTCGGGGTCAAGCTGGACACCGATCCCGAGATCGTCGAGGAGGCGGTGCGGGAGATCGGCATCGGCTTTCTGTTCGCGCCGCTCTATCACAGCGCCATGCGACACGCCGCCCCCGCGCGCAAGGAGGTGGGCATCCGGAGCATCTTCAACATGCTGGGGCCGCTCACCAACCCGGCCGGGGCCAACTGCCAGCTCATCGGTGTTTATGCCCCCGAGCTGACGGAGATGTTCGCCCATGTCCTGAAACTGCTCGGGGCGAAACAGGCGATGGTGGTCCACGGCCATGACGGGCTCGACGAGATTTCCGTGTGCGCGCCCACCCGCGTTTCGGAGCTCCGGGACGGCCTCATCCGGACCTATGACATCACCCCAGAGCAGGTCTTTGGACGTGCCTACGCCCCGGAAGAGCTGATAGGGGGAGGTCCGGAGGAGAACGCCGCGATCCTCCGGAGGGTCCTCGCGGGGGAGCGGGGGGCGAAACGGGACGTGGTGGTGCTCAACGCCGGCGCAGCCCTCACCATCGCCCGGAAGGCCGCGGATCTCCGGGAAGGCGCCGCCAGGGCCGAGGCCGCCATCGACAGCGGGCGGGCCGCCCAGAAGCTGGATGCCCTTGTCCGCTACACGCAGGAGAACGGCTGATGGCTCCCGACATCCTCGAGGCCATCGTCCGGCAAAAGAAGACGGAGGTCGCCATGGCCCGGGAAAGCGTATCCGAAGCCCTGCTTCGCCGGCGGGCCGAAGCGCCCCGGGACCGGCGCCCTTTTGCCGCGGCCCTCGCCTCGCCGGGGCCTTCCGGCGTCAACATCATCGCGGAAATCAAGCGGGCCTCCCCTTCAAAGGGCTCCATCCGTCCCGATCTGGACCCGGCCGTTTATGCGCGCCTTTACGAGGAAGGCGGCGCAGACGCCCTCTCCGTCCTGACCGACACCGCCTTTTTTCAGGGGAGCGCAGACGATCTGAGCGCCGCACGGTCGGCCGTCCGGTTGCCGGTGTTGAGAAAGGATTTCATCATCAGTCCATACCAGATCCTCGAATCGGCGGCCATGGGCGCCGATGCCATCCTGCTCATCGTCCGCATCCTCGCCCCCTCCCAGCTTCGTGACTACCTCGTCCTGGCCGGGGACGTCGGGCTGGATGTCCTGGTGGAGGTCCATTCGGAGGCCGAGCTGGACGCCGCGGTCCAGGCGGAGGCAGCACTCATCGGCATCAACAACCGGAACCTTCGGACCTTCGACACCGATGTCGGAAGGGCATCGCGGATGGCGGGCCTGTTTCAGCCGCCAAGGGTGGCCGTCGCCGAAAGCGGCATCCAGAGCCGCAGCGACATCGAGGCGCTCGCCGCCGCGGGCATTTTCAATTTCCTGATCGGCGAGAGCATCGTCCGGTCGGAGGATCCGTCGCGGTTCATCCGGTCCCTGAAAGGATATTGATCCCCGTGGCCCACCCGCCCTTCCCCACCCCGCAGGTCAAGGTCTGCGGCCTGACGGACGTGGACCAGGCCGTCGCCGTGGCGCGATTGGGCGTCCATGCCATCGGCTGCGTATTCTTTCCCAAAAGCCCCCGGCACCTGACCCGGGCAAAGGCCCGGGCCATCTGCGCGGCCCTCCCCGCCTCCGTCAGGCGGGTGGGCGTATTTGTCGATGAGGCCTTTGAGAGCATCATGGGCACTGTGCATGCCTGTGGCCTCGATGCGGTTCAGCTCCACGGCCACGAGCCGCCGGAGCTGGTCCTGCGGCTCCGGGGGGAAGGCCTGATCGTGATCAAGGCCCTGTTTCTCCGAAGAGCCCCCGGTCTTGCCGATGCCGATGCCTACCGGCCGTCCGCGTTTCTCGTGGAATGCGGCGCCGGAAAACTGCCCGGCGGAAACGCGGAGGCGTGGGCGTGGGCCGAGGCCAGGTCTCTGGGCGATCGTCGCCCGCTGGTTCTGGCGGGGGGGCTCGGGCCGGAAAACGTGCTTCAAGCCGTCGAGCAGGCCCAGCCGGATGCCGTCGACCTGAGCTCCGGGGTGGAGGCATCCCCGGGCACCAAGGACCTCAAGAAGGTCGCAGCGCTGATGGCGGCGGTGAGGCGATGCCGGATGGAGAGGGCGCCGCGGACGATTTTTTAGGGGTATCCCCGTCCACCACAACAGATTCCAGGTAAAGGAGCCATGCGATGAAAATCAAATCCCCCAGCCACGAAATCCTCTACATGCCGGACGGCGAGGCCATTTTGAAGAATATCGAACTGGCCGGCCGGACCTGCTACAAAAGTGAAGACAAAATCACGCCCGACTCCGCGGCCGCGTTCATCCGGCGCATTACCCGATCCGGCCACCATTCCGTGATCGAGCACATGAACATCACCGTGAGATTCATCTGCGATCGTGGCGTCAGCCATGAGCTGGTGCGTCATCGACTGGCCGCCTACAGCCAGGAATCGACCCGGTATGCCAACTATGCCCATGACAAATTCGGCAATGAGATTACCGTGATCCGGCCGTTTTTCTGGGCCGAGGATTCCCCGGCGTATCAAGACTGGCTGTCGGCCATGGCCCACGCCGAACAGATCTACCTCAAACTCATCCGGGAGGGAGCGAGCCCTCAGGAGGCGCGAAGCGTTCTGCCCAACAGCCTCAAGACCGAAGTGGTCATGACGGCCAATTTAAGGGAATGGAAACATGTGCTCAATCTGAGGTGCTCCAGGGCCGCCCACCCCCAGATTCGAGAAATTATGTTGCCTCTTCTTGCGGATTTGCATAAAAGGGTGCCGGTCGTATTCGAACAGGAATACGAAAAATATGGCAACAACGAAACACCGGCAGGTTGATCCGCCCCCGGGCTGCGACGGAGAATCCCCGCAGGCCCGGCGCAGGCGGCCATCAGCGATCCCTGGAAAGCGAGCTGCTAAATGAAGATTCCCATTGTACTTGCCGCCTTCGGCACCACGACCCGGGCCATGAAAACCTACTCCTTCATCAACGATATCTGTCGAGAACGGTTTGCCGAGCACCCGGTCTTCTGGGCCTTTTCATCCCGGCAGGTCAAGGAATTTTCCAACAAAAACTACAACACGAACATGCAGCATCCCCACCAGGTGCTGTCAAAGCTCAAGGAGATGGGGCACCCCTGGGCCGTGGTGCAGTCCCTCCATTTCACCTGCGGTCACGAGTTCTATCGGTTGATCGAGGAGGTCACCGGGTGCGACATTCGGACCTCCATGGGGCTCCCCCTGTTGAGCCAGCCCGAGGATTACGAAGCCGTCGTGGCTGCACTGATGACCCATTTTCCCGGTAAACCGGATGAAGCCATCGTGATGATCGGCCACGGCACAGACCATCCCAGCTGGAGCAGCTATGTCGCGCTGGACTATATTTTCCGGAAAAAAAAGGCTTCGGGCATCTATGTCGGGCTGGTGGAACACGGGTATCCCACCATGGCATCCGTAATCCAGGAGGTGAAGAAGGACGGCTATGGGCATGTCCGGCTCATTCCCATGATGCTGGTCGCAGGCCTTCATTTCGAGGAGGATATGTCGGGGGAGAACCATTCCTGGAAACTGGCGTTTGAGGCTGCCGGCATATCCGTTTCGCTGGAAAATCAGGGGCTGGGTTTCAACCGGGGGATAGTGGACCTCTATTGCCGGCACATCCGGGATGCCCTCGACGTGATACCCGACAACCGGAGCTGACCCCTCCCGGCATCATTTTGGACGGGGTTCGTCCCGACGGGAGAGGGTCGCGGCATCGTGCCACCAGAAATCGTTTCGATCCACCGGATCATAGTAGCGCCACTCCCCGTGGATTTTCACCCTGGGGGAGTGGCGCGTTTCATCTCGGCCGCATCGCATCAGGCGATCGGTGGCCATCATCCAGCCCACCAGTTCTCCGTGCCTTTCCATCGCCTCGCGCGCATACTCGGAGCAGGACGGAACCATGGGGCATTCCCCATGGCGGACGGCGGAGAGGTGATTCAACGGACCCCGGTAAAAGGCTACCAGCCCGTTCAAGGGCGAGAAAGTCGATCCCTGGCCCCCATTGCCGGCCGTCACGGTGCTGCATGCCACGGCCAGCGAAGCCACAGCGGCCAGCAGCAGGTGACGAGCGCATCGTCGATGGAGGACGGGCTTCAATCCTTTTGGGGCCATTCCACCGCCTTCCGCTCTTCCATGAAATAGCAGAACCGGCTCCAGGCGAACTCCTTGAGGCTGAAGGGGCACCTCAGGGTCACTTTGTGATCGGTCACGCCGATCACCTCCCAGTCTCCTCTTCGCGGGCCTCCCTGGATGTGAATCTTCTGACCGACACGAAACGGATACGGCGTAAACAGTGTGACATCGTGTTGTTCCAATGTATTTTCTCCCTTCAGAGCTTGTGGGCGCTGTCTTTGGCGCGTCAAGCCCTCCTCTGCGACTTGACAACCTTCCATAATCGGCCGCATTATATACCGTAAAGCCGATCTTCGCAAGTTTGGCATTGCGGCCCCGGAAGTGAGCCGCAATATCCGCTCCCCCCGGTGACGCTGAAGACCCGGCATCGCGCCGACCGTCGGCGTTGACACGTCTTGTAGGATGATCTATTAGTGATCATATACGTATCGCTTGCCTCTCAGGCAACCCGGGCCGTTGGGGAGAAAGGGCATGAGCGCTGGTTCTCAAGACTTGAAAGAGGAGGTCATGACGCAATGAAAAAGATTCTCGTTGTTCTACTTGCCACAGCTATGGCGGCCGCGGGATGCGCCGCCCCTCAGACCAAAACCGGCAAGGGGGCGCTCTACGGTACGGCGGGCGGTGCTGCCGCCGGTGCGCTGGCCGGTCAACTCATCGGCGGAAATACCCAGGGCACACTCATCGGCGCGGCGGTGGGGGCTGCCATCGGCGGCCTTGCGGGGGCCGGCGTCGGAAATTATATGGACAAGCAGGAAGTGGAGTTCCGGCAGGCGCTCGGCGAGTCTGAGGCGGCCCAGGTCACTCGTGAGGGGGACCTCCTTGCGATCACCCTGAAGGGGGATGTGACCTTCGACACCAATTCAACCGTCGTGAGGCCAGGGCTTTACAACGAGATCGACCGGATCGCCCAGGTCATGGTCCAGTATCCCGAGACGCAGATCATCGTTCAGGGGCATACGGACAGCGCGGGCAGCGCCGAATACAACCAGAGGCTATCCGAGCGGCGCGCGGAGGCGGTGAAAAACCTGATCCTGCAGCGGGGGGTCTCCCCCGCCCGGATGACCTCCATTGGGTACGGAGAGACCCAGCCCGTTGCCACGAACGACACCCCCGAGGGGCGGCAGATGAACCGCAGGGTGGAGATCCGGATCAAGCCGAACGAACCGGCCGCCGGTTAACCGTTTCAGCCGTTTATCCGGGCAGGAGAACGCGTCTTCTCCTGCCCTCCTCCGTTTAACGGGCTGTTGCAGCCTACCTGATCCTCTCCTTGAACCATGAGGCCGCTTCACGGGCAAATTTTTCCTGGTTCTCCGGCAGGCTCATGGGATGGTCTCCGTTCTTCAGCATGATCAAATGTTTGGGCATTTTGGCCCTGGTGTATATCCGGTGGGCCTCCGAGGGAGGCACGATCGTGTCGGAATCGCCGTGGATGATGAGGATGCCGGTGATGCCCTCGATCTTTCCGGAAATATCGAAATGGAGCATTTCCGGATCGACCTCGGGATGATCCATGGCGTCTTCCCGCTTCTTGAGCATCTGCACAATCCTGGCGCCGGTCAAGGGGGCCGCGTAGGTCACCACCGCACCCGCCCCGGTTTCAAGCGCAACGGACAGCACGACGGCGCCCCCCAGGCTGCTGCCGAAAAGCCCCAGGGTATTTCCGGTCTCGTCCATCTCCCGCAGAACGGCAATGGCGCTCAACAGGTCTTTCCGACGGTTTTCAAGGTTGGTGACATCCTTGAAGACCCCTTCGCTCCCGCCGCATCCCCTGTGGTCGAAACGGAAAAAGGCGATTCCCTGGGTTGCGCACTTATCCGCCAGAACCCGCTGCTTCGGGGAGTTGCGGTCGCTGAAGAGCCCGTGGGAGCCGATGACGACCGGTGGCGAGGAGGCGTGCATGGGCAGGTGGAGGGTCCCTTTGAGTTGAACGTCGCCGCTGGAAAAGGCGATATCCTTGATGATGGCATTGGCTTTTTCCACCTCCGGCATCAGAAAAACCCTCCTTGTATTTACGTTATGGGTGCGATATGAGCTGCTTCCTTATACTGCATTTGCCGAAGACGGGCAAGATTCAAATACCGGAGTAAAGAGATGATCATCAAAAAAGGGCAGGAACTCGATCTGGACGTTACGGACATCGCATTTGGGGGAAAGGGGATTGCCAAAGTCGATGGACTGGCCGTCTTTGTGGACCAGACGGTCCCCCTGGATCGGGTCAGGGTCCGCATCGTCCGAAAAAAGAAGAACTATGCGGAAGGCCGCGTGATCGAATGGATCACCCCCTCCCCCCATCGCCTGGCCGCCCCCTGCCGCTACAGCGGGTTCTGCGGCGGATGCAAGTGGCAGTTCCTGGACTATCCCATGCAGCTCGCCTACAAACGGCGGCATGTGGTGGATTCCCTGGAGCACATCGGCCTCATCAAGGGGGTCCCGGTCCATCCCGCCATTCCTTCCGACGCCATCTATGAATATCGCAACAAGATGGAGTTCTCCTGTTCCGACAGGCGCTGGCTTCTTCCCTCGGAGATGGCGGACGGCAGCCATGATACGGAATTCGCCATCGGTCTGCACGTGCCGGGGACCTTTCACAAGGTGTTGGATATCGAGGCGTGCCTGATCCAGCCCCGCCTGGGCAGCGCCATCCTGAACACGGTCCGCGCCTTCATGAAGGGTTCGGCGATGCCGGTTTACGGGCTGAAATCCCACGAGGGGTTCTGGCGTTTTCTCATGCTCCGGCACTCCGCCGCCCACGATCGCTGGATGGCCAACATCATCACCGCAAGCGACCGCCGGGACGCGGTTTATCCCCTCGCAGAACGCCTCATGGCGGAATTTCCGGCGATCGTCTCCGTGGTCAACAACGTCACGGCCCGGAAGGCGGGCATCGCGGTGGGCGAATTCGAGGTGCCGCTATTGGGAAACACCGCCATCCGGGATTGCATCGGTCCCTATGAATTCGAGATTTCTGCCAACTCCTTTTTCCAGACCAACACCCGCGGGGCGGAAAAGCTCTATGATGTCGTCAAGGCGTATGCGGCATTGACCGGCTGCGAGACCGTCCTCGATCTCTACTGCGGCACCGGGACCATCGGCATCTATCTGTCGGATGCCGCAAGGTCGGTCACGGGCATCGAGATTGTCGAGAGCGCGGTGATGGACGCCCGGAAAAACTGCCGGATCAACGGCATCGGGAACTGCCGCTTTCTGTCCGGGGACATCCGCGGGGTGCTGTCGGGGATTGCGGAAAAACCGGAGGTGATGATCATCGACCCTCCCCGGGTGGGCATGCACCAGGACGTTGTCCGTCAGGTCGTCGAGATGGCCCCCCCGAAAATCGTCTATGTCTCCTGCAACCCCGCGACCCTGGCCCGGGACCTGGCCTTGATGGTCGGCCATTACCATGTTGCGGAGATCCAGCCGGTGGACATGTTCCCCCATACCTTCCATATCGAATCCGTTGCAAGGCTGATTCGAAAATAGCGGGGCCCGTCCGCCCTTCACCTCACGAGCCGCTCTTCACCGCACAGGATCAGGAGATCGCCGTTCTTGGCGATGCAGGCCAGGGTCAGGTTCATTCTTCGGCTGAGGTCAACGGCCAGGGCCGTGGGCCGTGACATGCTGACGATGATGGGGATCCCCGCCCGTGCGGCCTTCTGAACCAGTTCATAGCTGATCCTGGAGGAAAGCGCGGCAATGGAGACCGAAGAGAGGGTGTTTTCCAGAAGGGCCCGGCCGATGGCCTTATCCAGCGCGTTGTGTCGGCCCACATCCTCGCCCAGCGCCGTCATTTCCAGGTCGCTGCTGAACAATATCGCGCCGTGGGCGCTGCTGGTCTTGCGATAGAGGCTCTGGTGGTCCAGGAGACGGTCATCGTTGATCCGATCCAGGAGTTCTTTGAGGTCAATCCTGGTGTTGTCCTTGCTGGGGGCCATCTTCTGGGTGAGGTCCCGGAGCATCTCCTTTCCGCAGATGCCGCAGCTCGTCTGGCTGATGTAGCCGCGCCGTTCCAGGAGGTCGGCGACCATTTGACGGCGCCGGGGCGTGAGGGCGACGGCGATCACGTTGGGGTCCATCTGTTCGCAGTACCCGAGGGTGGCGAAATCGTCGACTCCGTCCACCAGACCCTCGGCGAGGCTGAATCCCGCGGCAAGAAATCTTTCGTCCCCCGGGGTCCGCATGACCACGGCGTAAGGGGCATTCTCCACGCGGATCGACAGCGGCTCCTCGCCGATGAGCATCAGCTCTTCCGTCAGAAGCGTATTTCCAGGTTGATAGCGTATGATTCTGTGCAGTGATGCGCTTTCCAAGGCCGGTTTCTCCCGTCTGTCGATTTTGATTCGTTCGCAAAAAGTCGATTTTCAGACGGTTTCGCAAAAAGCCCGAGATCAAGGCTTGAGAATCCCGAGGAATGAGGCATACATCCCGTACGCCGCAGTGACGAGGGATACGCGTAACGCAGATATCGGGCTTTTTGCGGAACCGTCAATTTTCGGAATCGCTCTGTTCCGTTGTTTACTCGACGGCCACATCGGTAAACCACACCCTGAATCCAGCGGGGCCTTCCCGAAGCAGCGAGAGCGAAACGCCGTCGAAATCCGTGTAATCTTCCCAGGTCGTCATCCGCGCCGGCGGCTCCCTGCCTTCCTTCAGATAGCCCCACTCCCGGATCATCAGGTTGTCATCCACATAGAGCCGGTAGGCATCGTTGGGGGTGAACCCTTTCCCGTCCACATAGCGGACGACGACCTCCGTGAGCTCCCGGCCCGCCAGGGGGGGTGTTCGGCGACGGTTCACGGTGACCGCTGTTTTACCGCGGTCTTCCCAGGCCTTGAGGGGGAAGAGGAGCCAGTAGATGTCATTGACGAACATGGCCGACTGAGAGTGGGCCTCCCCGTTCAGGAAGACTTCGCCGGATCGGATATGCCATTCCCAGGATCGCTTCACCGTCTTGTCCGGCAGGCGGACGTTGAAGGTGAACCGGAGCCTCTCCTTCTGATAGAGGTCAAAAAGATGATTCGCCCGGCAGATATCGTGCAGGACATCCTCGCTTTTCACGGGGTGCCCCGCGCACCCGCAGACCAGAAAGGCCGCCAGAATCAGGAGCCGAACCTGTCGCATGGTTTTCCTTTTTTCTTGTATGTGCTCATGTGAACCGGGCGCCTGCGGAACCGGTTTCCGCGGCAGGTCAATTCAGCTGCGTCAATTACAAACTTAGGTCGCCCGGCTGCTGAAATCAAGGTCTATATCCCGGCCAGCTCACGGAAGGCGGCGAGCTGCTCCTTTCGTCCGATGATTCCGACAATATCGCCGTCCGCAAAGGAAAAATCGGGTGTGGGATTCGCATGGAGCACGCCGTTTCGCAGGATCCCCGCCACGGTTGCGCCGGTGACGGTGCGAATCATGGAATCCTGGATGCTTCTGCCGTGGATCCGACTTTCCACCCCCAGGTTGATCCAGGTCAGATCGAAGAGGCGCGAGGCGTGCTGGAGCTGGATAATGGTTTTGTATTCCGTTTGGGAATCGTAAAGGGGTTTGTAGAGGTCTTCCCGCACCTCGTCCGTAAATGCCTGGATGCGCTCGGCGGGAATGTCGAGATGGAGAAGGGCCTGCCGGGTGAATTCGAGGCCCGCCTCAAATTCCGGCTGGACGATATGATAGACCCCCTGGTCGTGAAGGGATTGGATCTGCTCGGGGGTCTCGGCGCTGGCCACGATATGGATGCCTGAGGTGATTTTTTGGCTCTGAGCCACAATGCATTCGCAGACGGCGGCCACCGGTGTGGTGATCAGGAGCAGTTCGGCCTTGTGCACCTCCGCCGCCTCCAGGATGACCGGCTGGGCAGCGTCTCCGTAAATGAGCGGAAAGCCCTGGGCCTTGATCGGCGCAAGGCGCCGATGGTCGAATTCGATGATGACGAAGCTTTTGCCGATGCGATGGAGGACATCCGCAACGTATTTCCCGACCCTGCCCCCGCCGGCGATCACGATGTGATGGTTGAATCCGTTCTCGGGCAGGTTGACGGTCTCCAACTGAAAGCCTTTCATATAGCGGTTTTTGAGCGAATACAGCGGCGTGGTAAGCCCGGAGATGAAGGGGGTCAGGAACATGGTGATGATGGTGACGGTCAGGACCAGGGAATAGAATTCCATGGAAAAGCTATGATTGCTGATTCCGACCCTTGCCAGAACAAAGGAAAACTCGCCGATCTGCGACAGGCCAAGCCCCATGGCCAGGGGAATGACGTTCCCGTAGCCGAAAAGCCGGCTTATCATCGCAAATATCAGGCCCTTCCCGGTCATCACGATAACCACGAGGAAGAGGACGGTCTTGAAATGGGCGACCAGAAACTGCGGATTGAAGAGCATGCCCACGGAGGTGAAAAAGAGGATGCTGAAGATGTCCCTCAGGGGGATGATGTCGCTCAGGGCCTGGTATCCATAATCGGACTCGCTCAGGAGCATGCCGGAGACAAAGGCGCCGAAGGCGAACGAGAGGCCGAAAAGGTAGGTGCCGTAGCCGACACCCAGCCCCATGGCCGTGGCGGCAAGGAGAAACAGCTCCCGGGAGTTTAATTTGGCCACCTGCTTCATGATGCCGGGAATGATGCGGGTGCCGACGACGATCATCAGGATGAGAAAAACAAGGGCCTTGAGCGCGGCCATTCCCAGAAGGGGCAGCCCGGCTTCGGGATTGCTGAGCTGGGGCAGGATGATCATGAGGGGCACGATGGCCAGGTCCTGGACGATCAGGATGCCGATCATGACGCGGCTCGACAGGGTGCCTTTGTGGCCCTGGTTTTCGAGGGTCTTCAGCAGCACCATGGTGCTGGACAGGGAGATCAGCGCCCCGAACCAGATCGAAACGGTCCACTCCCAGCCCATCGCCCTGCCGATGCCGATGCCGAAGGCCGCCGTCAGGAGCATCTGCAGCGGCGTTCCGAAAAGGGCGATATTCCGGACCGGCTTCAGGTGGCCGAACGAGAACTCCAGGCCCAGACCGAAAAGCAGCAGGGCGATCCCGATCTCCGCCAGCATTTCGATGTCGTGGATGTCACTGATGGTGACGCCGCCGGTGTGAGGCCCCAGCGCAATGCCCGCGAGGATGTAGCCCAGGATGAGCGGCTGTTTGAACCTCTGGGCGATGATGCCCCCGATCAGGGCGGCCACGACGATGAGGACGATATCCGCGGCGATTCCCATGTGGTCAATGACCTTTTCAGGCTCCGGTCAGTTGCCGAGCATCCCCTCTTTGAGGCCTTTATCCGCGGGTTTTTCGCCCAGCCAGATGGCGAAGAGGGATTTCTTGAACGCATTCCCCTGAATGGCCCCGCGAAGCTGATTTTTGTTGTAGACGCGAACCCCCTGCCCGGGGGTGTAGATGATGTCGTAAATGTCGCCCGACCTGGCATCCTCCGAAAAGCAGGCATTGAATTTTTCGATCTGCGGCGCTATAGGGGCGATGTTGCCGCCGGTGCTCTGCTGGAAACCCTCATTCCAGGTTTCGATCAGCTTCCGGCTGGATACCCCGTCATGGATGAAATGCATGCGGATGGCCATGGGCTCCTCCGCTTCGATGATCTTCCGGGAGTCCGCGCTTCTTTCCTGAAGATACAGCGCCCCGGCGTAGACCTTGACGAAAAACTTCTCCCTCAGACCGGCCCCGTTCAGGACCAGGGGCACGTTGCCCGCCGTAAGGGAATCCGGGAGGGTGACACCGCCGATGTCCACGGCAAAGGACAGGGTGGGAAACACCACCAGCGCAATCCATCCGATGATGGCAAGCCGTTTCAACATGAAGCTACTCCTTTCAGGACCTTTCAAACCCGTTTTCGCAACAAAAATCCCCCTGCCTTTCAAGGTATGGGGGATCGTGGCACCACATGACGGCATCCGGATCAACAGGAGACTAATCTCCCATTTCGGCCATGTGATCGTCATACATGGTTTCCAGGCCGAGTTTGTGTTTGGCCTCTTCCTGACAGAGAATCTTGAAAACCTTCTTGGCGTTCTCCGATTCCGCCTCCGCCAGCAGCTTGTTGTAAAGCTTCAGGGCATTCTCTTCCCGTTTGATGGCGATCGCCAGAATGTCACGATAGCCCATCCCGGGATTGTAGACCATGTCGTCCATGTAGTCGCTGCGCTTGATATCCTTGATCCATTTGAATTTGTAGTCCTCGACGCCTTCGGCGTATCCTTTTGACTTCAGTTCTTCAAGGATGTTGCGATGCTTTTTTTCCTCGGCCGAGAACTCGATAAGCATCTGCTTGGATCCGGACATGGATTCCTCCTTGCTGGCCGTCAGATAAAAATCCACGGCTTCCTGCTCTCTTTGGATGGCAAAGTCAATGATGTCGTTTATGCTTTCAAATTTCATTTCGTCTCCTTTCCAGACTGGATTGTATACACTAAGTTTCAAGGCTTCCGATCAGCTCTGTCAAGCGGGAAATTCCATGATCCGCCATATAGCGTTCGATGCCCTCGACAATCTGCAATGTCGCCGTCGGATCGATGAAATTGGCGGTGCCGACCTGCACCGCGGATGCGCCGGCGATGATGAACTCCAGGGCATCCTCCGCGGTAAAAATGCCCCCGATGCCGACCACCGGTACGCTGCTCATCCGCGCAACCTGCCAGACCATCCTGAGGGCGATGGGTTTGATGGCCGGCCCGGACAGGCCGCCCGTGATGTTGGCGATCCTGGAGCGGCGCCTGTGGACATCGATGGCCATGCCGGTGATCGTGTTGATCAGGGAGAGGGCATCCGCGCCGCCGTCGATGGCGCTCCGGGCGATCTTCGTGATGTCCGTCACATTGGGCGAGAGCTTCACCATCAGGGGCCGCGAGGTCCTGGACCGGACCGCCCGGACCACGTCTCGGGCCATCTGTTCATCGACGCCGAAGGCGATGCCGCCGGTCTTGACGTTGGGGCACGAGATATTGAGTTCGATGCCCGCGATCCCGTCAACCGCTTCGACTCTCTCCGCCAGTGCAGCGTATTCCTCGATGGTTTTTCCGTAAATGTTGACCCACGTCGGCGTCTCCAGTGTTTTCAGGAAAGGCAGCTTTCTCTCGACAAAGGCCTCGAATCCGACATTTTCAAGGCCGATGGCATTGAGCATCCCGCACGGGGTTTCGGCGATCCGGGGGGGCGGGTTGCCTTTGGAGGGAAAAAGGGAGAGCCCCTTGACGATGATCGCCCCCAGCCGGTTGAGGTCGACGAGGAGTGAATACTCCCGCCCATATCCGAAGGTGCCCGAAGCGGTCATGACAGGGTTTTTGAGGGCGACCCCCCCAATGTGGGTCGTCAGATCAGGCTTCAAACCGGGATTCCCTTCCGATGCTGTCGGCAAAGCATGGCTCTTTTGCGCATTCTCCAAAAAAATTCGTGAGGAACATAAGCTCCGGTACATCGTCTCAAATCAATTTAACGACTCCCAAGATAAATCGCAAGACTATTTTTCGAAGGGCCGCGGCAGGGGCATCGGGAGGGTCGCTGACGGAGCTGCCCGGAGCCTGGCCCGGCATCCGGGGAAAATAGATTTTTTTCTTGAAAACCGCTTTACAATTCAAAAATCGGACTATATTTTGAGATATTATTATAGTACATATTCCAGAAGGTGTTTGGATATCATGCATTGACGCAGGCGTTTTATCTCTTTAAAAAGGAGACGATATATGGTGAGACCGAAAAAAAATCGGCTGGTGGCGTTCAATCCGGAAATCAGTTATTTCAAGCCGAGGGGCATCCCCATGGTGGACCTCGAGGAGGTCTCCCTGACGGTGGATGAGCGGGAGTCGATTCGACTGTCCGACCTTTTGGGCCTGTCCTACGAAGAAGCCGGACAACGCATGGGGGTTTCCCGGGCGACCTTCGGGAGAATCATCCAGCGGGCCAGAAAGGTGATTGCCGACGCGCTGATCAACGGAAAGGCCATCAACGTGGACGGCGGCAATTACACGATTATGGAAGACAACCGAATTTTCATCTGCGATGAGTGCAAATACAAGTGGGATGAACCTTTAGGCACCGGAAAACCCGAAAATTGCCCGGCCTGCAAGAGCCAGTATTTCCACCGCGTTTCCGAATAAGCAAAGGCATGATCCCGCGGGTCGGGGTCAAGGTTGAAAACGGGGGCGCAAGAGATTATATTCCCGCTTGCGATGGCGCTGAAACAGACTGGTCTGCCTCCGGGGGGAAGCCATTTCCCCGGTGCGGCCTGAAATGGTGTGTTGCGTTGTCCGGGCAGTGCGGAGCCCTCCCGGACGGTGACAAGAGGCGGAAAGAGCCATTGACGGGGACCCCTTGCAGTGGATTTCCGTCTCTTTTTCGTTTGGCGCCGGGCAGTTCCCGTAGCCCCGTGCAGAGGCTTTGAGAAGCCTAATTTTTCAATTCAGGGAGATGTAAAATGGAAATGATCACCGGCGGCGGATGTAAATCGTCCGAGCAAAAGCAGAAACAGTCTGAACAGGATGAGGCCCTCCAGGATTCTCTTGACAAAATCAAGAATATATACTTGGTCATGAGCGGCAAAGGCGGCGTGGGAAAGACGAGCGTGTCGGTCAATATCGCCATGGCGCTTGCCAAAAAAGGCTACAAGGTGGGCATCATGGATGTGGACATCCACGGGCCGGACGTGCCCAGAATGCTGGGTATCCAGAAAGAGATGCTGGGCATCAACGCCAACCGGAAGCTCACGCCGCTGGCCTACTCCGATAACCTGTCGGCGGTCTCCATCGAATCGCTCAGCGCCAGCAAAGACGACGCCATCATCTGGCGGGGACCCATGAAGCACTCGGTCATACGCCAGTTCATATCGGACGTGGAGTGGGGCGAGCTGGATTATCTGATCATCGACTCGCCTCCGGGGACCGGCGATGAACCCCTGAGCGTGGCCCAGACGATTTCGGGCGCGAAAGCGGTCATCGTCACCACGCCCCAGGAGGTTTCCCTGGCGGATGTTCGAAAGTCCATCAATTTCTGCAGGACCATCAAGATGGAGATCTTCGGCCTCATCGAAAACATGAGCGGGTTTGCATGCCCTCATTGCGGTGAAGCCATCGATGTGTTCGGCACCGGCGGCGGCGAGAAGACCGCCCGGGACTTCGGCATCCGGTTCCTGGGCAGGATACCCTTCGAACCCAAAATCGTGGCCTGCGGCGATTCCGGCACCTGTTACCAGGAGACCTACAAGGAGTCGCCCGTCACCCGGGCGTTCGCCAGCGTTGCGGAGCAGATGGCGGGGTGAGGCGGCAGGCATCCGCGAGCCGCCTGCGGTGCCTCGCGGACAGCCGGGAACGCACCCGGCAGGAGCAGCATGGAAGAAATCGTTTATTTCAAAAACCTTGAAGGTGAAACCCTGGCCGGAACCCTTCACCTTCCGGCGCAGCCCGCCCCGGAGGGTGTCATTTTCGGCCATTGCTTTACCTGCTCCAGGCATACCTCCATCCTGAGGGATACGGCCACGAAACTGGCGGAGCGGGGGATTGCTTCCCTTCGGTTCGATTTTTCCGGAAACGGGCAGAGCGGCGGCGATTTTATCAACACCGCCTATACCCGCCATATCCGGGAGATGACGCAGGCACAGCGCTTCCTTTCAGACAGGGGGATATCCCGGTTCGGTCTCGCCGGCCACAGCATGGGGGCCGCCGTTTCGATCCTGGCCGGCTCCCGGATGGAAACCGTCGACGGCATCTGCGCGTTTTCCGGGCGCTTGGGCGGTCTGGACCCCGAAGGCGGCTTTACGTCCGAACAGATCTCCGAACTGAGGGAAACCGGTCGGGTGGCCTTTCAGAGCAGGGGCCGCCGCCTGGAACTTCCCGGCGCTTTCTTCGAGGACGCCGCCCGATACGACATCCTCCAGACCATCGCGTCGCTCGCCCCTCCCCTTCTGATCGTCCACGGCGACCGGGACGAAATCATCCCGGTGTGGAACGCCCGCGCGGCGAAAGCCAGGAACGACCGGGCGACGCTCGAGATCATCGCGGGGGCGGACCATATGTATGGCGATGCAGCACTGCGCGACAAGGTCGCAGCCCTTGCGGCGGACTGGTTCCGGAAGTGCTTCGACGGTCCGCGCTGACCGACCGCGTCTGATTCTGTTGACACAACCCCATACAATTCATAACCGTTCCCATCCCAACGGGCAGAGGTGACCAAGATGGATATCCCCGAAACGATGAACCTGGACTATATCGACGCGCAGTACCAGCGATGGAAAGCCGAGCCCCAAGCCCTCAGCCGGGACTGGCAGATCTTCTTCCGCGGATTCGAGATCGCGGGCGTCGAGGACCTGAAACCCGTCCCCGCGGAAGCGCCGGCCGCGCCGGCGGCCGCAACCGAGGCGGGCCTTCCTCTCGACGCCTGCACCCTCGACAAGGCTCTCCTGCAGTCCCGGGTCGAAGCCCTCAAATACCGCTATCGCGACATGGGGCATCTCCTGGCCTGCCTCGATCCGCTGGCGGCCTGCCCCACGGACCATCCCCTTCTCGCGCTCTCATCCCTGGGCCTTACCCCCGAGGATCTGAACACCGAATTTTACACCCGGCGGTTCTCGAAAACCCTGAGCGCGCCCCTGAAGGATATCCTCCGGGAACTCCGCGAAACCTATTGCCGGTCCGTAGGGGTGGAATACATGCATCTCCAGGATCCGGACGAGCGCCGGTGGCTTCAGGACCGCATGGAGCCGACCCGAAACCGGCCCGATCTTTCACCGGACGAGCGGCGCCGCATCCTCAGCAAACTCTATCAGGCCGCTGTTTTTGAGACTTTTCTTCATAAAAAATACATGGGTCAGACCCGGTTTTCCTTGGAAGGGGCCGAATCCCTCATCCCCCTCCTGGATGCCCTGTTCCTTCACGGGTCCGACGCCGGCATGACCGAGATCATCCTGGGCATGGCGCACCGGGGCCGGCTCAACGTCCTCTCGAACGTGCTCCTCAAGAGCTACGAGGAGATCTTCCGGGAGTTTATCAACACCTACAATCCCGAAAGCCTTGTGGGTGCCGGAGACGTCAAATACCACAACGGGTTTCTCGCGGACCTGACCCTGGCGAATCAACGGCGGGTCCGGGCCTTCCTCGTGAACAATCCCAGCCATCTGGAATCGGTCGATCCGGTGGTCGAGGGCATCGCCTTCGCCCGCCAGGACCTTCTCGAAAACGGCCCGCGCAGCCGGGTGCTGCCGCTTCTGATCCACGGGGACTCCGCCTTCGCCGGCCAGGGCATCGTCACCGAAACCCTCAACCTGTCCCAACTGGAAGGGTATAAGACTGAAGGGACCGTCCATATCATCGTCAACAACCAGATCGGCTACACCACCCTTCCGGAGAACGCCCGCTCGACCCGGTATTCCACCGATGTCGCCAAGATGCTGATGGTGCCCATCTTTCACGTCCACGGGGAGAACCCCGAAGCCGTCGTCCATGTGGCCAGGCTGGCCCTGGACTACCGCACGGCCTTCGGCAAGGACGTCATCATCGACATGGTCTGTTACCGGAGGTTCGGCCACAACGAGGGGGACGAGCCCTATTTCACCCAGCCCGCCATGTATGAACGCATCCGGGAGCGTCCCCCGATCCACAGGATATATACCGATCGGTTGATCGAAAACGGCGACATCGATGCGGACGGCGCGGCGGGTATCGAGGACGGCATCACCCAGTGCCTGGAAGAGGCATTCCACGCCGCCCGGGAGAACCCCACGGTTTTTCCCGTTCCCCGGTTTTATGAAAACTGGGGGGAATATCACGGCAATTACGCCTTTGAGCCGGTGGAGACCGTCGTTTCCGCCGAAACCCTGGCGGCCCTGGCAAAAGACCTGACCACCTTTCCATCCGGGTTCACCCCCCATCCCAAGCTCCTGCGGCTCCTGGAAAAGCGGCGGGAAAGCGTTGAAGCCGGTCAGGGCATCGACTGGGCCAACGCTGAATCCCTGGCCTTCGCCTCCCTGCTGTCGGAAGGCCATTTCATCCGCCTGAGCGGCCAGGACAGCGGTCGTGGCACCTTCAGCCAGCGACACAGCGTCATCATGGACGTCAAGACCGGCCTCCCCCATATCCCCTTGAAAGGCGTCTGCCGGGGCAGGGCCGACTTCAGCGTGCTCAACAGTTCCCTGTCCGAAGCCGGGGTCCTGGGGTTCGATTACGGCTATTCCGTCATCCGGCCCGAGGGGCTGACCCTGTGGGAGGCCCAGTTCGGCGATTTCGCCAACAACGCACAGGGCATCATCGATCTTTACATCGTGAGCGGCGAGACCAAGTGGCAGCGGCTTTCAGGGCTGGTCATGCTCCTGCCCCACGGATGGGAGGGGTTGGGGCCGGAGCACTCCAGCGCCCGGCTGGAGCGCTTTCTTCTTCTCTGCGCCCACGACAATATCCAGGTCTGCAACCCGACGACCCCGGCCCAGTATTTCCATCTCCTGCGACGGCAGGTGAAAAGCCCCTGGCGCAAACCCCTGATCCTGATGACCCCCAAAAGCCTGCTGCGCCATCCCCGAGCCGTTTCCGCCATCGGCGATTTCACCCGGGGGACCTTCCGCGAAGTGATCGACGACCCGGCGGCCATTGAAAAGTCCCGCCGGGTGATTCTCTGCAGCGGAAAGATCTATTACCAGCTTCTGGAACGCCGCGATAGCCTCAAGGCCTATGACATCGCCATTGTGCGCGTCGAGCAGTTATACCCCTTCCCCCGGGAAGCGCTGGAGGGGATCGCCCTGAAATACCAGAAAGCCGAGCAGTGGATCTGGGTTCAAGAGGGCCCCAAAAACATGGAGGCTTGGCAGTTCATGAGGCCGAGGCTGGAGGAGATCATCGGCAAGGCCCCCTCCTACGTCGGCAGGAACCCCTCGGCCAGCCCGGCCACCGGCTTCGCCAATATCTACAAACAGGAGCAGGGCCTGCTTCCGGACCAGGCCGTGGGCCAGCTCTCCGGCATTCAAACGGGCTGACCTGAACAGTCTTTCAAAACGAAGGAGCAACCATGGCAGTAGAGATCAAAATCCCCGGCGTCGGGGAGTCGGTTCAGGAAGCGATTCTGGCCCAGTGGTACAAGGCGGATGGAGAGACGGTGAAAAGAGAGGATCCGCTTTTCGTGATCGAGACGGACAAGGTCACCCTGGAGGTGGTGGCAGAGGCTGACGGGGTATTGAAAATCCTGGTGCGGGAAGGGGAAACCGTGGCCATCGGGACGGTGGTTGGCACCATCTTGACCGGCGGCGAGGCTGCCGCAGAAACGCCTGCGCCTCCGAAAGAGGCAGCCCCTGAGGCAATCAAAGATCGACCGGATCGCAGGGCTGAAGCGGCACCGCCCGGCAAAAAGCTTCCGGAAAAAGCAGCGCCCGTGAAGGCGCCGGGGGAAAAAACCGAAAAACCGCCCCGGGAAGCGGAAACCCCACGGGAAGCGCCTCAGGCGGCTCCGGAGGCCGGGGGAGACGAGGCGGATCTGTCGCCCTCGGTCCGGCGGCTTGCGGCCCTTCACCGCATCGATCCCGGCCGGATCAAGGGGAGCGGGCCCGGCGGGCGCATCACCAAGGGGGATGTCCTCCTTTACCTGGAGGCCCGGGCTGCGGCGCCGGACAAGGCCCCGTCCGCTCCCGCCGCCCCCGCCGGGGCATCCCCGGCCGTCGAACGGAAGCCCATGAGCCCCATCCGCAAGCGGATCGCCGCCCGCCTTCTTGAGGCCAAACAGAATACGGCCATGCTGACCACCTTCAACGACATCGACATGAGCCGGACCATGGAGATCCGGTCCCGGTACAAGGATGAATTCAAGAAAAAGCACGACGTGGCCCTGGGATTCATGTCCTTCTTCATCCAGGCCTCGGTCCGGGCGCTCATGGAGTTTCCCCAGATCAACGCCTTCATCGACGGCGACGACATCGTGTTTCACCATTATTACCATATCGGCATCGCCGTGGGGTCGCCCCGGGGCCTGGTCGTACCGGTCATCCGGGACGCCGACCGCATGGGCTTCGCGGACATCGAGCGGGCGATCATCGATTACGTGGCCAAGATCCAGGAGAACCGCCTGGAGCTTTCCGATCTCGAAGGGGCGACCTTCACCATCACCAACGGCGGCGTTTTCGGGTCGCTCCTGAGCACGCCGATTTTGAACCCGCCCCAGAGCGGCATCCTGGGGATGCACCGGATCGAGAAGCGCCCGGTCGTCATCGATAACGAGATCGTCATCCGCCCCATGATGTACGTGGCCCTGAGCTACGACCACCGGATCGTCGACGGCCGGGAGGCGGTGACATTCCTGAAACGCATCAAGGAGATGGTCGAAAACCCGGAACGCATGCTGATGGAGGTCTGATATGGCGGAGGCAAAAGAATACGATCTGATCGTGGTGGGCACAGGGCCCGGCGGATATGTGGCGGCGGTACGGGCGGTTCAGCTCGGGTTTACGGTGGCGTGCGTCGAAAAGGAGGCGCGCCCGGGCGGGGTCTGTCTCAATGTCGGGTGCATTCCCAGCAAGGCCCTGCTCGATTCCAGCGAGCACTTCATCCAGGCCAAGGAAAAATTCCAGGATCACGGGATCCGTTTCGAAGGCATCTCCTTCGATCTGACCGCAATGATGAAGCGTAAGGACAAGGTCGTGGCCGATCTGACCGACCAGGTGAGAAAACTCCTGGAAAGAAACGCCATCGACATTGTTAGCGGCACGGCAAGCCTTGCAGGCCCCCATGAGGTTGCGGTGATCACCGAAGGCGGCGGTGAAAGGATCCTCAAGGCCAAAAACATTCTTCTGGCCACCGGCAGTGCGCCCATCGAGGTGCCGGGGCAGGCCTTCGACGGCAAGGTGATCGTCGATTCCACGGGGGCGCTCTCCTTTGATGCGGTGCCGGACCACCTGGTGGTGGTGGGGGGCGGTTACATCGGGCTGGAGCTGGGGTCGGTCTGGCGGCGGCTGGGGGCAGCAGTCACGGTGGTGGAGATGCTGCCCAGGATCGCGGCGACCCTGGACGGCCACGTGAATCGGGCGCTGGAAAGGGTATTGAAGAAACAGGGGATGACCTTCCACCTGAATACCCGGGTCTCCGGGGCCGAGGTGAAGGACGGGAAGGCCGCGGTCACGATCGAGGGAAAGGACGGATCATCGACCCTGGCATGCGACCGGGTTCTGGTGGCAGTGGGCCGCAGGCCCCTGACCCGGGGGCTCAACCTCGAACCGGTGGGCGTCGAAACGGACGAACGCACCGGACACGTCCGGGTCAACAGCCGGTATCAGACCCGCGTCGATTCCATCTATGCCGTCGGCGACCTCATCCCCGGGCCGGCCCTGGCCCACAAGGCATCGGCCGAAGGCGTCGCCGCCGTTGAAAATATGGCCGGAATTCCCGGCGAGGTCAATTACGACGCCCTGCCGGCCGTGGTCTATACCTGGCCCGAGGCGGCCAGCGTGGGCATCACGGAGGAGACGGCCAAGGAAAGAAAGATCCCCTACTGCACCGGGACCTACCCCTTCTCCGGGGCGGCCCGTGCCCGCTGCATGGGAGAGACCGAGGGTTTCGTCAAGCTGATCTGTCATTCCCGGACGGACCGCATCCTGGGGGTCCACATCCTGGGTCCCCATGCCGCCGAGATGATCGCCGAATGCGTGCTGGCCATGGAATTCGGCGCGGGTTCGGAAGACATCGCCCGGGCGGTCCACGGCCATCCGACCCTTTCCGAGGCCCTCATGGAGGCGGCCCAGGCCGCCCGGAAATGCTCCATCTATACCTCGTGATTCCCGGGCGTCGGCGGCGTACTCCCACAAAAAAGCCTTCCGGAAGGCATTCCCCGGAAGGCTTTTTTCGACATCACATCAGATTGTCAACCATTATGAATTGAGGATCTTCTTTGCGCTTTCGTCATTGACATCGCAGACGTGGGGAACCCCGGTCTCGTAGGCCGTTTCCCGGTTGCCCGAGAAGATTTCCTGCCGCGTGATCTGGGACATGGAGAATTTCCGCGCCCCGGCCATGAGCTGCTGCAGGCCGCCGGCCAGCTTGTCCGCCAGGGTGTAGAAGGCGATGGCGCCGTAGGGGATGTGCTTCATCTCGTCCTTGCCCACCTTCTTTTCCACGTCGAAGTAGCAGGCGAAGATCTCCTTGGCGCTGTTTCCCACCCGCTGCACGGTTTTCGGCAGTTCGGCCCAGTTACCGTTGACGGCCGCTCTCCTGTCGGGGAAAAGCGCGCCCTCGATGTTGGCGCCCACAAAGCCCGGGATCATGACGGCCCGTCCCATGCAGACCAGTTTGGTGAACGGGGCGCCCAGCGCCAGGGCCTTGAAGATGTGGTCTTCCGTGGCAAACCCGCCGGCAAAGGACATGTCCACGACGCTGTGGCCCTTCGCCGCCAGGATGCTGGCGTATTGGTAGGCCTTGGCGTGGAGATGGATGGACGGAACCCCCCAGCTCTGCATCATGTTCCAGGGGCTCATGCCGGTGCCGCCGCCGGAGCCGTCGATGGTGAGAAGATCCAGCTTGGCGTCGGTGGCGAACTTGATGGCCATGGCCAGCTCCTCCATGCCGTAGGAGCCGGTCTTCAGGGTGATCCTGGTGAATCCGATGCTCCGCAGGTACTCGACATTGTTCATGAAGTCCCGGCGGACCTGGTCCACGGTGTTCAGATTGGTCGCTCCCAGCCGGCTGTGGCGGGCGAAGGATTTGATGGAGCCGTTCTCGAAAGCCTCCTGGACCTCGGGTATGGTGGGATCCGGATCCACGATATAGCCCCGGTCTTTCAGGAAAAGCGCGTAATCAAGGCTTCTGACCTGGATTTCTCCGCCGATGTTTTTGGCGCCCTGCCCCCATTTGAGCTCGATGATGCATTTGTCGCCGTACTTGTCGGCAACGAACTCCGCAACGCCGTTTCGGGTGTCTTCCACGTTGAGCTGGACGATAATGGCGCCGTTGCCGTCGAAATACCGGAGGTAGCCGTCGATGCGGCGCTCGAGCTCCGGAGCGCTCTTGATCTTGCCCTTGCGGGCGTCCCCGGGGGAGATCTCGGATTTCCGGTCCACGCCCACGACGTTTTCACCGATGACCACGGGGATGCCCACCAGTGCCCCGCCGATGGCAAATGCGTCCCAGTATTTTTCCGCAACGAAGGTCGATCCCATGGCCCCGGTCATGAGGGGCATGCTGATCCTGGTTTTGACGGCTTTTCCAAATTCGGTGGCCAGGCTGACATTCGGGAAGATGCAGTCGTCGGGATCCGAACTCATCCCCTCGGACAGTCCGCTTGCCCCATAGGCGTATCCCTGGATTCTCAATGAATTGTAAGACACCCCCACATGGGTGGTGTTGTTGGCCCCCGCGGTTACGATGCCGAAGCTTCTCGGATAGAGAAGCTTTCGCCCGACCAGGCTGGAAAGCCACGTTTCACATTTGCCCTCGCAATCCGCCCGGCACAGGGTACAGAGCCCCGACTCCGCCGGATTGCCGCGGTTCAACGTCCCCAGAACGTCATTTGCTTTAGAAAAGCGCACGGTTCCTTCTCCTTTTTTTCATCTGTCGCAGATGAGTTGATGTTTGACGATACAACGCCGACGATTCCTCAAAAACAAAAAAGGCGCCTGTCTTCGTAAGCGAAGATATCAGACACCTTTGTCTATACGTTCTTTTTTGATCCCCGCACGCCGTTGTGCGCGGATCAAAAAGCATTTTGTTGAATTTGCGGGGATATTAGTGCTACTGAAATTATCTGTCAAGCATAAATAATAAAAATGGCGGCATCGTTAATTTTTACTAAAAAGCCGCCGGGGGTCCGCAGTGTCGCTACTGGTGGTAAACCTCTTCGGAGAGCAGAATGGCTTCGGCGACCTGGCGCATGGATTTCCGGTTGTCCATGCTCTTTTTCTGGATCCAGCGATAGGCTTCGTCGCCTTTCATGCCGCGCCGGTGCATAATGATCTCCTTGGCCCGCTCGATGACCTTCCGGGTCTCGAGTTCCTCCTGGATGACCTTGGTCTTGACCATCAATTCGGCGTTGAGAATGGCCAGGGCCGCCTGGTTCGAGACCGCCGTGATGAGGTTGACCTCGGTTTCCGAAAAATCGTGGGGCGCCGACGTAAAGCAGTTCAGCACGCCGATCACCTTTTCCCCCTTGACCTGGAGCGGGACGCTCAGCATGGAGACGAGGCCGAGCTTCCGGGCCATCTCCTTTTCCTTGAACCGCTTGCTTTTCAGAACGTTCTTGACGATCAGCGGGCGGTTGTGGGTCGCCACATACCCCACAACCCCCTCGCTCAGGTCGAGGGACCGGTCTTTGACATACTCCGGGGCGATGGCCTGGGTGGCCTTCAGCCGGATCTTCAGCGCACCGTCCATCTCCTCGATCAGCCACAGGGAGCAGATGTCCACGCCGGTGACCTTGGCCGTGACCATGACGATGAGCTTCAGGAGGTCTTCCAGGAAGAGATCCGATGTAATGGCCCGGCTGATATCGGTGAGGGCCTTCACATACGCGTCGTGGGACTGGCGGGTGTCTGTTTTCATGGGGCAAGTATATCTGAAAAAGAAAAGCGTGACAAGGCTGCTGCCGACAGGCTGCTGCCGACAATGGCGCGCCATCGCGGCAGCATGGCTGAACACGGCCGGTTTCTTTGGGCCGGGACGGTTCCAGGGCGGTTTCCCCATCGGAACGGGGCGCCTGCCGTCATGCCGGGGAGCGGGTTATTTGATCTTGAGCCAGAGCAGACGCGCCGGACCCGGCCCGGGATTTTTCCACTGGGTGGGAATTTCGGAGGTGAGATAGACGATGTCGCCGGCCGCAAGATCATGGAGGACATGCTTGATTTCCGCCTGAAGCCGGCCTTCGATAAGGTAGCCCAACTCCTCCCCCTTGTGCATGTAGAAGTGGGCGGCGAGGGCCGCTCCGCCCGGGATCTCGATGACGGAGGGCTCGACCTTGTAATCCGCCCCCGGGGGGGTCAGGACTTTCCCGGAGATGGCGTCCCTGGGAAGGTTGGGAAAGTAAATGTTCACCCCCTGGGTCACGGAGAAAACCACCGGATCGCTTTGATCGTTCTCTTCCTGGAAAAAAGCCGAGACCTTGATGGAGAGGGTTTCGGCGATCTTGAACAGTGCCGAAAGCGACGGGTGGATCAGGTTGCTTTCGATCTGCGAGATGGTGCTGGGCGTGACTCCCACCGACCGGGCGAGTTCGGTCTGGGAAAGCCCCTGCCGGGTGCGCAGCTCCCTGAGCCGCTGGCCGATGTCGATGGGGCCCGAAGCCCGTTTCTGGTCCTCAAACCGTAGATCCGTCCCGTCGCTCCAGTACTGGATGGGGGTGTTGAGGGTATTGGGATGACGCTTTTCGGCCTTGAGGATGGTCAGGGCGGATTTTCCCCGCCGCATGGAGAGATCCATGGCCACCTGGGCGATCTGGTTGATGTGGGCCTTGAGCTTGACCGAGTGGGCCGCCTTTTCCGCGATCCAGTAGGCGATGGTGTTGAGTTCGTAGAGCTGGGGGCAGGTGTGGGTGTAGAACTTGAGGATCTGGTCCTCTCCGCCCCAGAGGTCCTGCATGCCCGTCAGGCTTTCGAATACAAACCGGACATCCTCCCGGAGGGGCTTGTGGATGCCGTAGATCGCCTCCATGACCTGTTTGGGGTCCCAGGGTTCGTTCACCTTGATGATCCGGTAGGGCCACCGGGCGCCGTTTTTTTCATAGAACTTGTTGAAGATGTCGGAGCCGTCCCCCTTGCCGCAGGTAAAGCAGTCCACGATGGTCATGTGCTGATTTTCCGCAAGGGCGCCCAGCTTTTCGAGGAGGTTTTTGGGCGACCGGTCGAAGCTCACGTAGACGATCGCCTTGTCCGCGGCCTGGCTGGCCTGGATGAAATTCATGCAGAACACCCCGGCCAGGCTGCCCGCGTCATCGTACCAGACCACATTGTCGCCGATGAACAGCCCGCCCAGCAGCCGATCCAGTTCAGCCACCCCCGAAGAAATCCGAATGTGTTTCGATCCCATGATGACAGGCCTTTTCCGGCATTCAGGAATAGTGACGGCGGTTTTCCGCCGGAACGAAAATAGAGGAATTATCCGCCCCTGTCAACGATTCCGACCCCCCGCCGTACAGCCGGCTTGACATTTCTCCTGAATCCATGTGAAATTTCAACAAAACAAACGATTCACCAGAAGGAGGTTCCGATGAAGAGATGGCTGGCATGCGCCGCGGGGCTGATCCTGATCTCCACCGCCGTCTGCTCCCGGGCGGAGATCCCCGGGGACACCCTGGTCATGGCCTGGCAATTCGACGACATCATCACCCTGGACCCGGCCGAGATCTTCGAGTTCTCCGGCGCTGAATACGCGGCCAACACCTACGACCGCCTGATCGGATACGATATCGGCGACGTAAGCCGGATCCGCGGCGAGGCGGCTGAAAGCTGGACGGTCTCGGATGACGGAAAAACTTACACCTTCAGGATCCGGGACGGCATCTCCTTCACCTCCGGCAACCCCCTGACGGCCCGCGATGCGGCCTTTTCCCTTCACCGCCTGATCCTGTTGAACAAATCGCCCGCCTTCATCCTGTCCCAGTTCGGGTACACCCCCGAAAACGTCAGAGAGAAGATCCGGGCATCGGACGACAGGACCCTGGTCATGGAGACCGACAAGGTCTACGCGCCGACTTTCCTGCTTTACTGCCTGACGGCGACCGTGGGGTCCGTGGTGGACATGAATACGGTGATGACCCACGAGCAGGACGGCGACATGGGGCATGCGTGGCTCCGGACCCGCCATGCCGGCTCCGGGCCGTTTCACCTCAAAAGCTGGAAGGCCGGAGAGTCGATTTTTCTGGACCGGAACGACCGGTACTGGAAAGGCCCCTCCAGGATGCGCCGGGTGATCCTCCGCCATATCGCCGAACCGGCCACCCAGCGCCTCCTCCTGGAAAAAGGGGACGTTGACATCGCCCGGAACCTGGGGCCGGACCAGATCGCCGGCATCACGGCGAACCGGGATATCGTCATCCAGACGGCGCCCAAGGGCGGCCTCTTCTACCTGGGCCTCAACCAGAAGCACGAAGTCCTCAAACACCCCGGGGTCCGTCAAGCCCTTAAATACCTGGTCGACTACGAGGGCATCGCCGGGACGATCCTCAAGGGCGCCATGGTGGTCCATCAGGCGTTTCTGCCCCGGGGATTCCTCGGCGCCCTCGAGGAAAAGCCCTTCTCCCTCGACGTGAAACAGGCCAGGGCGCTGCTGGCCGAAGCGGGCTATCCCGAAGGTTTTGCCGTCAGCATGGACGTCCGGAACGCCTTCCCCACCATCGACATGGCCCAGTCCATCCAGTCCACCTTCGCCCTGGCGGGGGTCAAGGTGGAGATCCTCCCCATGGACGCCAAGCAGGCCATCACCAAGTACCGGGCGAGAAACCACGAGATCCACATCGGCCGCTGGGGGCCCGATTATCAGGACCCCCACACCAACGCCGGCACCTTCGCCGCCAATCCCGACAACGCCGATGATGCCGATGCCAAAACCCTGGCCTGGCGGAATGCCTGGGACATTCCCGACATGACGCGGAAAACGGCTGCGGCGGTCGTTGAGAGGGATCCGGTCAAGCGGGCCCGGATGTATCTCGATCTTCAGAAGGAGCATCAGGCCGTTTCGCCTTTTGTCATCCTGTTTCAGGACATCGAGACGGCGGCGTGCCGGGCAAATGTGAAACAGTTCGTTCTGGGCCCCAGCTTCGACAGCAATGTTTACCGGCTCACCGAGAAGGAGTGACCCGTGACCGAGGACGACGTTCCCGAAGGCCGAAACAGGGCGCAGGCTCTCCGGCACCGGCGTTTGGCCGGGGCGATGCGGGCCGCGGCAGGCCTCCTCGTCTCCGTGGCCCTGACCTTCGCCGGCCTGCTTTTCATCACCTTCCTGATCGGACGGGTCGTCCCCATCGATCCGGTTCTGGCGGCCGTGGGAGACCGGGCGCCCGCGGACGTGTATGAGCGGGTGCGCGTCGAGTTGGGGCTCCACCTCCCGCTCCACCGGCAGTTCGCCCGCTATCTCGCCCAGGTGTTGCGGGGGGACCTGGGGATGTCCGTGCTGACGGCGAATCCGGTGGCGCAGGATATCCTGAGGGTTTTCCCCGCGACCCTGGAACTGGCGACCTCGGCCACCTTCATCGGCGTGTTCCTGGGCGTGCCCATGGGGGTTTCGGCCGCCGTCAACCGGGGCCGCTGGCCGGACCATGTCCTTCGCGTCGTCGGCCTCTTCGGCTATTCGGTCCCGGTCTTCTGGCTGGGGCTCGTGGGACTCCTGCTCTTTTACGGCCGCCTCTCCTGGCTTCCCGGCCCCGGGCGGCTGGATGTGGTCTACGAGGGGTGGATCGACGGGGGGACCGGCGTGCTGCTCATCGATGCGGCCATGGCCGGGGAATGGGCGGTCTTCCGGAACGCGGCGGCCCACCTGGTGCTCCCGGCCGCCATCCTGGGGTATTTCAGCCTGGCCTACATCAGTCGAATGACCCGGTCGTTCATGATTGAACAGCTCGGCCGCGAATACATCGTGACCGCCCGCGTCAAGGGCATGCGCGAATTCCGGGTTGTGTGGGTCCATGCTCTGGGAAACGCGTGGGTGCCCCTGGCGACGGTGATCGGGCTCAGCTATGCGACCCTCCTCGAGGGGTCGGTGCTGACGGAGACCGTCTTCGCATGGCCCGGACTCGGGTTCTATCTGACCCGCTCGCTTCTGAGCGCCGATATGAACGCCGTCCTGGGGTGCACCGTGGTGGTGGGCGCGATCTTCATCGGGATCAATCTCTGCTGCGACGCCGCCTACAGAATGCTCGATCCCAGGGCGAGGTAGGCCGATGCGCGCACGCCTCTTCCCGCGCCTCCGCGCCTGGCTCACGAGCGACGATCCGACCTCCCGGGCACAGGCCCGGTGCGGCCGCGCCTGCCATGCCTGGCTTCGGTTCATGGAGAACCGTCCGGCCGTGGCCGGGCTCATGATCATCCTTACCCTGCTCACGGTCGCCGCGGCCGCGCCGGCCCTGGCGCCCTTTGCGCCCAACACCCCGGATCTGCAGAACCGCCTGCTGCCCATGGGCGGCGCGCACTGGCTCGGCACGGACGAACTGGGCCGGGACATTCTGAGCCGAATCATCCACGGGGCACGGCTGACGCTCTATGTGGTCTTCCTGGTGGCGTCCATCGCGGCGCCCATCGGGCTCATCGTCGGCACGGTCTCGGGCTATGCGGGCGGGTGGGCGGACAGGGTCCTGATGCGGGTGACCGATGTCTTCCTGGCTTTCCCCAAGCTGATCCTGGCCCTGGCCCTGGTCTCCGCGCTGGGGCCCGGCATCGAGAACGCCGTCATCGCCATCGCCGTCACCTCCTGGCCGGCCTACGCCCGGATCGCCCGGGCCGAAACCCTCACCTGCCGCCGGGCCGGCTTTATCCAGGCCGTCCGGCTCCAGGGCGCTACGCCCTTCCGGATCATCCGGGGTCATATCATCCCCCTCTGCGCCCCGTCCCTCATCGTCCGGGTCACCCTCGACATGGCCGGCATCATCCTCACCGCCGCGGGCCTGGGGTTTCTGGGCCTGGGGGCCCAGCCCCCGCTCCCGGAATGGGGGGCCATGATCTCGAGCGGGCGGAAATTCCTTCTCGACCAGTGGTGGGTGGCCACCATGCCCGGCGTCGCCATCTTCCTGGTCAGCCTGGGGTTCAATCTCCTGGGGGACGGATTGCGGGACCTCCTGGACCCCGCAGAAGGAGGGCGCTGATGCCCGAGGCGCCCCTCCTGGTGGTGAAGGACCTCACGGTCGCCTTTCCCGGCCGGAGGGAGATGGTCCGGGCGGTCCGGGGGGTCAGTTTTTCGATGGGGCGGGAAAAACTGGGGATCGTCGGAGAGTCCGGTTCGGGCAAGTCGGTGACCGGCAGGACCCTCCTCGGCCTGACGCGGAAGGCCGCGGAGGTTCGGGCCGAAACCCTCTCCTTCGACGGCATCGACCTTCTCCGGGCTGATGAGAAAACCTGGCGCCGGATCCGCGGCAGACGGATTTCCATGGTCATGCAGGACCCGATCTTTTCCCTCAACCCGGTCATGTCCGTGGGCAGCCAGATCGCCGAGGCCTGCCGCCTCCATTCCCGCCTCTCCCGGGGGGCCGCCCGCCACCGCGCCCTCGGGCTGCTCGAAGCCGTCCGGATCCGTGACCCGCGGCGGGTATTTCACCTCTACCCCCACGAGGTCTCCGGCGGCATGGGACAGCGGATCATGATCGCCATGATGATCGCCGCCGGACCGGACCTGCTCATCGCCGACGAACCGACCTCCGCCCTGGACGTGACGGTGCGGATACAGATCCTGGCTATCCTGGACGACCTGGTGACAAGGCGGGGGATGGGGCTCATCTTCATCAGCCACGACCTCAACCTGGTGGCCGCCTTCTGCGACCGGGTCCTCATCATGTACGGCGGCAGGATCCTGGAGACCTGTCCGGCGGACAGGCTGCACGAAGCCAGGCATCCCTATACCCGGGGCCTCCTGAGCTGCATGCCGGAAATCGGGGGCCCGGGCGGAAGGCTGCCGACCCTGGAGCGGGATCCCGCGTGGCTTGCGGGGGACGAAAGATCATGATAGACGTGGTCGGGCTCCATGTGGTATTGGGGCATGGTTCCGGCCGGGTCCACGCCGTGCGCGGGGCCACGTTTCACGTGGACGAAGGGGCGACCTTCGGCCTGGTGGGGGAATCGGGCTCGGGAAAGACGACGGTCCTGAGGGCGATCTGCGGCCTCGACCCGCCGGCCCGGGGCGGGATCGCCATCGCCGGGAAGCCATTGCCCGCGAGGCGCGGCATGGCTTTCTGCAGGCAGGTCCAGATGGTGTTCCAGGACCCCTATGGTTCCCTGCACCCGAGGCACACCGTCGACCGGATTCTGGAGGAGCCGCTTGCCATCCACCGGATCGACGGGGTGGACCGGCGCATCGCGTCGATCCTGGATGAGGTGGGGCTGGGGCGGCGCTGCCGGTTCCGGTTTCCCCACCAGCTCTCGGGTGGGCAGCGGCAGCGCGTCGCCATCGCCCGGGCGCTGGTCCTCGAGCCGCACGTCCTGCTCCTGGACGAGCCGACCTCCGCTTTGGATGTATCGGTTCAGGCCGAGATCCTGAACCTCCTGGCCGATATCCGGACGCACCGCCGAATGACAGCGGTTCTTGTGAGCCACGATCTTTCGGTTGTGAGCCACATGTGCGACCGCCTGGCCGTCATGAAGCAGGGCGCCGTCGTCGAGCATCTGGCCGTGGAAGCGCTCCGGCGCGGGGAGCCGCAGCACCCGTACACCCGGCAGCTCCTTGCGGCGAGCTTGGGGTATGACCGGGCGGCAGTGGACGGTTTCAGGGAAACCACCAGCGCGGAAGACGCATAGGAAGCATGGCGACGATCTGACGGGGTCTCGGTCCGGAGGCGTCGACATCAGGAGGAGATCATGAAGATTCCGGGGACCCCCTGTCCGGGCGTCCGAAGAACCGCGCCTGGAGAAAGCAGCGATGGCATGCTGAAACACTGTCTTTCGGTGATGGTCGTGATGCTCCAATGCTTTTTCCCTTGTTTTTCAGCGGCGGAAGACAGCGGGTGGAGAAACCGGCGCGCGGGCTGGTATATCGGCGGCTATCTGGGGCAGTTGACCGATTCCGCGGTTACGGATATGGCGAGCCTCCGGGTGGATGCCGTACCGTCTTACATGGGGGCGCTGGTCGTCGGCAAGGAGATCTACCGGTACAAAGATCTGCTGGATATCGAGGTCGAAGTCCAGATCGCCAAATACTTCAACGCGTATGTCTTCGCGTGCGACACGGAAGACTGCCTTGCCTGCTGCCCGGATGATCTGCCCAGCGCCACGCAGGATCACGCGGAATTCAATGCGCTCTTCGCCCTGCGCTGGCTCCGGTTTCCGTGGGACCGGTACGTCGATACCAGTTTTGCCGTGGGAGAGGGCTTTTCCTATGCGACCCGCGTCCCGGCGGTGGAAAGGGATTTGCACGGCGAGTTGACGGGGCTGGATCCCGCCACGTCAAAGCTGCTGAACTACCTGATGTTCGAAGCGGCCTTCGGGCTGCCGTCCTATCCGAAGTGGGACCTGATCGTGAGGCTTCACCATCGTTCCGGGGTTTTCGGCCTTTTCAACGACGTCCATGGCGGATCGAACGCGATCGGCGTGGGACTGCGGTACAAACTCTAGCGGAGGAAAGCATGTTTCTGGCGAATGAGGTTTTTGACATGGCCGTTCAATTCGAAAAAAACGGAGAGGCGGTCTACCGCAGCGCCGTTTCGAATGTTCCGGATCCGGCACTGGCCGCTCTTCTGGAATGGATGGCCGACGAGGAATCCCGGCACGCGGCGTTCTTTTCCCGCCTCAAGGCGAAAAAGGCGGCCGGCCGACACCCCTTCTCCCGGGAGCTGACCCGGGAGCTGCTGGACGAGATGATCGGGGAGCAGACTTTTTCTCTCGGGGACGCCGATTTCTCCGCGATCGAACATCAGGAGGAGCTGATCCGGATCTTCCTGGAATTCGAGAAGGATACCATCATTTTCTACGAAATGCTGACCCCTTTTATCGAGGATGCCGAGACACGGGCGTCCGTCGAGACGATCATCGATGAAGAAAACACCCATATCGAACGTCTGAAGGTTTTTCTGGACCGTGAGGAAACCCACCCCGCCTTCACCGACTGCTGAGATCGAAATGCCGACGGCATGCCGCGGGCCGGCCGCCCGAAGCCCCCGGAAGGGCGGATGCGCCGTTTTCGGGAGGGTCCGGCTCTTGCTGATCCTCTGCTGCTTCGGGTTCTGTTTCGGGGACGCGAGTGACCTCCCGGCAGACACCATCCTCCTCAAAAACGGGTCGCGGATCGAGAACGTGGAAACCTGGGAGGAGGACGGCCTGGTCAAATGCTCACGCTTCGGGTCCGTCATCGGCTATCCCCGGGAAGAGATCCTGTCGGTATTGGCCGGGCCGGTAACACCGGTGCCCGCCGAAGCGCGGCCTCCTGCGGTTTCTTCCCCGGGCGGTGCGGCGCCCCTGGCGGCGGCCTCTGCGGATCCGTCGTCCCCGGATTTCCGGATGAACCACCTCTTCGACGGCGACAGCTTCAAGGCCTCGGACGGCAACCTCACCGTTCATATCCGGATCGTCGGCATCGACGCTCCCGAGCGGGGCAACGGGAAGAAAGGAACGCCCGGTCAGCCATACAGCAGCGCCGCCGCCGATCACCTGAGGGGCTTGATCTCGAACCGGCCCATCCACATCAGGGGGTACGGGATGGACGGCTACAACCGGCAGCTTGCGGAGGTGTCCGCGGACGGCCGGAACGTCGGTCTCGACATGGTCGAGGCCGGTTATGCCGAGGTCTATTCGGGGCGGCCTCCGGAGGGGTTTGATCCGAAGCCTTATGTTGAGGCGGAGGCACGCGCGCGGAAATACGGCCGAGGCATGTGGGCACAGGGCGGGATGTACGTCTCCCCCGGGAAATGGCGTTCCCGCAGGCCCCGGTAGACCTTGGTTTATGCGGTTCGGCTCGGACGCCTCTGGAGATGCCTTGCCGGGGTTAATCGAGGCGTCGCGGACCCGTGTTTAAATGAATCCCGTTTTAAAAATGAAGTAAACTTTTTTACTTGATTTTTCTTAAATCACTGCATACCATAATAGCAGTCCCGGCTTTCGATCCGTGAAGTGACCCCTGATGCTTCAACTGCCTGCGCACCCGGTCTGCAGCCCGTTCTACCGGCGCATCTCTTCTTCCTCCGGCGATCGCCCCCGTCGAAACCGGTTTCCGGTACCCCTGCTCTCGCCCCGTCATCGGACGGCGCACACACCTTGCATTTTGATTTTTCGCAGTCCATCCGAAACGGAGTCCACAAGGAGGCGCCTGTGAAACTGAAATGCTGCTTTCAATGCTTCCGGCGGAGTCCGTGAGGGATCCCCGGAAGCCGAAATATCCTGATCCATCCCCAGCACCGATGCATCGAACACCCAAGGACAAAGGAGGGCAGAATGAACCGGAAAGTCATCAATTACGAGTCGTTTGTGAGGATTACCAAGGCCATCTCCCACTCCAGGGACCCGGAGGAAGTGGTGCTCATGACCGTGGAGGGCATCAAGACCGCCTTGAACGTCAAGGGCTGCACCCTCTTTCTTTTCAACCGGAAAACCCATGAACTGGAAATCGCGGCATCTTTCGGACTCAGCAAGGAATACCTCAGCAAGGGGCCTATCAGCGCAATGGCGTCCATCGCCCAGTCGCTGGAAGACGGGCCGGTCGCCATCTCCGACGTGGAAGACGATCCCAGGCTTCAATACCCCGAAGCCGCCATAAAGGAAGGCATCAAATCGATTCTTGCGGTGCCCATCATCGTCGGGGGGAGGCTCTTGGGCGCGCTCAGGGTCTACACCGCCGAACCCTGGGAATTCACCCTCGATGACGTCAATTTCGTGCAGGGTCTGGCCCAGATCGCCGGCATGGCCATTGACATGTCCCGCCTCTACCAGGGTCAGAAGGAAGCCATCGAGGTCCTCAAGCAGATGCGGGAAGCCCAGACCACCGCTACAAAACGGCGGACGCCCTACGAGGGGGTCCCGGTCAGCGTTCCCGCCTCGGAGGCATCAAGGAAGGCATCCTGACCCAAGGCATCAGGGATGAACGAGCCCTTGATGCCGAATCTCGGGGACGACGCCAGTCGAAGCGCCTCCATTCCGGAATGGAGGCGCTGCTGGAATGACGGCAGATGATCCGCTTATGCCCGGCGTCGTTTTTGAGGGGTGCCGGCCGGTTTGCCTACCCCTGCCCCATCAGTTCCCGCCTCAGGAGATCCATTGCCTTCATGGCGAACATGGATTTGTTCATGTCCCGCGAGGCGAAATTGAGGCGGACCTGCGTGCCGTTCGTCGCGACCGGCCCGGCCAGTGCGATGCAGACGGTACCGACGGGCTTTTCGGCGGTGCCGCCTCCGGGGCCGGCGATGCCGGAGACGGAAAGGCCGTAGGTCGCGCCGGCGATCCGTCTCACCCCCGTTGCCATGGCCGTGGCCGTCTCCACGCTCACGGCGCCGTGACGGATGATCGTGCCGGGGGAAACGCCCAAAACCGCGGACTTGGCGTCATTGGCATAGGTGACGGCTGAAAGGAGGAAATAGTCCGAACTGCCGGGAACATCCGTCATCCAGTTGGCGATGAGGCCCCCGGTGCAGCTCTCGGCCAGGGCCAGGGTCGCCTTCCGATGGCGGAGCAAGCGCCCCACGACGGCGGCCATGGATTCCCCATCCATGGAAAAAATCCGGTCGCCCAGCCGGTGGGCGATCCACGCCTCCACGGCCCGCATCTGATTCGACAGGGCTTCCCGATCCGATCCCGCGCCGTAGAGTTTGACCTGGATTTCCGGGAATTTTGCCCGCAAGCCGAGCTTGATGCCCGGAAAGGCCTGTTCCAGGCCCCTGAGCCGATCCTCGGTGGCCGATTCGGTGAGTCCGAAGACGGAGAGGGTCCGGTTCAGGTGAGCCCGTCGATTAGGTCCCATCATCCCGTCGATGATCGGTCGGACCTGGTCCCTGAACATCCGTTTCATCTCGAAGGGTACGCCGGGCATGAACCAGAATCGGCATCTGCCGATGGTGAGGGAAAATCCCGGCGCCGTGCCCACGGGATTTTCCAGGACGGCGGCCCCCCTGGGCAGGAGGGCTTGCTTGCGGTTGGAATCCGGCATGGGGAGTTTGCGGCCCGCAAAGTAATTCCGGATCATGTCGAGGACGCCCGCGTTCAGCTCAAGGGAGACGCCTGCGGCCCTGGCCGCTGCTTCACAGGTCAGGTCGTCCCCGGTCGGGCCCAGCCCGCCCGTCACCACTGCGATATCGGCGCGATCGCCGATCTCCGTCAGGACACCGGTGATGGCCGCCGGATCATCCCCCACGCACGCATGTCGCGACACCGTGATGCCCATGGCCTCGATCTTGCGGGAGAGCCAGGCGGAATTGGTGTCGACCAGGGCGCCGGTCCGGATTTCATCCCCGGTGGCGACAACCTCTGCAATCATTCGTGACACTCCTCTCTGGTTATCCGTTCTTGGGCGCCGGCAACCGGGACTCCGGATGGAGGATGATCCGGGCGTCGACGATGCTGATGCCGTTTTCGTGGACGATCACCGGATTCAGATCCATCTCCAGGATGTCGGTATAGGCTTCGATGAGGTCGGAGCAGACCAGGAGGATCGACCTCAGCGCCCCCTTGTCATACGGCCTCGTCCCCCTGACGCCGTTCAGGATGGGCGCCGATTTGGTCTTTTCGATCATTTTTTTCGCGGAGTTGGGGGAGATGGGGAGCACGCGGAAGGAGACGCCCTTCAGGATCTCCACCAGGATGCCGCCCAGGCCGCACATGATGACGGGGCCGAACTTGGTCGTCGGCTTTCGTGCCGATGATGACCTCTTTGCCGCTTCGGGCCATGGGCGACACGAGTACCCCCCGAACGCGGGCATCCGGTCGGAATTCCCCGGCCCTTTTCATCATGTCGTCGAAAGCCCCGCGAACGTCGTCTTCGCTCTTCAGGCCCAGTCTCACCCCGCCGGCGTCGCTTTTGTGGAGAATGTCCGGGAAGACGAGCCTGAGGGCCACGTCGCCGCGGATTTCTCCGGCGAAGCTGACCGCTGCATCGGCCGTCTCGGCCAGCATCTCCCGGGGTACCTGGACGCCGTGCAGGTGCAGCAGGCGCTTGGCCTCATGCTCCAGAAGAACGCTGCGGCCCTCCCGCCGGGCGTTTTTAATAAGCCTTTTTCCTTCCGGCTTCGCTTTCTGACCCCAGTTGAGTATGAAATTGGTTTTGGCGTGATAGCTCGCGAGATAATTGCCGCGTTCGGCCAGAACCGAGATGCGCTTGCAGGCGATATCCAGGGAATCGTAGACGGTGATGCCGTAATATCGAAGCAGGTGCAGGGAATGTGGCTTCTCGGAATTGTACAGGCTGTGGAGAACCATAGGCTTCTTGCGTTTCTTGACCATTTTACCCATCTGGTGGACCGCGCCTTCTTCCATGAGGGAGAGGGATTCGGTGAACCGGATGCCGTACCCCCCGAAAAGGCCTACGATCAACAGACCGCCGACGCTTGCGGTCCCGCAGGCTGATATCGGCGCATCGGGCAAAGATCGTTGGATCCGCGTCCGTGCCGCCGGCGTCGTGATCAGTGCCAGATCCACCGGCCCATCGATGTCCATAATGCTTCCATATCATTTCAGGCCCAGAATTCGACGCTCGTTGGGATTGACCGGGTAGATCGTTCCCTCATATTTCTCATCGATCAGCGTCCGGATGGCCTGGCAGCCCCGTTCCGACCAGGCCTTGAATCAGCCGGAAGGCGCCTCCGGTCACCGAGGAGGCCACCTTGGCCTCCGGCAGCCCCATCCGGGCGTCCTCGGCGGCGATGCGGATATCGCAGGCCAGCGCCAGTTCGAACCCTGACCCGACGGCATATCCCTTGATGGCGGCAAGGATAGGCTTGTCGAACCGGATGAGACGCCGGGAGGCCTGCTGAAGTTCTTCGAGGTAGGCGCGGTACTCCGAGAGGCTTCGATCCCGGCTGTCCTTGAGATCGGCTCCCGATGAAAAGGCCCTGCCCTCTCCGGTGAGGATCACGACATGGATTTCGGGGTCCGTTCCGGCATCCGTGAGGGAAGCCTGAAAATCGATCCATAACCTGCGGTTCATGGCGTTCAGGACATGGGGGCGGTTCAGCGTGATGACCCCGATCCGCTGCCTTTTTTCGTATGCGATACATTCGAGATTCATGGTCGAGTCTCCTCCTGATTATAGAGACGTTCAGATAATGATTTTGACAAGGCAGAGGGAGGAAGGCGTATAGGTCATACGTCGACGAGCGATAACGAAGCCAAAATCTTTATCTGAAGGTCCATCAACAGGGTCGCATTCGTCTTTGTTTATGCATAACCGCCACGGATGTCAAAAGGATTTGGCCGCCTTGCCGGCAAAACGGTATGGATGAATGAAGCTCTTTTTTAGCGATAAAAAAATTGACTTTGTCCGGATTGTGTTTGAATAGTATGAGCATAAGACATAACTGCCCATGATTCTATACAATCTTTTATTGTACAGATGGCCCTAAAAGGAAAAACCATGATCATCAACTCGCTTCTGGATACCGATCTGTACAAACTCACCATGATGCAGGGGGTCCTCCACCAGTTCCCGTGGGCGGAGGTGGAATACGAGTTCAAGTGCCGGGACGAGGGGATCGATCTGACCCCCGTCGTTGATCAGGTGGCGGCTGAAATCGATCATCTTTGCACCCTGCGGTTCACCCGGGAAGAGCTCGACTATCTGGGCGCCATGCGTTTCATGAAAAAGGATTTCATTCAGTTTCTGAGGCTGTTCCATCTTCAGCGGGACTATGTCCACGTCAGGAATGAAAACGGCCTCTTCCGGATCAATATCACGGGCCCATGGCTCCATACCATCCTGTTTGAGGTGCCGGTGCTCGCCATCGTGAACGAGGTCTATTTCCGCGATATTCAGCCCCACCCGGATTTCGAGGCGGGCCGGGAAAAACTCATGGAGAAGATCTCTCTCGTCAGGGCCTCCAACGAGGAGAACCTGGGGTTCGGCTTTTCGGATTTCGGAACAAGGCGGCGGTTTTCCAGGACCTGGCAGGATCGCATCATCAGCACCCTCAAAAAAGAGCTGCCCCGGAATTTCATCGGCACCAGCAACGTCTATTTCGCCGGGAAATACGACCTCACCCCCATCGGCACCATGGCCCATGAATGGATCATGGCGCCGCAGGCCCTGGGGCCGCGGCTGGTGGACAGCCAGAAGTTCGCCCTGGAGCACTGGGCCCAGGAATACCGGGGGGATCTGGGAATCGCTCTCTCCGACACGGTGGGGTTCGAGTCCTTCCTGAGTGATTTCGACATGTATTTCGCCAAGCTCTTCGACGGGTGCCGCCACGACAGCGGCGATCCCTTCCAGTGGGGGGACCGGCTCATTGCCCACTACCGGAAATTGAAGGTGGACCCCCGATCCAAGCGGGCCATATTCAGCGACGGCCTCTCGTTCAAGCGGGCCATCGAGATCGCAAGGTATTTCAAGGGCCGGATGCAGACGGCCTTCGGCATCGGCACCAACCTCACCAACGACATCACGGAGAAGGCGGTCCAGATCGTCATCAAGATGATCCGCTGCCAGGGCGCGCCCGTCGCCAAGATTTCGGACAGCCCCGGCAAGCAGATGTGCAAGGACGTCGAATACCTCACCTACCTCAAAAGTGTCTTCAAAAGAAAGGTACAGGCAGGGGGCGAACCATGAAAACGCTTTTGCTGATCATCGACCCGCAGAACTCGTTCTGCGACCCTTCGGGGGAGCTTTACGTCGCCGGGGCGGAGAAGGACATGGCGCGGACCGCCGATCTGATCCGCCGTCGGGGCCCCGATATCCAGCGGATCATCGTGACCCTCGACGCCCACAACAAGATCCATATTGCCCATCCGGTCTGGTGGATCGACGCCGACGGCAATCCGCCGGAGCCGTTTACCCGGATCTCCATCGAAGATATCGACGCAGGGCGGTATCGGGCGGCGGACCCTGCCCACCGGGCGTGGACCCGGGCCTACCTGGCGGCGATCGGGTCCCATGTCATCTGGCCCTGCCATTGCCTGATCGGCACGCGGGGTCATGAGGTGTTCGGGCCGCTTCTTGCGGAGTTGAACGCTTGGCGGGAGGCCTTCCACGACCTCGATTTCGTGATGAAGGGGTCGAACCGGTTCACGGAGAATTTCTCCGCCGTGCGGCCGTCCATGGAGGTCCCGGGCGATCCCGCCACGCAGGTCAACCGCGGCCTCCTCCGGAGCCTGGGCGAGGCCGGCCGCATCTGGGTGGCCGGAGAGGCGTCGTCCCACTGCGTGGCCGACACCGTGACGGACATCCTCCGCTTCAGCGAAACCCCCGCCATTGCCCAAAAAATCGTCCTTCTCGCCGACGCCATGTCGCCAGTACCCGGGTTCGAAGCGGCGGCGGACGATTTTTTTCAGCGGATGCGGGCGGAAGGGGTCGGGGTCTCCGACACCGTCCGGGTGGCCTGACCCCCTGCGCCGAACGCCATGGGAGCAGAAATCGACAAAAAGAAGATCGCCGTCATCGGCGGTTCGTTCAACCCGGTGACCAACGCCCATGTCTGGATGGCCGAGGCGGTTTTATCCGCTTTTCCCGGGATGCACCAGGTCTGGATGATGCCGGCCCACCGCCACCCCTTCGAGAAGCACCGGGGGTATTCCTCCCATCGGAGCCGGATGATCCGGCTCGTGGAGACGGCGCGCATCCGCTATTTCGGCTACGAGATCGACCACGAACTCTCCGGGGTAACCTACATGACCTTCTGCCGGTTGCTGAATGATCCGGACTACCGGGACCCGTTCGTGTTTTACATGGTCATCGGCGGCGATTGCGTGGTCGATTTCGACACGAAATGGCAGCATGCCGAGGAATTGGCGGCAATGGTGCCCTTCATTATCGTGCCGCGACAGGGGTACGACCTGTCCGGGTATCGCGGTCTTCTGTCCCGGCCGCCGCACGTTCTCCTGAGACATGCCCATATCCCGAATATCAGCGCCACCGAGGTTCGGGCCAGGATCGCCTCGGGCGCATCCATCCGGGAGATGGTGCCTGCGGAGGTTGCATCCTATATTCGCCGCCATCGGCTCTACGAAGAAAGAAACGGCGGCACGGCCGGTAACCCGCCCGACAGGTTTCCCCCGCCGGCCGCCTGAGGTTTGCGGGGGTCAGGAAGATCCATCTCCGGGGATGGCGGGAAGCCGGGTCTGTCAACGCATGATGACGAGCTGCTGCCCCGGGTGGAT
This sequence comes from Desulfococcus sp., assembly GCF_041737845.1. Classification (GTDB taxonomy): domain Bacteria; phylum Desulfobacterota; class Desulfobacteria; order Desulfobacterales; family Desulfococcaceae; genus Desulfococcus. Next base: position 108,011 of record NZ_JBGSQX010000146.1, read on the forward strand.
GGCGCTGTTGTATTTCAGGTTGTTCCACTGGAGGAGATCCCGGAGGGGAATGGTGAGCCTTTCTGCAATCATTGTCAGGCTGTCGCCCTGTTTCACGACATAGACATCCTTCTTCATGTTCGCCCGTTGCGCCTGCTGGCGGGCGACCAGGGCGCTGAACCGCTGGGAAAACCCCTGGGACGCCCCTTTGGGAACCAGGATGACATGGCTTCCCCTCACAAGACGATTTCCGAGGATTTCGGGGTTGAGGTCCTTGATTTTCTTGAAATAGGTGCCGGACGCGTCGGCGATGGTCCGTACCGGGACATCGGATGACAGCGTCAGTTGCACCCGGTCGAATTCCACCGGGCCGTAAAGATCCTCCCGGGTGAGGTTGAATCCGTATTTGGGAAGGTCCGAAAGAATCATCTTGATGGCCAGGATCCGGTAGACATAGCGCATCGTCTCCGCGGGCAGGTAGAGGTGGTAGTAGTTGCGGGTGCCCTGTTCGGCGATGCGCCGGCCCATGCCCGCCTCCCCCATGTTGTAGGACGCGGCGGCCAGGGTCCAGGAGCCGAAGTCCCCGTGGAGCTTTCTGAAATACTGGATGGCGGCCCGGGTCGATGCAAACAGGTTCCGGCGCTCGTCGATGTCCTCGTCGATCCGCAGCCCGTAGCGACGGCCCGTATCCTTGATGAACTGCCAATAGCCCACGGCCCCGGCGGATGACCCGATGGTCGGCAGGAGCGCGCTTTCGGCGATGGCCACGTACTTGAGGTCCAGGGGCATGTTGTTTTCCCGGAGCATCCTTTCGATGTAGGGCATGACCCGGCCGGTCCGCTTGGCATACAGGATGAACTGGGGCCGGTTCCAGATGGTCAGGATCAGTTCCTTTTCCAACTCTTCCCGGATGTCCGGGTCGTCCAGGGGCACGGGTTCGCCGCAGAAGTCCAGGGGCGGCGAGATCCGGATGGCGGGAAGGTTTGAGGGAAACAGGGCGGCGTCGGGAATCTCCAGGGGGGCGCCTGAAGCGAATCCCGAAACCGCCGCGAAAAGGGATGCGATCCACAGGAGCAGCGTTCGGTGAAGGGTTCGGTTCATGATAAATCCATTTCTCATGGTTTTGGAGAGACTATGGTTTTTCAGAGTTCTTTCGCCTTGGCGGAGAGATAGGATGCCACGCCGTCCGCCGTCGGTGTCATCCCCGTGTCGCCTTTCTGCCAGCCGGCGGGGCAGACCTCGCCGTATTCCTCCGCGAACTGGAGGGCGTCTATGGTCCGGAGCATTTCATCGACGTTCCGCCCCAGGGGCAGGTTGTTCACCACCTGGTGCTGGACGATGCCGTTTCGATCGATGAGGAAAGAGGCGCGAAGCGCAACCCCCGCCTCGGGATGCTCAATCCCGTATTTGCGGGTGATTTCATGCTTGACGTCGGCGACGATAGGAAACTGGACCGGCCCGATGCCGCCGTCGCCCACGGACGTATTCCGCCAGGCAAAGTGGGTGAACTGGCTGTCGATGGAGACGCCGATCACCTCGACGCCGCGCTCCTTGAACTGCCCCATGCGATGGTCGTGGGCGATGATCTCCGTCGGGCATACAAAGGTGAAGTCCAGGGGCCAGAAAAAAAGGACGACGTATTTACCCTGGTAGTCCGACAGGTGGAAATCTTCCACGATCGTCCCGTCGGGCATGACCGCGGGGGCCGTGAAGTCCGGCGCCGGTGAGGCTACGAGTATGCTCATGGGGTCCTCCTTGTCATCATTTGTTGCGGTTGGGTCTTCGAATGGGTCTCGTAAGTTAAGACCGCTCCCGGGATTTTCAAGTCATCCCGGGAAACCGCCGTTTATGTGCGGACCCTCGGGTCAGCCGCCCTTGACGCCCATCAGGACGTCTGAATCGTTGGGGGTCTTGACATGGAGGCGGCGAATGCTCCCGACGCCGACATTCTCCAGCATGGCCGTGATCTCCGTTTCGGTGTAGGACTGTCCGCCCTCGGTCCCCAGGAGCATGTTGAGGGAGAAGAGCGCGGGAAACAGGGGGCGATCGCGGGTGTCGTCCAGGATGAAGTCGTGGACCAGGATCAGTCCCCCGGGTGCAAGGGCCGCGACTGCCTTGGCGATGAGCGCTTCGCACTCCCCGGGGCCTTCGCCGTGGAGGATGTGGGAAAGCCAGACCACGTCGTGACCCTGCGGGATCTCGTCGGTCAGGTAATCCCCTGAAACGAAATCGATGCGGCCGCCCAGGCCGAAGCGCTCGATGGTTTCCAGGGCGAACGGACGCGTGGTGGGCAGATCGAAGACCGCGGCCCGCAGTCCCGGGTTGTGCTTGCAGAAATGGATGGCATAGGTGCCGGGGCCGCCGCCCAGGTCGAGGAGATTTTTTCTGCCGGCCAGATCCGCCATGGGAACGACCCGGGGGGCCGTGCTCATGGCGAGGTTGAACATGCCCAGGAGGAAATTCCTACGGATTTCGGGGTCCTGAAAATTGGCCCGCTGCCGCACGGGCCGGCCGCTCCTGACAGCCTCGTCCAGCTTCGACCAGGAGGCCACCAGGTTGTGGTGGTGGAGGATGATGTATCCGATATAGTCGGCGGAGTCTCTGGAGAGCCAGGTCAGGCCTTCATGGGTGTTGGCGAAGGCATCTGCCGTCTTTTCCAGAAGCCCCATGGCCGCGAGGGCGTCCAGAAGCATGGCGGTCGCCCTGGGATCCGCCTGCAACCGTGCGGCGATCTCCGTTGCCGTTATCCGGCTGTTTCCGATGGTGGTGAAGATGTCGAGCTTGACCCCCGCGTGGAGCGTGCAGGTCTGCCAATAGAAGCCCGAGGTCGTCAGCAGCGCCCCCGGGTGCCATGTTCCCTTTTCCATGATCGCGTCTCCTTGTTCCTGACGGGGTGCCTGATGCCTCTCTCTTTTCGTTATCGCTTGGCCGGCCTGGAAAAGGTTCGTATCCGTTCGGAAAAGAGCTTGGCGCAGGTCGGGCAGTAGCGGTGCTCTTCCTTGACGTGGGGATGGGGGGCGGTCCGCCGCTCGATGTAGGCCAGGAACTTTGGCGTGGCGAACCTTTTGCCGCAGCCCTCACAGACCGCGAGGGGATGCTGGCCGATGATCTCGTCCCGTATGGTGATGAGGCGGACATTTTCGCGGTCCTCCAGGGTGATGGCGTCCGTCGGGCAGATGTTGGCGCAGGTCCCGCAGCCGATGCAGCGGCCCTCGATGGGCACGACGAAATGAACCCCGTCCCGTTTTTCCATTTTGAGGGCCTCGGCCCCGACGATCTCCTTGCATACCCGGATGCAGAGGCGGCAGCGGATGCAGCCGTCCGGCGGCGGCCCCAGGGGGATGCCGTGGGCCTCGGCCATCTGCCGGATCTTTTTGGATTGCGGCGCCATCTGGAGAAGGTTCTTGAACGCCTTGAGGCGTGCTTTTTTGACGAGGTCGCTTTCAGTTTTGACGACGAGGCCCTCCCGGACCTTCAGGATGCATGAGAGCATGGTCGTCGGCTCGCCCGTGTGGCCGATGATCTCGACGGCGCAGAGCCTGCAGGAGCCAGAGGGCTTCACGGCCGGATGATGGCACAGCGTGGGGATCGCCGTGCCGCCGGCCCTGGCGGCATCGAGCACCGACATCTCCTTTTCCACGGACACACGCTGATCGTTGAGGGTGAAGGTTATCATTTTCCGCTCCATGTGGGTGTGGGGTCCTGTTGGCAATGATGTCCGCCGGCGGGCGCCATCCGGAAAGGATCAGTCAAAGGATGCCTCGTGAAGGTCCGTGATATATTCCTGCAGATACCGCAGTTCGGCTGCTGCAGCCTCCATTTTTTTCTGAAACAACTCGGCCGCGGAGAGAATCCCCAGGACCCGGTTTCCCTCGATCACCGGAAGATGCCGGATGCCGGCGCCCGTGACCATCTCAAGGGCCGCGTCCGTCCTGTCGTCCGGTCCGACCGCCATCAGGGTGGGGGTCATGGCCTCCCTGACCGGACTGTCCAGGGCCGCCTGAACCGGCCCTTTCATCATGGCCGCCAGGATGTCGCCCCGGGAGAGGGCGCCCACCGGGACGTCATCGCGGGTGACGACGAGCAGGGGAACCTTTTCCCCGCACATCAGGGCGGCAGCGTCCCCGAGGGGGCGGCCGCTTTCCATTGTGTGGACGGCAGCGGCATGCCGCGCTTCGAGAAGTGTTCGGACGAGCATCGCTCCTCTTTCGTCTCTGGGATTCCTGTTTTTTCCGGCCTCCGGATCAGGGGGCGAGCTGCCGGAGGCAATCCTGGGGAAGCCGATGCGTCCCCTTTCCGTCCAGGCTGACCTCGATCAGGGCGTCCGGATCGTTCACCGAGGTATCCGGGTCGACCACGATGCCGTGACATCCGATGTATTCGTTCATGTACTCTTCCCAGCTTTCATCCTCGGAGCGCTGAAAGACCTCGATCCGTTGACCCTTTCGATACGTCATCGTATACCCCCTTTGGTGGCGGAAAAAATATCCACGTTGGCGGCCGCCATGTTTTTTCTCAGGCAGGCATCGCAGATGAGCCGTTCATCGACGATCCTGCCGACGGGATTGATCCGGCGGCGGATATATTCGATATATTTTCGGGTGCCCATGACGGCGCCGCACTGCTCGCAGGCAAGGATTTTTTTCCGGTTCAGCACCGTTCCGCACAGGGAAAGCACCCGTTCGCCGTTCACGTCTTTCATCTGCATGGCCTGGTTGGGACAGTTGTTGGCGCAGGCCCCGCAGAGGATGCACCGTTCCTGGGTGAGTCTGAAGTCGGTTTCCACCGGATGATCAAAGTCGAAATAGCCCATCTGAAGGGCATCGACCTTCATCTTGTCGCGGCAGATCTCCACGCACTCGCCGCACCTGCGGCAGATGTCGCACCGGAGGCAGCGCCGGGCTTCCTCCCGGACCGCGTTTTCAGGATATCCCAGTTCGACCTGCTGAAAGGTCGTTCGACGGCGATCCAGGGCGATCAGCGGCATCTCGGGCCGTTTCAGGATCATCTTCGTCGTGGACGGCACCTCCAGGTAGTCGACCCGGGAGCGCCTCACCGGCACCGGCGGCATTTTGGGCTGGGGGATCCCCGACAGGTAGCGGTCGATGGCCACCGCGGCCCGCTTGCCGCCGCCGATGGCCTCGATCACGGTGGCGGGGCCGGTGACGGCGTCGCCTGCCGCGAACACGCCGGGGATCGATGTCTCCATGCTGACCATGTTCACGTCGATGGTGCTGCGGCGGGTCCATTTCATGTCCGGAAGATCTTTCATGCACGCCTGGTCCACCCGCTGGCCGATGGCGCCGATGACGACGTCCGCGGGCATGACAAAATCACTTCCCTCCACCGGCACGGGGGACATCCGCGTGCTGCCGTCCCGGGCCACGAGCTTGGCCCGGAGGCACCTGAGGCCCGTCGGCTTGCCGGCTCTTCCCTCCACGGCAATGGGCACGGTCAGGAAGGAGAAGAGGATGCCCTCCTCCTCGGCCTGCTCCACCTCCTCCACGTCGGCCGGCATCTCGTTCCGGGTCCGCCGGTAGGCGATGGTCACCTCCTCGCACCCCAGGCGCAGGCAGGTCCGGGCCGCATCGATGGCCACGTTTCCGCCGCCGATGACAATGACCCGCCTGCCGGGCTTGCGGCGCTCGCCCAGGGCAACCCGTTGCAGCAGATCAATGGCATCGGTCACCTGGTAATCCGTCTCACCGGGGATGTTGAGCTTATAAGCCGCGTGCGCGCCGATGGCGAAGAAGAAGGCCTCGAATCCCTCGGCCTGGAGGGTTGTGAAGGTCACGTCCCGCCCGAACCGGGCATTGAACTGAAATTCGACCCCCAGCTCTTCGATCATGGCGACCTCCCGGTCGATGACCTCACGGGGGAGGCGGTAGCGCGGAATGCCGACGAAGATCATGCCGCCTGCCGACGGAAGGGCTTCGATCACCCTGACGGAATACCCTTTTAGGGCCAGGTAGTAGGCGCAGCTCATGCCGCCGGGCCCAGCGCCGATGACGCAGACCTTCTTTTCTTTGTCGGATTCTTTGGGCGGGTTGAGGTAATTGCCTTCGGACATGGCCCGTTCGGCGGCGAAGGCCTTGAGAAATTTGATGGAAACCGGGGTGTCGATCCGGCCGCGGACGCACATGTACTCACAGGGCCGGGTGCAGATGAGACCGCAGACCCAGGGGAACGGGTTGTCCCGCCGGATGACTTCGATGGCCTCGGCGTCTTTTCCCATGCCGATGAGGGTCACGTAGGTGGGGACGTCGATGCCCGCGGGGCAGGCCATCTGGCAGGGCGCCGGCGCCAGCTTTACGCAGGTGCCTGCTGCGCAGTTGTGGGTATCCACATGGCTTGCGAACACCTCGCGGTGCTGTGCGAGGTCCGTCTGGATCCGGCGGCCTGCCTCCGTGGCCTGGACGTCGTCGTTTTGGCTCAGTGTTTCGGCCAGGGTTTCGATGGCGGGAATATGGTCCGGCCCTCCGCGACCCCAGGCAATGTCGTTCAAAAGCTCCAATATTTCTTCGGCGATGCGGCGGCTTCGGGGATGGGCGATACGACCGGATGCAAGGATTCCGTCCAGTCGGGTGACGGCATCGTTTACCGGGCAGGCCGCCACGGCACAGCTGCTATTGGCCATTACGGTCCTCTCCTTCTATTCCTGCTCCAGTGCGGCGACCTGTCGGGCATGGCGCTCCCTCCGGATCTGCGTCGTCTCCTCGGCCTTCCCGAAATGCAGGCAGCCGGTGGTGCAGATGGTGACGCATGCCGGCTTGAGGCCTCTGTCGACCCGGTCCATGCAGTAGTCGCACTTGACGACCTTCCCCTGTTCGGGATTCCATTGGGGCGCCCCCCACGGGCAGGCCGAGATGCAGGTTTTGCATCCCACGCAAAGATTCTGATCCACGAAGACGATGCCGTCTTTTTCGCGTTTCTGCATGGCGCCGGTCGGGCAGGCGGCCACGCACCAGGGATTTTCGCAGTGAAAACAGGGCATGAAAATATATGAAGCCTTGGGCAGGCTGCCGATGAATTTCGGTCCCACGGTGATCACCTGACAGAGCCTCGGCCCGACGGGAAGGGATTTATGGGTCTTGCACTGGACCTCACAGGCATGACAGGCGATGCATTTTTTCGTGTCTTGAAAGAGAAAGTATTTGCTCATGAATATCTCCGTTAATTGCACTGATTCCTATTGGTTCCACTGAATCCGCATGGCGCGCGGCTTAGTTGAGAAGGATGTCCCCATGCCTATACCATCTTTGCTCCCTTCTCACAAGCAATAGCGGTGCCAGCGATCCTGCCCATGGGCCGGAGCGGTAAAAAGTTGCGGTCCGTTCATTAAGTGGGTGTAAATCGAAGCGGTAATTGAAGAAGCGACGCCGGCGGGTTTTTCCGGGGCGGGAACGGGAACACCCCGGAACGGACCAAAAGTGCAATATAAGTATTGCATCTGCCGCAATTTTATGCAAGTTTACTATCTATTTGTTAATATGTGATAATTAAACCTGCTGCAAAAAAAGATTGCATCATAATTCTTGCGGTCGTCTGCCATCGCCGTCAGGGGATATCCCTGCCCGGATGGAGAGCGGCATTGTTTCGCCCGCAGGAACCTCCCGCCCGCGGCCCTCGGCCGGCGGACGGTATCGGATGACCGAAAATGTGGCATGCGGTTTGCTGTGTGTACGATCCGTAACAGACGGAGAGGTGGCGTGGTCTATCATAACTGGAAGATCCGAACCGGAGTTTGTCTTGAAAGTGCTGACGGTTTGATGTTGAGATGAAACCCTTTAAGAAATGACCGAGGAGAAAAAACAATGCAAAAAAGAACGATTTCGCTGTTGGTAATGTTGATGATGGGCCTGGCGCTGGTTTTGCCGCTGGTGACGGCCACCACGGCCCACGCCGATAAGCTGGCCGATGCCATTGCGGCCACCCCCCAGGGCACGGAAAAAGGACAGATCGATCCCGCCGCCAAACCAGGCTTCCTGGGCATTCCCGGGGCGCCCGATCCCGGCATGCTGATGCCGTTTCTGTGGGCAATCTGGGTGGGCTGGATCTTTTCCACCGTGGGCGCCTTCGGCGGCGTCATGGCCGGCGTAGGGCACATCACCGTTTTTGGTCTGGGTGCCTACGCCAAAAGCTTCGCGGATACCAACAACACTCTGAACAAAATGATCACCGACTCCATCCGGGTGTCCAACCAGTGGCTCGTGGGCCTTTCGTCCCTGGTCTCCTCCATCACCTACGCCCGGCAAAAACGCCTGGTGACGTCGCTGGGCCTTTTTTTGGGCGGCGGCGCGCTCCTCGCTACCTACCTGATTTCCCAGACCGCCGGCAAGGTCAGCTTTTCCCAGTACCAGGGGTGGTTCGGCCTCTGCGTGTTCCTGATCGGCGCATTCATGATCTATGACATGAGCCCCAAGGGCCAGGCCAAAAAGCAGGCCGCCAAAGCCGCCGTGAAGGCCTTCGAGGAGACCGTCAAATGCAAGGGCGACATCTGCGAGCAGGGCGTCAAAACCCTCAAGTGGAGCATTACCAAAACGGAAATCTCCTTTTTCGGGCAGACCTTTTCCTTCAACCCCCTGTGGGCCTTGTTCGGCGGCTTTATTATCTCCGCCATTGCCTCCTTCATCGGCGTGGGCGGCGGCTTTCTCTACGTGCCCTTCCTGACCAGCGTCGCGGGCCTGCCCATGTTCGTGGTGGCCGGCACATCGGCCCTGGCGGTCCTCATCAGCATGGTCACCTCCATCTTCCAGTTCATGACGATGAAAGGGGTTCCCATCTTCTGGCCCATGATCGGTGTCGAGCTGATCGGGGTGTTCGTCGGGTCGATCCTGGGTCCCAAGACCGGCAAGTACATCCCCGAGAAAGTGCTCAAGTGGATCTTCCTCATTCTCGCGTTCTACATCGGGCTGCGGTATACCCTGAGAGGCTTTTTCGCGATTAACATATAGAAATATCGCGACCCATGCCGTCGTCCGGCCTCCGGGGAATGCCCCGAAGGCCGGGCTGTCCGAAGTTTGGATTACCCTCAACCGACCATCTGGGACATAACCCAATGCTATCCTTTTTCAACGGTTTTTACGAAGCCGTAGACCCTTTTCTGATATGGTTTTACCGGATAACCGGGGTGCCCATCATCGATTATTTCATCGGCACCTTCATTCTGTCGTTCCTGACGGTGGTGATCGGCGAGGTCTGCGTCTCCCTTGCCGTCAAGTTCAACCGGTCCCACATCGACGGCATGAAGGTTGAGGTAACCCGGAAGGAAAAGCTGTCCATCTCCGCCTACGAGTCGGGCGACCAGCAGAGCTACCAGGCCCTCAACAAGGAGGCCACCGACACGTGGGGGAAACATTTCTTTATGATGGCGGCCTATTCCTGCGGGATTCTCTGCCCCATCCCCTTTGCCCTGGGCTGGATGCAGACCCGGTTTCAGGACGTTGAATTCACCGTCGGCTTTCCCCTCTCCCTTCTGGGTATGGAGACGGTCGGATTCCAGTTCTCCTTCTTTCCCATCTATATCGCCTGCCGGATCCTGTTCAAATACCTGCGGCCGTGGCTGCCCTACTTCAGGGGCGTCCATAAAATGCTCACGGCGGGGCCGGAGGCGCCTTGAGACGGGGCGTTCACACCGCAGGATCATGGAGCCTCGCGGCCGCCGTGATCCTATTGGCCCTGCCGGCGGAGGCCCTGGCCACCCAGGCCCACGGAGACCCGGAGGGGCTGTATGTCCACCAGATGTCCCATCTCTTTCTGGCTTTTTCCATGGGGCTCCTGATCTACTGGCTGCGGCGCCGGACCCTGGTGCGCTCGGAGGGATGGCGTTTCATTCAGTATTCGGCCGCCTTTTTCATCCTCTGGACCCTGGACGCCTTCACCGTCCATTTCCTGGATGAACAGTACTCCCTCGTCCGGGTGACCCGGATTGACGACTGGTTCATGCGCATCGACTCGGTGCCGGACGCCTCGTGGGTACGGATTTTGTATTACGTGGTGAAACTGGACCATCTCTTCTGCGTGCCGGCCCTCTTTCTGCTTTACCTCGGCCTGAAGCGGCTCCTCAAAGAGCCTCCGGCGGCGGAGGCGGCCGCTGGCCCATGATCGTATCGGCTTTGCCCATCGTCCTGGTGGATTTTGCCGGGTCCGTCGCGATGATCATCCTGAGCTTCCAGTGCACGCGCATGGCCCGGGAGCTGAACCGAAGGACGCCCAACCACCTGATGTGGACCTACCTGCTGTGGGTCAGCTATTTCCTGGCGGGGTTCGCCGTTTCCCGCTCCGCGGGGCATATCCTGAAGCAGATCCTCCTGTTCACGGGGCATCTCGATGCGTGGGAGATCATCCGCCCCTTCAGCGGGGGGATCAACACCTTCCTCCTCATCATCGTCGCCTCCATCACCCTCTTTTTCGGGCGGGCATGGCAGGTCTACCGGGAGATCATGAACGACAGAATCGCCATCCAGAACGCCCACCGGGAACTCCTCGACCTGAACGAAAATCTGGAGAGGCGCGTCCAGGAGCGGACCGAGGCCCTGGCCCTGTCCGAAAAACAGATCGCCCAGGCAGACAAGCTCGCCTCCATCGGACAGCTCGCCTCGGGGATCGCCCACGAGATCAACAACCCTTTAGGCATCATCCTGGGGTACACCCAGCTCCTGCTCCGGTCCGAGCCCCCCGATACCCAGAAGGCCGAGGACCTCAGGATCATCGAAAAGCACGTCAAGAGCTGCAAGGCCATCGTGGCGGACCTGCTCAATTTTGCCCGGAGTTCGAAACCCAAAAACGAGAACGTCGACATCCATGACATCATCGAGGACGTGCTGGTCTTCGTGACCCATCAGGCCGGGGCCAGCAGCGTCGAATTCGTGAGGGAATACGACAGGAGTGCCCCGCCGCTCTTCATCGAGGAAAAGAAGATCAAGCAGGTTCTGATCAACCTCGTCATGAACGCCCAGCATGCCAGCGGCAACAAGGGCGTCATCCGCATCGCCACCCTCCACGATGCCGCCGCAGCTCAGCTTCTCATCCGGGTGAGGGACACGGGCTACGGGATCGAGAAGAAGCACCTGTCGCGCATCTTCGACCCCTTTTTCACGACCAAGCCCACCGGCGAGGGCACGGGGCTGGGGCTTGCCGTCAGCTACGGCATCGTGAAAAGCCACGGCGGGACCATCTCCGTGGAGAGCGAACCCGGAAGGGGGACGGAGTTTACCGTGATGCTCCCCACGATGACCCGGCAGAAAGACCTGGCGCCATGACGGACCGATCCATACTGATCGTTGACGATGAGCGGGACATGCTGGTCCTGCTGAAGCGAAGCCTGGAGCCGGACCTGAACTGCCGCGTGACCGTCGTCTCCTCCGGCGCCGAGGCCCTTCAGCACGTCTCGCGGGAGGATTTCGACCTGATTCTGGCGGACATCAAGATGCCGGGGATGGATGGACTGGCGCTCCTGGAACTGGTGAAGCAGGATCACCCCGAGCAGACCGTGGTGATGATGACCGGCCACGGCTCCATCGAGACGGCCGTGGAAGCCATGAAGAACGGCGCCTACGATTTCATCACCAAGCCCTTCGACCATGACGCCCTGCTCCTGCGGCTCGAAAAAGCCCTGGAGCGGAGCACGCTCAAAAAAGAGAACCGCCGCCTGAAAAAGGAGAGCCGGGCCACCCATGTCTTTCAGGAGCTGGTGGGCAAGAGCGCCGTCATGCTGCGGGTTTTCGAGACGATCCGCATGGTGGCCGACACGGAGTTCACCGTGCTGATCACCGGAGAGTCGGGCACCGGCAAGGACCTGACCGCCCGGGCCATCCACGCCCTGAGCCCCCGCAGCGGCGGGCCCTACGTGCCGGTCAACTGCCCTACCGTTCCGGAGCAGATCCTGGAAAGCGAGCTTTTCGGATACAAGAAAGGCGCCTTTACCCACGCCACCCAGAACAAGATCGGCCTGTTTCAGGAAGCCAACCGGGGGACCATTTTTCTGGACGAGATCGGCGACGTGAGCCCGGCCATCCAGACCAAGCTGCTCCGGGTCATCCAGGAAAAGGAGATCAAGCCGCTGGGCGATACCCGAACCATCTCCGTGGATGTCCGGATCGTGTCGTCGACCAACCAGAACCTTCGGGAGAAGATCCGCCAGGGCACCTTCCGGGAGGACCTTTTTTACCGGCTGAACGTGCTGCCCATTCACCTCCCGGCGCTCAGGGAGCGTCGGGAGGATATCCCCCTCATCGCGAGCCATCTGCTGGAGAAGCATTGCGCAAGCCTCTCAAAGCCCTTGAAAGGCTTCTCCCCGGAATTGATGGGCATGTTTGTGGAGCGGCCGTGGGAGGGCAACGTGCGCGAACTCGAAAACGTCATCATCCAGGGGATCCTTTTCTCCGGGGGAGAGGAGATCCAACCCCAAGACGTCCGGCTGGAGCGGCTGACGTATGCGGCCGCATGCCTTCCGGAGGACGTTTTCCAGGGGATGGTCTACAAGGACGCCAAGGAAAAAACTCTCCAGCAGTTCAACAGCGCCTACCTCGGCCGGATCCTGGCCGAGACCGGCGGCAACATCACCCAGGCGGCCCGCATCTGCGGACTGGAGCGGCAGTCCCTTCAGCAGATCATGCGGCGGTACGGCCTTACGGCGGAGGGCTTCCGCTAGGCCCGTGTCGGCCGCCCCCTCGCCCGGCCTTCCCCCCAGCACTCCCCGCGGCGCATTCCTCCTCTTTTCTCATCGTCGCATAGGCAAGGCCCCGGCTGCCGGCGATCCATGCGTTTCCGATCCGGATGGGGATCCCTCATCCACCCGCGGCTGCATTTTTCAGTTAATTTATTTGAAAATGTGTGCTACACATTTATAACTTTAATTATAAATGAACTGGTTTTCGGGAATGACAACATGACAAAAATCAGAAAAATCCTGGTCATGGACGATGATGAGACGGTCAGGTACATCCTGTCTCAGATGCTGAAATACCTGGGATACGCGTCGTGCTTCGCAAGTGAGGGAAACGAGGCGGTGGAAATCTATTCGGCGGCACTCGATGCGGGGGAGCCCTTTGATGCGGTCATTCTGGACCTGTCCGTCAAGAACGGCATGGGCGGCATGGAGACGATGTTCGCCCTCAAGGCGGTCTCCCCGGAGGTGAAGGCCCTCATCTCCAGCGGCTTCTCGACGGACCCGGTCATGATCGATTTCGAGGCCTACGGGTTCTGCGGCGTTCTTGAAAAGCCCTATCATATGGCCGCCCTGGGCAGGGTTTTGGGGGAGGCGATCGAGGTATGAACGTCGTTGCGGTCATCATCCTGGTCACGCTCGCGGCGAACTGGGCACTGGATCTCGCGGCGGGCATCCTGAACGTCCGGAACCTCCGGAGCGAACTGCCCGCCGGGTTTGAGGATGTCTACGACCCCGATCGGTATCGGCGGTCCCAGGCCTATCTGAGGGCCAATACCCGGCTGGGGTGGGTCTCCGGGACGGTTACCCTCGCGGCCCTCCTGGCCTTCTGGTTCGGCGGCGGCTTCTCCCGGGTTGACGTCTGGGTGCGGTCCTTCGGCTGGGGAACCGTCCCGACGGGCCTCGCCTTCGTGGCCGTTCTGGTCATGATCCGGTTCCTTCTGGGGCTGCCCTTCAGCATTTACGCGGTTTTTGTCATCGAGGAGCGGTTCGGCTTCAACCGCACCGGCTGGAAGACCTTCGCGGCGGACCGCGTCAAGGCGGGGCTTCTGGGCGCCGCCGTCGGGGGGCCGCTCCTGGCCGGGATCCTGATCTTTTTCGAGCGTGCGGCGGGCGATGCCTGGTGGATCTGCTGGATCGCCGTCACCCTCTTTTCCCTGGCACTCCAGTATGTCGCCCCGGCGTATATCATGCCGCTCTTCAACAAATTCACCCCCCTGGAGGACGGTCCCCTGAAAACCGCCATCCTGGACTACACGCGCGCGGTGGATTACCCCGTCGCCAACTTGGCTGTGATGGACGGCTCGAAACGCTCCGGAAAGGGGAATGCCTTCTTCGCCGGGTTTGGACGGCACAAGCGGATTGCCCTTTTCGATACCCTGATCCGGCAGCATACCGTGGAGGAACTCGTGGCGGTTCTGGCACATGAGATCGGTCATTACAAGAAAAGGCACGTTCTTCAGGGCATGCTGATCGGCATCGGCCATGCCGGGGTCATGTTCTACCTGCTGTCCCGCTTCATTTCCTACCCGGGGCTGTTCGAGGCCTTTTACATGTCCGAGGTCTCGGTCTACGGCGGCATGATCTTTTTTGCGATGCTGTTTTCACCCGTCGATTTTTTCCTGGGCCTGCTCCTCCAGATGCGGTCCAGGCGAAACGAGTTCGCGGCAGACCGGTTTGCCGCGGAAACCACCGGCCGCCCGGAGGCCATGATCAGCGCTCTCAAGAAGCTTTCGGCCAACAATCTCGGAAATCTTCTCCCCCACCCATTCCACGTCTTCCTCCACTATTCCCACCCGCCGGTCACGGTCCGGGTGGCGGCGCTCAAAGGCCTTCCACCCGGGGTCTAGGCGGTATTTCCGGGTTCAGGCCGAAGCGGTCGGCAGCCGGATGAGGAAGGTGCTGCCCCTGCCGACGGTGCTGTCGACATCGATTTTGCCGCCGTGGGCCTGGATGATGTGCTTGACGATGGCCAGGCCCAGGCCCGTGCCCCCCTCTTTTCGGCTGCGGGACTTGTCGACCCGGTAGAACCGCTCGAACAGGCGCGGCAGGTGAGACCCCGGGATGCCGATGCCCTCGTCCTCGATGCGGATTTCGACTTCCTGCCCCGCCTGCCCGGCCCGTACGCGGATGGTGCTGCCCTGGCCGCTGTATTTGACGGCGTTCTCCACGAGGTTGACCACGGCCTGCTCCAGAAAATGGGCGTTGATCTCGGCCTGGAGGGCCTCGTCGCATTCCAGCCGGATGGCGATGTTTTTCTCGTCGGCATGGCCCCGCAGGACCTCGATGGCGCCGCTGATCACCGGTTTGAGCGCTTCACGCCGCAGACCGATGCTCCGGTTCTGCCCCTTCTGCTCGATCTCGGCCAGCTTCATCAGGTCCTCGATGATGGCGGCCAGGCGGTTGGCATGGTTTTCGATGATCATAAGAAATCGCCGGGCCTCCTCCGGCTTCTCCAGCGCCCCGCCAAGAAGGGTTTCGACGAACCCCTTGATGGCCGTGAGCGGCGTCTTGATCTCGTGAGAGACGTTGGCGGCGAATTCCCGGCGCATGGTTTCGAGGCGGCGGAGGCGGGTGATGTCGTGAAAGACGATGAGGGTGCCGATCCGCCGGCCGTTGGGCTCCCGGAGGGGGGAGGAATGGGTGCCCAGGATCCGCTCCTCCTCCTGGTAGAGGTGGATCTCCCCCTCGGCATCCCCCTCGCCGGTCAGGGCCTCCTGGACGAAGCGATGGAGCTGCGGGTTCCGGATGACCTCCTGGATGGTGCGGCCGATGGCGGCGCCCGGCTTGAATTTGAACATGTCGGCGGCGGCCTGGTTGACCTTGATCAGGTGCTCGTCCATGTTGAGGGCGATGACGCCCTCCTGCATGCTCGTCAGGACCGCTTCGAGTTCATCGCGCTGGCGGTCCACGGTATGGATGCGCTCGTTGAGGTCCGACGCCATCTGGGTCAGGGCGCCGACCAGCAGGACCATCTCCCTCGATTTCGGGGGCGGAATGGCGTAGGTCAGGTCCCCTGTTGCGAATCGCTCGGCGCCCTTGCGGACCTCTTCAATGGGGCGGGCGATCCGGCGCGCGACAACATAGCTCACCAGGGCCGCCATCAGTGCCACCACGAGGCCCGCCCCGACGATCTGCTTCTGGATGGCCCCGAGCTTCCGGTCGATTTCATCCAGGGGGATGGCGGTGCGGATCGCCGCCAGGGTCCTTCCCCGCTCCTGGACCGGCACCGCGACGTACATCATGGATCTGGACAGGGTGCTGCTGTATCGCATCGACTGGCCGGGTTCGCCGAACAGGGCCTTGTGAATCTCGGGCCTGCCGGAATGCGTCTCCATCTGGCCCGGGGATTCCTGGGAGTCCGCCACCACGCGTCCCGTGGGGAGCACGATGGTGATCCGGGTCCCGACGCGCCGGCCGGCGGCTTTGCAGAGTGCGTCGAGGGCGGCCTCATTCAGCGGCGACAGATGTTGCAGCACCGATTCCTGAAGCAGGTTCGCCTGGGCCTGAAGCCCCAGGGTCATCTGTTCGTGGTAGTATCCCTTCATGGCGACCGAGGCGGAGAGGCTGACCACCATGAGCGAGGCCAGGATGACGATGAGGTAGGAGGGATAAATATGCCAGAAGAGGGGCTTGGGTTTTTTCATGAGAGTTCCTTAAACCGGTAGCCGACGCCCCGGACCGTCTGGATATAGCTTCCGCAGGCGCCCAGCTTCTTGCGGAGCCCGACGATCTGGACGTCCACGCTCCGGTCGGTGACCGGGTAATTGTCCCCGCGAACGGCGTCGACGATCTGGGAGCGGGTGAAAACCCATCCGGGCCGCCGGCTCAGGAAGAGGAGAATCTGGAATTCCGTGAAGGAGAGGTCGACCTCCTCGCCCCGCACGGTCGTCTTGCGCCTGCCGGGGTCGATGGAGAGTTCCTGGATGCGGAGGACGGAAGACTCGTCCGTCGGCTCCGCCGCGGCCCGGCGGATGACCGCCCGTACCCGGGCATTCAGAATCCGGGGGCTGAAGGGTTTGGTGACATAGTCGTCGGCGCCGACCTCGAGGCCCAGAACGACGTCGGCCTCTTCCCCCCGGGCCGTCAGCATGATGATGGGAACATGGCGGGTCTTGTCGGCGTTTTTCAGGATCTTCGCCACTTCGATGCCGTTGATCCCGGGAAGCATCAGGTCGAGCACGATCAGATCAGGAACGGCATCGGACGCGAGCTTGAGGGCCTTTTCGCCCGTGTCGGCGCAGATCACTTCAAAGCCCTCCCGGGCCAGATTGTATCGAACCAGTTCGAGGATGTCCTCCTCGTCATCCACGACGAGAATCCGTTCCATGGGTGTCATGTGTCGCGTTTCCCCCCGGCCCGACGGTTTCAGGCCCCGGCTTCGGGCCGCCGGCTTCCGGAAGCCCCTGCATTAAAAGATTGCGCATTTGATCCGCTTACCATATCATATAAGATTATGGAACAATATTAGAATTTTGTTAAATTCAGGAGTGCCCATGGACTGGCATGAAGTTTACGGCCGTTTCCCCATCAACCGGGAGATGGTATGGCTCAACAACTGCGGCATCACCCCCGCCGGCGCCCACGTTCTCGAAGCGGTCAACCGGTTCATGACCGATTATGCGAAAAACGGCGCCCGGGCCGAAAGCGCCGACTACGGCCGGGTCAGGCACCGGATCAAGGAGATCCTGTCGCCGCTCCTGGGGTGCGCCCCGGGCGAACTCTGCCTGATTCACAACACGGCCGAAGGGATGAATGTCGTCTCCCGGGGCCTGCGGTTCGAACGGGGCAGCGAGATCATCCTGCTCGAAAATGAATACCCCAGCAATGTCTACCCCTGGCGCCACTGGGCGGAAAAGGGGGTAAAACTCCTGACGGCGCCTGCGGCCACGACCCCCGACGGCTTCTTTGAAGGGCTGAGCGCCCTGGTGACGGATCGGACCCGGCTTGTCGCCCTCTCCGCCGTCCACTGGTGCACGGGGATGCCCCTGCCCCTGGCGCGGATCGGGGAGCTCTGCCGCGAGCGGGATATCCTCTTTGCGGTGGACGGGGCCCAGGGCGTCGGCATGCAGCCCATGGACGTCAAGGGGATGAAGATCGATTTCATGGCCTTTTCCGCATGGAAATGGCTCATGGGGCCGCTGGGGATGGGGGTCCTCTATGTTGCCGAGAACCGCTTGAAAACCCTCGATCCCGTCTTTGTCGGAACGGAGTCGGTGGTCATGGACGAGGTGTACCTGCCCTACAGGAGCGAACTCAAGCCGACGGCGGACCGGTTCACCTTCTCCACCCCCAGCATCGGCGACTGGGTCTATCTCCTGGCCTCCCTCGAATACCTGACCCGGATCGGCTTCGACAGGGTGCGGGAACGGATCTTCGAGCTGGCCGAATACCTGAAGCAGCGGCTGCGGAACATCGGTTTTTCGGTGCTCTCGGATCGGTTTCCGGATCACCCCACCGGCATCGTGGTCTGCGAAAAACCGGGGGTGGACTCCGGGTCAATGGTCAAGCGGCTTGAATCCCACAAGGTGATCGCGGCCGAACGCCTGGGCCGGATCCGCTTCTCGCCCCACATTTACCTGTCGGAGTACCAGTTGGACGCCGCGGCCCGGGCCCTTTCCCAGGCGTGCATGGCCCAGATGTACGCCCAGTCCGTGAAGCGATAAGAGGAGATCCGCATGAAAGAAAAAGGTACCGCGGCATCCAGGGAGAACGACGCCCCGAAAAGCTGGATCAGCAGGCTGCTCGACTGGCTCGCCAGAGGCCATCGGAAGGCTGTCGAAAGCGGAAAGCATTGCCCCACATGACGAATCAAGTAAACCGAAAGGCCGCGGTCCGTGGCCGGTGACATCGATCCAAGGCGGTATCGCAGGGTCCGGCGGTTCTTTTTCAAGGTTCTGCTCAAGACCCTCTGGTGGGATATCCTGTTCAACCGCCCCGTGCTTGCGCGGTTCCGCCCGGATCCCTCAGAAAGGTGGAAGGAGGTCGCCCGGCAGTTCCGCGTCCTGGCGGTGGAGATGGGGGGCGTGATGATCAAGCTCGGCCAGTTCCTGAGCATCCGCGTGGACATCCTGCCCATGGACATCACCGCCCTGCTCTCGGATCTCCAGGATGAGGTGCCGCCCGAGCCCTTTGAACGGATCCTGGCCCGGATCGCGGCCGATTTCGGCAGGCCGGCCCATGAGGTTTTCGAATGGATCGATCCGACCGCGGCCGGTTCGGCCTCCCTTGCCCAGGTCCACCCGGTCCGCCTGAAAACCGGGGAGGCGGCCGTGATCAAGGTGCTGCGGCCCGGCATCGAGCAGCGGGTGGAGACCGACCTTGCGGCCGTCAGGACGGCCCTCGCCTGGCTTGCATGGTACGAACCCATCCGGAGGCGGGTCGATCCGGACTGGCTCTACCGGGAATTCAGCACCATCACCCGGAGGGAGCTCGATTTTTCCGCCGAGGGGAGGAACGCCGAGCGTCTGGCCCGGGATTTCGCGGAGGATGCGGGGGTCTGTATTCCACGGATATTCTGGGCGTATTCCGCCCGCGGGACCCTGACGATGGAGGATGTCGGCTTCCTGAAGATCGGCGACGCCGGGGCGTTGAAGCGGGCCGGGATCGCGCCGGAGCGGGTGGCCGACCGGCTTTACGCCCTCTACATGCGGCAGGTGTTCGAAACCCATTTCGTCCATGTGGACCCCCACCCCGGCAACCTCTTTGTCCGCCCCCTGCCCCTGCCGGAAGAATCCGGCAGGGGCGTCACGGCGTTTGCGCCCGGCGATCCGGTGCCCTTTGGGCCGGACCGTCCGTTCCAGATCGTCTTTGTGGATTTCGGGATGATGACCGCCATCCCGGACCGGCTCCAGTCCGCCCTTCGGGAGTATGCCGTGGGCCTCGGGACCCGGGATGCCCACCGGATTGTCGCCGCCTGCCTGAAGGCCGGAACACTGCTGCCCGATGCCGACCTGACGCGGCTGGAGGAGGTCCATGAGGCCCTGCTGGAGCGCTTCTGGGGCATTCAGGCCGGCCGGCTGCGGGAAACCGCCCTGGCGGAAGCCCGTCATTTCCTTCGGGAATACGGGGACGTGATCCGGAATGCGCCGTTCCAGTTCCAGGCGGACATGCTTTTCGTCGTGCGGGCCGTCGGCATCCTGTCGGGCATGGCCGCCCATCTCGACCCCGACTTCGACGTATGGTCCAAGACGATCCCCTACGCCCGTCGCTATGCCGCATCGGCGTTCGCAGGAGACCTCTTTTCCGTCCCGGAAACCCTTGCCTCCCTGGCCCGGCTGCCCGGGCGGGCGGACGAATTGATGGGCCGGCTCCGGCGCGGGCAGACAACCATCCGCGTGGCGCCTTCGGCGGAAGCCCGAAACATGGCGGACGGGGTAAGGCGATCGGTGGATCGCCTGGGCGGCCGGGTGCTGGCAGCGGGTCTCCTGATCTCGGGCGCCATCCTTTTCGGGACCGACGGCGGCGGACCTGCCGGAAAAATTTTCATGATCACGGGCGGTTTGGCTCTTCTGTTGACTCTGCGAAACCGGTAAGATTCTCTTGAAAATGGCGGATGCCTTTGATACGGTGAGCCCCGAATCACTGACGTTCCATGACCGTCGCAGGCCCGAGCGGGCCGCGGCGTCGATGCTCCATGTGGATACAGGAGGAAAAGATGCAGAAGTGGGTGCGGTGGCTGATCTTAGGGATTGCCGCGATCATCGTGCTTTCGGTGATCTATGTCATATTTACGTTCGTTTTCCTCGATTTCTTTGTCAACCTCTGGTGGTTCGACTCCCAGAGCCTCAAGGGATACTATCTCCTGCGGCTCTTCTATCGGTATCTGATTTTCGCGGCCGTTACGCTGGTCTTCTTCTCCATCTTCTTCTTTAATTTCTGGATCGCCTCGCGATACCTGGGCCTTTCCCCGGATTCCTGCGTGTTGCCCGAAACCGCCGAAAACGAACGGAAGACCCGGCGCTTGATGAAGCTGATCCAGAGCGGGTCCATGAAGGTCTATACGCCCATCTCCATGCTTCTGGCCTTTCCCGTCTCCATTCCCTTCTACGAGCGCTGGGAGCAGGGACTCCTCTTTTTCTTGGGCTCCTCGGCCGGCTTTCGCGACGTCGACCTCGGCCTTGACGCCAGTTTTTTCCTGTTTGGGTATCCGATCTACCAGTTTATCCAGTCCCAGCTCATGCTGGTCTTCATCCTGCTGTTCGCGTTTATTCTTCTCCTCTATTTTGTCGAAAACCGCCTTCTCTGCCGGGTGGAGGAGACCATCCCCATGGGGGCCAGGGTTCACCTGACCATCATCGCCCTCATCGTCGTGCTGCTTCAGACCTGGGGGTTTCTGCTGGGCATCATCGAGCTGCAGTATATCGAGAACCACGAGCCGCTCTTTTACGGGCCTGGATTTATCGAAAGCCGGATCGACATTCCGCTGATATTGCTCACGGCCTTCACCTTTCTCGGAACGGCCCTTTTTTCGGTCATGGTTTTTTTCAAGCGGAAGTTCATCAAGACGACCGTGGTTTTCGGCGCATTCTTCCTCATCTTTCTGGGTCTTTACAACACGGAATCCATGCATGAAACGGTGGACAAGTATATCGTCAAGCCCAACGAGGTGACCCGGGAAAAACCGTTCATTGAATCCAGCATCGCCTCGACCTTGAAAGGCTATAATCTGCATAAGGTCAAGACGGATTATCTGCCCATCGGCCAAAGCCACGACCTGGGCGAGGATCCGACCGCGCAGAAGGGGTTCTCCAACATTCCGGTCTGGGACCGGGAACTCCTGGAGGACGTCTACCGTCAGCTCCAGAGCTTCCGGACCTACTATGCCTTTCCCAACGTGGACGAGGACCGGTACACCGTGGCGGGGGTCTACCAGCAGGTCAACATCGGCGCCCGCGAGATCAACCTGGACGACCTTCCGGATGCAGCCCAGAACTGGATCAACCGCCACCTCCAGTACACCCACGGGTACGGCGTGGTCATGACCCCGGCGGCACAGGGCGGAGAGGAACCCATGACATGGTTCGTGCGCGACATTCCCATGCAGTCCGTCTTCGGGGTTACCGTCCGGGAGCCGAGAATATACTACGGCGAAAGCCGTCCGGGCTATGCCGTCGCCCCCAACGGAATCGGTGAAATCGATCACCCCAGGGGCGGGGAGGATGTCATCGTCAACTATGCGGGGCGCGGAGGCGTCCCCATCAGCTCCCTGCTCCGAAAGCTCCTGTTTTCCGTCTACTTCAAAGACAGGAACCTCTTTTTCAGCACCAAGACGACATCCAAGAGCCGCATCCTTTTCCGCAGGAACATCGTGGAGGCGGCGGAGCTGATTACGCCCTATTTCACGCTGGACAAAGACCCATACATCGTGGCCACGCCCGACGGGCTGTTCTGGATCATGGACGCCTACACGACATCCCCCTATTTCCCCAATTCCCACGCCTACCGGGCCAGCGATCCCAATGCGGCCTTCTACGGCACGGAGTTCAACTACATCCGAAATTCCGTGAAGATCGTCATCGACGCCTACAACGGCACCGTCCAGTATTACCTGGCCGATCCCGGGGACCCCATCGTCAACGCCTACAGACGGATCTACCCCGGCCTTCTGAAACCCATGGAGGAGATGCCGGAGCTCCTGCGCCGGCACCTGCGCTATCCCAAGGATCTTTTCTCCGTGCAGATGGCCATCTACGCCAAATACCACCAGCAGAACCCGGAGCAGTTTTATCAGGATGAGGACACGTGGGACTTCGCCAAAGGCAGCACCGGACCGGTGAAACCCTACTACCTGACCACCAGCTTCAAGGAAAAGGATGCCAAGAGCTTCATGCTGGTGAGCCCCATGAGCCCCACCGGACGCGACAATCTCCGGGCCCTCGTGACCGTGGGCTGCGACCCCCACAACTACGGCGAGATGGTCGTCTACAGCTTCCCGAGGGGCCAGCAGGTCAACGGCCCCTCCCAGATCGAGGCCCTGATCAACCAGAACAGCGTCATCGCCCAGCAGATCAGCCTCTGGGACCAGGCCGGGTCCCAGGTGAAGTTTGGCCGCATGGTGCTCCTGCCCGTGAAGGATGTGATCCTCTACATCCAGCCGGTCTACATGTTCTCCGCAAGAGGCCCCAAGATACCGGAGCTTCAACGGATCATCGTCAGCCAGGGCGAACTGGTGGCCATGGAGCGAACCATCGAGGAGAGCATCGCGGCACTGCGGCAGATGCTCGCGATCCGCACCGAGAGAATTCAGCGGCGTCTTCCCATGATCGAAACCGGGAAGCCCGAAACACCGAAGCCGATAGAAGTTGAACCCGGTCCGACCCATTCGGAGGAAAATTCGGGCGATCCAACCCAGTAGCCGCGCCGGCCATGCCCCCGGCAGCACCCTTCGGAGCCGCCGGGGGCAACGGCGGCAGGCATTTTCGTCCATCGGAACGCCGTGAAGCCTGCTTTCACCCTCGTCCGTGATCCGTCACGGGCTTGCATGAGGCGGGGTCTTGGCGGAGATCAACCCCTCGATCCGCCGGACATAGGCGCGGATGTCGCATTTCCGCTCCAAACCCGAGGCGGCCATATACCGGATCTTTCCGAAGATCGGCCGCTCCTTCCAGGCCCGGTCGTGGAGCCCGAAAATCCAGGCGACGCCGGCATAGGAGTTGGGGTCCCGGCCGTCGATGAAGTATCTGTTGTTGAGCCGCAGAAGCCGCCGGAATGCGGCTTCGGGGCTCTCGCTCCATTCCAGCACCTTTTTCCCCCAGTACATCCGCATGTAGTTGTGCATGAAGCCCGTATGCACCATCTCTTTCATGGCCGCGTTCCAGTAGGGGTCGTGGGTTTCGGCCCGCTCCAGTTCCGCGGGGCTGTAAATCTCGGGGCGTTCGTCCCCCCGGTGTTCCAGAAGGGTCTTCCGTGCCCATGGCGGCAGGGCCTCGAACCGGTCGTATCCCTCCGTGTAGAAGACGTAGTTGAACGAAAGCTCCCGCCGGACGACAAGCTCCTCGAGATAGGCCGTGGCACCCTCGGGGCAATCCTTCCGGAGGGCCTGGATCCGGAGGGCGAGCCACAGGGGAGAGATCTGTCCGAAGTG
This sequence comes from Desulfococcus sp., assembly GCF_041737845.1. GTDB lineage: Bacteria > Desulfobacterota > Desulfobacteria > Desulfobacterales > Desulfococcaceae > Desulfococcus. The sequence goes on from NZ_JBGSQX010000146.1 coordinate 131,743, forward strand.
AAGGTAAGGGCCCATGCGGGAGACGTCGTCCAATTGCGGCTGGTTGGAATGGCGGTCGTAGACGGCCAGGTTGTTTTCGAGAAATGTATCGAAGCGCTGCTTGGCCCGGGTGGTGCCGCCGGTGAAAAACGGACTTGGCGCCACCGGTTCGCCGTCGAATTCCAGGGATTTCAGGAGATCCGCCAGGGGATGGAGGGCGATGCCCTCCATGTCCGGCCCTCCCCTGCCCATCCCTGCTGACGGCACCTTCACGGCAACGGGGTCAATCGGGACCATCCCCTCCTCCATGAGGGCCTGGATCCTGGCGCGGAGGATCCGGGCGCTGTAGGCGGCCTTGGGGTAGGCGGTCTCGACCGGCACCACGGCGTCTCCTTCGATCTGGATGACGGGGCAGTCCGCGCCCCGGGCCACCTCCTGCCGCCACTCCCGCTGATGCCGGAGATAGCCCCGGTCGCAGATGATCGCGGCTGCGTTTTTCCCGGCAGCCAGGGCCACCTCGGGCGGATGACCCCGCAAGACCGCCATGTGGATCCCCCGATCGGCCAGAACGGCCCGGGTTTCGGCCAGTCCCTCCAGCATGAAGGCGTAATGGCGGAGATTGGCTTCCGGGTAGCGCGTGGTCAGCCCGAAGACCACCACCGGGGGCAGGCCCAGCCGGTTGGCCTCCTGGACGGCATACTCCAGGGCCGGATTGTATTCGGCGCGCTGGGACTGCTGCATCCAGTAGAGCACGTACCCGCCCCTGACCGCGGGTTTCCGATTCAAATGGGCGATCATCTCTTGGGGGATATTCATGAACCGATACCTTTCTGAGGGATGGCGACGCGGCCCGACCGTCCCTTGGGAGATGAACCGCACCGGACGCTTTCAACCGGTTTCTCCCGGAAACCCGGAGGCCCCTCGCACGGAATTTTCTTGATTTGCCGGGGGAAGAGGGTATAATTTCACAAAACGGCCGGGAAGTGCAACAGCCGCCTTCCACCGTCGCCCGATCGTGTCGTGGGTATCCCGGCATTCATCACAGCGAGTTTAAAAAACTTATGATATCAGAGAAACCGGTTCTTGTCATCGGATCCACCGGATATGTCGGGGGCCGCCTGGTGCCGCTCCTTCTGGAATCCGGGTACCGCGTCCGGGCCATGGGTCGATCCCTGTCGAAACTGGCCTCCCGGTCCTGGGCCCAGCACCCCCTGTTCGAGATGGTTCAGGGGGACATCCAGGATCTTGAATCCATGCAAAACGCCTCCCGGGGATGCCGCGCGGCCTTTTATCTCGTCCATTCCATGGTCGCCGCCGGCAGGGATTTTGCCCGGGCCGACCGTCAGGGCGCGCACAACATGGCTGCTGCCGCGGCCCATGGCGGGATGGACCGCATCATCTACCTGGGCGGCCTGGCGGAGGCGAAACACCACCGCCTGAGCGAGCACCTCCAGTCCCGAAAAGAGGTGGCGGAAATCCTCAACTCCGGCAGCGTCCCCTGCACGGACCTCCGCGCCGGGGCCATCCTGGGCGCCGGGAGCGCCTCCTTCGAGATCCTGAGGTACACGGTCGAGCGCCTTCCCGTCATGCTCGCGCCAAAATGGGTGCAGACCCTCAATCAGCCCATCGCCATCCGAAACGTTCTTCTCTACCTCAAGGGATGCCTCGAAACGGACGCGGTTCTGGGCGAAACCTTCGATATCGGGGGGCCGGACGTCCTTTCCTACCGGCGCCTTGCCGAGATCTACGCCGAGGAGGCCGGTCTTCCCCGGCGGCGGATCATCCCGGTGCCCTTCGTCTCCCCGGGCTTCAGCGCCTTTCTCATCCACCAGGTGACCCCGGTGCCGGCGGCGCTGGCACGGCCCCTCATCGAAGGGCTTCGGAACGAGTCGGTCTGCGGCGACGACCGGATTCATGCCGTCATCCCTCAACATTGCTACACCTGCCGGGAGGCGATCCGCATGGCCATGGAGAGCGTCCGCGCTGAAAAGGTGGAAACCTGCTGGTCCGACGCGGGATGCCTCATCCCGCCCGAATGGACCTACTGCGGGGACGCGGATTACACGGGCGGCACGATCCTGGAGTGCGGGTATCGCATCGGGGTGGCGGCCGATGCGGAAGCGGTCTGGGAGGCCGTCGAAAGGATCGGCGGCGACACGGGATGGTACTTCGGCGATCTTCTCTGGCAGCTCCGGGGGGCGGTCGACGGCTGGGCGGGCGGCGTGGGGCTCCGTCGGGGGCGGCGGCATCCGACGCACCTCCGGGTGGGCGACGCCCTTGATTTCTGGCGGATCCTCGAGCTGGATCCCGGCCGCAGGCTGCTCCTGTCAGCGGAGATGAAACTTCCCGGGGAAGCCTTGTTTGAAATCCGAATCACCCCTCGCGACGGCGAAACGGAGATCGATTTTCTGTCCCGCTTTGTGCCCAAAGGGCTGGGTGGGCTGATGTATTGGTATGCCCTTTACCCCGCTCACCAGTGGGTCTTCGAAGGAATGCTCAAGGGGCTTGCCCGCGCTGTCGGAAAGCCGGTGACCTCAGGCCCCCGGCGCTTCACCCCGGCGATCCCCGACACCTGTCCGCCGCCCTGGCGGATGAACTGAAAACAACCGCAAGGGAGAAGCCATGACCGCGACCATCAAGCTGGGCGTCAGCCGCTGCCTTCTGGGGGATCCGGTCCGCTATGACGGCGGCCACAAGCACGACCGCTTCATCACGAACACCCTGGGGCAGTATGTGACTTTCATCCCGGTCTGTCCGGAGGTGGAATGCGGGATGAGCATCCCGCGGGAATCCCTGAGGCTGGTCGGGACGCCTGAAAACCCGAGGCTCATCACCCGCAAAAGCCAGGTCGACCACACGGACCGGATGGTCGCTTGGGCGCAAGGTCGGATCAGAGATCTGGAAAGCGAAGACCTGTGCGGCTTCATCTTCAAGAGCGACTCCCCCAGCAGCGGCATGGAGCGGGTGAAGGTCTACAACGAAAAAGGGATGCCCCTCAAAAAAGGGGTGGGGATCTTCGCGGCCCTGTTCATGGCCCATTTTCCCCTTCTCCCCGTCGAGGATGAGGGCCGCCTCAACGACCCCAAGCTGCGCGAGCACTTTATCGAGCGCATTTTTGTGTATAAACGCCTCCGGGATCTGCTGGCCGGGGAAAAAAAAACGGGCGCCCTCGTGGAATTCCATACCCGCCACAAGATGCTTTTCATGGCCCACAGCCCCGAGCATTACCGCCGGATGGGCAAGCTCGTGGCCGACGCCTCCCTTTCCGCGGCTGAAAAATTCAGCCGATACGAAACCCTGCTCGGGGAGGCCTTGCGGTTTAAAACAACGGTGAAAAAGAACGCCAATGTCCTCCTGCATATCCTGGGGTATTTCAAAAAGGACCTCTCCCCGGATGAAAAGCAGGAGCTTTTGGAGATTATCGGGCTCTATCGAGACGGCCATCTCCCCATCATCGTGCCGGTCACCCTCCTCAACCACTTCGTGCGCAAATACGATGAACCCTACCTGAAAAAGCAATACTATCTCAACCCCCACCCGATCGAACTTCATCTGCGAAACCACGTCTGAGGCGGGCGCAAATGAAGGTCTCAGCACATCTTCCGCCTGACCGGATTTATCTGGGCGCGGCCCTGCCCGACAAGGATGCCGTGCTTCGGTTTGTTTCGGCGGCGTTCATGAAAAACAACGCGGCCCGGGATCCTGAAAAGGTATATCAGGTGCTGAAGCAGCGGGAAGCGCTGATGAGCACGGGCATCGGCGGAGGCATCGGCATTCCCCACGCCCTGACGGATGAACTGGACGATCTCGTCATCGTCCTGATCCGGCTCAAGGCGGGGATCCCTTTTGACGCCTTCGATCATCGTCCGGTGGACATCGTCGTGGGCCTTGGGGTCCCTGAAAACGAAACCTCGATGCATTTAAGAGCCCTGGCGGGAATATCCGGGCTGCTCAAAAAACCGGGAATGCAAAAAACGATCCGGAGCATCGGGGATCCGCTGGCCCTGTGGAATCAGATCCGGCAGGCGGAAGAAGATGCCTGATCGGAATGAATCCTGACGGTTCCGCAAAAAGCCCGATATCTGCGTTATGCTGCATCCCTCGTCACTGCGGCGTACTTTAAGTACGCCTCATTCCTCGGGATTTGCAAGCCTTGATCTCGAACTTTTTGCGAAACCGTCTGAAAATTGACTTTTTACGAGACCATCAATCCTGCCTTGAAATTCTCAGGTCTCTGCCTTAGCGTATCCACTGTTTAGGTAAACTTTCGACATTAATGGACCAAGGAGCACCCCATGACGGAAACATCGGCCAAAGTGGCCCCCATGACCAAAGTCGCGCTGACCCTGGAGGCCGGGCGTTCACCCGACCGGATGGACCTCACCCCGGCCCCCCGGCCCCTGACCTTTGTCTACGGCATCGGCAAATCAGGCATCACCCCGTTTGAGTACGAACTCTCGGAGACCTCTCCGGGGGCACGCGTTTCCTTTTCCGTGGCGCGGGAGCACTTCGACGCCTTCTTTGAGCATCTTTGCCCTTTCCCGCCGCCTGAGGATCCCGACGGGACGGTCCATTTCAACGTCCGGGTCGACCAGGTCTCCGCGCCCTCGGGCCGGGAGGTGATCCGCGCCATGGCGGACATGGCCGCGGGGTGCTCGTGCGGGTGCGGCTGCGGCGGCCACGGGCCGTCTCCCCATCCGCATCATGAGGGTTGCGACGGGCGCTGCGGGGATATGCACTGAGAACCCCGCGGCCGGGCAATCGCATGAAATCTTCAGTTTGGCGGGATGGGTGGAGACTTGGGGCCGCCGTGCCGATCATCATGGAAGAATGCCCTTGTGGAATTCGGAACAATCTCTTGACACCTTTTGCGTTTCCGTTTAGTTTTTCCAATTCCAGTCGACACACCACTTCCAAACAGAAACCAGGCGAGGATTCAATGGACATTAAAAAAACCCTTAACCTACCCTCCACCCCATTCCCCATGAAGGCGAATCTGGCGCAAAAGGAACCCGAACAACTGGAGAAATGGGAGGCATCGGGGTTGTACCGGAAGATCCGGGCCGCCGCTTCAGGCAGAAAACGCTTCATCCTCCATGACGGCCCGCCCTACGCCAACGGGAATATCCATATCGGCACCGCGCTGAACAAGATCCTGAAGGACATCATCGTCCGATCGCGCCAGATGAGCGGATTTGACGCCCCCTATGTCCCCGGCTGGGACTGTCACGGCCTTCCCATCGAACACAACGTGGACAAGGAGCTGAAAAAAGGCAGGAAAAACAAGGAAGAGATGAGCCAGGTCGAGATCCGCAGGCTCTGCCGGGCCTATGCTGAAAAATATATCGATATCCAGCGGGACGAGTTCAAGCGCCTGGGCGTCATGGGGGAGTGGGAAAACCCCTATCTCACCATGAACTACGAATACGAAGCCATTATCGCCAGGGAATGCGGGCGGTTCGCCCTGGAGGGGAGCCTCTTTCACAGCAAGAAGCCCATCTACTGGTGCAACAGTTGCCAGACGGCCCTGGCCGAGGCCGAGATCGAATACGGCGACGAACCTTCGCCGTCCATCTTCGTGAAGTTTTTGATGAAGGACGACATCGGCGATCTCTATCCGGCCCTCAAAGGCAAACGGGTCTTCGTCGTCATCTGGACCACGACGCCGTGGACCCTCCCCGCCAACCTCGGCATCGCCCTCCATCCGGAGTTCGACTACGTGGCGGTGGATGCGGGGACGGGCGAGGCGTTGATCCTGGCCAGGGCCCTGGTCGAAGACTGCATGAAGCGCTTCGGCATCGAAGATTACAAGGTGATCGCAGATGTCCGCCCGGCGGACCTGGAGCGGAAGCGCTGCCTGCACCCCCTGTACGACCGGGAGTCCCTTGTCGTGCTGGGCGAGCACGTCACCCTCGAGGCCGGCACCGGATGCGTTCACACCGCCCCCGGCCACGGCCGGGAGGACCACGAGGTGGGTCTCAAATACGGCTTGGACGCCTATTCCCCTGTGGATGACCGGGGCTGCTTCACCGACGAGGTGGGCCTGTTCGCGGGGCAGTTCGTCTTCAAGGCCAATCCCGGGATCAACCAGACCCTCAGGCAGAACGGCGCCCTCCTGGCGGAGGAGCAGATCAAGCATTCCTATCCCCACTGCTGGCGGTGCAAGCAGCCGGTCATCTTCCGGGCCACCCCCCAGTGGTTCATCTCCATGGACAAGACGGGGCTCAGAAAACGGTCCCTTGAGGAGATCGACCGGGTTCAGTGGATTCCCAACTGGGGGCGGGAGCGCATCTACGGCATGATCGAAAACCGGCCGGACTGGTGCGTGTCGCGTCAGCGGGCCTGGGGCGTGCCCATCACCGTCTTTTTCTGCGACGGCTGCGGCGAGGTGGTGGTCAATGAAGCAACCGTCGACCATGTTTACAACCTCTTCCGGGAACACGGGGCCGATGTCTGGCTGGAAAGGGACGCGGCGGACCTGATCCCGCCGGGGACCGCCTGCGGCAAATGCGGCGGCGGCGCCTTCACCAAGGAGACCGACATCCTGGACGTCTGGTTCGATTCGGGGGTCAGCCACGCCGCGGTGCTGGAGGCCCGGGACTACCTCGCGTGGCCGGCGGACCTCTACCTGGAGGGCAGCGATCAGCACCGGGGATGGTTTCACAGCTCGCTTCTCACGGCCGTGGGCAACCGGCATGCGGCCCCCTACAAGGCCGTGCTGACCCACGGGTTCGTCGTCGACGAGCAGGGCCGCAAGATGTCCAAGTCCGTGGGGAACGTGGTCGCGCCCAAGGAGGTGATCGGCAAGTATGGCGCCGAGATCCTGCGGCTCTGGGTGTCGGCCTCCGACTACCGGGACGACATCCGGATCTCCGACACCATCCTCAAGCAGTTGAGCGATGCCTACCGGCGCATCCGGAACACCTGCCGGTTCATGCTGGGCAACCTGTCGGATTATCTTCCGGCGCGGGACGCGGTGCCCTACGAGGCCATGCAGGACATCGACAAATACGCCCTGCACACCCTGGAGGCGCTGGTGAAAAAAGGCCGAAAGGCCTATGACGCCTATGAGTTCCATGTCATCTATCACGCCATGCACAACTTCTGCACCGTGGATCTTTCCGCCTTTTACCTCGACATCCTGAAAGACCGCCTCTACACCTCGCCGCCCGCCTCTATCGAACGGCGGAGCGCCCAGACGGCCATGCACCTCATCCTGGACGCCATGGTGCGCCTGATGGCGCCGATCCTCCCCTTTACCGCCGAAGAGATCTGGACCTATATGCCGGACCCGGACGGACGGGAGGAGAGCGCTCACCTGGCGGCCATGCCCGAAGCAGGCGCCGACTGGGAAAACGAGGCCCTGGCCGAAAAATGGCGGCGCCTGATCCTGGTGCGCGGCGAGGTCACCAAGGCCCTCGAGGCGTCGCGGGCCAAAAAGGAGATCGGCCATCCCCTGGATGCCCGGGTCACCCTGAGCGCCCGGGGGGAGACCCTTGAGGTGCTGCAGGCCTGTGAAGCGGACCTCCACTCAATCTTCATCGTTTCGAAGACGGAGATCGCGGCAGACCCGATCCCTTCGGGCTTTATCAGCCAGGAGATCGAGGGGCTCACGATCGGCGTGTCGGCCGCGGCCGGCGAAAAATGCGAACGCTGCTGGGTGCATGACCCTTCGGTGGGCGCCGTTGACCGGCATCCCACCCTCTGCGGCCGCTGCATGTCGCAGATCACGGCATTCTAAAGCAACCCGCGGGGGGGCGCGTTGCTCACCGCCCCCCCCGAGATCACGCCCCAGGGCGAACCCCCCCCTGGCCTCAAAGGAGCGGATCGCCATCGATACGCGCAAATATCTTCGTCTTATTCTGATTGCCGGCGCCGTCATCATCCTCGATCAGATCACCAAGGCCGTCATCCTGAACGCCATGCCGCTGTTCGAGTCGATACCGGTGATCCCGGGATTTTTCAGCATCACCCATATCCAGAACCCCGGGGGCGCGTTCGGCTTTCTGGCCGATCAGGCCCCCTGGGTCCGAAAAGGGGTGTTTCTGGTGATGTCGTCCGTCGCGGTCTTCGCGGTTCTCTATTTTTATCACCAGACGCCCAGGACCCATCCCTGGCTGGCCTCGGGGCTGGCCCTCATCTTCGGCGGCGCCGTCGGCAACCTCATTGACCGTTTCCGATTCGGAAAGGTCGTGGATTTTCTCGATTTCTACATCGGCGCCGCCCACTGGCCGGCCTTCAACGTGGCGGACAGCGCCATCACCACGGGCGTCGGCATCTTCCTCCTCCATATCGTCCTCAACCGGATGCCGGACTGAGATCGGGGAGCATTGGCGACCCATGCCTGAAATACCCTGCAGCCGCTTCAGGTCATATCTTGCGGAAACGCCGCCGGCGGCCCTTCCGCAGGTCTGGCTGATCTTTGGCGAGGAGGCCTTCTGCGGGGCAGCGGCCGCCGACCTGATCGGCCGCCTGCTCCCCGGCCCCGAGAAGGCCTTCGGCTATGACCCGGTGGACAACGACGATGTCTCTGCGGCCATCGAGCGGGTGAGCACCTTTTCCCTCTTCTCCGGGACCCGGGTGATCGCCCTTCCCGATTCCCGGATCTTCTATTCCAGGGAAGACCACCAGGGCCTGCTTAAAAAAGCCCGGGAGGCCTTCGAAGACGACCAGGTGCCGAAGGCCGTCCGCCATTTCACCGCGGCCCTGGGGCTGCTTTCGCTTTCCCTTGCGGACGCGGCCCAACTGGCCCCCGGACAAAAAGGCGTCAAGATCGACCCGGATCTCTGGGGAGACGGGGGCTGGGTGACGGCCCTTCTGGACTGGTGCCGCGACAAGGGGCTGGCTCCTTCGCCCGCGGCCGACCGGTGCGGCGAGCTGCAGCAGGCGGCGGCAAAGGGGTTTCCGGCCGGGAACCATCTCTTGATCACGACGGAGCTGGTCGACAAGCGGCGAGGGCTCTACAAGACCATACTGGAAAAGGGCGCCGTCGTGAACTGTTCGGTGCCCATGGGCGGCGGGCGGCAGGATGTCGTGGCCAGGGAGGCCCTGCTTGCCGATCACACCCGGTCCATCCTCGGACGGAGCGGAAAGGAGATGGCGCAGGACGCCTATCGCTTGATGTCGGAGATGACGGGTTTCGATATCCGGACCCTCACGGCCAACCTGGAAAAACTGATCCAGTTTTCGGGAGAGGCCCCGGTCATCACCGCGGCGGACGTCCGTGAGGTCCTGACGCGAACCCGGCAGGACCCGGTCTACGAGCTGACCGGCGCCCTGTCCGACCGGAATGTCGAAGGCGTCCTCCGCCACCTCGACGCCCTGCTCCAGGAGGGGCTCGTTCCCCTGCAGATCCTGGCCGCCATGATCAACGCCATGCGGCGGATGCTGCTGGCAAAGGGCTTCGGCGTGAGCCCCCCCGGGAGGGCGTGGCACAAGGGCATGGGCTTCAATGATTTCCAGAGATCCGTCATGCCCGCCATTCAGGAGTGGGACCAGGCGCTGCTGTCGTCTCTGGCCGAATGGGACGAGGCTCCGGAGGGCGATCCCGGCGCCGATCCCAAAGCCGATCAGGACGGCGGCAAGAAAAATCGGCGTGGGGCTGCCGGCCCCATGACCGACCTTGTCATCGCCCCCAAGGGAAAGAACGCCTACCCGATCTACCTGCTGCTCAAGAATTCCGAGCGCTTCAAGCTGACGGAGCTGATCGACATCCTGGCCGATCTGCAGCAGACCGACGTAAAGCTCAAGACCTCGGGCGGCCCGCCCCGGCAGCTCCTGGAATCGGTCATCATCCGAATCTGCCGGGGCCATTGAATTGCTTTGTTTGAAACGTTATCCAATTGACGAGAGGGAGAGACCGCAGGGGTGACCATTTTGGAAAATGTTCATTCTTGGCCTTCAACCTTCAGCCTATAGCCTTCGGTCTTCCACCTAAAAAGGAGAAAATCGTGATCCCCAAGACCAAAATCATCTGCACCATCGGGCCCGCAAGCAACTCCCCCGAGATTCTCCGCCGGCTCATCGAGAGCGGCATGAGCGTGGCCCGGCTCAATTTTTCCCACGGCACCCATGAGGAGCACGGCCAGATGATCGGCACCATCCGGGCCCTGTCCAGGGAACTCGACACGCCGGTGGCCATTCTGCAGGACCTCTGCGGCCCCAAGATCCGCGTCGGCGAGGTCCCCGAACCGGGGGTCCGTCTCGAACCGGGGCAGACCTTTTATCTGACCAGCCATGACATCATGGGCACCCCGGACCGGGTCTCGGTCTCCTACCCCGACCTCCACAGGGAGGTCCGCCCGGGGGACGTCATCCTCCTTGCCGACGGCATGATGGAACTCTCGGTGAAGGAGACGCTTTCCCACGAACTCCGCTGCGAGGTGATCACGGGCGGCATCCTGACCTCCCACAAGGGGATCAACCTCCCCACCGGGACGATCAAGGCCAAGGCCCTGACGGACAAGGACCGGGCGGATCTCGTCTTCGGACTCGAAAACGACGTGGACTATGTGGCCCTCTCGTTCGTCCGGCGGGCCGAAGACATCCGGGAGCTGAAGGCGATCATCGCCCACGCCGGAAAGGATACCCCGGTCATCGCCAAGATCGAGAAGCACGAGGCCATCGCCAATATGGACGAGATCATGGCGGTGTGCGACGGCATCATGGTGGCACGGGGCGACCTGGGCGTGGAGATCCCCCTCGAAAACGTCCCGGGCATCCAGAAGCGGCTGGTCAAGGCCGCCAACTCGGGCGGGAAGCCGGTGATCATCGCGACCCAGATGCTCCGCTCCATGGTCAAGGCGCCGCGACCGACCCGGGCCGAAGCCACCGACGTCGCCAACGCCGTCCTGGACGGGGCCGACGCCATCATGCTCTCCGAGGAATCGGCCAGCGGCGACTATCCGGTGGAGGCGGTCCGGTTCATGGTGCGCATCGTGGTGAGCGCCGAAAGCGACTTCCCCCACCAGCGGTTCCTGGACATGATGCCGCGGAAAGACATCTCCGAATCCGTGGCCCACGCCTCGTGCGTGCTGGCCAACCACCTGAGTGCCGCGGCCATCGTGGCCACGACGCGATCGGGCTTCACCGCCATGCAGATCTCCCGGTTCCGGCCGGGCTGCCGCCTTATCGCCCTCTCGCCTGAGCCCCGGACCATCCGGCGCCTCGCCCTTTTCTGGGGGTGCATGCCGAGCTACGTGGAAGAGACCAGCAACACGGACGAGCGGATCGAAAAGGCAGCGGTCTCGGCCATCGGGACCGGTAACGTCTCCCCGGGAGACCTCGTGGTCATCACCACGGGACACCCCGTCTGGGCCGCCGGCACCACCAACATGATGCGGGTGAAGCAGTTGTAGGAGGCTTGACACCCCGGCTCATTCCGGGGGAAATCATGCCATCAATTGACCTCCCTCCCGGAGGACTTTCCGACGCCGATCGTCCCGCCCCAGACCATTGTCCAAGCGGCCCGGGACGGACGGCTCGAACTGGTCCTGGCGGGCCTTCTCCGGAAAGGCGGCGGAACCGGTGCGGCGGGCGTCGCAGGCCTTCTTTCCGCCGCCGGCTTCATGGTGTCGGGTTTGGTTGCATTTGCAGGGGCTTTTGGTGTAAGGGATCAGGAGGCTGGGATATCCCCCCTCGATGGTGCCGGATCTCATCGGCGGATGTCTGGGATCGATGTTGGGCGGGTTGGTATTCGTCCCCCTTTTTGGCATGGACGGGGTCGCCCTTTGGCTGGCGGCTGTTTGTGGTGCCGGGTTGTGGATGTTTGTCCCGATCGGTCGATAATATATATTATATGATTTAAGCGGCGCTTCAGGGTTTTCAGAAACGGGAGGGGGTATGCGGCAGGGGCTGTTCATGACGGCGTTCTTTTTTGCCTTGATCGCCGGAAGCTGGGTCGGGGCGGAATTCTACCAGTATACGGATAAAAACGGGCAGGTCCATTTTGTCGACGACATGTCGAAGATCCCCGAAAGCGCCCAGGGCGGCCTCAAAACCTACCGGGAAAGCACCGACCACCTGCCCGCGGCCGAACAGCAGAGGGTTCGAGAGGCCCGGGAGATGGCGGAAGCGGAAAAGGAGCGGGAGAACCAGTCGCGCCTCCTTCAGGTGATGGAGATCAACCGGAAAGAGCGCGAAGCCTATCTCGCGGGGAAAAAGAACCGGGGCGATGCAACCCCGTTCACCCTCAAAAACAACCAGGTCCTGGTCCCGGTGACGATCGGCTGCGGCCGCACGGAGGTCGAGACCGTGCTGCTCCTGGACACCGGCGCCAGCATCACCGCCCTCCACCGCCGCGTCACCGACGGCATGAACATCCAGGGCATGCGGAAGGCAAAGGCACGGACAGCCGGCGGCAAGGTGATCGACACCCACCTGGCGCGGGTGGACTACATCCAGGTCGGCCCTCACCGGATCGATGATTTCAACACGGTCATTCTGGATTTCGAAGGGGACCCCGCAGACCACAACGGCCTTCTGGGCATGGATTTTCTGGGGCGTTTCCCGCACGGCATCGATATGGCCAACCGGGTCATCCGATGGGCGTCGAGGTGAGTCGGCGCGGAGGGGCGGCCGTCCCCTCATCGCGCCTTATTCCTTCACGGTTCCGCAAAAAGTCCGATATCTGCGTTACGCGTATCCCTTGTCACAACGACGTACTGCAGGTACGACTCATTCCTCGGGATTCGCAATCCTTGATCTCGGACTTTTTACGAAACCGCCTGAGAATCGGTTTGTTACGGGGCGATTATTCCTTCACGCGTTCGACATAGTCGCCGGTTCGGGTATCGATGCGGAGCATCTCTCCCTGGTTGACGAAGGGCGGCACCTGAAGCACGTATCCGGTCTCCAGGGTGGCGGGCTTGGTGCTGCCGGCGGCCGTATCCCCCTTGGCCCAGGGCTCCGCTTCGGTCACCCTCAGGTCAACGAAGTTGGGCAGGGTCAGGCCGATGGGCCGCCCGTCGAACAGGAGGACATTGCAGAGGGTGTTGTCCTTGAGAAAATTCCTGCTGTCGCCGACCTGCTCCTCCGTCATCATGACCTGTTCGTAGTTGGTGGTGTTCATGAAGCAGTAAGTGGTGCCGTCATGGTAGAGGTACTCCATCTCCTGCTCTTCCAGGTTCGCCTCGTTGAATTTGTCTCCCGAACGGTAGGTCCTTTCGAACTGGGCGCCGGTGACCATGTTCTTGAGCTTGCATTTGTAGAGGGCCTGACCCTTGCCGGGCTTGACAAAGGCAAACTGGCTGATGACGTAGGGGTAGCCGTCGATTTCGATCTTGAGACCTTTTCTCAGGTCACTGCTTTCATACATGGTGGGTCGTTCCTCCTGAAGATGATACGGGTTATGGTGAAAAAAATCAGGGCATGGGCATGGACGCTCCGGCCAGGCGGGCCTCCTCGATGAACCGCCGCACGCGCGCCATGTCTTTTTTGAACCGGATGGGGGCGCCGTCCGCATCTTTGGCGTTCGTGCGGGTGCAGCTGTCGACGCCTGCGGGTCGAGTGGCCATGACGGCTTCGCGGACGTTTTCAGGCGACAGTCCGCCGGCCAGGATGACGGGGATGGGGCTCGCGGCCGCCAGGTCCCTTGCGACGCCCCAGTCGCAGGTGCGGCCGGTGATGCCGACAAACCCCCGGACGGGCTGCTCTTCGTCAAACGAGGCGGCCGGTCCTGCAAGCATCAGGGTGTCGGTCAGGAAATAGTCGCTGATCGGCGCGAACATCTCCGCCAGCGCCAGGCTGGGCACCTCTTTCCCCCTGCCGGGCGGGGCCACGGGGATGGCCCGCATGATGGCGACATCCGGATAGCGGTCCCGGATTCGGACCTGGAGCCGGAGGAGCGCTTCACATTCCGGGGAGATTCCCCGGGCGTCGGCCAGGGCTTCACAGAAGTGGACGATGTCCGGCTGGTAGTAGTCGATCACCCGGAATACCGTATCCGGGGTGTTGAACAGGGGGATGATGCTGCGCCTGGCATGTCCGCGGGAGGCGTCGACGGCCGCCTTGATGCCGGCGTCGCGCCACCCGGCCTCCGTCGTGAGCACGCTGCCGATGTGGTCGCAGCCCATGGTGACGAGGGCTTCCGCCTCTTCGGGCGTTTGAATTTCGTAGATCTGGATAATCATTCGTAAGGAGTGGAAGATTGAGGGCCTCGTAAAGGGTCCGATATCTGCGTTATGCTTCATCCCTCGTCTGCCCGTTAGACTGCGAAGGCGGCCCGGGCGGTGACGATTTAAGTTGACTTTTAGGGCGGTGTTTACCATATTCGGCATGTTTCCGCAAACCGTTTCCTGCGGAAAACTCGTGATTCAATGGGGTTGGCAGGCCATGCCCCGATACCCGGAAAAAGCCAGGAGCGACGGTTCATGATCATCATCATCGATTTCGGTTCACAATACAATCAGCTCATCGCCAGAAGGGTCCGGGAGTGCCGGGTATACTGCCGGATCGTTCCCCCCACCCTCACCCTGGACGAGATCCGGGCGCTCCGCCCGGAGGGGATGATCCTTTCCGGCGGACCGTCCAGCATCTACGCTGAAAACAGCCCCAAGGCGGACCCGGGGATCCTGGATCTGGGCGTCCCCGTGCTGGGGATCTGCTACGGCATGCAGTTCATGATCGACGCCCTCGGGGGCGCGGTGCGCGGTGCGGGAAAGCGGGAATACGGCTTTGCCGAATTCACCATCCGGGAGGCCGCGGGGCTTTTCAAGGGGCTCACGGAGAAGACCATGCCCTGCTGGATGAGCCACGGGGATTCCGCCGAGGCCCTGCCGCCGGGGTTCGATATCATCGGGTCCACCGAAAACACGGCCATCGGGGCCATTGCCTGCCCCGATAAAAAGCTCTACGGACTTCAGTTTCACCCCGAGGTCGAACACACCCCCAAAGGGCGGCAGATCCTCGAAAATTTCCTATTCGACATCTGCGGATGCACGCCGGACTGGACCATGGCCTCCTTTGCCGAGGAGGCCGTAGAAGCCGTCCGCAGCCAGGTGGGCGCCAAGAAGGTGATTTTGGGCCTGAGCGGCGGCGTCGACTCATCGGTCACCGGGCTCCTGATCCATAAAGCCATCGGATCAAACCTCACCTGCATCTTCGTGGACAACGGCCTGCTCCGGAAGAACGAGGCGGAAAAACTGAAGGTGTCTTTTCGGCAGCACCTCCACATGAACATCCTCTTCGTCGACGCCGGGGATCAGTTCCTCGACGCCCTTGCCGGCGTCTCCGACCCGGAACAGAAGCGGAAGATCATCGGGAAGATCTTCATGGACGTTTTCGAGGCCGAGGCCAAAAAGATTGCGGATGCCGATTTCCTGGCCCAGGGCACCCTCTATCCCGACATCATCGAGTCCGTTTCCGCCTTCGGCGGCCCCACGGCCGTGATCAAGTCCCATCATAACGTGGGCGGCCTGCCCGAAAAGATGAAGCTCAAGCTCGTCGAACCCCTCAAATACCTTTTCAAGGACGAGGTCCGGCAGCTCGGGGAGGCCCTCGGGCTGGACGAGGAGCTTGTCTGGCGGCAGCCGTTTCCCGGCCCGGGGCTGGCCATCCGGGTCCTGGGCGAGGTCACCCGGGAGCGCCTCGACATCCTTCGGGAGGCCGATGCCGTCCTGCTGGAGGAGATCCGCCGGAGTGGTTATTACCGAAAGATCTGGCAGTCGTTTGCAGTCCTCCTGCCCATCAAGAGCGTCGGCGTCATGGGGGACCAGCGGACATACGAAAATATCCTGGCCATCCGGGCCGTGACCAGCAAAGACGCCATGACCGCCGACTGGGCGAAGCTGCCCCATGAGCTCCTGGGCATCATCTCCAATCGCATCATCAACGAGGTGAAAGGCGTCAACCGGGTTGTCTACGACATCAGCTCCAAACCGCCTTCAACCATCGAATGGGAATAGCGCACCATGAACCAGCGGTCGTCGTCATCCGGCTTCAGGATCGGCCCCGACGATGAAGACATAGATCCGGATCCCTACGGCCGGCCGGGCGCCCCCAGGCGCGCGCGCTCGGGAGAAGACCCCCGGATCGCCAGGCTCCGCCGGCGGCTGACCCTCATCAGCATTCTGATGCCCCTTCTCGTCGTCCTCATGGTCGCCCTGGCTTACGGCATCCTGGAAAAACGCATACTGAAAGTGCAGCACGCCGACTCGGCGGAACTTCAGGTTCTGCTGAAGTCGCTGGGAGAGCTTACGGCCGGTGCAAAAAGCACGAAGGAGAGCTTGGCCGAGGCGGTCCGCCGGCAGGACCTCCTGAAGAAGAGCGTGGATGACAGGGATGCGTCCATGGACGAGGCCTTCATGGTTTTTGAGAAGACATCCAGGACCCTCCGCCAGGACATGAAAGCGGTCGAAGGAAAAATCGTGCCCATCCATGAAAAGCTGAAGGCGGTGGAGGTGCATCTGCGCCGGATCGATGCCGAAAAGGCCGACACCGCGCGGATTGCCGCTGCGGAAAAGGCCCTTGCGGACGCCCTCGCCGATCTCAGGAACAGCGACCTTGCGAAACTGGGCGAGCGCATTGACGCCGTCGGCGCATCTGTTGCCCCGGTCAGAACCGATCTCGATGCCTCCCGGAAAGCCCTGTCGGCCCTGGAAGAGGCCCACGCCCGGGACCATGCCGCCGTCCGGCAGGCCGTCGAGGGCGCCAAAGGCGAGCTGGCGGGGCTCTCGGCCGACTACAAGCAGCTCAAGAAGGACCTGGTCGACGTTCTGTCGGTGACCATCGACCAGAAAGGGCTCAGCCGGGCCATTGAGACCCAGGAGAAAAATGTTCGGGCCGAGATCCAGGGAATCAAGCGAAGCCTCGAGTCCAAGGATCGGACCCTCTCCCAACTGCAGGCGGAGTTGGGCAGCCTGGAAAAACGCGTCACCGCCCTTGGCAGGAACCGTGCCCCCCTTGGGGCGCCCAAGCCGGGCTCCTTCATCGAACAAAACATCGAATAGCGGATCCGGTGCCTGCTTCCCTCGGAACCGGCGGCCTTATTCGAGAATCCTTTCAATCCTGACGATGTCCTCCGGCAGATCGACCTCGGGCGAGTCATAGGGGGTGACGACGACCTGGATCCGGTAACCGTGCTCCAGGGCGCGGAGCTGCTCCAGCTTTTCAATCGCCTCCAGCCGGCCTTCGGGCAGCCGCCGGAAGGTCTCCAGAAACCTCCGGGTATAGGCGTACACGCCGAGGTGCTTGTAGGTGTCGAAGACGGTCCCCGGGTCCCGTCCGAAGGGGATGGGCGACCGGGAAAAGTAGAGGGCATATCCCCGGATGTCGAAGGTGACCTTCACGTCCTTGGGGTTGGTGATTTCATCGGGATTGACGATCCTGAAGGCCAGGGTGGTCATGCCGATCTCGTCTCCGCCGGTTTTTCGGGCCGAAAACAACGGCGCCGCGACCTGCTCGATGCACCTGGGGTCCAACAGCGGCTGATCCCCCTGCACGTTGATCACGATGTCGTCCGGGGAGAGCCCCATCCGGGCCGCGGCATCGGCGACCCGGTCCGTCCCCGACCGGTTGTCCGCGGCGGTCATGATCGCCCGGCCGCCGAACCCCGCGACCGCATCGGCAATCCTTGGGTCGTCTGTCGCGACCACCACATCCGTGACCTGCTTTGCGCCGAGGGCGGCTTCGTACACCCGCTGGATCATGGGTCTTCCGCAGATCAGGGCCAGGGGTTTGCCCTCAAACCGGCTTGAACTGAACCTCGACGGTATAATGACCGCGGTCTTCATCACGCTGATTCTCCATTTCGCGCCGGATGCGCTCCGGGGCGGCTTTGCCGAGCCGGCCCCATGGCGCCCGGATCAGAAGGGCCAGAGGAGGCACCCGCCGCTTCGACCCGATCCCTTTTCGCAGGCCGGCATCTGCCGCCCGTAGCTCATGGCCCGGGTTTGAACCCCCTGCGCAACCCGCCTCAGCCAGGCTTTGCTCCGCCAGGTGCCGCGGTTGTAGCCCGCATGTCCCTCGTGGTAAGCCAGGTAAAGACGGTAGGCGTCATCCTTGGGGATGCCGCACCGGATATGGCTGAGGTGGCAGTACCATCCCACGAAGTCGACGGCGTCCCCGAAATTGTCCCGGTCCGCAAAGGCGCCGCCGGCCGCATCCCGGTAGTCGTCCCAGGTGGCGTCGAGGGCCTGGGGGTAGCCGTAGGCCGACGACGGTCGGGGGCCGGGAAAGATGAACAGGCAGGTGGTCCGGGGCGGTTTGGCATCGGAATAAAACCCCGATTCCTGGCGGATGATGGCCATCATCACGGGGATGGGCACCTGCCAGCGGTCCCGGGCAGCCGCCGCATCGTCATACCATTGGGGCCGCTCCCGGAAGATGCCACAGACATTTTCGGCGTTCCGGGGCGGCTGGGTCGCGCAGCCTCCCGCCGCCAGGAGGAACATGGCGATGATCCAGAGGATCAGGGGATGCGCTGGGGGCCGTTTCATAAGTCGAGGATTATCGCCCGCATACGCGGGCGATGTCAAATCCTGTTTTTATGGCGTCAGGCCCCGGGCTTCATGTTCTCGGGCATCTTTACCGCGACGACCTCGCCCCTGGCGCAGACCTTGCCGCCCGCCGACAGGGTCGATTCTACGACCACCTTTTTCCCCTTGATCTCCTTGACCCTGCCGCGGATTTCCAGGGGGCCGTCGATGGGCGTCGGTGCGAGATAGTTCACGTGGAGGGAGGCGGTCACGAACCGCAGCGGCGGGTCGGTGTCCATCCCGCGTCCCTCGGCCCGATAGGCGGCGGCTGCGGCCGTTCCGGTGGAATGGCAGTCGATCAGCGACGCGATCAGCCCGCCATAGACGTATCCGGGAACGGCGGTGTGGTAGGGGCGCGGGGTATAGACGGCGACGCTCTCTTCGCCGTCCCAGCGGCTCTTGATCTGGTGCCCGTGTTCGTTCAGCCGGCCGCATCCATAGCAGTGGCTCACGTCATCGGGGTAATAGTCTTGAAATGCCAACTCACTCATCGGTCTCTCCTTTCGAAATTCCGGGTTCCGGGTGTTTAGGGTGCCAGGGTCAAACATCTCCGTCACAGGGAGACGGCGCTCTATAAGAGAAGCATCTCGATAGCACATTCGAATCCTGGACACAAGAGGGATATGGCAGGGAAATTTGGAAAATCAAAAGCCTGAAAACCGGCAGGCAACGTGCGATCTATTCCATCCGCATCAGCATGTCTCTCCGGGCGACACTCACCATGGACGGGAATTATTTGCGGTTTATCTCCCTTCATCCGGACCACGATTCCGCCTGTTCTTAGCGGCTTTAATACAGCAAGGCGAAATTATCGGTCGTACGCCTCCCCAAAATCAGCTATACTCAGCCTTCTTTATGAATCCCCGTTTTGGAGTACATCAGGCGAAGGGAGGGCACGGGTGTTTCTGAAATCGCCGGTTAGCCGAAAGGACTGGAAGGAATTCCTCAAGAAAACGCCCGTGGTGATTCTATTGCTGATTGTCATCATGCTGGGGATTCGTTTTATCATCACCGCATACTTCATGATTTCTGAAGCGTTGCGCGCCGGCGGGGGCGGATGACCATGATTTTCTGGGTGATCAAACAGGTCCTGCTGATTCTGGCGGGGTGCTTCTTCCTGGCCTTCGGGGTGTCGGTGTTGATCCAGTCTTACGGTCTTAAGGATCCTTTTTCCTTTGTGCTCACCTTTTTTGCGTCCAACCTGATGATCCTCATCAGCGCCGCCATCCTTCTGGGACTGGTGCTCCGGCTGGTATCTTTTTACCGGCGGCGGGGCGTAAAGCCGGACAGCACGCCTGAGCGCGTCGCGCCTGACGACGAGGGCGAATAACGGCCCGTGAATTCTGCGAAGGTCAGAATTTCAGACCCAGCTCGATGACGTGGAAGTTGAGGCCCGGGTTGTTGTCATAAAGGTTTGCGTTGGAGATGTGTTCCCAGGCATACCCGACCATAATCCGGCTGCCCAGGTCGATCCGGGCGCCGACATCGGTGGCCAGGGTGAACCATCCCCCCAAGTCCTCCCGCCCATACTCGTGTTCGGTCAGGCCGCTGGGACGGACGGTCGCAAAGGCCGTGAGACGATCCCATGGAAACGTGAGTTCAAGCTGCGGGCCGAAGCCCGCCATGATCCCCGTATCGTCAGCGGCGTGCAGGAGGCTCACGGCGCAGACCAGCGCCGGCGTGAGGGTCCAGCCGTCGCCCCATGTGATATAGGGAGAAAAAACCATCCTGCCGTTGACCTCATAGAGATCGAAATCTTCCACCTCCGAGAACGCATCAAAGCCCACCCTCGCCGTAACGTCCATGGAAGAGGACGCAGCGGCCGCAGGCGACGGCATGACGGCGCAGAGCAGCGCCAGCGCCGCCGCGCAGATCCAGCGCTCAAAAAATTTCGCTCTTTTCAACGCTTCACCTTTCGTGTGTCATGGTTATTTTCCGATGTTCCGTTCCGTTGATTCGCACCGCTTCTGCGCCTCAGAAGGGATCGGTTGAAGAGGCTGATGTTTACTTATTACAGGCAGGCGAAAAATGCAAAACAAATCAGGAGAATGCACCTGCGGATGTCCCTGTCTCGATCTTTTTCCGGCGCCGCGCGGGGATCGCCGGACGGCACCCGGCGGCATGCCGTCTGACGCGGCTGAATCGCTGCTCCGAAACAGGCGTGAATTCCCAAAACTTTCTTGACAGGAGCATGTTTTAGTCCTATCAAAGGCTTTTCAATATCATTGTAAGGAGCCGCAGAATGAAGATCGCATTTCCCAGCCAGGAAAATCTCGGGCTGAACAGCCCTGTTTACGAACATTTCGGGTCGGCACGGTATTTTGTGATCGTGGATTCGACAACCGGTGATGCGGAGACGGTGGAAAATAAAGACCTCCATCATCTTCACGGCAATTGCCAGCCGCTTCAGGCCCTTGGGGGTAAGACCGTGGATGCGGTGGTCGTAGGGGGGATCGGCAGGGGAGCGCTGATGAAGCTGCATCATGCGGGGATTTCGACCTATCGTGCCGTCCAGGGCCTGGTTTCCGAAAACCTGGCATTGATCCAGAGCGACAAGCTGCCCCATTTCAGCCTCGACCATACCTGCTCCGGTCACGGTGAAAAGGGCGAATGCATACACTAGAGGAATGAGACCATGAATCAGCACCAATCCTCGGACTCGGCCAGCGCGGCCGCGGTTCACAAAATGCTCTCGGAATCGGGGTATTCGGAAAAGGCCATCTCCTATTTCATCGAAAAACCATACATGGGGGCCATCGCCGATGCCGATCAGACCTCCCAGATGACCGGAACCTGCGGGGATACCATGGGGGTGTACCTGAAATTCGAGAATGGCGTCATCCAGGACGCGCGATATGAGGTGATGGGCTGCGCCGGGGCCATCTCCGCAGCCATGGCCGCCGTCGACCTGATCAAGGGCAAAACCATCGAGGAGGCCAGAAAACTCAACGACGGCGACATCTTTCGGGTCCTTCAGGAAATCCCGGCCCAGAAGCATCACTGCATCCAGCTTGCCGTCAAGACCCTTCAAAAAGCCTTGGATGAATACACGTCGACCAAGTAGCCCCCGGGGGTGAATGGAGCGACGTCCGAAGGAGAGTCATGCCCCTTTACGAGTATCTATGCCAGGATTGCGGGCAGTTGAGTGAACTGCTGGTAACCTCGTCCACTGAAGAATCGCGGTGCCCCGCCTGCGGCGGCATCCATTTGAGGAAGCTTCTCTCGGCCCCCTCCTCCGCTTCAGGCGTCGCCAGACAGGGGATGCCGGGTCCGGGGGATACGGGCTGCTGCGGTTCGTCCCCGGGCCATTCGGGGTGCGCCGGACCGGGGAGCTGCTGCGGGCGAACCCCCAGATAGCACCGGACAGACAGCACCAGACAGATCATATCGGACAGATAGCTTCGGAGCGCCGCCCGGCTCAGCAGAGCGCCAGGAACTTGGCCCGGATGCGCTCCAGGTGGCTGATCAGGGATGCGCGCCGGAGTTCCGCCATCCCCGGCGCGTCCCCCCGGCCGAGGACCTCCTGTGAGCTGGTGATTTCGTTCAGAATGGCGTGGACCTCCTCATCCCAGCTTTTCCTGTCGAGCGTGACGTACCAGAGCCGCACGGTCAGGCGGTAGAGTTCCCCGGACATGCCGGTCAGGACCTCGTTTTCGGCCGCGTCGTAAATAATCTCCCTGAAATCAAAATCGATGTTTACCAGCGCATTCTTGTCCACGATCCCCTGAAGCGCGGCGCATCTCTCTCCGACGGCCGCCAGCCGGACCAGGTGGCCGGGCGCGATGTGTTCCGCGGCCAGCCGCCCCGCCATGGCCTCGAGTTCGAGGCGGATCGGGTAGACGTTCATCATCTTCTGATAGTCGATCTCGGCCACCATCGTCCCGGTCCGGGGCAGGATGCGGACAAGCTGGGCCCATTCCAACCGGTTCAGCACCTCGCGGAGCGGCGTCCGGCTGATCCCGAACTCCGCGGCAAGCACCTTTTCATTCAAAATCCGGCCGGGTTCGTATTCAAGGAACAGGATCCTGTCCTGGAGGATCCGGTAGATCTCTTCATTCATGGGAATTCACCCCTTCTCTGCCTGCCCGACGGCTACACCAGCCCCCCTTCACTCAGCGGCTTTTTTTCGATGATCCGTTCCGGCTGGAAAATGGAGAGGTCCAGGGCGTGGGGCTTTCCCGTGATCAGCTCCATCAGGTAGCGTCCCACGGCGGGCGCCTGCTGGAGGCCGTGCCCCGAGAAGCCGTTGGCCAGGTAGAGGCCCTTCATTCCCGGCCATTCCCCCAGAATGGCATTCCCGTCCAGGGTGTTGACGGCATAGAGGCCGCCCCACCCGCGGACCAGCTTGAGACGGTCGAAGCCGGGAACAAATTCCGCCAGTTCCAGCCAGAGGGTCTCCATGAAGCGCTTGTCGTCCCAGCCGAAGTCATAGCCGACGGGATCGTCGGGCATGGATTTTCCCAAGAGGATCAGGCCGCCCGTTTCACTTCGGAAGTAGAGGCCCGACGGCAGAATCGTGAGGGGCAGCGGCGTGTCGGGCTTGACGGCGGTGTCCAGCGCAAAGACCTGGCGGTTCGTCGGCTGAACCGGCAGCGACACGCCCGCGGTCCTGGCGATGTCGGCGCACCAGGCGCCCGCGCAGTTGATGACGATGCCCGCGTTGAGGGTGTCGCCGCTCTTCAGCCGAACCCCCTGGACGGCGCCTTCCCCGGAAAGGATCTCCACCGCCTCGTCTTTCAGGTAGACGACCCCCTGGGAGCGGGCCTTGGCCTTGTACCCCATGAGAAACGCATAGGCGTCGAAATGGCCATCGCGGCGGCCGAAGGTCCCGCCGACATAGCCTTCGGTGTCGTATAGCGGGTATCGATCCCGAATCTGTTCCGGCTCCCACCATTCCACCCGGCAGCCAAGCTCCTGCTGCATGGCCAGTGCGGCCAGCGCGGCCTCGCGGCCCCGGCCGTCGACCATGAAAAGGTTGCCCTCACGCCGATAGGAAATGCCGGGCTTGAAGCCCTCCACCGCCATCTCCTCCTCGAAGGTTTCGAGAATTTCCAAGGCATACATCGATATCTCGACGTTCTGCCTAAGACTGAACTGAATCCGGGCGTTGGCCATGGAAAGGGTGGTGGAGGATTTGGCGTAGGTCGGGTCCCTTTCCACCACGGCTACCTTGAGAGCCCTGTCGGCAAGGGTGAGATAATAGGCTGCGGCGGAGCCCATGACGCCGCCGCCGATGATGACGATATCGTAAGAACGACTTTCCATTGTGGGCACTCCTCTTCATGCCTTCCGCGGATGGCTACCGTATCCCGGCGTCCTCCATACGGGGTTCGGGACGATGCCGCCCCGGGGATGCGGGGCCGACGGCAGGGTTCAGTCCGGCGGAGGGCTGAAAAAAAGATGATTAAAGAAATACTGCTGTATGATGCAGATTATGTCTGTGGTATACCTCTGGTAAAATCAGGTGTCAAGAATTATGGGCCGGGTCTATTTTCTTTCCCGCCCGGATATGGTATGGCGTCCCCGGCAGGCGCGATCCCCGTCCCAGGACACCCGGGGGCATCCGCCGGAATGGGGGCGATCCCGCTGGTGCCCGTGAAAAGAACAGAGATCTGAATCAGAAAAGGAGCGAACAATGAAAAACATCCTCGTCCTGGGCGCCGGCTTCGTTACGCGCCCGTTGGTCGCCTATCTGCTGGAACAGCCGGAGACCCGGCTGACCATGGCCACCCGGACCGTGGAGAAGGCAAGGAACATCATCTGCGGCCACCCCAATGGGTCGGCCGTGGAGGTGAATGTCGAAAACGGCGAGGCCCTCGAAAAGGTCATCAAGCCCGCGGACATCGTCATCAGCCTCCTGCCGTGGACCTTTCACCTGGATGTGGCGAAGCTCTGCCTGGCCCATAAAAAGCACCTGGTGACCACCTCCTACGTGAAGCCGGAAATGGCGGCCCTGGATGCGGAGGCCAAAGCCTCCGGTCTGCTTTTTCTGAATGAAATCGGGGTGGACCCCGGCATCGACCACATGGCGGCCATGAAGGTCATCAACGAAGTCAAGGGCGCGGGAGGTGAGATCGAAAGCTTTTACTCCTACTGCGGGGGGCTGCCGTCCCTTCCCTGCAACGACAACCCCTTCGGCTACAAGTTTTCCTGGAGCCCGAAAGGCGTGCTCCTGGCGGCCCTGAACGACGGCCGGTACCTCAAGGACGGCGAGATCGTGAAGATTGACAGCGAGCACCTCTTCGAACACTACTGGCTGATCGACGTCCCCGGGGCGGGCGCCTTCGAGGCCTATGTCAACCGCGACGCCCTGCCCTACATGGAGATCTACGGCATTCAATCGGCCCGTTCCATGTACCGGGGGACCCTCCGGAACATCGGCCACTGCGAATCATGGAACTATTTCAAAAAGATCGGACTCTTGAACCACGAGCGCACCTTTGATTTCACCACGACCTCCCCCCGGGAGATCATGGCGGCCCTGGCGGGCGGCGGCGGCAGGGACGTGGCCCTTGATATCGCCGGGTTCCTGGGCATCCCGCCCTATGCCGTGGCCATCAAGAAGCTCGCATGGCTGGGGCTGCTGGATGACCGGAAGCTGCCGCTGAAAGCGGCAACGCCCTTCGACATGTTCGCCCATGTGCTCGAGAAGAAACTGGTCTACCGGCCGGGAGAGACGGACCTTCTGATCCAGTATCACGAGTTTGTCGCCGCCTACCCGGACGGCGTGAGGAAGAAGATCACCGCCGCCATGATCGACACGGGCATTCCCGGCGGGGACAGCGCCATGTCCCGGACGGTCGGGCTGCCGGCCGCCATCGGCACCCGGATGCTCATGGAGGGGAAGCTCCGCTTGACGGGCGTCCACAGGCCGGTGCTTCCGGAGATCTACCGGCCGGTGCTGGACGAACTGTCGGACCTCGGGATCCGGCTGAATGAGAGGTGCGAGGTGCTGGGATAGTCCGAATCCGGCGGAGGCGGCCGGTCTCTCACGATAATCTCATTGACAAACCCGGGCGGCTTCATTAGAATTGCCGCCAAAAACGACGCGCCGACAGGATCGATCACCGCCAAAGCAGATCTACACCCATGAAAAAAACACCGCTATGGCTTGCAGCGGCCGCCGCGACCGAAACAGTCCCGGCGACATTCGGCTGCGGGTAATTCGATAACCGGAATTTTTCGCACCCCAGACGCCACGGACTGACAGGCTCCCGTGGCGTTTTTTTGTCTAAAGCCCCGGGCGAGAATGGGTCCGAGGCTTTTTTTGGGTCCCAAAGGAGGATTTGATGAACGTGAAGAACGACATTCAATTTGCCAAGCGGATGGAGCAGCTCCCGCCCTACCTCTTCGGCATGATCAATCACATGAAGACCGAAAAGCGCCTGAACGGAGACGACGTGATCGATCTCGGCATGGGAAATCCCATCGACCCCACCCCCGAGCCCATCGTTCAGAAACTCTGCGAAGTCGCCCGGGACCCCAAAACCCATCGCTATCCCATCGCCTCCGGAATGCGGAACCTGAAGCGTGAAATTGCAAAGAATTATGCCAGGGATTACGGCGTGACCCTGGACGACGAGCGGGAGGTGATCTGCACCATCGGTTCGAAGGAGGGGATTTCCCACATGTGCCTGGCGGTGGTGGGCCCCGGAGACACCGTTCTGGTCCCGGCGCCGGCCTTTCCCATCCATATCTACGCGGTGACCATCGCCGGCGGCAATGTGATCCGCATCCCCCTGTCGTCGGAGGAGACCTTTCTGCGGCGGATCTCCGAAATGTGCGAGTCCCTCTATCCCCCGCCCAAGGTCCTGATGCTCAACTATCCCCACAATCCCACGGCAGAAGTGGCTTCCCGAAGCCTCTACACGGAAATCGTCGCCATGGCCAAAAAATACCATTTTCTGGTGCTCCATGATTTCGCATACGCCAGGATCACCTTCGACGGATACACCGCGCCCAGTTTTATGGAGGTTCCGGGGGCGAGGGATGTGGGCGTTGAATTCGGGTCTTTTTCCAAATCCTACAACATGGCCGGGTGGCGTTTGGGCTATTGCGTGGGCAATGACCGCCTGATTGCAGGGCTGGCCAAGATCAAGGGGTATTACGACTACGGGATCTTCTCACCGATTCAGGTCGCGGGTATCGTGGCCCTCCGGGAATGCGAGGATGAAGTGGTGCAGCAGGTCGCCATTTACCAGAACCGGCGGGACGTCCTCTGCCGGGGGCTCGAGGCCATGGGGTGGGAGGTCACGGCCCCCAAGGCGGGGATGTTCGTCTGGGTGAAAATCCCCGAGCCCTACAGCGAGCTGGGGTCCATGGAATTTTCCGTCCAGATGATGGACCACGCCAACGTGGCCATGGCGCCGGGAATCGGCTTCGGCCAGGAGGGCGAGGGATACCTGAGGCTGGCCCTGGTGGAAAACGAGCACCGGATCCGGCAGGCCCTCCGCCAGATGAAGCGGGCCCTGCCGGACATCCTGGCATCCCACCGGAAAAGCGCGTAGCGGCGCGTTATTGCAGCGCCGGCGCCCCGGCTCCGGCGGTCCAGCCTCCGCCGATGGATTTCACCAGCGCCACGGCACTGAGATACCGCTGCCCGCGAAGCTGGCTGCTCAGGCGGCGGTTGTCCAGAAAGGTCCGTTCGGAGTCCAGCACCGAGAGATAATTGACCCATCCGCCATCGAACTGCGCCTTTGACAGGCGGTAGGCTTCTTCGGCGAACCGGACGGCTTCGAGGTTCGCCGCCTGCTGCCTTTCCAGAAGCGCCACGCTGACCAGCGCGTTTTCGACGTCGCCGAAGGCCGCCACGATGGTTTGGCGATACAGGGCGTATGCCTCGGCGTAGCGCGCCTTTGCGCGATCAAGTTCGGCAGCGTTCCGGCCGCCTTCGAAGACTGGAATGTGAATGCTGGGCAGGATGCCCCACGTAAAGCTCCCGGCGTCGAACAGGTCCCCGGCCCGGGCGCTGCCGAATCCGGCGTTCGCGCTGATGGACACCTGGGGATAAAAGGCGGCGGCGGCCACCCCGACCCGGGAATTTTCAGCGGCCATGAGGCGCTCCGCCCGCCGGATGTCCGGCCGGGATTCCAGCAGCACGGAAGGCACGACCGAAGGCATCTCGGGAGGGGCTTCCTCCAGGGGGTCGACGTTTAGGGAGAGTTCGGCCGGGGGTTTACCCAGAAGGACGGCGATGGCGTTTTCGAGACGGGTCCGGTCCCGCGACAAAGCGAGCAGGAGCGCCTCGGTGGCGCTCAGTTCCGCTTCGGCCTGGGCGACGGGCAGGCGCGAAATCACCCCGAGGGTGAACCGGTTTTTAATGATCTTGAGGGTCTCGCGCCGGACCTCGATGGCCCGGGACACGATGCGGATGTCGTCGTCGAACGCCCGCATGGCGAAGTAATTGACGGCGATGTCGGTCTGGAGGATGAGCCTGAGGCCGAGATCGTCCTCGACGGCGGCTTCTGCATCCGCCAGGCTCGCCTCGACACCCCTTCGGACGCGCCCGAAGAGATCGAGTTCGTAGGCGACATCGAGGGGAAGTGCCCAGGTGGTGAAGGTGCCGCCCTGGCCGGTTTCAAGGGTTTTGGATACCCCGGTCTTGGCATAGGCGGGGTCGACGGAAACAAGGGGAAAGAGGCCCGAACGGGAGATCCGGGCGACGGCCCTGGCCTGCTCGATCCTCTGCGCGGACGCGGTCAGGTCGAAATTGCCGGCCATGGCATCTTCAATCAGACGGCTCAGTACGGGGTCCTGGAAATGCCGCCACCATTTTTCCGCCATCGGCTCGGGCGGGGTCTGGCCTCTGGCCTGGGCATGCTTGAATGCGCCGGGGGTTTCGA
This sequence comes from Desulfococcus sp., assembly GCF_041737845.1. GTDB lineage: Bacteria > Desulfobacterota > Desulfobacteria > Desulfobacterales > Desulfococcaceae > Desulfococcus. The sequence goes on from NZ_JBGSQX010000146.1 coordinate 160,037, forward strand.
CCTTAGGCTTCACATAGTCGGGCCCCACCATGCAGGCGGTAAGCATGGATGCCAGAAAAACAGACGCGAACAGCCGCGTCAAGCCTCTATCGAAGAATCGCATCATGGGAATGACTCCGGGGTGTGTTTTGGGAATTTGATCGCAGGCGCGTCGGACGAGGCATCGACGCCCCCGGTGTTATGGCAGATTTTGACAGGTGGATCAATACTGAAATCCCGGGGCGGCGGCCGGTTGAAAATGACCATATCCCAACCCCGTTGAATTTGATATACCGCATTCATACATTGGTTTGGAGCCGTTTGGATTTGTGGAACCATTCAAGATGAACAGGAGAGACCCATGACAATGCTTGCACGAGACATCATGGTGACCGAGTTTGACAAGGTCCATGAGCATGCGCCGGCCGGGGAGGCCATCCACAAGATATTGCACGGAAGGGTCCGGGAATCGGGATACAAGAGCGCCAGCCTTCTGGTGGTGAACGCAAGTCACCGCCTGGCGGGTGTCGTGACGATATTTGATATCCTCTACCACCTGCGTCCGGATTTTCTGAACTACGGCATCAGCGGGGAAGAGATCTCCTGGAGAGGTCACCTGAAGGCTTTTGTGAAAAAGCTCGAGGAAAAAAAGGTCGAGCACATCATGAGCAGAAACATCGTATTCGCCTCGCCCGACGAACACATCATGGTGCTGCTGGACCGCATGGTCAAAAACCGGTACCGCAGGCTGCCCATCGCCAAAGACGGGTTGCCGATCGGGATTGTTTATCTGGAGGACATCTATTATTACCTCTTCAAGGATGATGGCAGGTAGGCCGCGCTCCGGACCCGTCCCGGCATATAAAGGGACACCCCGGATCGATCCTGAAAAGAGGAGAAGGGCGCCCGCCGCGGTGCGCCGGGAGGTGGATTTATGCCATTGAAAAAGACTTCAGCAGACAGGCGCAGCGCGTCCGATGCGTTTGCCGAGGCCCGAAGGGAGCAGGAGCGGCGCGAAAAAACCTACCGGGAGCGGGCGCTCAAGATCCACCCCTGGGTCTGCGCGCGCTGCGGGCGGGAGTTTTCGGGCAAAAAGCTCCGGGAGCTGACGGTCCATCACCGGGACCACAACCACGACAACAACCCGCCCGATGGGAGCAACTGGGAGTTGCTGTGCCTATACTGCCACGAGAACGAGCATTCCCGGGGTCTTGAGGCCGATTGGCACGACGGCCCCACCCCGGGCGAGGGCCAGGAGACCTTTTCCACCCACCGGCCCTTCGCCGATCTGGAAAAACTTCTCAAGGCTGACAAATAGCCCACTGGCGACGTCGATCGGCGGGGAGAATCAGCGGTTGTCCCCGTCGATCAGGCCGCCCAGGCCCCCCAGGATGGATCCTTCTCCCCTGCTGCCGCCGCGCTGGGGGGCCGCCTGCAGCATCCGGCCGGCCAGGCGGGAGAACGGCAGGGACTGCAGCCAGATCCTGCCGGGTCCCTGAAGGCTTGCGAAGAAGAGCCCCTCCCCCCCGAAAAGGGCGGTCTTGATCCCCCCCGCCTGCTCAATGTCAAACTGAACACCCGATTCAAACGCCACCACGCATCCCGTGTCCACGTGAAGGGCTTCTCCGGCGTTCAGGCGGCGCTCGACCACGGTGCCGCCGGCGTGGATGAAGACCATGCCGTCCCCCTCGAGCTTCTGCATGATGAACCCCTCTCCGCCGAAAAGGCCGGTTAGGATCTTCCGCTGGAAATAGACCCCGATGGACACCCCCTTGGCGGCGCACAAAAAGCTGTCTTTCTGGCAGATGAGCATGCCGCCGACCCCGGCAAGGGAGATGGGAAGGATATTGCCGGGAAAGGGAGCGCCGAAGGCCACGTGGGCCTTGCCCCGTCCGGTGTGGGTGAAGACGGTCATGAAGAGGCTTTCACCCGTGAGGAGCCGCTTTCCCGCGCCAAGGAGCTTCCCCATGAATCCGCCTCCGGACGCACCGGATGCGTCGCCGAAAACGGTCTGCATCTCAACCTGGATATCCTTGTACATCATGGCGCCGGCCTCGGCCACCGCGCTTTCGCCGGGGTCCAGCTCGATCTCGACAAACTGCATTTCAGCGCCCACGATCCGGTAGTCGACCTCGTCGGCGCCGGTCGGCGACGGCGCGGCGCGGCGCGTATGGTGTTCGGGCGCTCCAGTCTGGGCCGGGGGCGGGGCTGCTCCGGCGGGAAGGGCCGGCGAGGGGTTGCCGCCGAACTCGGGGATTCCGCCGATGGGCAGCCATTCTGAAAACCCCTCCCGCCATGCGTATCCGTTCCTGCCGCGCATCTCGATCTGGAATCGTGCCTGGGATTCGTCGAAGGGGCCGGATTGCTCCCCGGTATAGCTCAGATACCACTCTGTCATGCGTCAACCTCCTCGGCGCGCCAAGGTCCGTGCGTCAAAAGGGGACCGTTTAGGCCATTGCGATTTCATGCGATTGATTGTATAACCATCGAATCTTACATTTATTTTGTCATGCGGGGATCACGACGTGTGCTCCCTGGACGATATTGATTTTTCCGCGAGGGCGTGTCAAGGACAAAAATCTTCCACCGGCAATATCAGGAGAAGGAAATGGCGTCTGCAGGCAACCAATTCGCCAGCGAGTTTTACGCCCGGTTCAAGGTGTTCCATGAACTCATGGCCTTCAAGATACGGGAGGTCATGCTGGTTTCCTCCCCGTACGACGCGTTCATCCTCGAGGAAGACGGCAGTCTTGCATCAAGAATCATAAATGAATACAGTGGGCTGAACTTGAGCATGCCGCCGCGGGTGACCCGGGTGTCCTCCCCCCGCGACGCCCTCGATCTACTGAAGCAAAAGCGTTTCGACCTGATCATTACCATGCCTCACCTGGAAGAGATGGACCCCTGTTCGCTGGGGGCGGCCGTCAAGGAGATCCATCCCCGCCTTCCCGTCATCCTCCTGGCCCACAATGCCCGGGACGTTCTTCAGTACGAGCGGAACCTGCTCTGCTCCGGCATTGACCGGGTCTTTGTCTGGTGCGGCAATTCAGACCTGCTCCTGGCTATCGTCAAGAATGTGGAAGACGATATCAATGTGGATGCCGACACCCGGCGGGCCATGGTCCGGGTCCTCATCCTGGTGGAGGACTCGCCGCTCTATCGTTCATCGTTTCTGCCCCTGATCTACAAGGAGATCGTCAAGCAGACCCAGAACATCATGGAGGCCGGGCTCAATGAAGAGCACCGCCTCCTGCTCATGCGGGCCCGCCCTAAAATTCTTTTGGCTGAAAACTATGAGCAGGCGATGGCGTTGTACCGAAAATATCGCTCCTACCTCTTCGCCATCATCTCCGATGCCCGGTTTCCGAGAGACGGAAGGCTCAACAACCAGGCGGGTTTCCGTTTCCTGTCCCGGATTCGAGAAGAGATTCCCGACCTCCCGCTTCTGATGCTCAGTTCCGATTCGGAAAACCGGACATCGGCGGCTGAAATCCAATCTGTCTTCATCGACAAGAACACGGCCAACCTGCACGGGGAGCTGCGGGATTTTTTCCTCCATCACCTGGGGTTCGGGGATTTTGTGTTCCGAATGCCCGACGGCACCGAGATCGACAGGGCCCATAACCTGAGGACCCTGAAGGAGAAGCTGCCTCATATCCCCGATGCCTCGATCACCTACCACGCCGACCGCAATCATTTTTCCAAATGGATCATGAGCCGGTCCGAGATCCTTCTGGCCTCCAAATTCCGGGAAGTCCAGACCCGGGATTTCAAAGACGCCAACGAGATTCGAAGCTATATCATCAAAAATGTCCAGGCCCTCCTGATCTGGCAGCAGAAAGGGGTCGTGGCCCAGTTCAACCGTCATCAGTTCGATGCGGAGATCATGGATTTCGTGAAAGTCGGCAGCGGATCCCTGGGCGGCAAGGCGAGGGGGCTGGCCTTCATGTCCACCCTGCTCCAGGAAAGCCCCGATATCCACGAAAAATATCCGGACATCAACATCCGCATCCCCAAAAGCCTCGTGATCAGCACCGACGGGTTCGAGGATTTCGTGTCGCGGAATCGATTGCGTCATCTTGTGGACGACGGCTGCAGGGACCATGCGGTCAAGGCGGCATTCTTGGGGGGAGTGATGCCGGAATGGCTTACGGAGGATCTCCGGTCCTTCCTGGCTCAGGTGGAAAAACCGCTCTGCGTCCGGTCTTCCAGCCGGCTGGAAGACGCGCATTTTCAGCCGTATGCCGGTCTCTACGAAACCTGTATGCTCCCCAACAACCACCCCGATTTTGCGGTCCGGTTCGACCAGCTCCTCACCGCCGTAAAACGGGTGTATGCCTCGACCTACTATGAGGGGCCCAAGGCGTTTTCAAAGAGCACCGCCAATCCGCACAGCGAGGAGGCCATGGCCGTCATCGTTCAGGAGGTCTCCGGGTCGCCTTATGATGACTTTTTTTACCCCGCCGTCTCCGGGGTGCTGCAATCCCATAATTTCTATCCGGTCTCCCACATGAAGCCCGAGGACGGCATTGCCCATATCGCGCTGGGGATGGGCAAGACCGTGGTGGAAGGGGAAAAATCCCTTCGGTTTTCCCCGAAATTTCCAGGCATTCAGCCCCAGTTTTCCTCCATTGACGAGATCCTTGCCAATTCGCAGCGCTATTTTTATGCGCTGAAAATCAGGCCGGCCTGTCAGCACATCGATTTCGAGAGGAATTCCAACCTCGTCCGGCGGGAGATCGACGATGCCGAGACCGAGGCCCCGGTGAGGATGCTGGCCAGCACCTATCTCCCCGAGGAGCACCGAATCCGGGATTCGGGCGTCTTCTCCGGCCCCAAGATCCTGACCTTTGCGTCCATTTTGAAGCACAGGATCTTCCCCCTGCCCGAGATATTGACGGATTTCCTTGAACTCGGCCGGAAAGCCCTGGGCTGCCCCGTCGAAATCGAGTTCGCCGTCAATCTCTCCTCCGACCGGGGGGAAAAGGAGCGGAAGGACGATTTCTATTTCCTTCAGATGCGGCCCATGGTGTCCGCCCAGGGCCGCATGGATGTCCAGATCACCGAGGAGGAGGTCGACCGGGCCTTCCTGGTCTCCTGGCAATCCCTGGGAAACGGAAAGGAGGAGGATATCCGGGACATCGTCTATGTCAAGCCCGAAGCCTTCGATCCCGGCATGACGCCCCGGGTGGCAGAGGAGGTCGGCATCCTCAATGCGGCCCTCCTGAAGGAAAAGCGCGGCTATCTCCTGGCGGGGCCGGGGCGGTGGGGCTCCTCCGACCGCTGGCTCGGGGTGCCGGTCCAGTGGCGCCACATCTCTGGCGTTCGGGCCATCGTGGAGCTCCGGAACGAGAACCTTCGGGCGGACCCCTCCCAGGGATCCCATTTCTTCCAGAACATCACGTCGCTGGGGATCTATTACATCACCATCACCGAGGGGACCCGGGACCGTTTTGACTGGGAGCTGCTGAACGGCCTTCCGTCGGTTCATGAAACCCCCTATCTGCGCCATGTACGCCTCTCCGAGCCCATCTGTCTGAAGGCGGACGGGAGAAGCGGCCGATGCATCATGATGCGCCAGGGCGGCCGCGGCATCTCCCGCGGTTGATCGACCGCGGATTTCGGTCCGGCGCCGTGAAACGGCTTGACAAATCAGATGGATGTTGCGATATGGCTTTTTTTCCTGAAAAATTGCACAAATCCACCATCAGCCAGAAATGGGAGGAAGGGATGACCGACATATTGACGTTGATCAAGGAAAAGGACCCGGGCCAGAAAGAGTTTCATCAGGCCGTTCAGGAGGTCGTGGAAACCATTCGGCCGGTCCTGGACCGCAACCCGGAATACCGCCAGGCCGCGGTCCTGGAAAGGATCGTCGAGCCGGAGCGGGTCATCCTGTTCCGGGTGCCGTGGATGGATGATCAGGGCCAGGTCCGGATCAACCGGGGGTTTCGAATTCAAATGAACAGCGCCATCGGGCCCTACAAGGGCGGCCTCCGGTTCCACCCCTCGGTCAACCTCAGCATCCTCAAGTTCCTGGCCTTCGAGCAGGTCTTCAAGAACGCCCTCACGACCCTGCCCATGGGCGGCGGCAAGGGCGGATCGGATTTCGACCCCAAAGGAAAATCCGATATCGAGGTGATGCGCTTCTGCCAGAGCTTCATGGTCGAACTATTCCGGCACATCGGCCCCAATACCGACGTGCCGGCCGGGGATATCGGCGTCGGGGCCCGGGAGATCGGCTATCTCTTCGGGATGTACAAGCGGCTCTCCAATGAGTTCACGGGGGTTCTGACCGGCAAGAGCCTCAACTGGGGGGGGAGCCTCATCCGACCCGAGGCCACCGGCTACGGGACCGTCTATTTCGCCGCTGAGATGCTGGCGACCCGGGGAGACAGACTGGAGGGAAAAACCGCCCTGGTCTCCGGCTCCGGCAACGTGGCCCAGTTCACCGTGGAGAAGCTGATCGAGATGGGAGCCAGGGCCGTCACCCTCTCCGACTCGTCGGGCGGCATCTACGACGAGGAAGGGATCGACGCGGAGAAGTTAGCCTTTGTGAAGCGCCTCAAGAATGTCCGGCGCGGAAGGATCAAGGAGTACGCTGAAAAATATCCCGGCGCGGTCTACACGGAAACCGATCCCACCCTGGGGTACAACCCCCTCTGGGACCACCCGGCCGACTGCGCCCTGCCCTGCGCCACCGAAAACGAGATCAACGGCAAGGACGCGGAAAATCTGGTGAAAAACGGTGTATTTCTGGTGAGCGAAGGCGCCAACATGCCTTCCACGCCTGAGGCCATCAGCATCTTTCTCGACAGGAAGATCCTTTACGCGCCGGGAAAGGCATCCAATGCCGGCGGCGTGGCCGTGTCCGGCCTCGAGATGTCCCAGAACAGCATGCGGCTCAACTGGCCCCGGGAAGAGGTGGACAACCGGCTCAAGCTGATCATGAAGTCCATCCACAAAACCTGCATGGACGCGGCGGCGGAATACAACGAACCCGGAAACTACATGGCCGGCGCCAACATCGCGGGCTTCGTCAAGGTCGTCAACGCCATGCTGGACCAGGGCGTGGTGTAACGCCGGATGCGGATTCATGCCGGCTGGCTCATCGACGGCAGCGGAAACCCCGCATTGCCGGACCGGCTCGTCACGGTCGAGAAGGGCGTCATCCGGTCGGTTGAAGACGCCCGGACGGCGCCTCCGGAAGACCGGCCCGGACCGCGGCTCGATCTGGCCGGGTGCACCCTCCTTCCCGGGCTCGTCGACGCCCATCTCCACCTCTTCATGTCCGGAACCGACGATTTGGCGGTCCGGCAAAGCCAGCTCGCGGCCGAATTCGGGGAGATCCGGGCGGCCATCGCCCTGCACCTGGCGCAGTCCCACGCCCACGGCGTCGTTGCCGTGCGGGACGGCGGGGATTACGGGAACCACGCCCTCCGGTACAAAACCGAGTGCGCGGCGGACCTGCCTCCCGGCATGACCGTCCGGGCGGCTGGCCGGGCCTTTCGCGCGCCG
>NZ_JBGSQX010000032.1:0-51521 GCF_041737845.1 Desulfococcus sp.
CCCCGGCCGGCGGCGCCGCGCGCCACGGCGCCGGTGAGCCTCATATCGCCTGCGGCGTGAACCGCTCTCGAAAGGTCCGCGCCCACCCACCCGGTGGCGCCCGCGATACACACATTGATCGTCATCTCATCGTCTCCTTGATCCGTGTTTGAAAACACTTTCCGCCAAAATCAATCTGAAGCGATATTCCTTGTCATCAATTGACAATCCCGGCCAAATAAATTAATCAAAAATGTGATTACATCGTTGACGCCCGAGGGGGTGGAGAAAAGCAGACGTGACGCCGAAAAAACCTGAAAAGAAGGCCGCGGGCGACCTGATGGGGCATGCCCAGAAAGCCTACGAAGGCATCCGGAGGATGCTGTTCCACAATGAGATCGTTGCCGGTCAGAAGATTGCCTACCGCGACCTGGCGGAAAGGCTGGGCATGAGCCAGACGCCCGTGATCCAGGCCCTGAAGTGGCTGGAGGTCCAGCAACTGGTCCGCCATGAAACCAATCGCGGGTACTACACGGCATCCATCAGCCTGCAGGAGGTCAGGGAGATCTACGAACTGCGTGAATTGGTCGAAATCTCCCTGCTGCCCAAAACCCTGGAGCGCCTCGACGCCCGGAACATCCAGCGCCTGAAGTCCGCCCTCAATGCCCATGCCAGGGCCTCCCGCGAGGTCTACCTCTATGATCGCCTCCTCAAGGACATGGAGTTTCATCTGACCCTGGCATCCCTTTCCGGAACCCTGGTTCAGCAAAGCGTGCTGCGGAACCTCTTTGACCTGCTCTATCTCAAATACGGCGGAAACTTCCTCTTTTCCACATCCATGGCATCGGCCGACGCGGACCACCAGGCGTTGGTCGCAAGCATTCTGAGCCATGACCTCCAGGGCGCCCGGAAAACCCTCTCGCGGCATATCCGGCGGGTTCAACGCCACGTTCTGGCGGGGGTGGAAAAACAGTTGAACGCGACCCGGCTGTGAGCCCGGGGCCGGCCGCCCGCTCTCCTAAATCTCGAATTTGATGCCCTGGGCCAGGGGCAGCCCTGTGCCGTAATTGATCGTATTGGTCTGCCTGCGCATGTAGACCTTCCAGGCGTCGGACCCGGATTCCCGGCCCCCGCCCGTTTCTTTTTCCCCCCCGAACGCGCCGCCGATTTCAGCGCCGGATGTGCCGATGTTGACGTTGGCAATCCCGCAGTCCGATCCCCGGGCCGACAGGAAGATCTCCGCCTGGGAGAGGTCCCGGGTGAAAATGGCCGAGGCAAGCCCCTGGGGAACGTCATTGTGAAGCGCGATCGCGTGGGTCACATCGCCTGTGTAACGGATCAGGTACAAAATCGGCGCGAACGTCTCTTCCTGAACAATGCCGTAGTCGTTTTCCGCCGCCACCAGGGCCGGGGAAACATAGCATCCGCTTTCATATCCGCTGCCGGTCAGGACCCGGCCCCCATGGAGGATCTTGCCGCCTTCCCGTACCACCTTTTCCAATGCCGCGACAAAGCCCTGGACCGCATCCCGATCGATGAGGGGTCCCACGTGGTTGGCCTCGTCCAGGGGGTTTCCGATTTTCAAAGCATCATAGGCCTTTTTCAGGGTCTGGACGACTCGGTCATAGATCGCATCATGGATAATCAGACGCCGGGTGGAGGTACACCGCTGTCCGGCGGTGCCGACGGCGCCGAAGACGATGGCGGGAATCGCTGCTTCCAGGTTCGCGTTCTCGGTGAGGATGACGGCATTATTGCCGCCCAGCTCCATGATAGACTTTCCCAGCCGCCCGGCGACGATGGCCGCCGCCCGTTTTCCGACCCGGGTCGAACCCGTGAGGGAGATGAGGGGGATGCGCGGGTCCTGGAGCACCCGCTCGCCGATGACGGCTCCGCCCCCGATGACGAGGTTGAACAGGCCTTCCGGCAGGTCGTTTTCCCGGATGACCTCCGCGATGATGTTCTGCAAGGCGATGGCCGCAAACGGCGTCTTGGAGGAGGGTTTCCACACCACCACGTCCCCGCAGACGGCCGAGATCAGCGCGTTCCAGGACCATACCGCCACGGGAAAATTGAACGAGGTGATCACGCCGACGACGCCCAGGGGATGATACTGGTCATACATCCGGTGGTCGGGCCGCTCGGAGTGCATGGTGAACCCATAGAGCTGCCGGGACAGTCCCACGGCGAAATCGGCGATGTCGATCATCTCCTGGACCTCGCCCAGCCCCTCCTGCAGGGACTTTCCCGTTTCAAACGTGATCAGCCGGCCCAGGGGATCTTTATAACGCCTGAGCTTCAACCCGATCTGTCGGACGATCTCGCCGCGCCGGGGCGCGGGCACCTGCCGCCATTTCTTAAACGCGGCGCTGGCTTCGGTTATAATCCACTCGTAATCCGCATCCGATGCCTTGAACACGGATCCAATGGACTTGCCCGTAATGGGAGAGATGCTCGCGATCTCTCCTTGATCCGCGGTCCGGCCCCACCGGGCGCCGGTGGAGGATCCCACGGACTGCTGTGCAATCCCCAACGTCGCAAAAAGGTCGGTTAGCGTCATGGCCTGCCCTCCTATTGGCTGATGCCGGATGGGGGATGATCCCCCGGCCGTCAGGTTCCTGCAATGACCCTGTCGATGACGTCCAGCGCCATGTCGCGGACCGCGCCCTTGAAGCGCAGGTTCACCGCCTCCTGCAGCATCTCCAGGGTCAGCGCCCGCCTCTCCCGGGCCAGAACGGCCAGGGCGGCAAGTGCCCAGTCCGGCGATTTGATTTTTTTCCCCTTGAAATCCACGTCGATAACAGCGGCCCCGCTCGGGGGCAGCGCCACCCCGGCGTCTTTGACAACCAGGGCTTCGGGCGAGAGCCGGGCCAGCATCCCCTTCCGGCGGGCCACGCCCTCGGGCGCCAGGGCGATGACCACCGACGGGTTTTCAATGCCGGTGTATCCGATCTCGGTTTCCGACAGGATGACCTCGCTCACCGAGTGCCCCCGCATCACGGTGATGGGGTAGTCGTTCTTCTGGGCGGCGTGACATCCGGCCGCGACCCCGGCCAGACAGAGCAGTTCCCCTGCGGTGACGATCCGTTGACCGGCGCTTCCCAGCATCACCACTTCCCGGCGGCCTTTTTGGGGCGGCCGGCAGGTGGGCTCAATGCGGATTGGAGGGGGGGCCGTCTTCTGCATGGCGGCTTCCTGCCGGTACGCGCGGCCGTATTCCATTCTTTCGTTTTCAGACCGAAATCCGGAGAGATCGGGCAGCCCGGCAAGGCCGGCCTCGATGCTCCTGGGGGTGAGTTTGTTTTTCCGGGTGTAGCGCCCCGGGCACAGCCCCCAGATGTCGACCAGGGAAAAACCGTCATGGGCGATGGCCGCCTTGAGGTGATCGACCAGGGCCTCATCGTATGTGGAGACCCGGGAGACCATGGCCGCGCCCGCGGCGCCGGCGACCCGGCAGATGTCCATGGGTTTTTCCAGCCGGTTCAGGAAGCCGGAGCCGACCTCGGCGTCCCGGGGCGTGGTGCTCGAACACTGGCCGCCGGTCATCCCGTAATTGAAATTGTTCAGCACCAGCAGGGTGAGGTCGATATTGCGCCGGCAGGTGCTGAGGACGTGCGCGCCCCCGATCCCCAGGCCGCCGTCGCCCATGGTGACGATGACCGTGAGGTCCGGCCGGGCCATCTTGATTCCGGTGGCATAGGTAAGGGCCCGACCGTGGAGACCGTGAAACGCGTGGGTGTTGAAAAAGGTGTCGAAAAGGCCGGAACACCCGATATCCGTCACGATGACAACCTGTTCACCGGCCTTCCCCATGGCCGTCAAGGCATGGTCCAGGACGCGGAGGACCCGGTCGTGGGCGCACCCGGGGCAGAAAACCGGCGGACGGCCGCTGTTCAATAGACTATCCACGTTGAATCACCTCCTGGATCTGGCGAGGCGTGATGAGTTCGCCGTTCATCTGTCCCAGGAACTCGACCGGTTTGCCGGGCAGGAGCCGCTCGATTTCCCGGACATACTGGCCGAGATTCATCTCCGCCACGACCACCCGGCGGTACGGTCGGGCCTTTTCCCGGATCAGCGTTTCGGGAACGGGCCAGAGGGTCTTCAGGACGAGGAGCGCAGCCTTGCGGCCGGCAGATCCGGCCTGCATGATGGCCGCCTTCGCGGCGCGGGCGGTCACCCCGTAGGCGATCACCAGGGTATCGGCCCCGGGGACGGCGGTTTCGTCATAGAAGGTGAATTCCGGGACGGTGCTTTTGATCTTGGCGAGGAGCCGCTCCTGCATGAGCCCGATCTGCTCCGGGTCGGTGGTGATATAGCCGTCCGGGCCGTGGGTCGAGGAGGTCTGCCGGACCAGGGTCTGGTGGCCGATGGGAAGAAAGTCCGGCACCTGCCGACCGCCCGCCGCGCCAAAGGGCAGAAACGGTCCGTCCGGATCCGCCGTCCGGCGCTCCGCGACAGGGGGCAAGTCGAGGCTTTCCAGGTCAAGGGTCTCCCGGGTCATGGAGATCTCCTTGTTGGCGGCCACAAAGACCGGGCAGCGGTATGTTTCCGCCAGGTTGAAGGCCTGCATGGTGAGGAGGTAGCAGTCCTTCACATCCACCGGGGCCAGCACGATCACCGGCAGCCCTCCCGAATTGCCCCATCGCAGAAACTGGATGTCGCCGTCTGCGCCCTTGGTCGCGGACCCGGTGGAGGGCCCCAGGCGCTGGACGTCCACGATGACGAGGGGGATCTCGCTGCCGATGGCAAACGAGATCTGCTCGCTGTAGAGGCTGATGCCCGGCCCGGAGGTCGCCGTCATGGCTTTCATGCCGGCCATGGAAGCCCCGAGGCAGAAGCCGATGGAGGCGATTTCGTCCTCCCCCTGAAGACAGATGCCCCCGTTGGGCGGCAGCAGCCGCAGCATGGTGTTATAGATCGTCGTGGCCGGCGTAATGGGATACCCGGCGAAAAATCGGCACCCGGCGGCCAGGGCTCCCCAGCCGATGGCCTCGTTGCCTTCCATCAATGTCAGCCCCATGTTCCCGCTCCGTTCGAGGGTTGCCTTCGATTATAAATTTGATCAAATTTCCAATCAATTATTTCCCCGTTTAATGAATCGGATTCGAGATGTCAACCCTTTTCGGAGGCCGGGAGCAGACCTTCGATCCGGGAGGTGACGGGCCGGGTGGCATGGGATTGGCCGATATGGTGACGCCCTTCAGGTCGATCCATCCATCGACGGACAATTCCGGATGACATCCAATATGGACCCCTCGTTGGGACCGGCTTTGGAAATACAGGCGCCGGCGCTCCTTTTCAGCGCTTCAGCCTTGTATTCCAACCCGTCCGGCGCGCAAATGGATTGCCGCCCCCATTGCAGCGCCGGGGTTTTCTGCATATTATTATCCATAATGTCAAACCGAGGTGGGCATCCTGCCGGATGTCAACAAAACATTTGGAGGTGATTATGTCCAAACGATATGACGCGCTGGTCATCGGTTCAGGTACGGCCGGTCAGACCGCGGCCTACGAACTGAGCCGGAACGGACTCACGGTGGGGATGGTTGAACACAGCGACCGGCCTGGAGGGACCTGCGCCCTCAGCGGCTGCCAGGCCAAGAAATGGTTTTACGAAGGAACCGAGGTCGTGGCCCGGTCGCGCCATCTCATGGGCATCGGCATGGCGTCGACGGCCACGGCTGACTGGTCGGCGCTCCGAGAGGCCAAGAACCGGTTCACGGGGTCCGTGCCGTCCAACACGGTCAAGGGTCTGGAGAAAGCGGGGATCGATCTCATCCGGGGCCAGGCCAGGTTCACGGGCATGGAGAGCATTTCCGCGGACGGCCGGGAGCTTTCGGCGCGCTACATCGTCCTCGCTACGGGTGCAGCCCCCATGCCCCTGCCCATGGAAGGTTCCCAATTCATCCTCACGAGCAGCGATTTCATGGAACTGGACCGCCTGCCCCGCCGGATCGTCTTTATCGGCGGCGGATTCATCTCCTTCGAATTCGCCCATTTCGCCGTCCGCCTGGGGCCCTCGGATACCCGCTGCACCATCCTGGAGGCCGCCCCCCGTCCGCTGGGCCCGTTCGATGAAGAAATGGTCGGCCTTCTTATGGAGGCATCCGCCGAAGCGGGCATCGATATCCATTCCAACGTGACCATCCGGGCCGTCGAGAAGACCGACCGCGCTTTCAGCATCACCACGGAAGACGGCAGGCGGTTTGACGCGGATCTCGTCGTGCACGGCGCCGGCCGGGCACCGAACCTCGACGGTCTGGACCTGGACCAGGCCGGCATCGAAGCATCCAGACGCGGCATCACGGTCGGCCGGAACATGGCAACAACCAACCCGCGGGTATATGCCGCAGGCGACTGTGCGGCCACCGTCCAGCTGGCCCGGGTGGCCGACGCCGAGGCTCTGACGGCGGCGGCCAACATCATTCGGGAGCACAGCGGCGACGGGCAGGAGGCAATCATGAACTACGCGGCCGCACCGTCGGTTCTCTTCACGTATCCCCAATACGGGATGGTGGGGGCGATGGAAAGAGCCCTTGAAGACCAGGGCGTCGCCTATGAAAAAAGTTTCGGAAAAAACCTTGACTGGCCGACCTACACACGGGTGGGAATGAAATCGGCGGCCTATAAGGTGCTCGTGGGAGACGGTGGAAAGATCCTGGGCGCGCACATCCTGTCCGACAACGCCGCCGGACTGATCAACACCTTCACCCTTGCCATGGTCAACGGCATTTCCGCAGCGGAACTGCACCGCCAGAGCATCATGACCCCTTATCCCTCGCGGGAGAGCGACATCATCTACATGCTGAGGCCCTTGATCCGATAATCCGCAGCATTCACATGACCGAGGGTAAAGCACCGCTCCTCAAACCATCTATTCAGGAGGCCCATGTCATGACGGATCAGGAAGCACATCCAAACAGCGCGGAATACAGCCCGCAATCCGGCCTGCAACCCAACGATCCCACGGCGAAACTGATCGAAACGCTGGAAAAGCATCGGGGAGAAAAACATATCATCGTACTCCAGGATTACCCCGACCCCGACGCCATCTCCACGGCTCTGGCACACCAGCTCTGCTGCAGCCGGTTCGATATCGAAACCGACATGGTCTATTGCGGCCGGATCAGCCATCAGCAGAATATCGCGCTGGTCCGGCTGCTGGGGATCAAGCTCCTTCGCCATGAGGCGTCCCTCGACCTGACGCAATACCGGGGCGCCGTTTTCCTGGATACTCAGGGGGCCACGGCCACCGCGCTGAGCAAAGCCCTCTTGGCGGCGAAAATCCCCAGGCTGATCGTCGTGGACCACCACGAGGCCCAGGCTGAGTTGAACGCTGAATTCCAGGACATCCGCCGCAACATCGGAAGCACGGCCAGTATCTACGCTGAATACCTCAAGAATGGACTGCTGGAGCTGGACAGCGCCGTTGCCGAACATGTCAAGGTCGCCACAGCGCTGACCCACGGCATCATCACGGACACCGGCGGATTCGTTTATGCCAAGCCGGAAGATTTTCAGGCGGCGGCATTCCTGAGCCGCTTTAAGGATGCAGACCTGCTGAATCAGATTATGATGCAGGAGCGCTCCCGGCAGACCATGGATATCACGGAACGGGCATTGAGAAACCGCGAGCTCGCCGAAAGCTTCTCCATCAGCGGCATCGGCTACCTCCGGGCCGAGGACCGGGACGCTATTCCCCAGGCTGCGGACTTCCTGCTGAGCGAAGAGAACATCCACACCGCCATCGTATACGGCATCGTCACCAGCAAGAACGAGGATGAAACCCTGGTGGGGTCGTTCCGGACCTCGAAGATCACCCTGGACCCGGATGCCTTCATCAAGGAGGTCTTCGGCAAGGATGCCGGCGGCAACTATTTCGGGGGCGGTAAGCTCTCCGCCGGGGGGTTCCAGATCCCTGTCGGCTTCCTGTCAGGCGTGAGAGACGAAGGCTATCGCCAGAAAAAATGGCAGCTTTTCGACACCCAGATCAAGCAGAAGATTTTCTCGAAAATCGGCCTCAAAAGCAAGGTGGCTGAATCATGACGGCGCAAAGGCGGTGAGCGAACCTTAAGCCTGGACCGGCAGCTTTTTGAACCCCGATCCCTCCTCCGCACAAACGGGATGAACCACCGGCCGAAGGACGCGGACCTGGAACTGTCGTCGGACTGATATCCTTTTCAAATCCTTCGGATGGTAACGGCGGTGACGCCGCCTCTAAATCTCCACCTCTGCCAGCAGGGGCAGATGATCGGAGGCGATCGAAGCGGGCGGCGCCGTATGAGGACAAAGGGAAACCAGCCGGTCGCCGGGGTGAACCCAGATACGATCCAAGGCCAAAAACGGTCGATGGCTGGGGAAGGTGGCGGGCGCGGCCATGGCGCTGAAACGGCGTTTCACCCACCTCAGCGGACGCCCCCACAGGAGCCATTCGTTGAAATCGCCCATGAGAATCGTCACCGCGCCGGCCTTTCGGTCCAACAGCCCCAGTATCCGGCGCATCTGATACCGCCGCTCTAAAGGTCGAAGCCCCAGATGAGTCGCCACCATCCGGACAGCGCTGCCGTTCACCCGCAGCATCAGGGCAACAGCCCCCCGCGGCTCCCTGCCCGGCAGGCTGAGATCCAACCGTTTGACCCGGTGGGGGGCGATCCGGGTCAAAGCGGCATTGCCATAGGCGCCCCTCTCATCCAGCAGGGTCGGTCCGGGTATCGCCTCGGCACGGACGGCCTCGGCCAGCCGGTGCAGCACATTCTCCGACGAAGCGCCGTCATACCCCACCTCCTGAAGCGCCGTAATGTCAGGATTCATCTGCCGAAGGACGGCGGCGATGCGGTCGGGGGCCTCGACCCCGTCGCGCCCAACACATCGGTGAATGTTGTAGGTGGCGATTCTGAGCCGCATTCAATGCGCTCCCCCCGTCGGTCGGTCATCGCCCTCTCGGCCGTCACGCTTTCGCTGCAGCCATCGCCGAAACCCGAAAAGCCCGCCTGCAACCATCGACACTGCAACGACGAGGGCGACAAAATGGCCGAGGTCCGGCATGCGGAGCGCTTCTGAGATGCGGTCCGCCAAGAAGACGATGGCCGTCACGCCGGGAACCATGCCGATGAAGGTGCCCAGGGCGAAATCCCGAAAGCGGATCTCGGAGACGCCGGCGATCAGGTTGATCACCGAAAAGGGAGCCACGGGAACGATGCGAAAGGTGACGACGGCCATCAACCCAGAGTCCGAAAGCTTGTGGCTGAGCCGGTTGAGGAGGCTCCCGGCGAATCGCCGCACCGTGTTCCTTCCCAGAAATCTGCCGACTGCGAAAACGGCGACAGCGCTCAGTTCGGCGCCGGACAAGGCATAGAAGAAACCCCACCAGGGGCCGAAAACCAGGACGGTGGCGATGATCAGTAGGGTGACCGGAAACGCCACCATTCCGCCGATCATGTATGCGGCGGGGATCCAAAGCGGCGTCAGCGGCTGCCGCCGGATCCATTCTCCCGCGGCGCGGACGGAGTCCAGGTCTACCCATTCGCCCATGGGGGACCAGCGCCACAAGGCCGTCAGCAGAATCACGCCGGCGATCAGGAGGATGACCCTCAACAAGTGCCGGTAGGCGGAGGGTTGCTGCTCGCGGCTCACAAAATAGTCGAGGAGTTCATCCGGCTCCATCGGTTTTTCGGGGTCGAGGAGCGCCGACTCGGGAACCCACCGGTCGATCTCGGGCGGCACATCCCCGGGGAGGGGCACCAGGGTGCGCTCCCCGGCGCACAGGGATTCGACGGCCTTGATGAGCGAACCGCTTTTCTCAAGGGCATCCGCGACTTGGGCGGGGGCCGCGCCCAGATGCTCGGCAAGCAGCCGGTTTCGAAAATGGGCGATGGACGACCGAACCCGATTCTCCGACCCGGCGGCGATAGCCAGGTCGCACTCGGAATCGAGCCCCATGGAGCGGTTGCTCAAATTGGAAGAGCCGATGCGGACGAAATCATCGTCGATGACCATGACCTTTGCATGGACCATGAGGGCGCAGTAAGGGGCTTCGGCGATTCTCGGGAAGTAGACGCGGAGGCGGCCGTGGACGTCGGCCTTCCGGAGGCTGCCGAGAACCCGGCTTCGGAGGACATCCATGGTGTGCCGCTCCAGCCAGCCGCCGGTTTTTTCCGGAAGGACGATCACCACCTCGGGGCCGTCCGGCGCCTTGAGGCGCTCCTTCAGGGACTGCCCGACATTGTGGGAGCTAAGATACTGGTTTTCGATGTAGATGTATCGTTTCGCGGCCGCAATGCTGTCCAGATAGAGCCGCGCCACCTCCCGCACCGCCGCCTGGTCGCCGTAGGCGGGAAGCGTCCGGGCCACGGCAACCTGGACGTCTTCGACATCCGGATCGAGGACGGCGGGCCAGGGGTCATTCCCGCCCGGCGTTTCAGGCCCTTCGAGCCCCTCGGGCGCATCCGTATCGCAGGGTGCGTTCCCCGCGGCACGTGTCCACCGGTCTCGGGCCAGCTCGCCCAGCGCCCTGGCCGCCGGTCCGTCCACGGCCATCTGAACATCGTGGAATGGCGGATAGTGCTCTCCGTCGGGGTCGATTCGGCGGGGGTCATCTATCAGGTGTTCCGGGGTATCCCAGCGCCACTTGCTCAAATCCAATCCGCCGACAAAGGCGACGGCATCGTCCACCACCACGATCTTCTGATGCTGGGATGCCCCGACAGGATGATGACCGTCCAGGCAGAAATGGATCCGCTTATGGGTGCGCCACTTCAGCTTGTACCGCGGAAAAAATTCACGCTCCATGGCGTAGATCATGGCAAAATCCCAGCTCAACAGATAGATGTGGAGCCGGTCCCGACGGGACGACAAGCGGTCGAGGTACTCGCCGAGCCTGGCGGGGCCGTCGCAGTCTTCGCCGTCCCGAACCAGGAGGAGGTCGCTGTGAAGGTCCCAGCCCACGATGAAAATGCTTCGGCGCGCCCGGGCGAAGGTTGCGTACAGTGCGCGAAAATAGGCCTCTCCGTCGACAATGAACGCGGCTCGGCGGGCGCTCAACTGCTGCCAGCAGTTGCGTGATGGTTTAAGAATCTCTTCCAATGGATATCATCCCCGTATGATGTCGTTGAACCTGACACCGTCGAAATGGCACGTCGATGCCGGCCGCCGGATTACCAATAATGAAGCCGCCTATAAAAAGCAGATTTCTTTGAGACTTCGAAGCATTTGCGTGGGCTCCTCCTTGTTCCCTGCTGGTGCTTGTTCCGGAGGTTTTGAACCGAAGACGGATTTCCAGCCCGACAGTGGACAGCCATCATTCTATCGGATCCAATGGATTTGGGACATGGGGGGAAGCACTGATTCCGGGGCGGCGGATCGTGTATCCCGGAATCGGCCGTCGTCCATTGGAATAAAGCCTGTTTTCAGATTAACTACAGGATGGCGCTACTATCGCCGACCATGAAATTCCGAATATAATATTAGACAGGTCGAAGTCGTGAAAGATATCAACCCGCAGACAGAAAGGAGCGCTTATGCTGTTCATAGGTCATTTTTCGTTCGATGAAGTGGACGTCGACGGCAGGGTGAAGCACGGCTATTTCAGCAGCATCGTCGATGCTGAAAGCCCCGAGGCCGCCGTCGCCAAGTTTGAAGCCCACATCAAGAAGATGAAAGGCACCCACAAGGTCATGGACAACGTGGTCAACGTCTATATCGAGGAGATCCTGAGGATCCCCAGGATCCCCGAAACGCCGATGATCACCCGATTTCAGTCATCCCGGGGCGAATTTCCCCCATCCGTCAGCCACGCCCTGCCGGGCGTCGACAGCGGAGACGCCGAGGCCTTCGGCTTCACTCCCGATGTAGAGCGCCAGAGGGCGTCCGACGGCCACGGTTTTGTCGAATCGAAACCTTTTATCACTTTTTCCGGCTGACGAAGGCAATCATGGGTCCCCACCTGTTGGAAACCGACCAGATCCGGTGTTACGCGGAAGACGGCGAAGAGATCCCGTGCAGCGGAACCGGACAGGATGCCGCTTTCGAAAAATCCTCCCGTCTGCTGCAAGGGCAACGATTTGAGGTTCTGGACCGCGTCGTCAGGGATGGGTTCACCGGCGCCGTCTGGACCCGGGACGCGAACCCGGCGGAATACCCGCTCACCTGGCAGGAGGCCCTTGACTTCGCCATGGAGATGCGAAAACAGAGCGCCCACGGGTACAGCGACTGGCAGCTGCCATCCCGACGCCTGCTCTTTTCGCTGCTCAGCCACCAGAACGTGAACCCGTCGCTTGCCTGCGGGCATCCCTTCGAAAACGTCTTTACCGGCTATTACTGGACCGGAGATACGTGCCGCCGGCTTCCCGATCAGGCCTGGTACGGCCATATGGGTGGGGGCCGCATTCACAGAGGGATGAAATACGGTTCCTACATGGTCTGGCCGGTGTCTTCGCCGCACAAACCAGAGACCCTTCCGGCGGGCCTGGACAACGACAGGTTCACGGTCGACGGCGACTATGTTTACGACGCCCGCACCAGGTTGACCTGGCATAGAAATGCCGATTTTGCCGGTCGTCGGCTCACCTGGCAGGAAGCGCTTTCGCGGGTTCAGGCATTCAACAGCGAAAATAACGCGGACGGCCAAAGATGGCGGCTGCCCAACATCAGGGAGTTGGAGAGCCTCGTAGACCTGGGGGAGCATACGCCGGCCCTGCCCGCCGGCCACCCCTTTCTCAATGTTCGGGAGGCCTACTGGTCGTCGACGACCAGCGTCTACGAGCCCCGATACGCCTGGACCCTTTACAGTCGGGATGGATTCATCGGCGTGGGCTTCAAGCCGCGGAATGATTTTTACGCATGGCCGATGAAAAGCGGATAATTCCGACCGACCCGGAGACCGGTGTTGAATTCATGAAACCGCATCAAGTTGTTCCATCCCATCCCTTGCCTCGCCAGTCCGGGGAGATGCTTTGTCGATTCCGTTCAATCACGGGGCGCTGAAGGCCGGATGTTCTGATTCAGGCGAAAAAAGTTTGTCGGATCATACATGTTTTTCACCATCGCCAGCCGCTCGTAATTGGCGCCGTGGCTGGCCTGCCAGAGATCGCTATCCCCCTCGCCGAATCCCGGGAAATTGAGGTATACGCCACCGGTTGAAAACGGTCTCATCTCCTCCCAGAATTGACGAATCCAGGCGATATTGCGATCGGTTTCCGCAGGATCGGTCCAAGCGCCGTCGATGCTGAGCATGAACTGCGCTCCACGGCTTTGATAGGCGGTCTTGTCGCTGCCCAACCGGTCGATGGCGCCCCCCATGTGACGAAGGATCACCAGAATGCGTGGGTTGGGGCGCTTCTCGGCACGGGAGACGATGGTTTCGACGACCGCGTCGGTGAGGTTGTCGAGAAAGAGCGATTTCCAGTAATACAGGCCGTTATTCGGGAAAAACACGTCAAACGCCTGCTGCGCTTCGACATAGGGGAGGCGCCCGCTGAAATCGAGCAGGGAGTTCCCCAGTTCCCGAAACGGCCGGAACACCTCTTCCCCGACATCGGGCGGGCCGGCATACATGCCGTCGAAAAGGCATACGGCTGTTCCATGGAGGTTTTCGGGAAAATCCGGGTGCAGGGGAATTCCCCATATGGCAAAGGCGGTCGACGCCTCGTCGGGCGCCGTCTCGACAAACGCCCGCCAGGAATACAAGGTACGCCGCGCCTCGGTTATGGGATATATTGGATTAAGGGTCACAACCTCCGGCCCCACCGGGTGCAGACGAAACACAAAGGCCGTTACGACGCCGAAGTTGCCGCCGCCCCCGCGCAAGGCCCAGAACAGGTCGGCATTCTCGATCTCGTTTGCCGAGATCACCCGACCGTCTGCGGTGACCAGCTCCACCGACACCAGGTTGTCGCAACTCAACCCGTGCTTGCGCCTCAGGTAGCCGACTCCGCCGCCGAGGGTAAGGCCGGCGACACCTGTCTCGGACACCTCGCCGCCGGGCGTCGCGAGCCCGTATGGCTGGGTTGCCCGGTCCACGTCGGCCCAGCGCGCCCCGGCTCCGACGCGTGCCGTGCGGGCCTCTGGATCGACCGCCACCTCGCGCATGGGCGACAGGTCGATGACCAGTCCGCCATCACAGACCGCATAGCCGGCCACGTTATGACCGCCGCCCCGAACAGCGACCTCCAGGTCGTTGCTTCGGGCGAATCGGATTGCCGCGACCACATCCGCGGACCCCGTGCATTGGGCGATCACCGCCGGCCGCCTGTCGATCATACCGTTCCACACCTTCCGGGCATTATCGTACTGGATATCCGCGGGGCCGATCACGCGACCACCAAAGGTTTTCCGAAAATTCTCGATACCTCCCCTGCTGATCTTTTTTGGGTTCATTTATGTCTCCTTTCTTCCTCAAAACGATGGGAACGTCAGGCCGAAACGGTCGCATAGCCCGGCAACACTCTCGAAATTCATATCAAGCGAATATTTTTCATTGATCCTCTGAAAACGCTCCAGGTCACCCCAGGACGCGGCGACCTCACGAAAGTAATTTTCAAAGCCGGCCGGCGAGATGATCTCGATGATCTCGGACGTCGTGTCGCCGGCGTTCCAGAAAGTGTGCCACTGGTTCCGGGGTTTGATCACCCAGTCGCCGGGGCCGGCGATCACGATGTCATCACCCAGCAGCGCGCCGAGCGTTCCCCGGATGACATAGGAATATTCATCCTCGTTATGATGCCGGTGCAGCGGGGCCGCCAGGGCATGGGGGGCCATGGGGTGGTGGACAACAGCGAAGCGGGAGCCTGTTGTTGACCCGTCGATCCTCCAGTTCACCGCCAGGCCCCCGAAGTCAAAGAATTCGCCCGTGGTAAGCGGGATTGCGGCGTCGGTTTTCATGACATCACCTCTGATATCGTCGAATGTCGATGAAAATATTCTTAAAAGGTTACGGATGGTTTCTGATATGGTGATATCGTCAACAAGATCCGTGCCAGAAGCAAAAAACGCTCTGGAAGCATAGACGAATGGGCTGGCGGCAGTGCGCCGCGCGGTGGGGTGCGATAGGACCGGTTGGCAGAAAAAAAGCGGTGATGCTGAAATATCAGCATATGCCGGAATACCGTCATGGTATTCTCGCTGGACTTACGGCGTGGTGATCTTTTTGGCGATCCGGATTCCCAGCTTCTGCATCCGCGACCACAGGGTCGACCGGTTGATACCCAAAAGGGAGGCGGCGCCCACGGGCCCTGCCAGAACGCCGCCGGTCTTTTCCAGTGCATCCTGAATGTGCCGGCGCTCAACCTCTTCCAGGGTCGGAAACCGATCAGGCTGAATCGCCGGTTCAATTAAACCGCTGATGTGCTGCTTCTCCAGCACCGTTCCGTGGCATAGAATGACGGCCCTTTCGAGCACATTGGCCAGCTCGCGCACATTACCGGGCCAGCTCCATTCCATGAGCTTTTTCAAGGCCCCGATCTCAATCTCTCCGACGTGTTTGCCCATGCGTCCTGAAAATACGGCGAGGAAATGACGGGCCAGAAGGGGAATGTCTTCCTTTCGCTCCCTCAGCGGCGGCACCTTGACGGGAAAAATGTTGAGCCGGTAGTAGAGATCTTCCCTGAACCTTCCGTCTTTTACCAGACGGACCAGATCCCGGTTGGTGGCTGCGATGATGCGAACGTCGACCTTCAGCGTGCGGCTGCCGCCGACGCGCTCGAACTCCTGCTCCTGGAGGACGCGCAGGAGTTTGATCTGGATCTCCGGCGGAGTCTCGCCGACCTCGTCCAGGAAGAGCGTACCGTGGTGCGCCAGTTCGAAGCGACCTCTCTTTTGTTCGACGGCACCGGTGAACGCCCCCTTTTCGTGGCCGAAAAGCTCGCTCTCGGCCAGACCCGCCGGAAGAGCGCCGCAATTGACCTTGATCAATGGGCTGCCTTTCCGGCCGCCGGTTTTGTGGATGGCCCGTGCGATGAGCTCCTTTCCGGTTCCCGTCTCCCCGAGAAGCAGCACTGTGGCGGCAGTATCGGCAACCATCCGGATGTTCTCGAACACCCGCTTCATCGCGGCCGAGGTGCCGATGATGTCGCTGTAGTGGAGTTCCTTTGTCAGCTCTTCCTGGAGATAGACATTCTGGCTTTGAAGGTCTTCCGCGCGCTTGCGCGCCGTGATGTCCCGGGCGATCCAGACGATGCATGGCCTGCCGTCGATATTTTCAGTCAATGGCGCGGTGCGCGCTTCGAAACAATGGATCTCGCCCGCGATGGGCAGTTCGTACTCGATGACCCCCAGGGACTGATTGCGGATGGTTTCCCGAGTGAGCTTGAGAAAACTGTCCGCCAGCGGCGCTTCGAAAATGTCGTGCAGAAACCGGCCCCGAATGTCTTTCACGGCGGCGTACAACAACTCTTCCTGGGATGTCAGCACCTCAATGTGGCGCCCATCTTCGTCCAGCACGAACACCAGATCCGGAAAGGCCTCCATGATGGCACGCAGCCGCGCTTCACTTGCCTTGGATGCCTCATGGGCCCGTTTGCACCGGGAAATGTCTCGCACGAAGAAACAAAACAGCTGCCGTCCTTTGAATTCGACGGGGGCGCCGGTAACCTCGACGGGAACCGAATACCCCAGCTTTGAATGAAACCGGCTTTCATACAACTCCCCCGGAAGGTTTTTCAACCGGTGCTTCAGAGCGGGCCATCGGGATGCATCACAGTTGGCGTCGATATCAAAGATCGTGACAGCTTCCAGATCATCCGGTGAAAGGCCAAATCGACGGCAGGCGGCTTTATTGGCACGATACAGTCGCCCCGAATCGTCCATCCAGAAGACCGGATCGGGAGAACATTCGACCGTCCGGTAGACCATGTCCAGGATCTCTGTGGTGATGTCAGCGTTACCGGTCACTTCCTTTACCTTTCTCGGCAGAAGGTTGAGGGTATCCTCCAATTCACCTGTTTTCTCCGGTTAAGATATTCATTTTACCCCTGCTTGACATTATTTTCTAGAATGGATCGATCGGTGTGCGTATCGTTTATTTGGCATGAGATTCTCCATCGCGGGCCGGGGCGCCGCCATCGGCAAGGGTGAGAAAGGCCGCCGCGGGGAAACGCGCTTGATTTAAGTCAATGACTGGATACAGAGATGTGTTATTTTAGGCCCAATGGGCATCCATAACCAGGTGGAAGCCGTGGGCGCAGGGACGCATGGAATCGCACCCCATGCGCCGCATCCGGCCGCCGCCATAACCGACAAGGAGGACCGCCATGTTTTGTTACCAGTGTGAACAAACCGCCAAAGGCACGGGCTGCACCATCCAGGGGGTCTGCGGCAAGCAGCCGGACGTTGCCGCGTTGCAGGATCTGCTGCTCTATACCCTCATGGGGCTGTCCCAGGTCGCCGTG
Source organism: Desulfococcus sp. (assembly GCF_041737845.1). Classification (GTDB taxonomy): domain Bacteria; phylum Desulfobacterota; class Desulfobacteria; order Desulfobacterales; family Desulfococcaceae; genus Desulfococcus. The sequence goes on from NZ_JBGSQX010000032.1 coordinate 17,364, forward strand.
GACGGGCGAAAGGTCGACGTCTCCGACAGGGAGGTCAACGTCTTCACGGTTCAGGCCGCCTTCTCGACCCTCACCAATGTCGATTTCGACCCCGAGCGCTTCAGGGTCCTGATCGGCAAGGCCGCAACCCTGCGCGACGCGCTGAAGGCAACGGTCAAGACCGCCGGCGGCAATGGAGAATGGACCGGCGGGGCCGCCGCCTTCCGGCCCGAATCGACCGTGGAGGGGCTGGTCAAGCAGGGCGAGGCGGTCGGGTTGAAATCCTATCCCGGCGACAATCCCGACATCCTCTCCCTGAAGCATACGGTGCTCTTCGGCATCAAGGGCGTCGCCGCCTATGCGGACCACGCCCTGATCCTGGGCCAGGAGGACGAGAGCGTCTATGCTTACGTCCATGAGGCCCTGGCCGCCATCCAGCGGAACGACATGGGGGTCGACGAGTGGGTCGCCATGGCCCTCCGGTGCGGCGAAGCCGCCTACAAGGCCATGGAGCTCCTCGATGCCGGCAATACGGGCGTCTACGGACATCCCGTCCCCACCAAGGTCCCCCTGGGGTACCGGAAAGGCAAGGCCATCCTCGTCTCGGGCCATGACCTCAGGGATCTGGAAGAGCTCCTCAAGCAGACCGAGGGCAAGGGCATCAGCATCTACACCCACGGCGAGATGCTCCCGACCCACGGATATCCCGGCCTGAAAAAATACTCCCATTTCTACGGCCAGTTCGGCACGGCATGGCAGAAGCAGGTCAAGGAGTTCGCCGATTTTCCCGGAGCGATCCTGATGACCACCAACTGCATCCAGCGGCCGGCAGCCGTTTACAAGGACAACCTCTTCACCTCGGGCATGGTCGGCTGGCCGGGCATTCCCCATATCGCGGACCTCAACTTCAAGCCGGTCATCGACCGGGCACTGGAACTCCCGGGGTTCCAGGAAGACCACGTCGAAAAGGAGGTCACCGTCGGGTTTGCCCGGAACGCGGTCCTGGGCGTCGCCGACAAGGTCATCGAGGCCGTCAGGTCGGGCGCCGTCCGGCACTTTTTCCTGGTGGCCGGCTGCGACGGCGCCAAGCCGGGGCGCAACTACTACACGGAATTCGTGGAAAAGGTTCCCCGTGACTGCATCGTGCTCACCCTGGCCTGCGGCAAGTACCGATTCTTCGACATGGATTTGGGCGACATCGGCGGCATTCCCCGCCTCCTGGACGTCGGCCAGTGCAACGACGCCTACTCGGCCCTCCAGATCGCGACAGCCCTGTCCAAGGCGTTCAACGTGGGTGTCAACGAGTTGCCCCTGTCCCTCATCATCTCCTGGTATGAGCAGAAAGCGGTCTGCGTGCTCCTTGCCCTGCTCTTCCTGGGGGTCAAGGGAATCCGCCTGGGGCCGTCCCTGCCGGCCTTCCTGACACCCAATGTCCTTGGCACCCTGGTGAAACATTTCGACATCAAGCCCATCGGGACGCCCGAAGGGGACCTCAAGGCCATTCTGGGATAAGCCGTTTCATCGGGGGCGTCTGCGGCCATCGGCATCCACCCGGCATCGGGACCCGGATCAGTTCCAGGTCCCGATGCCAATCAAGCCGTCCCGTTCGGGAAAAGGCTTTCATCGCCGTCTCTCACCTGCCTCCATTTTCCTCATTTTATCCTAACCATCCCCCGACAATTTATGGTAACTACACTTTCTTTCAACGGCCGGCTGTTCCACGGGAGGCGGCCTGCGTGACCTGCCAGACTTCGGAAACGCTTTTTTTGTTTGGTTGACTGTTATCTGCGGCATGCCCGAACGCCGGTAGATTTGGCCTGTGAAAGAGGTACTCATGGAATTCTATCTTTTTGCCCTGGGCATTCTGTTCGCCATCGCCATTGCGGACCTGATCGTGGGCGTCGCCAACGATGCCGTCAACTTTCTCAATTCCTCCGTGGGGTCGCGCGTGGCGCCCAGGCGCATCATCCTGTTCATCGCGAGCCTGGGGATTCTGGCCGGCGTGACCTTCTCCAGCGGGATGATGGAGGTGGCCCGGACGGGGATCTTTCACCCCCAGTATTTTCTGATGCCCGAGCTGATCACCATCTTTCTCGCGGTGATGATCACCGACATCCTGCTCCTCGACCTCTTCAACACCTTCGGCATGCCCACCTCCACCACGGTCTCCATCGTGTTTGAACTGCTCGGGGCGGCCATTGCCGTCTCGATCTTCAAGATCTCCCAGAACGACCAGGCCCTGCTCTCCCTGGCGGATTACATCAACACCGGCAAGGCCCTGGCCATCATCTCCGGCATCCTGCTGTCGGTGGGCATCGCTTTTGTCAGCGGGGCCGCAGCCCAATTCCTGACCCGCCTCCTCTTCACCTTCGACTTCTCATCCCGGCTCCGCCGCTACGGGGGTCTCTGGGGCGGTCTGGCGCTGACCATGATCACCTACTTCATCCTGATCAAGGGCGCCAAGGGCGCCTCGTTCATGACGCCGGAGGCGATCAACTGGATCGACACCCACACCTGGACGATCCTCGTCTCGGGATTCGTCTTCTTTACGATACTCTTCCAACTGCTGATGCTGACAACCCAGATCAACATCCTGAAGCCCATCGTGCTCGCCGGCACCTTTGCCCTGGCCATGGCCTTTGCCGCCAACGACCTGGTCAATTTCATCGGGGTCCCCCTGGCCGGTTTCCATGCCTTCGCCCTGGCCAAGGCCTCCACAGCCCCCCTCACCACGCCCATGGCGGCCTTGCGGGAATCGGTCCACACCAGCACCCTGCTGCTCCTGGCGTCGGGGGCCGTCATGGTGGCCGTCCTCTGGCTCTCCAGAAAAGCCCATACCGTGACCCAGACAGAGGTGAACCTGGGCCGCCAGGAGGAGGGGCTTGAGCGTTTTGACTCGTCCCAGCTCTCCCGCATCATGGTCCGCATGGTGCTGGGCCTGTTCGAAGGCGTCCGGAGGATCACACCCATGCCGCTGCTGCGCTGGTTGCGGCTCCGGATGAATGCCGAAGGCTACCGGCCGGCATCGGGCTACGACGGAAAAATTCCCGAGTTCGACCTGCTCCGCGCCAGCGTCAACCTGATGACGGCGAGCGCCCTGATCTCCTGGGGCACCAGCATGAAACTGCCCCTCTCCACCACCTACGTGACCTTCATGGTGGCCATGGGCACCTCGTTGGCCGACCAGGCCTGGGGTCTGGAGAGCGCCGTCTACCGGGTCACGGGCGTGCTCGCGGTCATCGGGGGGTGGTTCTTCACGGCGCTCATGGCCTTCACCGTGGCACTGGTGTTCGCCTTCGCCATCGCGTACCTGGAGGGTGCGGCCGTCATCGGCCTCCTGGCCCTGGTGGGACTCATCATCTTCCGTAACTTCAAGATCCACGCCAGCCGGGAAAAGGCCGTCCAGGAGCTGGAGCTCCTCGACCTGAAGCGGGTCAAGAATACCGATTTCGCCATCCGCACCTGCTTCGAGCACAGCGGCCGGTTCCTCGAAAAAGTCCTCATCGACATCTCCGAATGCTTCGACGGGATCCTCCATCAGGACCGCAAGCAGCTCAAACAGCTTCGCCGCGAGACCAGCAAGCTCCAGAAATGGTCCAACATCATCGCCGCAAACATCTTCAAGACCCTGCGGCTGACGCACCACAGTGATATCCAGAACGCCGGCAAATACGCCAATGTCATCTCCGCCCTCCAGGAAATCACCGAGAGCATGCGGGACCTCATCCTGCGCTGCCATGTCCACACCGCAAACCAGCATGCCGGCCTCCTGCCGCCCCAGAAAGCGGAGCTGGAAGAGGTCCGCCGCTACGCCGAGGCCCTGCTCCACGACACGGCGAACATGCTTTTGGGTCGAAGGTCATTCGAATACCGGGAGGCGGCGGCCCACTATGTCAGCCTGAAGGAGACCCTCGACGAACTGGACCGGAGGCAGGTGGAGCGCATCCGGAGCGGCCAGTCCAAGACCCGCCTCTCCATCCTGTTCTACGGCATCAACAACGCCGTGCTCAAGATCAGCGAACAGGTCCTGCACCTCCTGAACATTTTCGACGAGACCTTCCAGGTGAAAGGGGAAAAACCCCCCGGACCCGAGCCGCCGGAACGGGTCGATTAGGCATTCTTTTTCCTTTCGTCTTTTGAATGGTTGTTCTATAAGTGACCTGTTTCCAATCACGCCCGATTCAGAATCGAGGGGATCATGGAATTTTTATACCTATCTCCGGAGTTTCCGCCCAACTATGCCCAGTTCATCCTGGCGCTGGACCGCCTGGGCGTCAATGTGTGGGCCATCGGGGAGGCGGATTTTTATTTCATGCCCGAGCGGCTGAGATCGTCCCTGAGATACTATGTCCAGGCCGATCTGCATGCGTTTCCATCCGTCGAAAACGCGGTGGCGACGCTCATGGAGGCCCAGGCGGCCTCAGGCATCGCCCCCCATTTTGACCGGGTCGAATCCCACAATGAAAACTGGCTGGGCCTGGAGGCCCGGATCAACGAAAAGCTCGGCATGGACGGCATCCGGCCGGCGGATCTGGAGCGGCTCAGGAAAAAATCGGCCATGAAGCGGGTCTTCCAGGACCTGGGCCTGCCCGCGGCCCGGGGCGAATGCATCCGCGACCTGGACCACGGGCTCATGCTGGCGGAAGAGCTGGGCTATCCCCTGATTCTCAAGCCGGACGAGGGCGTGGGGGCCTGCGGCATTCACAAGGTGGCCGACGAGATAGAGCTGCGGGAGCTCGTATCCGGCATCCCGCCGGGCACCTATGTCCTCGAAGAGTTCATCGACGCCCCGATCGTCAGCTATGACGGCCTCACCGACACCGCTGGACGGATCATCTTCGAAAATTCCCTGGTCTACGGCGACGGGGTCCTGGAGTACGTTTTGGGCAAGGATACCTTCTTTTATGTCACCCGGATCATCCCCGAGCCGCTTGCCGCCATCGGGAGACGACTCGTCCAGGCCTTCAACGTCCACGGCAAATTCTTTCATTTCGAATTCTTCAGGAAAGGCGACGCCTATCTCCCCATCGAGATCAACTGCCGCCCGCCCGGGGGCGCCATCCTCGACATGATGAACTACAGCGTCGACGGGGACCTCTATGCCGCATACGCCCGCATGATCCGCCTGGGGGAGCCGACGCCGCCTGCGGAGAAAAAATACTACTGCGCCTATGTCGGGAGAAGGGAAAGGGCCTATCGGCTCAACCACGACGAGGCGATCGCCCGGTGCGGCGACCGGCTCGCGGAGCACGGCGAAAACCCGGCGGTCTTCCAGGGCGCCATGAGCCGGTACCGCTATATCGTCCGGTCGCCTTCAGAGGAGGATCTTCTCCGGCTGGCCCGGGACCTGATGGAACAGTAACATCCCTACAGTCCCCCGAAAAAGCGATTCGCGAGGCGTTCGTCGTTTTGGGGGCCATCCCTATTAAGGATAGGACGACATGCATATCGAAGAACATCGCTGGTACAGCCCGAATCTCGACCGCGATATGGCCCTCAGGATCTATGGCCACTGGGGCAGGCCCTTCATCGTGTTTCCATGCTCCCGCGGCCGCTATTTCGACTACGAGGGCATGGGAATGATTGATGCACTGTCCCGATTCATCAACGCCGGCAGAATCAAGATGTTCTGCATCGACAGCATCGACAGCGAGTCCTGGTACCATTTCAGGGTTCCGCCCGCCCTCCGGAATGCCCGGCATGAAGACTACGACCGCTACGTGTGCCGGGAGGTCGTCCCCTTCATCCGCGACCACTGCCGCCTCCCCCACGACCGCATCATGACCAACGGGTGCAGCATGGGAGCCTATCATGCCCTCAACTTCTTTCTCAGACATCCGGACCTTTTCGAGGGGACCATCGCCCTGAGCGGCCTCTACCGCCTGGACCGCCCCGAGTTCGGCATCTCCTCCGAAGACCTCCCGGACGTTTTCTTCAATTCCCCCCTCAGCTATCTCCCCGCCCTGAACGACCGATGGTATCTGGAGCACTACGACTGCAGCGACATCATCGTCTGCGTGGGCCAGGGCGCATGGGAGGAGGAGTCGATTGAAGACACCCGCTGCCTGGATGCGCTTTTCCGCGAGAAATCCATCCCCGCATGGGTCGACTTCTGGGGGAACGACGTCAATCACGACTGGCCCTGGTGGTACCGGCAGATGAATTATTTCCTGGAGCACGTGTGCGGGTGAAAGGAGCCGGCCTTCATGGAGAAACAGACGGATGTTCCGCTCGACCCCGTTGAGGTCCGAATCCTGGGCGTTTTGATCGAAAAACAGATGGCCACCCCGGACTATTACCCCCTGTCCCTGAACGCCATGTGCAACGCCTGCAACCAGCGGTCCAACCGGGAGCCGGTCATGAACCTCGATGAAGCCTCGGTGCAGCAGGCCGTGGACCGGCTCAGGAACCGGCGTCTGGTCTGGCAGATCCGGACCCACGGCAGCCGCATCGCAAAATACCGGCACAACCTGGAGGATGTGGCCGACTTCTCGGACCGGGAGCTGGCCGTATTGTGCGTATTGTTTCTAAGGGGGCCCCAGACGGCGGGGGAGCTGCGCCAGCGGACCGTCCGGCTCGCGGAGTTTCATGCCCTGCCGGCGGTCGAGCACACCCTCCAGAAGCTTGCCGGACGGGAGGAGGGGCCGTTCGCGGTCCAGCTTGCCCGGCGGCCCGGCCAGAAGGAAAGCCGCTGGGCCCATCTTTTTGCAGCGGTGGAGGAGACGGATGCCGTCTTCGACCCCTCAGCCGCGACAGAGGAGATTGTCCTCCCGGAAAGCGGGGATCCGGTCCGGGACCCCAGCCCGGTTCCCGGACGCCTGGAGATTTTGGAAACCCGGGTGGCGGAACTCGAAACCGAGTTGAGCGACCTCAAGGCGGCGTTCCTGGCCTTCAGGACTCAGTTTGAATGATTTCGCCGGCGGCCCTGAAGGATTCCGGCCTCAGGCGCCCTTCCCTTCAGCCAGCCTTGCTGCGGCGCGCTGAAATTCCTCGCGGCCTATGGCATAGTGATTGAGCCGTTTCAGGAGCTGCTTGCCGTTGGCGTACCCGATCCCGAGGATGCAACCCAGGGCCTCCCGCCGCCGGGACGCGTCCGGGCCGCCCAGGAGCCCGTGCTCGAAAAGATCTTCCCGGCTGAAAACGTCCGCCGCCGTCTCCACGACGCACCGGGCCTTTTCCAGGGCCTCCCGGATCGCTCCGGGCGCGGCATTCTCGATGCCGATGTCGTTCTTCCTGAATGCGTCCGCCTGCAAGAGATAGGCGTTCTTGCAGCCCGGCACCCTGTCGTTGATCCGCTTCCGGATCTGCTCGCCGGGGCGGTCCGGGTCCGTCAGGACAATGACCCCCTTCCGAAGCCGGGCGAATTCGATCCTCCGGAAGGTCTCCTCGGTGATGCCGTATCCGCTCGTGAGGATCACCTCGGCATCGACCGCCTGCTTCACGGCCCGTTCATCGTCTTTCCCCTCGACCACAATCACTTCCCTGATATTCATGGATCCCGCTTCTCTCCTTTGCAGCGCACCCCCCGGCTGAAGGCTGAAGGCTAAAAGACTGTTCCCCCTTCAGCCCCTCTTCCTTCAGCCTAATCCCCCCCAGCCTTCAGTCTTCCCTTAAAATTTCCGGGCGGCCGCCTCGAGGAGGGGCCGGACCGGATCGCTGAACCAGCAGTCGACAAAGGCCTCGTTTTTGGCCTGATGGTGCTGCGCATACAGGCCGCGGATGGTCTCGACCCTGTTTTTCTTGGTTTCGCGGAATGCCGCCGGGGAATGGGACGCAAGGCCGGACACCTTTTCGACGGCCCCTGCCTCAACGGTTTCCGCCGGAAAAAGCGCGTCCACGAGCCCGAAGCGGGCCGCATCCGAGGCTGCCGTAAAATTGCCGCCGTACGTCATCTCCGTCGCCGCTCGATCTCCTGCGATCTGCCTCAGGAGCATGTCGGCCAGATAGGGAACGGGCACGCCCAGATGGATCTCGTTCAGGCCGAGCTTTTTCTCCGGCGCCGCAAAGCGGTAGTCGCAGCCCAAAGCCAGAACGGTTCCGCCGGCGACCGCATGGCCCGCGATGGCGCAGCAGGTCGGTATCGGGAGCGTGAAAAGATGCAGCAGGGCCCGGTTGAACCTGTCAAAAAAGTCAGAGAACGCATCTCTTTTCAAGGGGATCAGGGTTGGCAGATCCAACCCCATGGAGAAAAATTTCCCGCCCCCGGCAAAAACCATTCCGCGGCATTCGCGCTCGACGATCTGAAGCGCCGCCTCCAGGTCATTCACAAGCTCCGGGCTGATGGCGTTGGTGACCCCGTTGTTCAACCGCAGCAACCCGATCCCCTCCTGTTCCTCAATCACCACTTTCGGCACAGCGATTCCCCTTTCGAAAAATATGAAGATGGCCGCAGCCGGCGCCCCGGACCGCAGCCATCCGTTCCCGTAAAAAGCGATTCCAGGCGCCGCCTGATATTACGCCATCGGCTGCGACTGTCAAACACTTCTTGACGGTTCCGTAAAAAGGCCGATATCTGCGTTACGCTTCATCCCTCGTCACTGCGGCGTACTATAAGTACGCCTCATTCCTCGGGATTCGCAAGCCTTGATCTCGGTCTTTTTTCGGAACCGTCTGAAAATTGACTTTTTACGAGACCATCACTTCTTGATCCCTGCGCTTTTGGCGCGGCAGGATGCCGCAGGCGTTCGGCCCGGATGTTGATGACGTTTCCCGCAAGCATGACCGCTGCCCCGCCCAGCACGAAGGCGTCGATCCCCTCGCCGTAAAAGAGCCAGCCAACCAGGGCGATGAGGGGCAGCCGCAGGAAATCCATGGGGACGACCACCGTCGCGTCGGCGAGGGCGAAGGCCCGGGCCATGCAGTAATGGCCGCTCAGGGCCGTCCCCCCCACGACCAGCAGCCACGGCCACATGGCCGCAGACGGCGTCACCCAGCCGCGAAGCGCCGGCAGGAATCCCAGGGGAAGCTGGATGAGGGTCATGTAAAACAGGATGACGATGGGGGCGTCGGTCTGGGCCAGCCGCCGCGTGAGGGTGTGGGACAGGGCGTAGCAGACGGCGCCGCCCAGGACGGCCAGTGCCGCCGGGGTGACGACGGAAAGCCCCGGGCGGAGGATGATGAGCATGCCCGAAATTCCCAGGCCGACGGCGGCGATCCGGGGCGCGGTCAGCTTTTCTTTCAGGATGAGGGCCGCCAGCAGGGCCGTCCAGACGGGCACCGTGAACTCGATGGCGAACACCTCGGCCAGGGGGATGAATGCCAGCCCGTAAAACCAGCCGAACTGCCCCCCGAAATGGGCCAGGTTGCGCAGGAGGTGAAGGGAAAGGTGCCGGGACCCGACCCTCCCGCGGCGTTTCTTTAGAAGAACGGCGCCGATGATGACAAGCCCCGTCAGGCTCCTGAAAAACAGGATCTCGAAGGTGCCCAGCCCCGCCGACAGCTCCCGCCCGGCCACGGCCATGGCCAGGAACGACGCCAGGGTGCCGGTCATCCAAAGAGTGGCCCGGACGACGGGGCGTTGGATCCATGTGAGGTCAGGGGTCACGATCAGGCAGCAGTTGTTCCTTGAATCTCAGCGTTAACGGCATCGGGCATCATCGCGGCCCGGATCTGTCAGGACCTTCCCGCAGGGACCCCTCAGGGCCGCGCAACCCCGCACCGCTTCATGCGGTTCCGCAGGGTGGAAGGGTTCATGCCCAGCAGTTCGGCCGCACCTCCCGGGCCTTTGATGCGCCCGGACGCGCGCTTCAGGGCCTCCAGGATGTGCCGGCGCTCGATCTCTTCCATGGGCATCAACGGTTCATCGTCGGCAGGGGGTTCATTCGGAGCCGACACCGGGCGCTGCTGCCCGGCCTCCTCCGACGAAAGTTCCTGCGCCATCCGCGCCCTCAGGGCCGCATTATCCGCCTCGAGGCGCCCCGTCACCTCCCGCAACTCTGCCAGGGCCTGGTCCCGCACCAATCGCTGGGCCTCACGCGCCACTTCAGCAGCGGTCACATCCTCGCCGACGCTGATGAGCCCGGCAGTGCTTCCCGAATCGTCCTGCAAGGCCAGGCTGAACCAGGAAATCCGCGCCTCGGCGCCGTCCTTTTTCATCAGGGTGGAGGTGTACCGGCTGCGGACGCGCCCGTTCATGGCGCGCTGAAACCGTTCGAGGGCCGGCCCGCGGTCCTTTTCTGCAACGAATTCCAGAAAACGGCGACCGACCATCTCCCGGCGCGAAAACCCGGTGACCTCCAGGAACCGGGGATTGACGTAGCTGATCTTCTTGTCGCGATCGATGGCAGACACCATGAGGTTGATGTTCTCTATCAGGGCGCGCCACCGTCGTTCGTTTGCCGCAATCTCCAGGGCCGCTTCCGAGGCCCGGAGCAGCTCGCCGGTCAAAGATGCGTACAGGATGAGGATCAGGACCAGGAGGGCAAAGCTCGACATGGGCGGCGGACCGACGATGCCGGCCTGGACCAGGGTTCCGTGGAGGTAGGCGATCGCGAGGCATGGAAGCACCCCGCCCCCCAGGATTGCGGCCTCCCTCCGCAGCCCCTTCCGGTAGAGGCGGAGAGCGCATTCCGCGATCAGCCCCGCCATGAGGCACCCGCCGATGTCGGCGACCACGCGCAGGGGGTTGGCCTCCCCGGATGCGTATGCGATCCGCTCGCCCCAGGGCAGATCGACCAGCGGCAGCGGTTCGATCGCCAGGAAAAAAACGCCCGCGGGGGATGCCATGTTGACGACAAGGGCCAGGGCGAATGCCCCGGTGACGGCCCAGGCCAGCCAGCGGCGGGCGCAGCCCTTCTGGAAGACGACAAACCAGGTGAGCGACGTCCAGAATATCCCCTGTACGCCGGCCTGCCATTTGAACAGGGGCACGAAGGCGGCGGGGTCCGCGGCCTGGAACACCGCGGCGTCCAGCATCGCGTTGACGGCTGCGCTGAAGCACATGGCGGCAAATAAGAGACCGGCCGCGGCCTCTCTCCGGCGCAGGGTGATCGAGAGGTGCATCCCCCCCGCCGCCAGGCAGATCCCGCTGGTGATGATTAGCGCCGTGATGAATGGCGTCATGGTGCAGAACCCTTCCTTCTTGTTTGTAAAATATTTGTAATATCCGGGTCCGGGCTTGCGGGGCCGGGACCTGCCCCGCTATATTTTCCCAACCCTCAACCGATCAACCGAAAGCCGCAGGTACGACGATGACCAACGACGCCGTTTCGAATCTCCGGGGGGCCGTATCCCTCTTCTTCTATGCCGTCAACACCCTCTTCTGGGTCATTCCGATCTTCCTCCTGGCCGTTCTGAAGCCGGCACTTCCCCAAAGCGCTTTCCGGAAATTCTGCGACCGCATCCTGACCCGATGCGCCGAAAACTGGATCGGATGCAACAATCTCAACCAGGATGCCTTTACCGATACCACAGTTCGGGTATTCGGTATGGAAAAACTCGATCGCCGGAGCTGGTATCTGGTCGTGTCCAATCACCAGACGTGGGTCGATATCCTCGTGCTCCAGCGGATCTTCCACCGGCGGATCCCGTTCTTGAAATTCTTTCTGAAAAAAGAGCTGTTCTGGTTTCCCGTCCTGGGGCAGGCCTGGTGGGCCCTCGATTTTCCATTCATGAAACGGTATACGCGCCGCTTCCTTGAAAAAAACCCCCACCTCCGGGGCCAAGACCTTGAGGTCACCCGCAAGGCGTGCGAAAAATTCAAGACGATTCCGGTGTCGGTCATGAACTTTGTCGAGGGCACCCGCTTCACCCCCAAAAAGCACGACCGGCAGGGCTCGCCCTACCGCAACCTCCTGAAACCCCGGGCCGGGGGCATCGCCTTCGTTATCGGGGCCATGGGGGAATACCTCGACAGCATGATCGATGTCACCATCGCGTATCCCGGGGGGCCGCAATCCTTCTGGGATTTTCTGTGCGGCAGAATCCGGGAGATCCGCGTTCAGGTGAGGGCACTGCCCATTTCGCCCGCCATGCTGGGCGATTATTTCAACGACGACGCGTTTCGCGACGCATTTCAGAATTGGGTCAACGCCCTCTGGGAGCAGAAAGACCAATGCGTCGAGGCGTTGCTCTCCGGCGCCCCGGGGCCTGGAGCGGAAACGGCGTGCCCGGGACTGCCGTCTTTCTGCGAGCCTTCTGAATCATAATGGATGTTGTTCATGGGGGACGAAGATCAGCCGGTCCGTGTCGAATCCCAGAGCGCGCGCCGTTTCGACCAGGCGGGCCGTCTTTTCCCGGCCTGAACGGGGATCCCGGGACAGTATCCACAGGTAGGATCGGCTGGGGCCGCACACCAGCGCATGGCCGTACGCCGCCTCATCCAGTTGGATGACGTGGTAGCCGCCGTAGAACGGGCCGAAAAACGACACCTTGAGGCTGCCCTGGCGTTCGCTGCCGGTAAAGTAGGCCCGGCCCCGGATCTCCTTCCATTTTCCGGACGCCGGATCGAAGCCCCGGTTGAGGACCTCGACGCCGCCGTCCTCGCGCAGGCTGTAGGTAGCGGATACGTCGGTCATGCCCCGCTCGAACGGGTGGTCCAGCCGGGCGACTTCGTACCAGACGCCCAGGTACCGTTCGAGGCTGAAGTCCGTCACCGGCCGGACCCCCTCGGGAGGCCCGATACAGCCGAAGAGAAGGCTCATCGCCAGCCCGGCCGCCCACGGGATCCATTTTCGGCTGCGGATAGGATCGCCATTCATGCAAACGCCTCCTTCCAGGGGTGCCACATTCAGGGTTGGATGACTGCGGGTCGGCGAAAACCCGCCGCACGGATATCCCGAAGCATACGTCAAACCCGCCGGTTTTTCAAGTATTCACATAACCCTCTATATTTCAGGGCTAATTTTTCTTGAAGCCAGACTCAAAGTGGCCTATAGACCCCTTGGGGGCGATGCCGCCGCCAGCCCGCAGGTCTGAAAGGCCTTCTCCCGGACGGCAGCCGCGGAATCGCATCGGAAACAGAACCCAAAACCTGGAAGAACCGCCCGGGAGAAATCGCCGGGGAAAATAGAAGGAGACGCATATGGACCAACCGATTCAGAATTTCTGGGAGATCCGCTTCGGCGATGTCAAGGAGGCCTTGGAGACCAATCATTTCGAAGTCTTCACCGCATCCAGCCTGGACGGCGCCAGGCGCATCGTGATGGAAGACATCCTGCCCAAATCGCAGCCCAAGTCGGTTTCGTGGGGCGGATCCATGACCTTCGCGGCGTCCGGCATATACGAGGCCATCGTGGAAAGCCGGGAGATCACCATCATCGACACCACGGCAAAGGACATCCCGGCCGCAGAGAAGATCGAACACCGAAGGCACTCCCTCCTGGTGGATCTGTATTTTACGGGAACCAACGCCGTCACGGAGGATGGCCAGCTGGTGAACCTCGACATGATCGGCAACCGCATCGGCGGACTGACCTTCGGTCCCAGGGAGGTGGTGGTGCTGGCGGGGCGGAACAAGATCGTTCCGGACATCGAGGAGGCCATGCTCCGCATCAAGAATTATGTCGCCCCCGTCAATGCCATGCGGCTCGACATGAAGACCCCGTGCGTCAAAACCGGCCGGTGCGAGGACTGCAAGAGCCCGTCCCGGATCTGCAACACCTGGACCATCACGGAAAAGGCCTACCCGAAAGGCCGGGTCAAGGTCATCCTGATCAACGAGGACCTGGGGTTGTGACCGCCTCGAAGAGGCTTCCCGAAACATGATACCGGAACAGCTCACATTCGGGTTTCCGAAACGGTTGTGCTTTTTTTCCGGGCGGCCCATGCTGCAGCTCAAGCTCTGTTTTCCCCGCTTTTCGAGATGCATCCGGGGCATCACCGACCAGCACAGCCTGCCCCTGACGTCCGAATGCCTCATCATGATCGATCCGCCGCCCCGGCCCCCGGGGCCGGGGCTCAAAACCAAAGAGGGCTGGCACCAGCCAACCCTCTTTGATGACTTTTAGATCGGGGGCCTGTAAAAACGCGCTATTCCTCCCCGTTGATCCTGTCCCTCAGGCGGCCGGAGCATTTGAAGGTGACAACCCGCCTCGGGGAGAGCATCATGGTGTCGCCGGTCGCGGGGTTCCGTCCCTTCCGCTGGGACTTCTCGCGCACCTGGAATTTCCCGAACCCCGAAATCAGAATGTCTTCTCCCTTTTCCATGGTATCCTTCATGATCGTGAGCAGCGTCTCGATCACTTCCGAACTCTTGCTTTTCGTAAAACCGTCCGACCCCAATTCGTCCTGAAGTTTTTCAATGATGGTGGCTTTTGTGAGTGTCATGGGTTCCGTCTTCTCCGATTTCATGGGGCTCCTTTCAGCGTTCTGCGATCCATGGAGTTCCCGGGTTTGATGATGGCAACCGCAAAGGGTTTAAAGAGGTACCGTTTATGTGTATTTAAGATAACTTATCCTTATCCATTTTGTCAAAGGCTAAATCCGCCATCTGATCGCGACCCCCCGAAAACCCCGATCACGCCCCCTCCCCGGCCGATTCCCCGTTGTGCCCGGCGGCCATGGGGTGCTATAAGGAAGCCCAGGCCGGCATCATTATCCCGAAGCCCGCATCAACAAGGAAAATCATCATGTATCACTGGCATATGGACAGCCCCGTGGGAAAGCTCCTCATCGAGGGGGACGGCGACCGGCTCCATTTCATCCATTTCGACACGATACCGCCGCCGGTTCCGGATCCCCGGTCCAGACGGGACAAGGCCCCTTTCGCGGAGGCCGTCCGCCAGCTCTCGGCCTATTTCGCGGGAGACCTGACGGCCTTTTCCCTGGAGCTCCATCTTGGCGGCACCCCCTTTCAACTGAAGGTGTGGCAGGCCCTGCGGGAGATCCCTTACGGCCGTACGGCCTCCTACGGCGAGATCGCCCGGAGCATCGGAAACCCCAAGGCTTCCCGGGCGGTCGGGGGTGCCAATCACCGCAACCCCATCCCCATTGTGATCCCCTGCCACCGGGTGATCGGCGCCGACGGAAGGCTTGCGGGATTCGGGGGCGGCGTCCACATCAAGGCGGCGCTCCTGGCCTTGGAGCAGGATCACGTGTCGAAATGAGGCAGGCGTTTCCCGCGGTCGCCGTCCCGCTCGGAAACCCCCTCCGCGATCACCAGTCCCTCCCCGAGCCGGATGCCCTCCTCGAACACCCATGGGTTGTGCTGCACGGCCCTGCCCGAGACTTTCCGGATAACGGGATACCGGCGGCGCATGTAGCCGTCGAGCTGGGCATCCCGAACCGGTATCAGCTCCCCTGGGACGGCCGGCGCCTGAGGGTCCGCCTTTGACGACATCAGCTTTGAACGGAAGCCCCGGACCACGCCCCATGCAAAATCGCTTTTCCGGCGCTGCCCCGGCGGCCGCGTTTTCTCCTTCCGGTATGCCTCCCATTCCCGGTCGATGAACCGGCACACATAATCATGGACATAGGCGGCCACCCGGACGTGCCGGGAGGTTCCGCTGATCTCCAGGACCCGCCCCATCCGCTCCTTTACCACCACATAGGCGGAAATCCATATCCCATGGACAAAATAAAATTCCTGGAGCAGATGGGCCAGCTCGTAGGCCTCGACGAAATGGCGGAGGGCCGGGGCCCCGACAAAGACGCTCACGAACTCCCGCCGGGTTTTCTGCGCAAGCTGCGCCACATGGTGCTTGCGCATCAGCTCGTGGGCCTTCTGCATGGCCGCCTCGGCCTCATGCCGGTTGTGGCTCCGGGCCAGGGCCATGAGCTTCTGGATCCGCAGGACGAGCTTGTCCTCCTCGTTTAAGCTGTTCCGCGCGAGACGTTCATGGAGGGTCTCGTATCGGCCCGAGGCTTCAGGGTTGGCACACAGCAGGCGGCACGCCTCCTGAAACCGGGGGCCGTGGGCCGTCTCCTGGCCGCCGGAGGCCAGTGCCCGGCAGGCAAGCTGATGGGCCATTTCGTGGTGAAGGACCTCGAGGACGCTGTCCCACGGGTGGTTGAGGACCAGGTCCCTGGCGAGGCCGATCTCACCGCGGGCATCGGACCAGTACCCCAGGCGGTCCTTCATGGCTTCGAGCCGGAAGAGGGGCTTTTTCAGACGAAGCCGGTATGGCTCAGGCAATCCCCGGAGCGCATGCTCCCACTCACAGGCCAGGCCGTGAAGAATGCTCCGCTCCAGCGCGGCCCCGATCCCTCCGTCGCCTGGATGTGTTTCCGCGTGTCTATTGCCTTCCATACCCGACATCCCCCTTCTTCATAGACGCGTCCCGCGACCGTTATCGCTATCTTGTCCATCATATTTCATCGAATTTTAACCCGGGCCTAACCCGGGCCTCATCCAAGTCCGATATACTCCGCTACCAGAAAATCACCTTCCAGGCGAAGAGGCCCCTGAAGCAGGACCCGGCCCGCCGGTTTTCATTCGGGGGTCGCCGCGGGTCCTCTTTTTCTGGAAGTCTATAATGGAAAAATCGACCTGGATCAAGGAGAACACTTTGGGAAGGACAGTGCCCCTGTTTACCGACATGATCACCCCTCAACGACCCGACCGCGAAGACTGGCTGACCGAAGCGCTGCCAAGGATTCAGGGCGTGCTCGGCGCCGGCCCGGACGACAGGCCGGATTTCTTTGCGGAATCCCTGCCGTTTGCCTTCATGGACACCACCATGGGGGCTGAAAACGAACTTCAGGCGGTCGTGGCCGGCAGCCGGGAGAATGTGGACCTGGCCGTCACCATCGAAGGGTCCAACTATTACCAGAATCTCCTGCGGCGGGCCGGGACCGGCGAAACCTCCCGCCGCCTCGTCACCGACCTCGAAAATTTTTTGGACGACAATCCGGACGGCATTTGGGAAAACAGTTGGGTACGGTTCCACCACGCCGCCCTGAACGACGCTTCCCGGAGGGTCTTCACGCGCGATCTGGCTGCCGACAGGAACCGGCCGGACGGCCCGAGGCGGTGCGACGCGGACAGGTTCACCTTCGTGAAAAACGGAGAGACCTACATCCGCGTCCCCGTGAGCTACCTGCTCAAGCTCGCCCTGGCCGATGCCGTGGGCGACCCTCCGGAGGCCCCTGCCCTCGTTCGGGATGCGGGGCTGCACCTCATGGGCCACTTCCTCAACGACAACACCTCGCCGGAGACCTATTCCTTCCATCCCGTTCTCCCGGTCCGGAACACGCCGCCGGGCCACGGCATCGCCCGGGAGACCGCCAAGCGCTATCTTCTCTCCCAACTCCTGATCCTCCATGCCAACCGGAAGTTTGGCCTCCTGAGCAGCGGGCAGCGGGCCAGGGTCTATTTCGCCCCCCACACCCACACCCGGCAGAAGCAGCTCAACGAGCTGATCCCGGACGCCTTCTACCGGGAACTCTACATGAGCCCGTGCCTCTCGGGGTGGGACTGCGGCGAGACCAAGCACCGGTACATGCACCTCTGCCACAAGGTCCTTTCCCGGAGCCAGTTGAACGGCATCGCCAAGCTCAAGGAAGCGGGCATCATCACCCGGAACCTGGTCGTCCTGCCGTCCCTTTCCAACGTCAGCCTGGCCAACAACGGCACCCACATCAGCCTGGGAAGCCGGAAGCTGACGGCCCTGATGAAAGACCCGGCTTCCGGGTTCGACGCCCGGGACGAGAAGACCCTGGGAGACCTGGTCATCAAGATCACCGAACATTTTCTGCCCCTGTTCGTGGGCACCTACAGCGCCGCGCCCTATCGCCTCGATTTCAGCGACTTCCATCCCGAGAAGGCCCTGGGCTTCCTCCCCCACGAGCTCGACTTCACCCACCTCCGGATGATCTGGCGGCGGTGGAAGAAGAAGGCCAGGCTCAAGGTCATGGGCCAGCCCGTGACGCCCTTCGGCCCCAAATGGATCGACCGGTGGTTCAGCAGGATCTTCGGCCTGCGGGGGGACTTTGTCCGGGACTACCGGCTCCTCGACTACTTCGTGGCCCTCATGAGCACCGACCGGAGCCCGGCCCTGAACGGCGAGCTTGGCAACGACGCCCGCCTCAAACAGGACCTGGCCGAGTTCGGGATCTTCGACACCGCCATGCCCATGTACCTGCCCTGCCGGCTTCGGGAGTTCTCCAAGATGGGCTTTTCGGGCTTCGAGGGTCGCTACTACAGCCTCTTTGAATCCATCCGCGGCGACATGGCCCCGGCCGCGGCCCTCCAGAACCTGGTCACGGCCCTGGCCTGCAAATACATCCTCAGCGGGACGATCACTCACGCCCACATCCCCGACGACCCGTTCATCGAGAGCGAACGGCGCCAGATCTTTTTCGGGAGCGCCATCGGCATCCCCACCTTCTTCATCCGAAAGGATACCCCCAACGCGCTCATGGCCCGCATCCTTGCGCGGACCCAACGCACGCGCCCCAGCCACCGCTACCACGGAACCATCCGGGTCTACAACCAGGAGTTCCGAAAGGCCCTCGTCGAGACCCTCAAGGCGGACGCGCCGGACCTGATCGAGATGATGGGCCTTACCGAAACCCTGGCCGACCTCTCCCGCCGCATCGAATCCCCGACGAACTTCGCCGCGGCCGACCGCCTGACCCGGTCCATCCTGGACCAGGCGGGCGCCCCCACCCCCCTCGCGCTTTCAGGGGAGGCCTTCAACACGGCGGCGGAACGATACTACCGGGAATCCCTGAGGGAACGCCAGATCCGCGAAGCCCTCGATGACCTCGAACAGGATTTCAAGAAGCTGGACGCCTGCGCCGCCCTGGGGCGGGACGCCGTTCGGAAAGCGCTGTCGGAGATCCTGGAGGGGCGAAGCGCCTGGGAGTTCCTGACGAGGATCCGGGCGCGGATCCTCTCGGAGGAGATCGACGACCGGTCCCTCGGGCGCCTGATCCGGCTCATGGTCTTGAGCATCCATCACGACATCCGGCGCAACACGGAGGAGGAGGACGCCGCATGATGTCACTTGCCCCCCACCAGTACATCGACCGCGCCACCGGCCGGGTCGAAACCGAAACCCTCTTCGCCGACCGCCTGGTCAACACCCTCTATGCCGCCGACCGGGAGCAGCCGACGCGGCTTTTCACCCTCCTGACCTCCGCCAGGGTATCGAGCGTCCTGGGGTGGGTCGCCTACGACGCGGCCATCGGCAGCCGCCTGGCCCGGGCCGGCCGCTTTTACCGGGACCTGGGGATCAACCTCGACGAATGCCTCGACCCGCCCCATGCCCTGGACACGGCCCGGAAGGTTTTCGAGCGGAAGATCCGCTACTGGGAAGCCCGGCCCATGCCGGACGACCCGGATGCCGTGGTCTCGCCCGCCGACGCCCGGGTCCTGGTTGGATCATTCTCCCGGATCTCCCAGTTCTTCATCAAGGAAAAGTTCTTCACTTATGCGGAGCTGATCGGCGCCCACAAGCCGGAGTGGCTTGCGGCGTTCCGGGACGGCGACGTGGCCGTGTTCCGGCTCACTCCCGACAAATACCATTACAACCACACCCCGGTGGCCGGCCGGGTCCTGGATTTCTACGAGATCGCCGGCGAATATCGGCCGTGCAACCCCGGGGCCATCATGTCAACCAGGGCCTCCTTTTCCAAGAACCGGCGGGTCGTCACCGTCATCGACACCGACGTGCCCGGGGGTACCGGGGTGGGGCGGGTGGCCGTGATCGAGGTCGCGGCCCTCATGATCGGCGACATCGTCCAGTGCTACAGCGAAGACCGGTACGACAATCCAAGGGAGGTGACCCCCGGCATCTTCCTGAAAAAGGGGATGCCCAAGAGCCTTTACCGGCCCGGTTCCTCCACGGATATCCTCATCTTCCAGAAAGGGCGGGTGACCTTTTCGGAGGACATCCTTTACAACCTCCATCGGACGGACGCGGCAACCCGGTTTTCGGAGGGGTTCGGCAGGCCCCTGGTGGAGACCGAGGTCCGGGTGCGCCAGGAGATCGCCCGGCGAAACCCGCGGAATTTTGATTCACAGGCAAAGGAGACAGGTGCATGATCGACGAACTGTTCGTGCTGGGGCTGACCCTGGCGATTTCCCTGGTCTTAAGCTGGGGATTCAAGGCACTGCCGGGGGAGCGGTGGCAGATGCTGGCCGCCATCCCCCGAAGGAAGCATCCCGAGGGCGACTGGCAGGGCGAAAACCTCACCTTCTACGGGCTCTTCACCGCCAACGCCTATGTGCTGGCCGTCATGATCTTCATCGTCCTCATGGGAGCCACGGCGGCATCACCCGCTGCGATCGCCACGATCACCGCAGCCCTCCTGGGGGTCTGCATCCCCGCCTCCAAGATCGTGGCCCGGATCGTCGAAAAGAAAAAACACACCTTCACCGTGGGCGGGGCCTCCTTCGTGGGCATCCTCATCGCGCCCTGGATTGTTGCGGCCGTAAACCTCGCCCTGAAACCGTGGATGACCGCACCGGTGGCCGTCATGACCTTCATGGCGGCCCTCTCCATATCCTACGCCTTTGGGGAGGGGATCGGCCGGCTCGCCTGCATCAGCTTCGGGTGCTGCTATGGCAGGCCCCTTGCGGACTGCCCGCCCCTCATCCAGAGACTCTTCCGGAACCTGTGCTTCGTCTTCTCCGGCAAGACCAAGAAGATCGCCTACGCCGACGGATGGGACGGCCGCCGGGTCCTGCCCATCCAGGCCGTCACCGCCGCTATCTACTGCGCCTCGGGCATCGCGGGCGTCTACCTCTTCCTGAAGGGCTTCTACAACACGGCCTTTTTCGAAACCCTCCTCATCACCCAGATCTGGCGCTCGGTCTCCGAGATGCTCCGCGCCGACTTTCGCGGGGGCCGGCAGATCTCCGCCTACCAGATCATGGCCATGGCGGCCGTGGGATACGCCGTCCTCACGGCCCTGTTCCAGCCGGCGGTCCAGACCCCCGCGCCGGATGTGCCGGCAGGCATGGGATACCTGTGGCACCCCGCCGTCATCCTCTCCCTGCAGGTGCTCTGGGCGGCGATTTTCCTCTACACCGGCCGCAGCCGGGTCACGGGGTCGGCCCTGTCGTTTCATGTGATCCGGGATCGGATTTAGGACTGCGCGCAGCCTTTTAAAGAAACGCCCCATCGATCCGCCGGACCTTCTTGCAATCCTCACCCGGAATGGTCATTTTTTCTGGGTAAAAAAGGAGAACACCACCGATGGGTAAAATCGTCATACTTCCAAATGACCGGCGCAGCCGGGCGGCGTACATGGACAACACACGCCTTCCGGCATTTTACATGGGGGATTACTCGGTGCTGGGCCTGCTGGTGGCCCCCTATGCCGAGGCGGTGCGGGTGTTGGATCAGCAGGGCTATCCACTCCGGGAAACCGCCTGCGGTGCGGACATCGATATCACTGCGCCCGCCCAGGTTGCCGAGATCCGGCAGGTCCTTCACCGCCACGGCATCGGGGCGGAGATCGCGGATGTCGTTGACGCCGTCTACCAGGCATGATAGACGGCGCCTGCCCGCCGGGTCGGCGGGATGAAAACACCTGTCCATCCTGGCCCCACCAACCGTTTTTTGCTTGACGAAAAGACGACTGCCGCCTTAGGATGGTCTATATATAAATCATATCTTATGGATATGGTCTATTCATAGATCATTCGAGGCGAGACATGCCAAAACAAGCCAAGCGCACCTACTCCCGCATCACCATCCATGCTGCAGCACTTCTCGGCAAGCAGATCAAGATTGCCCGTAAGGAGCGCAACATGACGGCGCAGGACCTGGCCGATCGGGCAGGCATTTCCCGGGGCTTGCTTCAGCGCATCGAGAACGGCAGCCTCACCTGCCGGATCGGCGCCGTGTTCGAGGCGGCCGTCCTTGTGGGCATCCGGCTCTTCGACGCGGACGACGGCTCCCTGACCGCCGGGATCCGGCAGGCCGACGACAAGATTGCCCTGCTCCCGAAACATATCCACCCCGGCAGACAGGTCGTGGACGATGATTTCTGAAAAAAGCGGGTACAACGAAGCCTTCGTCTGGATCCGGCAGCCGGAAGAAACGGAGCCGGTGGTTGCCGGAAAGGTGGCAGGAACGGGCAAGTCACCCCCCAAGTCACCCCCCAAGTTGAACGGGTGGCAAGAATACTTGATTTTTGTCAGATCCCCCGGGCTAGAGAAGAAATCCAGGCTTTCATAGAGATAAAGGATAGAAAGTATTTCAGGACGAAGGTTCTCCGGCCGTTATTGAAAAAAGGTCTCCTATCCCTGACAATACCGGACAAACCCAGAAGCTCGAAACAAAAATATTATACCACCCAAGAAAAGAGATGAACAACACCGCAGGCATCAACTCAAAGGTCCGGAGCTTCTGTCATGCTCGTCCGAACCGCCCCCTTGACACGCCAAACAATCCCGTGACATCATCCGGCTGTCCATAAATTCCCGGAGATATCGCGGTGGCCCGAAAAGAGATCAAGATCGACCTGCTGATTCACGACCTGAAGAACCCTCTCGCGGTGATCCAGGCCGGGTTGAGCGGGCTGTTGTCCCGGCGGGAGCAGTACGGCCCCCTCACGCCCAGGCAGGAGCGGGTCCTCACCCGGCTCCTTCGCAACACCCGCGCAGCCCAGATGCTGACGCACGACGCCCTCGAACTGGCGCGGTCGGGCGAGGGCATCATCGTGAGGACCGAAACCCCCCTCAAAACCATGATCCGGGAGATGCTGACGGAATTTTTCGACCTGATCGACAGCGGGATCTCGGAGCCCATGAAATCGGCGGATTCCTTCGCGGACATGGACCGGATCGCCTCGCCCGCGGGCCTCGTGCTCGCCGTCGAGCCCTCCCTCCTCGAGAGGTCTTTCCTGCTGGACGCGGACAAGACCCGCCAGATCCTCCGGAATCTGTTGAGCAACGCCTTCAAGTACCGGAAGCGGCAGGTCGATTTTGCCGTCCGGCAGGACGGCGGCAACCTCGTTTTTTCGGTGAAGGACGACGGCGACGGGATTCCCTGCGAGTACCACCGGAAGATCTTCGAAGCCTATTTCCAGCTTTCGGCGGCGGGGTCCGACCCCGTCCGGGGGCACGGGGTCGGGCTGGCCGGCGCCCTCGCCCTGGCCCGGGATCTGGGGGGCGACCTCAGCCTTGTCAGCGGGGCGGGCTGCGGGGCGGCATTCATCGTCCGGCTTCCGGCTGGATGCAAAGACCCGGCATAGGCGCCCGTCCGGGCGAAACCGCGCAGGCTGATCGCGGGTCCCAGTGGGGTTTCCCGCACCCGGCTTTCCAATTCACGATACCGCTGCGCCATCCGTTCATTCTCCACTTGACAACCATCATATCAGCATATAAACGTTCATTTATTTACTGATATAACTATCGGCATCAGATGCGCCGGGGTATCGAATGATGGGCAAGACAGAAAAGCTACCCTTGCATGAAGATCCGAACCGGATCTCACCGGCTTCGGAAAGGCCGTGCCAGGGATTTTCGGGGCAATCCCCGTTGAATCAGGATCACCTTCAACGCGCCGCCTTCCTGGCCAAAAGCCTGTCCGACGGCAACCGCCTGCGGATACTGCTTTTCATCAGCAGCGGCAGGAAATCGGTGTCCGCCATCGTCGAGTCCCTCGAGTTGTCGCAGCCCCTGGTGTCGCATCACCTGAAGGAGTTGAAGCGGTCGCTTCTGGTCAGGGTGGAGCGCGAAGGACCGTTTGTCTACTATGAACTGGCGGATGCCAGAATCCTGGACGTCCTGCAAACCCTGAGCGCTGTGGCAGCAGACCTCCTGTCCGACAGGAGCACCTTTTAACCCAACGGAGGCTATCCATCCCCATGGACGCACTGTTTGAAATCATCTCCCGCATGGCCCCGGAAGAAGCCCTGTCGAAACTCACCCGGGTCATGGAAAGACTTCTGGCGGACCTGGACACTGGCGCGCGCGAGCGTTTTCTGATGAACCTGCTCGGGCAGGCCGAAGGCGACAAGGTATCCAGTCTGGTCCATTTGTGACTGGCCGAATGCATGGGCGAAGGTGTCGACCCAACGCAGATGTGCCGGAGTCTGGTGGACAAGGTGGCCCAGTCGGAACAGCTCCTGGCAATCGCCGATCCGGACCTGCTGGTGCTGTTTGAGGACTGGCTGGAGGAACTGGAATCGGAAGTGCGTGCGCTTTTCAAAACGCATGGGACTTTGGACGATAAAGCATTGGCGGAAAGGCTCGGTGTGTCGCGCAGAGGGGCGACATTCCTGCTTTCAAAGCTGGCAAGGGGCGGGAAGCGACAGCAGATTGAAGAGGATCCGGCATGAAAATCCGGACATCCATTTCCCTGGCGCTGGCGGCCGTGTTGATCACCATCGTCTCGGTCTGGTACGCCCAGCGTCCCATCCCGCCGAAGCAGGCCACCTGGGACGATGTGATGGCCGAGGCCAAGGTCGGCGGCTATGGCATCATCACCACCGAGGCGCTCGCCGAAAGATATGAAAAGCAGCCCTCCGAACTGCTGCTGATCGACACCCGCCAGGAGTGGGAATATCGCACAGGGCATATTAAAGGCGCCCTCAATTTTTCGATGGAACCCACCTGGTGGTCCCGCTGGCGCAAGGCCGGGGAGCTCAGGGATTTTCTGGGGTCGGATAAGGATCGTGCGCTCGTCTTTTACTGAGCGGGCCTGACATGAGTCCGCAGCGACTCGGCGGCCCGTGTGGCCGTATCCCTCGGTTACAGGAACGTCTACCGCGACCCTTACGGTTTTCCGAAATGGCAGGAGCAGGGGCTGCCCATCGCCGGCGCGCCCGCAGGCCTCGCCACGCCCGTTCAGCCGGGCGGTAACTTGGTTGGCAGCCCATCCCTTCAGGGCTGGGCCATGCTCTGGACGCTGCTGGGTATTTTCGCCGGGGGCCTGGCCCTGAACCTGACGCCCTGCGTCTATCCCATGATTCCCATCACGGTCTCGTTTTTCGGGGGCCGCACCACCCAGGACAGGCCCGGTCAGATCAAGCTGGTGCTGCATGGACTGTGTTACCTCATGGGGCTGGCCCTCACCAATTCAGCCTTGGGGGTCGCGGCCGCGCTCACCGGCGGGTTGATGGGGGCCATGCTGCAAAACCCCATCGTGCCGGCCCTTGTGGCCGGCGTCCTGATCCTGTTCGCCGCGAGCCTCTTCGGCCTCTGGGAGCTTCGTCTGCCCGGCGTCCTGGCCCGGGCCGCCGGCAAATCCCACACCGGGTACTTCGGCAGCCTGTTCATGGGCCTCACCCTGGGAATCGTGGCCGCACCCTGCATCGGCCCCTTCGTGCTGGGGCTCCTCACCTGGGTGGCCGGCATGGGGAGCCCCTGGCTGGGATTTTTGATTTTCTTCGTCCTCAGCCTCGGACTGGGCCTTCCCCTGTTCGTGCTGGCGCTCTTTTCAGGCCAGCTTCAGCGCCTGCCGCGGGCCGGAGGCTGGATGCTCTGGGTGCGCAAGCTCATGGGCTGGATCCTGGTGGGTATGGCGGCCTACTTCATCCGGCCGGTCCTGCCTGAAGTCCTGAAGATGCTCCTGCCGGTCGCGCTCGCCCTAGCCGCCGGCCTGCACCTGGGCTGGATCGATAAAAATCAGGCAGGCTTCAGGACCTTTCCCTGGGTGAAAACCACCGTGGGCACGGCCTGCCTGGTCCTGGCAACCTTCTGGGTCACCGCCTGGGCCATGCGGGGGCCGGGGGTCGACTGGCAGCCTTACTCTGAAGCGCTCCTGGAGCAGGCGGCCGCACAGGAAAAGCCGGTGATCATCGATTTCTACGCCGACTGGTGCACACCGTGTCGGACGCTGGAAGAGACGACCTTTCATCATGCCGAGGTGGTCCGACAGGCGCAAGAAGGATTCATCATGGTCAAGGTGGATGTAACCCGGGGCGGCAATCCGGCATATGAAGGCCTGTTGGAGGAATACGCTGTCCAGGGCGTGCCCACCATCGTCTTCCTGGATGCCCGGGGAAAAGAGCGCAGCGATCTGCGCCTGGTGGATTTTCTGCCGCCCGAAGCCTTCCTGGGCCATATGGCCGATGCGAAGAAACCCATGTCCGCACAGCCGTCAAATAATGAAAAACCATAGAGGAGATTCTCATGCTCAAGGTCCGCTTCTTTCTCAACGAACCCAACGGCAAGCCCTGAAAGCATTTCAAAAAGATGATGCCCAGGTTGGGCGCAACATATCCGGTGGAGATCGAAATCACTGCAAAACCCAAGCCCGAATATCAGACCGATGCCTACTTCGAGTTGGACCTGCCCGTGGCCCCGGCGGTCATGGTGGGCGACGAGATCGTGGTGGAGGGCGAAGATGTTTCCGAACACGCGGTGGCGGCTGCCATCTGCCGCCAGTTGGGGCTTCCCGAACCCGAGCCCCCGAAAAAGGGAATGCTCGGCCGTCTTTTCAAAACGGACTGATGGTTCTTCCCGCGTTTTTTCTTTACTTCTCATAACGACTGACCTGCCGTGCCACGGGTTTCCCATATCCAATACAAGGCCTCAGCCGGCAGGGTGAATGATGAATTTAATATGATTTCTGTATGTTATCGTTTTAACACCACCATCCCCTTTTCTGTTTTCGTTGGACATTCGGGTGTAATCTTGCTTAGCTCCTCACAGCCATCCCATCAAAAGACAAACCGGAAAACCGCGGCCCTGACAGCGCCGTAAATGCCGCGGCGCCGCAGACTTCATCAGGGGACATGACCCGCCGGGCTTTACTGCCTCGCTACGGCTTTTGCAGACCCGCACGAGAGGAAAACGCCCATGCTGGCTTTTAAACAGGAGACATTTCATTCCCGAATCGTGCTGCCCGGCGGTGAGGTTACCGATCGCCCCATCGAGATCCGCACCCACCCCATCACGGGCCGCACCTGCAGGATCACCTACAGCCGCGGCGAAGAACGCGAGCCCGGCGCCGAATCCCTGCCTGAAGCGCCCCCCTTTGCCCAAGACCGGGACAACTGCCCTTTCTGCCAGGCCCGGATCGCCCTTCAGACCCCGCGGCTGCCGCCCGAACTCTGGCCCCGGGGACGCATGATCCGGGGAAGTTCGACGCTCTTCCCCAATCTCTTTCCCTACGGCCGGTATTCCGCGGTAAGCCTTTTCGACGACGGCCACTTTGTTCCCATCGGGACCGCGGGCGTAGAGTCCTACGCAGACAGCTTCCGGAACTGCCGGGACTACCTGCTGCGGGTCCTGGAACACGACCCTGCCGCGGTTTTCATGGCCGTCACCCAGAACCACCTGCCCTCGGCCGGCGGGTCCCTGCTCCACCCCCATCTGCAGGTGCAGGCCGACCGGCAGCCCGCCAACCATCAGCGTTTTCTCCGGCAGCGCGCGGCCCTTCACCGGCGGCAGTCCGGCACGCGCCTCTATAGCGATTACCTGGCGCAGGAGAAGCAGGCCGGCCGGCGCTGGATCGGCGCCACCGGCCCCTGGCAGTGGCTGGCTGCGTTTGCGCCCGAAGGGTTTTTTGAGATCTGGGGGGTTCTGCCCGGCGTCACCTCCCTGCGGAATACCCGGGAGGAAGACTGGACGGATCTATCGCGGGGGGTTCTCTGCGTGCAGAAATTCTACCGCAGCCTTGGCCGCAACGGGTACAACCTCGGCCTGCTTCTGCTGGAGGACGGCTCGGACGATTTGGAACTGCGGGTGGTGCTCACGGTCCGAAGCAATTACGCCCCCTGGGTGCGCAGCGACTTCACCGGCTTCGAGGTGATGCTGGGCGACATGACCACCTTTTCGGCGCCGGAGGCAACGGCCGAGCGGGCGCGCGCATTCTGGCCGCAAGATTCCCGTTGATCTTTCAGGACAGACGCACCGATGGGCGGCCGTCACTCGACATGCAGGACCACGGCGAAGCAGTTGAAGACGGCCCAGACCGGTTCGCCCGGACGGAGGGCCATGCAGCGGGCGCTTTCCGTGGAGACCACGGCGCACACGGCCGTGCCGTCGGTCAGGCGGACGGTGTATTCCGTATTCACCTTCCCTTCCGTGATGCGCTCGACGACCCCGCTGAACCGGTTCTCGGCGCTGCTTGCCGGCGCTTCCTTTCCCCGGAGGAGGATGACCCACGGGGCCTTGACCTCCGCGGTGATCAGCCCGCCCTCCTTCAGCGCGAGCCGCGCCACGCTGTCGTTGGTGATGACCGTGGTGACGGAATGACCGCCGACGGTGGTCAGCACCACGCGGGTCTGGATGTCCCCCCGCTCGATGGCATGGATCTTCCCGAAAAACGAATTCCGGGCGCTGGTTCTGCGCGACGCCTCCCGCTCGATGAAGACGCGCGCCACCTGACGCATGTCGTCCGGGGAGAAGGTGACATAGGAGAAGGTCAGGTTGGGGGTGGAATGGCCCATCATCTGTTGAACCGCCGGCAGGGGCATGTTGCCCCGGATCAGCTCCACGGCTCGCGCCTTGCGGATCATTTCCGGGCCGCCCAGCCGTTTCGGGAAGCCGCAGGCCTGGGCGCGGTCATAAAACTTGCGCCGCACGAAGCCGGGATCGACATCCAAGGGGCTTTTGGCGGCCTTCGTGAAAAAAGGATCCGCCAGCGCGGCCTGAATCTCCCGGGACAGGGTCTCTGAGATCTGAACCTCCCGCGGATGGGCTTCCCTGGCCGCTTCCTCGCCGCGAAACACAACCACCCTCCGGCCGGGGTCGATGTCCTCGAAAGGGTTCAGGGCCAAAACCTCGTTCAACTTGGCGCCCGTGTAGCGTATCAGCAGAAAAACCATCAGGATGCGCCGCCTTGCCGCGCGGACGTCCGCACGGGGGGACCCCGCCGCCCACTCCCGGAAGGCCTGCTCCAGCCGGTCCAGTTGGACGAGGTCCAGGCACCGCCCTTCCTCGGGAATCGAGACGATGCGTCCATGGTGCCTCGTGCCGGGCGGCATGGGGGTATGATCAGTCATTGTCGGGGCCCTTTTCCTGGCGGTTCCGCGGACATCCGATATGGGCGCAGGATTGTCCGGCCTGTTTTTCCGGCCCTGCGCCGTCAGGCTTTTTTACCAGATTTACGCCAAAAAGCAAGGCGCCGCGTTCTTTCAAACCGCGGAAGGGGAAGCCGCCTCTTTCGGATGGCAGCAAAGCCAACCGGCTCGATCCCGGGCCGCCTCCGTCAGGCCCCGTCCACAGAGCGCCGGCGCATTTTTTTGCTTGACAAACCCCCGCATCTTCATTAGGTGAATATGTATTCACATTCGAGCAGAAATGCCCAAAAAACGGTTCAAAACAGAGATACGCCACGACCAGATCGCCCTGGCCGCGCTGGAGATCGTCCGCGACGGCGGGGTGCGCGCCCTCAATCTGGCCGCCGTGGCCCGGAGGGTGGATATCGTGCCTTCCGCCGTCTACCGGCATTATAAAAACAAGGGCGAAATCGTCGACGCCGTTCTGCGATTGATTCAAACGCGCCTGAATGCGAATTTCCAGGATGTGGCGACGCTGGATGCGAAGCCCATCGACAAATTGCAGATTCTCCTGACCCGGCACCTTGAGCTGATCCGCAGCAACAGCGCGATCCCCCGGATCGTCTTCTCGGAAGAGGTCCTGGCCGGCATGCCGGACAAGCGGCGGCAGCTTCTGGGAATCATCCGGGACGTTATCCGAAACGTGTCGAGCATCGTCATCGAGGGGCAGAACCGCGGGGAGATGCGCAGGGACCTGTCCCCGGAAAACATCGCCGTTTCGTTTCTGGGCATGATCCAGCCGGCCGCCGTCATCTGGGACCTGAGCGACGGCGCCTTCGACCTGGCTCGACACGGCAGGCAGGCATGGCGGCTGTTTTCAGACGCCCTTCGATCCCAACCCCTTCCTACCGGGGACGCAGGAGACTCATCCACCACGGCACACGGGAGGAGCCATGAACATGCCGACCCCAACGCCTGCCGGAGCCTGCCGCTGCCGCAATCTTCCGCTGATGCCTCCAGACCCGAAACCGCTTCCGGCGGGCTCCCGCTCCTGACCTGTCCGGAGCGGGCCTTTCGGATTCCGTTTCAAAGGCAGGATGAAAAAAGCGACATGACCGGCGGGACCCCTCCGGACGCCTCATCCCGCGGGGAAATCCGCCATCCCGACCCAGCGCCGATCGCCGGGGCGTACATCGAAACGAAAGGAGACAGAGATGGATCTGACAGCAACCTATCTGGGCCTGACGCTCCCCAGCCCCATCGTGGCCGGAAGTTCAGGATTGACGAAATCGGCGGAAAAGATCGAGGCCCTCGCGAAAGCCGGCGCCGGGGCCATTGTTCTGAAATCCATTTTCGAAGAGGAAATCGTCTTCGAGCATGAAGACATTTTGAAGGAAGCGGAAGCCGCAGGCGTCCATCTGGAACAATTCGACTACTATGATTTCCATTTGAAGGGCAAAAAGCTGAGTGAGTACACCTCCCTGATTCAGGAAGCCAAGGCGAAGGTCCAGGTCCCCGTCATCGCCAGCATCAACTGCGTCTATTCCCATGAGTGGGTCGCTTTTGCCAGGCAGCTTCAGGATGCCGGCGCCGACGCCATCGAACTCAACATGTTTTTCCTGCCCTCGGATTTCAGCCGGTCCAGCCAGGAGCAGGAGCACATGTACTTTGCCGTCATCGAAAAGCTGACGGGCGCGGTCTCCGTTCCCATCGCCCTGAAAATCAGCCACTATTTCTCCAACCTGGGGCAGATGATCCAACGGCTGTCGCAGTCGGGCGTCGCCGGCCTGGTGCTCTTCAACCGCTTCTTCAGCCCGGACATCGACATCGAAAAGCTCGCGATCAAACCCTCTTTCGTGTTCAGCACCCCGGCGGAGCTGGCCATGCCGCTCAGATGGATCGGCATCATGGCCAACAAGGTCTCCTGCGATCTCATCGCCTCCACGGGGATCCATGACGGCGAGGCGGTCATCAAGCAGCTTCTGGCCGGGGCAAAGGCGGTTCAGGTGGCTTCCAGCCTTTACAAGAAAGGGCCGGAACATATCGGCACCCTGCTGGATACCCTGCGGGACTGGATGGGTCGGCACAACTACACGTCCCTTTCCGATTTCCGGGGGAAAATGAGCCAGGAGGCATCGAGCAATCCCGCGGCTTACGAGCGGGTTCAATTCATGAAGTATTTCAGTTGATCATTTTCATTCAGGACCCCATGTATTCAACCACGGAAAGGCGCCGGCGCGCTTCGCCGGTTTGAGAGGGTGGCGAATGCAATCTTTCAAAAAGCATCCATGGAAATATCTGGCGGCGGCCGGTGCGCTTGCCGCCATCGCAGGCGTTTTTATCGCATTTGGCCCGCCCGGACTCATGGCCAGGACGGAGGCGCCGATCTTCTGCGCCTCCTGTCATGCCATGCAGGGCCAATATGAGGCATGGTTCAATGTCGGCGCCCACCGCGGCATCCGGTGCGTGGACTGCCATCTGCCGCATGAAAACCTGCCGACCTACTACGTCTGGAAATCCATCGACGGGATGAAGGATGTGATCGTTTTCTACTCCGGCAATACCCCGGAGGTCATCCAGGTTTCCGAGCGCGGCCAGAAATTCATCCAGAACAACTGCATCCGATGTCATTCCGAGCGGGTGGCCAGGATCGACCAGGATCGAAACTGTTGGGATTGCCACAGGTTTTTGCAGCATCAACTGGCCGGGGTCCGATTGTCCGGCTGAACGAACCGGCATGTCACATTCAAGGAGGAAAAATGGCTTTCAGCAATTACATGAAATCGGCGGTATGCGTTCTTTTTGTCGTTGCCCTGGCCCCGGGCGGGTGCAGCCCCCCCGAGCCCCAGCCCAGACAGATCGTTTCCATCCCCGATGACGAGGTCGACCCGGCGGTCTGGGGCAAGGCTTTTCCCGAGGAGTACGAGCTGTGGAAGAAAACCGAAGAATCCGTGGGGACGCGGCGCAGCAGGTACAAAACCGGCATGGACAGCGGCGCCGTCTCCGTGGACAAGCTCTCCCAGTTCCCTTACATGGCCCTGCTCTTCAACGGCTGGGGGTTCGGCGTGGAGTACAACGAACCCCGGGGGCACGCCTTCATGGTCCGCGACCAGTTGGAAATCGACGCCTCCCGCCTCAAGGCGGGCGGGGTCTGCCTGAGCTGCAAGACGCCGTATGCCCCGAAGCTCCAGAGGGAGGCGGGAGAGGATTACTACAAGCTATCCTTCAAGGAGGTGCTTGGAAAGATCCCCGAACCGCATCGAGAGCTGGGCGTGGCCTGCATCGACTGCCACGACAACAAAGACATGGGCCTCAAGATCTCCCGCGGGTTCACGCTGGTCGAGGCCATGAAAAATATCGGGAAAGACCCGGCCACCCTGACCCGCCAGGAGATGCGCTCGGCCGTCTGCGCCCAGTGCCATGTGACCTACAACATCCCCAAGAACGCGGAAGGCAAGTCGGTGGGGCTCTACTTCCCATGGCACAACAGCACCTTCGGCAGCATCAGCATCGAGGACATCATCCTGCGGATTCGCCAGGACCCGTCGGTGAAAGAGTGGACCCAGAGCGTCACCGGGTTCAAGATGGCCTTTATCCGCCATCCCGAATATGAGTTCTGGACCAAGGGCAGCACCCATTTCAAGGCCGGGGCCTCCTGCGCCGACTGCCACATGCCCTATACCGTGGCCGGGATCCACAAAATCTCCGACCACCGCATCATGAGCCCCGTGCAGGCCGGCATGAAGTCCTGCAAGCAGTGCCACGCCGAGTCCGCCGAATGGCTCCAGGACCGCGTCTTCAGCATCCAGGATCAGGTGATCTCCATCATGATCCGTTCCGGCTACCAGACCGCCACCGTGGCCAAGCTTTTCGAGATCGTACACAAGGCCCGGGCCGAAGGCAAAGTCATCGACCCGCAGCTCTACGAGAAGGCCAAGGAGTTCTACGAGGAGGCCTTCTACCGCTCCCTCTTCATCGGGGCGGAAAACTCCATCGGTTTCCACAACCCCACCGAGGGGCTGCGCATCCTGGGCGACTCGCTGGCCTTCGGAACGCGCGCCGAAGCCTATCTGCGCCAGGGTCTGGCCAAGGCCGGGGTGGACGTGCCCCTCAAGGTGGACCTGGAGATCATGAAATATGTCGATCAGCGGGGAGAGAAAAAACTGCCCTTCAATCCCGACCTGGAATTCAAAGACCCCATGGGGATTCAGGAAAAGTTCTTTTAGCCGCGCGCTTTTTCCCGAATCCGCCGCACCGCCGCCGGGCGCCCCCTGCAGGGCGCCAAGGCGGCCAACTGCCGTCACCCGCGGGTCATCCGGTTTTCATCAAGTCCTGGATTTTCCGAATGTAGTCGTCCTCGGGCGTTATCCGCGTCACCCGAATCCCCGCATCCGCCAGCCGAAGCGTCAACTCCCGGTGATGCGCGGCGGCCCGCTCGTTATACGTCCGCCATTTTCCGAGATCGAGGACCGCCCGTTCGCCGGTTTCAAGGTCGTGGAGCGCGGCCAGCCCCGAGGAGCCTTCCGGCAGCGCCTTCTCGCACGCCTCCAGGACCCTCAGGGCAACCACCTCGTGGCCGACCGGCCGGCCCGGCATCCGCCGGAAGGAAAAGCGGCTCTCAAACGGCGCCGTGAAATCCGATAGGATGAAGGCGAGGCTGTGGTTCATCTCCCCCGTCAGGCGGGCGAAGGCGCCGTCCAGGACCGCCTTCCGACCGGCAAGCGGCAGGGCGGCGGCCACGGTCGAAACGATCCGGTGGAGGTGGGCCGTCCCCGGCCGCGGGGGGAGATACTCGACCACCGCGTCGGCAAACAGGATCAGGCCGCACCGGTTGCCCGAGGCCGCGGCGCTCCAGGCCAGGGCCGCGGCGATGTTGGCCTGGAGCAGCTCCTTCCGCCCGAAGGCCATGGATCCGCTGACGTCGTAGAGGATCATGAGGCTGAACGGGCTGTCGGCAAGGTACTCCCGCACGTAGTGCCTTCCGGACCGGGCCGTCGCCTTCCAGTCGATGTCCCGGAAGGCGTCGGTGGGTGCCATCTCCCTCAGGCCCCAGAACTCGTACCCCGCGCCCCTGAACTGGCTCTCCCAGTCGCCGGGGGGGAAAGCGTCGACCCTGCGGCGGGCCGCGAGGTCCAGGAGCGCCGCTTTCGACAGAAGCCCGCTTTCCGTCTTCATGCCGCAGGCCCCCTCCCCCGACGTTCTCGCCGCCTTGCCGTCATCGGTCTTCGCAAGCAGGCCAGGGATCGACCGACGCCAGGACCGCCTCCACGACCTCCCGGGGGGTGACGCCCCGGGCCTCGGCAGCGGGGGTCAGGAGGAGGCGGTGGCCCAGGACGTTGGGCGCGCAGGCCGCGACGTCGTCTATGTGGACGAAGCCGCGGCCCCGGGAGA
>NZ_JBGSQX010000093.1:0-5465 GCF_041737845.1 Desulfococcus sp.
TGCGGTCTCCACGCGCCTGCCGCAACCTGCGTGCGGCCCGCGGACCGGGAGTTCCGAGACATCCCCACGGACATCCCCGTCCACTGCCGCGTCCCCATGCCCGAGGCCCAGCCCGCCGTCCGGACCTGCAGCTTTTCGGAGGTGGCCATGGGGCTCTCCGAGGCCCAGGTGCGGGAGGAGGCCGGACGCTGCCTCCAGTGCGGGGCCTGTTCGGAATGCATGCAGTGCGTCGAGGCCTGCGGCGCCATGGGCGCCATCCGCCACGCCGAAACCGAGGAGGCCGTGGTCGAGCATGCCGGCGCGGTGATCATCGCCGACCCCGACATGGCGCCCGCCGTCAAGGGCGACGACATCATCCGGGCCTACGGCCCCAAATCCGCCAAACCCGACGTCTATGCACTGATGATGCGGGGCTATGCCGCGGCCTCCCAGGCCATCCTGCTCATGGGCGATGTTTCCGGGGGGCGGAAGGGCAACCGGTTTTCCTTCACCCAGCCCGACCCCGGCCTGTCGCCCGAGATCCGGATCGGGGTCTTCGTCTGCCGGTGCAACGACTCCCTCGGCTGGGTGGCGGGCATGGACCGGTATGTCGAGGACCTGGCGGGCGCCCCGGACGTGGTCCATGCCGGGACCCTGCCGTCGGCCTGCGTGCCCGAGGGCATCGCCGGCATCATCAAGACCGTTCGGGACAAGGGCATCACCCGGCTGGTGCTGGGCTCGTGCGTCTGCTGCCCCCTCAACTTCGTCTGCAGCGCCTGCACCGACCAGCGGAGCCGCCTCAAGCACGCCCTCTTCACGGCCACGGGCATCAGCCGGTCCATGGTCATGGTCCGCAACATCCGCGGGGAAGCCCTGAGCCTGCTCAAAAAAAACCCGGACCAGGCCCTGACGCGGCTCCGGGGCCTCATCGACCGGTCGGTGAAACGGTCCCGGAAGCTGACCGCCTTCCCGAGCCCCACCCGGCTCTACAACTTCGCCACGGCCGTGATCGGACAGTCCGAGGCGGCGGTGACGAGCGCCCTGACCCTGGCCGACATGGGCATGGACGTCTTCATGTTCGAGGCGGACGACGCGCCCGCGGCCGACCCGCCGGAGCACCCCAACATCCACGCCTTCACCGGAGCCAGGATCAGCCGGCTGAGCGGCAATCTGGGGGACTTCCAGCTCACGGTGGAAACCGAGGGCGGCCACGTCCAGCAGGTGCAGGTGGGGGCCGTGATCCTGGGCGAAAAAGCCCGGAAGCGGGTCCGGTACGTCCACCAGGAGGGCCTCCCGTCGCGGGCCATGGCCGTGGCCATGCAGACAGCCGGCGTCCCGGGCGTCCCCTTTTTCTACCCGGGGATGACCTCCGTGTCCGGGCTGTTCCTGGCCGACCCGCCCGGCATCCGCATCTCGGCCCGCCAGAAAGGCGCCGCCGCCGCCATGCTCACGGCCGCGGCCATGCCCACCGGCGCGCGCCAGAACAAGGGGTTCACCGTGACGGTGGACGAGGCGGCCTGCCGGGGCTGCGGCCGGTGCATCGATGCGTGCAGCTATCAGGCCGTGACCATGAAGCCTGACGGCACCGGCTGGCACGCCGTCGTGGACGAGGCCTTCTGCAAGGGGTGCGGCAACTGCATCTCCGTCTGCCCCACCAACGCGGCGGACAGCCCGTTCCGCAGCCAGAAATTCTTTGAAGAGACCCTGGAAGAGATCCTGCTGCACTAACCTGTCACCCCTAACCCGTGGTGCTGTCGATCGATGAACGATTTTAAAATCATACTCTATCTGTGCAACTGGGCGCCCCACACCGCGTACCAGACTCTCCAGGACAACGGCTACCAGATCCCGCCGGAGATCAAGATGGTGCGCATCTCCTGCGCCGGAAGGATCACCAAGGCCCTCCTCCTGAAAGCCTTTGAAATGGGCGCCGACGGCGTGGCCCTGGTGGGCTGCAGCCCGGGCGCCTGCCGGTACGGCACCGGAACCGTGAACGCCGTGACCCACACCGAGGATGCCCGGAGCATCCTGGAACTCCTGGGGGTCGGCGGCCGGCGGATGCGCTTCGCCACCTTCCTGCCCGACGACACCGAACCGCTCCGCCGCTTTCTCGCGGAATTCACGGCGGAGATCCGGGCCCTGGGCAAAAGCCCCGTGGTCCCCGTGAGAAAGGCCCCGCCCGAGGCGTTTTTCCACGAGGCGTCGGTGGCCGACATTCTGGCGAA
Source organism: Desulfococcus sp. (assembly GCF_041737845.1). GTDB lineage: Bacteria > Desulfobacterota > Desulfobacteria > Desulfobacterales > Desulfococcaceae > Desulfococcus. Next base: position 2,205 of record NZ_JBGSQX010000093.1, read on the forward strand.
GCACGACGCCTACGCCTGCCAGGACTGCGGCAAATGCACCGCCGCCTGCCCCCTGGCCCTGAGCGGCAAGCCCTATTCCCCCCGGACCCTGGTGGGCGCCATCGCCGCCGGCGGCCTCTCCTCCGAGGCGGTCGTCCGGGACGTGTGGGCCTGCCTCACCTGCGGGGTCTGCTACGAGCGGTGCCCCTCGGACGTCAACTTCCCGGAGTTCATCCGGGACGCAAGGTCCTGGATCCACGCCCATCAGGGGGAGGAGAGCCAGGCCCACGGCGGGTTCTTCCAGTCCCTCATGCGGACCATGACCTCGCCTGCGCTTTCGCCCGCGCGCTGGCAGGACCTCCCCGGCGACGTGACGACCGATCCCGACGGCAAGACCCTCTTCTTCGGGGGGTGCGCCCCCTATTTCGACGTGTTTTTCCGGAACCACACCGGCGTCGACACCTCCCGGATCCTTTTCGACGCCGTCCGGCTCCTCAATTTCTTCGATGTGCACCCAAGGCTCCTTGAAACCGAGCGGTGCTGCGGCCACGACCTCCTCTGGTCCGGGGACCTGGAGAACTTCCAGCGGCTTGCGCGCCTCAACACCGAGAGGTTGAACGATGAAGGCATCGAGACGGTCATCACCGCGTGCCCGGAATGCTATCGGACCCTGTCGACCGACTACCCGCGCCACGGCCTCCGGCCGGCATTCACGGTCATGCACCTCTATGAATTCCTGGAACGGGAGCTCGACAAGGGCGCCGTCACCTTCGCCCCTTTGGAGAACCGGATCACCTATCAGGATTCGTGCCGCCTGAACCGCCTGGACGGGATGAAGGAACTGCCCCGCAAGCTCATTTCCCGCCTTTTGCCGGGCGGCTTCACCGAGATGAAAGACAGCGGGGCCGCCGCCATCTGCTGCGGGAACTGCGCCTGGACCGGGTGCGACGCCTTCAGCAAAGCCCTCCAGGTCCGGCGCATCCGCCAGGCCGTCGACACCGCGAGCGACCTGATGGTCACCTCCTGCCCCAAGTGCCAGATCCATCTCCGATGCGCCATGGAGGACCCGTTTCTGGGCAGGGAGATCCGGATGGCGACGGAGGATCTCACGAGCGTCCTGGCGCGGACGATCCGCTGGGAATAGACCAAACCCGTAACCGAGGAAAAGAATGGGAACAACGATGTTCGCAAGAGAATGCATGGATACCGATCACGGCGCCCGCATCGGGGTGTATGTCTGCCGGTGCGGGATGAATATCGGCCAGACGGTCGACTGCGGCAAGGTGGCCGACAGCGTGCGGGCCTTCCCCGACGTGGCGGTGGCCAAGGAGATCACCTACGCCTGCTCGGAGCCGGGACAGATGGAGATCAGGACCGACATCGCCGACATGGGCCTGGACCGGGTCGTGGTGGCCTCCTGCTCGCCCCGCCTCCACGAGCCGACCTTCCGCCACATGATGCAGGAGGCGGGCCTGAACCCCTATCTCCTGGAGATGGCCAACCTGCGGGAGCAGTGCTCCTGGGTCCACATGAACGACAAGGCGGCCGCGACCCTCAAATCCGAGGACCTCGTCAAGATGGCCGTTTCCCGGGTGCGGCTGTTGACGCCCCTGGTGGAGGAGACCCTGCCCCTGACCCGGCGGACCCTGGTCATCGGCGGCGGCATTGCCGGGATGCGGGCCGCACTCGACCTGGCCGACGCCGGTTTGAAAGTTTACCTGGTCGAGCAAACACCCTGCCTGGGCGGGCGGGTCGCCCAGTTGGGTTATATGTTTCCCCAGCATGATTGTGTCCTCTGCCGCGGCACGCCGGATCATGGCTACGGCTGCACCCGCCCCTCGATTTCACCCGCTTACATCCAGCACAACCAGCATCCCAATATCGAAATCTGGACCAACACCCACGTCATTGACATCCAGGGCCAGGCCGGGGATTTTACGGCCTCGCTGCGGCAAGAACCACGCTACGTCAATGTAGATCGCTGCATCAACTGCGACAACTGCGCCCAGGTCTGCCCCGTCGAACTACCGGACAGCTACCAATTGGGGATGGTTAAACGCAAAGCGGCCTACAAAACAGCCGCCCGCGCCACTCCCGATGCCTACATCATTGATCGCGGTCCTTATTGTGATGACTGCGGCCGCTGCGTTGAAGTTTGCCCAACTCAGGCGATTGATTTGGATGAGCAGCCGCGCCTGTTTTCGGTGAACGTGGGCGCGATTATTTTGGCGCTGGGGTTTAAGGTGTATGACGCCGGCGGGCTGGAGGAGTTGGGCTACGGCCGTTACCCCAACGTCATTGACGCCATGCAGTACGAACGTCTGGCCAGCCGCTCCGGGCCAACAGAAGGCATTGTGAAACGGCCGTCCGACCAGACCGCCCCCCGTTCCATCGCCTGGCTGCAATGCATCGGCTCCCGCGACCAGACCAACACCTTCTGCTCCTCCATCTGCTGCATGTACGCCACCAAAGAAGCGATGCTGGCCAAACAGCGGCTGGGCGACGCCATTGACTGCACCATCTTCATCATGGACGAGCGCGCTTTCAACAAAGAATACAGCACCTACTTCGCCAGGGCGCGCCAGCAGTACGGCATCCATTACCGCCGCTGCCGCGTTTCGACTATCCGGGAAGCGCCGGAAAGCGGCAATTTGATCCTCCATTACGCTTCGCCCGACGGCCAACTGGCCCAGGAACAGTTCGACATGGTCGTCCTGGCTACCGGCTTGCAGCCGCCCGACTCGGCCCGCCATTTCACCAATATGCTCGATTTAGGGTTGAACGAGCACGGCTTTTGCGAGACTCACAAGTTCACCCCGCTGCAAACCACCCACTCCGGCGTTTTTGTCTGCGGCGCGTTCTCCTCGCCCAAAGAAATTTCCGAAACCATCATTGACGCCAGCGGCGCGGCCGCCGAAGTCATGCGCCTGCTCAACGAACAGCTCAACACCTACCCATATTCCCGCGAATGGCCCTTCCACACCCAAAACAACCTGCCCCCGGAACGGGACGTGACCCATGAACCGCCCCGTATCGGTGTCTTTGCCTGCACCTGCGGCGGCACAATGACCCAGCTTTTAGACATGCATCACCTGGTCGGTCAGGCCAGGCAGTGGCCGCACGTCGCCACGGCCGAAATCACCGATCTGGCCTGCTTCCCCGAAACCATCACCCACATCCAGGAAACGATTCACCAACAAGGCCTGAACCGGGTCGTTATTGCCGGATGCAGCGGCCGTACCCACGAATCGCTGTTTCAACGGGCTATCCGCCAGGCCGGCC
>NZ_JBGSQX010000125.1:0-11653 GCF_041737845.1 Desulfococcus sp.
GGCGTGCGCCGGGCGGCCCAAGCCATCGGCCATGGCGCCGAACGCTTTGCCGCCCACGTCAAGGGGCTCGAACTCACCGCCTACCACCCGGCGGCCCTCCTGGGATCGGCCCTGGGATACGCCATATCGAGCCGGGGCGGCGACTATAATAACGTCTACGCCTCCATGGAGCACCGCTGGACCCCGGCGCAGGCGGCCCGGGCCTTCGGGACGGCAAAGGCCCTGGACCCGCAGCGCTATGAGGGCAAGGGCCGCATGGTGCAACGGGCGGTCCTGGTCAACATCATCCTGGACAGCCTGGGCATCTGCAAGGTCCCTGCCCTCTCCATGATCGGGGCCTTCGACCTGGAGGGCGAGGCCCGCCTCGCCTCCGCCCAGACCGGGTGGGACATGACGGCCGGGGAGCTATTCGACATCGGCCGGCGGACCGCCGACATCGAGCGCCTCATCAATCTCGACCTCGGCTCAGGCCCGGCCGACGACGACCTCCCGGAGATGTTCTTCACCGGGGACGGACCGCTGGACCGATCGAAATTCAAGGGCATGGTCGCCGAGTTTTACGCGGCCATGGGCTGGGACGACACCGGCCGGCCCGCCGACCGGGGCGTCGACGACATTTTGGAATAAACCGGAAGACGGATTCGATCGCCGCCGCCGGCCATCGCGCGTCCATCCTCCCACCCGATACATCAGCAGCGAGGAAAAGATGATATCCACCCACGATTCACGCATGGAGAGCGCCCACTACGCCCGCATGGGCCGGCAGGAATGCGAAAAGATCCACATGGCCACCCTGGAGATCCTCGAACGGACCGGCGTGGACGTCCATGATGAACAGGCCAGGGAGATCCTGATAGGGGGCGGGGCACGTGCCGACGGGATCCGCGTCCGCATCCCGGAGTTTATGGTGGCCCGGGCCCTGGCCCAGGTCCCCCGGCGGCTCACCCTCTACGACCGGAATAAGCAACCCGCCATCCGGGCCTGGGGATACCGGACCTATTACGGCGGCGGCTCCGACTGCCTCAACATCCTGGACCACCGCACCGGCCTGCGGCGGAAGCCCGTCCTCCAGGACGTTATCGATGCCGTCACCGTGATGGACGCCCTGCCCGAGATCGATTTCGTCATGTCCCTCTTTCTTCCTTCCGACGTGGACCAGCAGATCTACGACCGCTACCAGATGGAGGTCATGCTCAACCATACCACCAAGCCCATCGTCTTCGTCTCCCCGGATTTCGAGGGGTGCAGGGCCGCCGTCGAGATGTGCGAGGCTGTCGCCGGGGGCGAGGAGGCCTTCCGGCGGCACCCCTTCGCCACCTGCTACATCAACGTGACCTCGGGCCTCACGGCCAACCAGGAGGCCCTCCGGAAATGCATCTACCTGGCTGAAAAAGGCCTGCCCCAGCTCTGGATCCCCCTCAACGCCGGCGGCGTCAACTCCCCGGCCACCACCGCCGGGTGCATGGCATCCATGAACGCCGGCATCCTGACCGGCGTCGTCCTGGCCCAGCTCGTCCGGGAAGGGTCGCCGGTGGCGGTCCCGGGATGGAACGGCGGCCCGTACAACCTCAAGACCATGGTCGGCAACTACGTCCTGGCCGACGAGCAGGGCGTCCCCACCGCCATGGGCAAATATTACGGGCTCCCGGTCTTCGGCCTGGGCGGCGCCACCGACGCCAAGGTCCTGGACCAGCAGGCGGGCATGGAGATCACCGTGAGCCTCATGACGGCCCTGATCCACGGCGCCAACATCGTCCACGACGTGGGCTTCATGGACGCCGGGCTCCAGGGGTCCCTCCAGCTCCAGGTTATTGCCAACGAAACCATCGGGTTCCTCCGGGCCGCCACCCGGGGGGTGGTGGTGGACGACGAGACCCTGGCCCTGGACGTGATCGACGAACTCGGCCCCACGGGCAGCTACCTCCAGCACCCTCATACCCTGAGGCATTACAAGGAGCCGTTCCATTCCCGGCTGTTCGATAAGGGCCCCTACTCCCTCTGGCTTAAAAAAGGCGGCATGACCATGGAACAGCAGGCCGCGACGGCCATCGACGAAATCCTGAAGAAGCACCGGACCGAACCCCTGCCCGAAGAGGTCCGCCGCGCCATCAAGGCCATTGTCCAGCGCGAGCAGGCCTGGATCGACGGCAGCAACGCCGGGCGCTGACCCTCCCCTCATCCATAACATAACCCAAAAAAGGAGCGACACCCGCAATCATGAGCAAAACCGATCATTTCTTTATCAGGGACCCGTGGGTCTACGATCCCGAGGCGCCCCGGAAGGTCCGGGAGGACGCTGGGAGGGGGTTCGACACCAAGGCGCTCCACGCCGGTTTCCACCCCCTCGTCAACCAGAACGATTTCCGGTCCTTCGTGCCGCCCCTGGTGCAGTCCATCACCTATCCCTACGAGACCTTCGAGAAGATCCCCTGCCCGGTCTACGGCCGGACCCGGACCCCCACCAACACCGTCCTGGAGGAGCGGCTGGCCGCCCTCGAGGGTGGCGAGGCCTGCATCACCGCAGCCTCCGGGTCCCAGGCCCTCTTCAACCTCATTTTCACCATCGCCCGGCCCGGGGACAACGTGGTCACCTCCCTCAACATTTTCGGCGAGGGATACAAGCAGGCCACCGCCATCTTCCCGGAACGGTGCGGCGTCGCGTTCCGGTTCGTGGAGGACCCGGCCGACCCCGCCTCCTGGGACCGCCGGATCGACGGCCGGACCAAGCTCGTCTGGATCGAGACCCCCAGCAACCCCTGCCTCTTCATCACCGACATCGCGGCGGTGGCCGACGCGGCCCACGCCAGGGGGGTGCCCCTGATCGTCGACAACACCACCGCCACAGCAGCACTCCAGAAGCCCATGGCCCTGGGCGCGGACATGGTGCTCCTGTCGGTCTCCAAATTCATCGCCGGAAACGCCACCGTTTTGGGCGGCGCCCTCGTGGGGGAGGAGTCCCTGGTCGAGGATATCCGCTGGAACACCACCGAGTTCGTGGGCGCCGTCATGCAGCCCATGGAGGCCTGGATGACCCTCCAGTACGTGGAGACCCTTTCCATGCGCATGGCCCGCCACAGCGCCAACGCCCAGGCTGTCGCAGAATTCCTGGCAGGCCATCCCGGGGTGGAGCACGTCAACTACTCGGGCCTCGAAACCCATCCCCAGCACGGGCTGGCCTGCCGGCAGATGCTCGGCCACGGCGGCCTGCTCTCCTTCGTGGCCGCCGGAGGCATGGCGGGCGCGGCCCGGCTCATGAACAGCCTCAGGCTGGTGGTCCACGCCGTGACCTTCGGCACCAGCCGGACCATCTGCATGCACCCGCCCACCATCACTCACGAGCACCTGACCCCCGAGGAGCGGCGGATCGCAGGCATCCACGACGGCCTGATCCGACTCTCTGTGGGGCTGGAGAACCCGGAGGACATCATCGCCGACCTGGATCAGGCCCTGGGGAAGGTGTGAGGGCGGGGCAGGAAACGATGCCTTGACAGAAGAGGGAATTATGGTAGATTTGTTCAGAAAAACAGGCTGAATGCTGAAGGTGGAAGGTATGTGATTCAATCAAAGTATAGACGGCAGATCAGGCGGAAAGCGTCAGGCGGAGAAACATCGGGGAGCGGCATTCGCAGGCTTCTCTTACCTCGAGCCTCAGGCCTTCGGCCTGTCCACCTGCCCTGACAAGGAGGATGCATGAAAAAAGACCCCGCAGCGATCCATCCCGCCATCCTGGAATACAAGCGCAACCTCGACAAGGGAAAGATGTCCCGCCGGGATTTCATCCGGTACTCCAGCCTGCTCGGCATGTCGGCCTTCGCCGCAAGCCAGATGGCAGGCATGGGCTGGCCGCTCGGGGCCATGGCCCAGAGCATCAAGCGCGGCGGCACCCTCAAGGTCGCCGCCCCGGTCCACAAGGTCACCCATCCGGCCCAGTTTTCATGGATCGTCCCCACCAACCAGCTTCGCCATGTCGCCGAATACCTGACCTATACCGACGAAAACAACATCACCCACCCCTATCTCCTGGAAAACTGGCAGGCGAGCGAAGACCTCAAGACCTGGACCCTCAACGTGAGAAAGGGCGTCAAGTTCAACAACGGCGACAATTTCACCGCCGACGACGTCATTTTCACCTTCAACCAGTGGCTCAACAAAGACGTGGGGTCCTCCATGCTGGGCATGATCGGCGGGTACCTCGATCCCACCGGCATCGAGAAGGTCTCGGACCACCAGGTCCAGCTCCATCTCAAGACGGCCGAGATCGGGGTTCCGGAGCACCTGTTCCACTACCCGGCCATGGTGCTGAACAGCCGGACCTTCGAGGGAGACTTCATCAAGGCGCCCCACGGCACGGGTCCCTACGTTCTGGAATCCTACCGCGAGGGCGAGCGCTGCGTCCTCAAGCGCCGGAACGACTACTGGGAAAAGGGCGCGGACGGCAGCCCCCTGCCCTATATCGACACGTTGGAGTTCATCGACATGGGCACCGAGATGCCCCCCATGATCGCCGCCATCCAGGCCGGCGAGGTGGACCTCCTCGATTTCGGCGACATCGGCTCCACCGAGGCATACCAGGCCCTCAAGGACGACAAGCGGGTCAACGTGCTTCCGGTGGCCACCAACCAGACCCGGGTCCTCCGGATGCGCGTCGACATGAAGCCCTGGTCGGACAACCGGGTCCGCACCGCACTCAAGCTTTGCCAGCACCGGGAGAAGATTCTCTCCCTGGCCTATTTCGGGGAGGGCATGGTGGGCCAGGACATGCACGTCAGCCCCAAGCATCCCGAATTCTGCCCCATCGACACGCCGAAATACGACCCCGAGAAGGCCCGGCAGCTTCTGGCGGAGGCCGGCTATCCGAACGGCCTCGACGTCAACCTGGCGGCGGGCAGCGGCTGGAAGGAGATCGTCCGGTACGCCGAGATCCTCAAGCAGGACGCGGCCCCCGCGGGGTTCCGCATCAATATTCAGACCATGCCCAACAGCCAGTACTGGGAGAAATGGACCGAGGTCGACCTGGGCATCACCACCTGGGCCCACCGCCCCCTGGGCACCATGGTCCTCAACCTGGCCTACACGGCCGACGATGCGGGAAAACCCGTGCCGTGGAACGAATCCCGGTGGATCGATCCGGAGTTCTCGACCCTCTTGAAGGAGGCCAACGGGACCCTCGACCTGGAAAAACGGCGCCAGATCTTCTGCAAACTGGAAAAGATCCAGCAGGATCGCGGCTCCATCGCCAACGCCTTCTGGATCAACGTCTGGACCATCACCACCAAGCGGGTCCAGGGCGTGAAGGCCCACCCCAGCCTGTACCTGAAGCTCGGCAGCGCCTGGCTGAGCGCCTGATCCATCCCGCCGCCGGCCGGAGGAATTGCGGCCGGCGGCTTCCCCTCCATTCGCCCCGGGCCGATGCCGGGATGCGACCCGAGGCATGAAAACGCATTATGGCTAAATTTCTCTTGCGGCGTTTTATCCTGCTGATCCTGACCATGATCGTGGTTTCCGTGGCGGTCTTCCTCATCGTCGAATCATCGCCCGGAAACGTCGCCAAGAATATCCTGGGGGCCTTCATCACCCCCGAACAAGAGCAGTCGTTCCTGAAGCAGATGGGGCTGGATCAGCCGGCGGCCACCCGCTACCTTTACTGGCTGTTCGGCAGCGACATCACGGCCTCCCGAAAGGTGGGGATGGCCTTAAGGAAGATCTCCACCTCCAAGGGGTTCGAGGAGTGGTGGGCCGTCGGCCAGGACGGCCGGATGGTGCGGTGGGATATCGCGGGGGACGACCTCATCGCCTTCACCCGCCGGGACGACGGCACGGTCACCCGGCACCCGGACAACGGGCGGTGGAAAAGCCGCGGGGACGGCACTGCCGTCTTCTGGGGCGTCGACCGCCAGAACCACGCCGTCCTCTGGGAAAAAGGGTCGGACCGGAAGGTCTGGACCTTCGTGGTCGGCACGGGCTGGATGGAAACCAGCGGCGGCCCCCTGGCCTACATCCCCCTCAAGAAGGGGTTCCTGCGGGGGGATCCGGGGGTGTCCCTCAGGACCGGACGGCCCGTGGGGAAAAGCCTCTTCGTGCGGCTCCGCAACTCCCTCGTGCTGGCGTCCATCGCCTTTGTCATCGTCATGCCCCTGGCCCTCCTCCTCGGCATCATCGCGGGCCTCAAGGAAGGCTCCTTCAAAGACCGGTTTCTCTCCGTCACCGGGATGATGTTCTCGGTCGTTCCCGAGTTCGCCACGGGTATCTTTCTCATCTTAATCTTCGCCACCTGGCTCCAGGTGGTGCCCGGGTCGACGGTTTTCGGCGAAAAGGCCCCCTGGGAGCGGCCTGACATGCTGATCCTCCCGGTCCTGACCCTGACCCTCATCGAGCTGGGCTACGTGCTCCGCATCACCCGGGCCAGCATGGCCGAGGTGATGCGCTCCGCCTACATCCGGACGGCTTTTCTGAAGGGGCTCCCCTACCGGAAGGTGGTCTTCGGCCATGCCGTGAGAAACGCACTCATCGCCCCCATCACCGTCATCATGCTCCACGTCAACTGGCTTATGGGGGGAATCGTCATCGTGGAGGTGGTCTTCGGGTATCCCGGCCTGGGCCAGTACCTGCTCGATTCGGCCCTCTACAAGGACATCAACGCACTGGAGGCCGGCACCATGGTCATGGTGCTCGTGGCCGTGGGGACGCAACTGGCGGCGGACGTCATCTACACCTTTCTCAATCCCCGAATTCGATACACATAGGGCCGCGAACGGGACACCCAATGGAGGGGACATGAACGAAACCATACCGCCAGAGACGATGACCGGGGAAGCGAACGAGGGGAAAACCCTGGCCGGAAGCCTGAAAAACGGGCTTGCCGTCCTCTTTGCCTCCAATACTGCCGTGGTCGGGCTGATACTGGTGCTGTTCTGGGTGTTCTCGGCCCTACTCGCCCCCCATATCACCACCTACAGCCCCACGGAGCAGGACTGGAAGGCCCCCAACCAGGGTCCGTCCGCGGCCCATGTGCTGGGCACCGACGAACTGGGGCGGGATATCTGGTCCCGCCTGGCCCACGGCGCCCGCATCGTCCTGGTCATCCTGCCCGTCACCGAAAAGTTCTGGCTGCCCGGCGGCACGGCCGTCTGGGGCGTGCTCGCCTCCCTGCTCCTGGGGGCGACCCTGGGGCTCCTGGCCGGATACCGGGGCGGCTGGATGGACGAGATCGTCATGCGCCTCCTGGACGCCATGATGGCCATCCCCATCATCCTCCTCTACCTGATCATCGTGGCGGCCATCGGCCCCTCGGCCCTCAACGTGGTCTTCGCCATCGCCATCGTCGGGACCCCGGGGGTGGCGCGGCTGGTCCGGAGCCTCACCCTCGACATCCGCACCCGGGACTATGTCCGGGCGGCGGAAACCCGCGGGGAGAGCATCTGGTACATCATGTTCGTGGAGATCCTGCCCAACGCCAGGGGGCCCATCATCATCGACGCCATGCTCCGGGTGGGGTACGCCATCTTCGCCATGGGGACCCTCGGGTTCCTGGGACTGGGCCTGCCGCCCCCGTCCCCGGACTGGGGGAGCATGGTGGCCAAGGGCCGGGAGTTCATCCTCGCGGGAAGCCCCTGGGCCGCCCTCTGGCCTTCCCTGGCCATCGCCTCCCTGGTCGTGGGCCTCAACCTCCTGGCCGACGGGCTGCGGGAGGAGACCATGCGGTACCGGTAGCCAGGGCATCCGGACCCTCACCTTCAACCGAGCAAAGGGCGGACAAGACCCATGACCGATCAACCAGCACCCGGCACCCCGGAGCCATCCGTCATCCTGGAGGTCGAAGGGCTCTATATCTCCTACAAGACCCGAAACGGGCTCCTGCCGGCGGTCCGGGACGTATCCTTCCGGATCCGACGGGGCGAGACCCTGGGCATCGTGGGCGAATCCGGCTGCGGGAAGAGCACCGTCGCTTTCGGCATCGTCGATTTCCTGGGGCAGAACGGCCGGATCATCGGCGGGAGCATCCGGTTTGAAGGCGGGGAGCTGGTGGGGCGGTCCCAGCGGGAGTTGAACCGCCTGCGGGGCAACCGCATCGCCATGGTCTACCAGGACCCCATGGCGGCCCTGAACCCCTCCGTCCGCATCGGCCGGCAGCTCTCCGAGGTGCTGACATGCCACCAGGGGATCCGCGAGGCGGACGCGCGGGAGCGCTGCGTGGAGATGCTCCGCCGGGTCCACATGCCCGACCCCGGGGCCGTCATGAAGCGGTATACCCACCAGCTTTCCGGAGGTCAGCAGCAGCGGGTCGTCATCGCCATGGCCATGCTCAACAGGCCTTCCCTCCTGATCATGGACGAGCCCACCACCGCCCTGGACGTGACCGTCGAGGCAACGGTTCTGGACCTGGTGGAGGAGCTTAAAACGGAATTCAGTACCGGCATCCTCTTCATCTCCCACAACCTGGGGGTCGTGGCCCGGGTGAGCGACCACATGTGCGTCATGTACGCCGGCCAGGCGGTGGAGAGCGCCCCGGTCGCGACCCTGTTCGAAGCCCCCTCCCACCCCTACACCCGGGGGCTGCTCCGCTGCATCCCCCGCCTCGGCGAGGACAAGGCGTCATCGACCCTCAGCCCGATCCCCGGACGGGTGCCGCCGCCCGACCGGCGGCCGGACGATGCCTGCATCTTCGCGCCCCGCTGCGACTACGCCATACCGGCCTGCACCGCCGCCTGGCCCATGCCGGCGGAGGTGGGCGAGGGCCACACGGCCCGCTGCATCCGGGCCCGGAAGGTCCGGGAAGACGGGCTGCTGGCCAGGATCCAGGCGAAGATCCGAAAGCAGGAGGCCCCTCCGGCGCCGGTCGAAGCGGAGACCCTCCTCAGCCTCAACCACCTCAAGGTCTACTACGAGACCGAGGCCAGCTCCATCAGGAGCCTCTTCGGCCTGGAAAAACCCCGCTACGTCAAGGCCGTGGACAACATCTCCCTCAGCGTCGCCAAGGGAAAGACCCTGGGCATCGTCGGCGAGTCGGGGTGCGGCAAATCGACCCTGGTCAAGGGCATCATCGGGCTCGAAAACATCACCGAGGGGGAACTGGAGTTTCTGAGCGTCGACATCACCCAGCCCGTCACCCAGCGGGCGACCCGCATCATCCGCGACATCCAGATGGTCTTTCAGAACCCCGACGCCACCCTCAACCCGGCCTTTACCGTGGGCCGCCAGATCGCCCGCCCCATCCGGCGCTTTCAGAAACTCTCCAAGGCCGATACCCGCGAGGAGGTCATGCGCCTCCTGAAGGCCGTCCGCCTGAGCCCCGCGTACTCCGACCGGTATCCCCGGCAGCTCTCCGGCGGCGAGAAGCAGCGGGTGGGCATCGCCCGGGCATTGGCCAGCCGGCCGGACATGGTCATCTGCGACGAACCCGTGTCAGCCCTCGACGTCTCGGTCCAGGCGGCCGTCCTCAACCTCCTCCTGGAGATCCAGCGGACCTTCGGCACCACCCTCATCTTCATCGCCCACGACCTTTCCGTGGTCCGGTTCTTCTCCGACGACGTGGCCGTCATGTACCTGGGCCAGATCATGGAGATGGGCCCCGCGGAGACGATCTACGCGCCGCCCTACCACCCCTACACAGAGGCCCTGCTGTCGGCGGTGCCCATCCCCGACCCTGCGGCCGTCCAGAAGTCGATCCGCCTGAGCGGCAACGTCCCGAGCGCCCTCGACCCGCCCGCGGGGTGCCGCTTCCACACCCGGTGCCCCCGGCGGAGCATGCTCCCCGACGGCGGAAAAATCTGCGAGACCGAGACCCCGCCCTGGCGCCAGGTCCAGGGCAAGCACCACATCCTGTGCCACATCCCCGTCGCGGATCTCGCCGCGTTGGATTCGGTCATCGTCAGGGTGGGATGAGACGGCGGACGTTGCAGGAGCGCACCGCGGGCCTTGCGGCCCGGTTCCGTCGCATCGGGGACGGCGGCGCGACAATTTTCTTGAGAAAAATGGAGACTTGTGCTTCAATTGTTTCAGGCAGCGGGTTCCGCCCCCATTCTCGCAGACCGCCCGGAACCGCCTTCGCAGGGATCCGCCGCTGACGCATCCGAATCATCCATAACCTTCCGGAAACATCCGCCGCAGCATCAATCCGTCGAGGCTCAGGCGACCTCGGCCTCGGCAGATTGCGATCCCCAACCGTCACCCGACCCAGGCCGATCTTTGACACCTGTTTTTCGCATTTCATTTTATATCGGTTTATTGCGGCATCCACAAAGGTTGTTGGCACCACCCGGCACCCTCAGGGGCATGTTGCCGTTCGATGCCGCGTCCAGGTCGAGGAACCGGGTTCATCCCTTTCCTGAGCCTCGACCCGACGGCAGACGAATCCCGGATGGACAGGGTCATCCAGTCGGGGGCGGCGCCCGGGCGAACCTCCCTCTGTGTGGATACCCGGAAAACCAAGCCCGAAGATAAAGCCCGAAGATAAAGGAGGACACGCATGGCAGAAAACAAGAAGACCGAGACCGATCCGGCCGCATGGATGAACGCCTGGACAAAATCAACCACCGATTTCTGGCGCCAGATGCTGGGGGCTCAGGCCGGCGCGGGGTCCGAAAAATTCGGAAAAAATCCGGCGTCCCAGGCTCAGAAGATGCTGCTTTCCGGCGGCAAAATGCTCCACCTGATGATAGCTAAACTGAGCGATCCCGAGACGATCAACGCCGTGCTCCAGGGCATGGATACCCTCCCCGAAACCTCCATGAGCATGATCCAGCAGGGGGTCAACAGCTATGTCGAGATGCAGAAACAGTGGACGGAGCAGGTATCCAGGATGGGCAGGCACACGGAAGCCTACAAATTCGAGGGCATCGATGAAAACGTCTTCAAGTCGTGGAAGGAGACCTACGAAAAGGAGTTCCAGAAATTTTTCAACATTCCGGCCCTGGGATTGACCCGCTTCTACCAGGAGCGGATCAACCGGTTCATGGATGAAACCAGCCAGTTCCAGGTGGCGCTGTCGGAATTCCTCTACCTGTTCAGCGTCCCCTTCGAAAAGACAGCCAAGGTCATGCAGGAAAAAACCGAAGAGATGATGGAGAAGGGGGACGTCCCCAGCGACGTCAAGGAGTATTACAACATGTACATCAAGATCCTCGAAGGCCACTACATGACCCTGCTCCAGTCCCCGGAATACATCCGCGTCATGTCCGATACCATCAACGCCCTCGTGAAATACAAACAGGCCAGGGAGGAGGTGCTCTGCGACATGCTGAACACCCTTCCCATCCCCACCAACAAGGAGATGGACGAACTCTACAAGGAATTCCATGTCCTGAAAAAGCGCGTCAGGGAACAGGACAAACGATTGGACCGCCTGGAAGAGGCGATCCTCCCCCAGGAATAAAGGAGGTGTGTCATGAGTCAGCCGATAGCCGTGGATCTGATCATCAAGAATCTGGCAGAAGGCACGGAAAAGGCCAAGGAACGCGCCCAGAAAGCCTCCGAGGTGCTGTTAGGCCCTCTGGAAACGGATATCGCCCCCACGCCCTACGAGGTGGTCTACCAGGAGGACCGGGTACGCCTGAAGCATTACCTGCCCGAAAAGGTCACCCACAAGATCCCCCTCCTGATCGTCTACGCCCTGATCAACCGGGAAACCATGCTGGACCTTCAGCCGGGAAGAAGC
>NZ_JBGSQX010000139.1:0-31545 GCF_041737845.1 Desulfococcus sp.
TCGGACTGTGAATCATGCTCATTCTGTAAGACTCTGGGAGTAAGTCTCAATCCCCTCGAATCGGGGCGGCCCTTCGGACTGAATCAAAAGGAGAATTAACATGGGAAACTATTATTTGTCTCAATCCCCTCGAATCGGGGCGGCCCTTCGGACGTGGTCTTTCCCTTACATTAATATATGCAGTGCTGAGTCTCAATCCCCTCGAATCGGGGCGGCCCTTCGGACCGCTGGCGAAAGACGTTTTTCTCCGGGAAGCGTATGAGTCTCAATCCCCTCGAATCGGGGCGGCCCTTCGGACCACTTTAGTCTTGAATTTCAACGCAGCTGCCGACTGGTCTCAATCCCCTCGAATCGGGGCGGCCCTTCGGACAGGGCAGAGGTTATCTCGATTGACGCAACGAGCCTGTCTCAATCCCCTCGAATCGGGGCGGCCCTTCGGACCTTACTGGGAAGCTGGACAGATTAAATGTTAACTATAGAGTCTCAATCCCCTCGAATCGGGGCGGCCCTTCGGACTCACTGCCGAGTTTGAGCAAATTTTAGTTGAGCATCATGTCTCAATCCCCTCGAATCGGGGCGGCCCTTCGGACTCAACTATGACGGAATGCCTGTTGATCAGTTCACCCTGTGTCTCAATCCCCTCGAATCGGGGCGGCCCTTCGGACTCATGGCGCCCAGATGCGGCATAGCCGCAGAAGGGAATGTCTCAATCCCCTCGAATCGGGGCGGCCCTTCGGACCTCCATGTTAATGAGATGGGCAAGGGCACTGGAGAAAAGGTCTCAATCCCCTCGAATCGGGGCGGCCCTTCGGACCATAGCAAACGACGCAAAACTAATGGGCGCCATGGTTAGGTCTCAATCCCCTCGAATCGGGGCGGCCCTTCGGACTTAATTTTCCTTTCTCAAAAGAAAAGCAGATGGGACATGTCTCAATCCCCTCGAATCGGGGCGGCCCTTCGGACAAAGGTATACCGAGTGATAAGGCCATCGAGCGGGCAAGTCTCAATCCCCTCGAATCGGGGCGGCCCTTCGGACCAAAGAAGACACCACCACCTGTGCCACCTGCAACTACAGTCTCAATCCCCTCGAATCGGGGCGGCCCTTCGGACTACATTATTCCAACTGGCTTAAACACTATGAGTATCAGTCTCAATCCCCTCGAATCGGGGCGGCCCTTCGGACTGAATAAAGCAGATTATCTTATTAAGTTCTATCACCTAGTCTCAATCCCCTCGAATCGGGGCGGCCCTTCGGACAGATGATTAAGGAAATGAGCCCAGACGAACTTAAAAACCGTCTCAATCCCCTCGAATCGGGGCGGCCCTTCGGACCTTCAGCAACAATGCTCTGAGGGCTTTCGCCCAGAACGTGTCTCAATCCCCTCGAATCGGGGCGGCCCTTCGGACGAGAAGGCCCTAGAAATTGAACATTCTCGGGGAGTTAAGTCTCAATCCCCTCGAATCGGGGCGGCCCTTCGGACATATGTGTTTTTGTATTTTTGTAATACGTGAATTAAGTCTCAATCCCCTCGAATCGGGGCGGCCCTTCGGACACAGAGCCTAGTGTCATGAGTTAGCCATCAAACCAAGTCTCAATCCCCTCGAATCGGGGCGGCCCTTCGGACTGGAAAGAAAAATGATCTTATTTACAAGCGAAGAGATTAGTCTCAATCCCCTCGAATCGGGGCGGCCCTTCGGACCGCTCGCATTTGACGCAGGAGACGTTTTCGACGTAGGTCTCAATCCCCTCGAATCGGGGCGGCCCTTCGGACACGAGTGGCAGGCACGTGTCTTTGTGAATGGTGAGTTGGTCTCAATCCCCTCGAATCGGGGCGGCCCTTCGGACTAAGCGCGAGATTATGCTTTACTTGTTTGGTGACAAGTCTCAATCCCCTCGAATCGGGGCGGCCCTTCGGACATCATGATAGGTGTTGGCATGGCTGAGGAAGATGCAAGTCTCAATCCCCTCGAATCGGGGCGGCCCTTCGGACTCCGGCTGTTTTTTTGCCTATTTTTTCGCAAAGTTGCAACAAGGTTTCCGCACATCCCCTCCTGAAAGAAGGTCCGGGAAATTTTTTCGCACATTCGGAAAGCATCATATTCAATATAACCTACTGTTAATTTTTAATATATCGATCTCCGCACTTTATCAAAAATTCAATGAGAACAAAAATACGATCTAACCGCCTGTATTGACATGTATTTTATATCTATCGGATCAAGTTCTCCCCCGAAAACAAAAAACATGTGCGGAAAGTGCCCGCTTTTTTAGGGTTGAAGCGGGGGCCAATCCATTCAACTACCTGCTGACACATGGAAAAACAATACCTCGGCTGCGAAAAAGAAACAAGGTTTTCTAGAGGTTTTTCAGAAAAGAGGCGGCGTTGTTATGGCTACCCCTTATGCTGATTCCTCCTTGCCCGTTTGGGCAATGCTGACCCCCGGCTTCCCTTTCGCCTCATCACCCGGGCTCTGAAAAGAAATTGGCGGTCCGTCTTTTCAGTCGCTCGATAGCCATTTATATACGCCGATACCGGTAATGGTAATGGCTGCGGCACCAGCCACAGCTAAAATGATCACAGCCGCATCCGTAGCGGCAACCGATGCGCCGACCACACAAACAACGACCTTTGCACCATCCACAGTTACTTCAAGCGCACTTTTATTGGTCATAAGGCACCTCCAATGAAAAACCCGGGTTGATGGGAATGGCACTGACCCCTGGAGATCAGGCGATATTCTTTTTCCTTTTGATGGGTTCAAATGGCATTGGAGGCCATTTTTTCAAAACCTTTTTTGACAGATGAGTCAGATCTCCACATGGGAACCGAAGCAACAAGCTGATAATGAACGGGGTTTAGCATCCAAACCGACGAAACATCTGATGTTTGAAATGATGCACCATTTTGATGGTGCCGTCCGGCTGGACCGTTTCCAGGGCCTCCCGCCGTGTTGTGGAATATACGGGGATCAGCCCCTTTTCATAGGCCACTTGAACCATAAGATAACAGGCCCCGAAGTCCCCTTGTACGAGAACGTGGTCGCCCGGCTTGGCCTGTTTCACGATCCACTCCCGAACCGGCGCGAGATAATCGGAAAGGGCCGGCAGGTCGGGCGGTATCTGGCCCCAGACAGCCTGAATGTGTTCCGGAGGCATGACAATCCTGTTCACCCCCAGAGATGCCAGGGCATCCGCTTTCTGGGTTTCGGTGAAGGTGTGGTTGAAAATCAAGAGGAGGGTGCCGGACATATTTATCTCCCTCAGAAGCTTTATGATTCAATCATGGCTTCAACTTTGGGTATCAGATCTGCCAATTTTATTTTAAAATCATCCGGCTTTTTTGGATCATTCCTGTATCCGGCATGAAGCAAGTCGTCTCGGTATGGCTTCATCTGCCTGTACAGGTCCGAAAGGCCCTCCATTGTCTTGAACATTCTAATATATTTTATTGTCAACGCCCTGTCTTTTCCAGCATCGCCATACCATTTATCTTCAGGAGTGTCATCCTTGGCAAACCAGACCGCGGCCGCAGCGATATTTCTGTTATCGATAACTCCTGAATCCTGTTCGTTATTATTGACAAAATGGGTAATCAGGGTTTCTTGCAATATGGTGTAGCCCTGTTGAATCAGGTTATGATCCAGACACCATTTTGCTGCTTGAACGCCGTCATGAACAGTGTCGCCCCGAAACTGAGAAACCCTCTTCCGGATATGTTCAAACAGCGGCACAAGCGGTTTAACATCCTCTACATTCATTGCCTTGTTCAGCTCACTTTTGAGATATTCGGCGGCCTTTACTACGATAGGCCCCCGGCAGGTGTTCAGATTTTTAGAAAAAAACTCCAGTGCATTGGCAATGCCCCGCGTGGCCGAAGCCCCCGTGTCCTTGCCGCGGGAATTTTTAAGAATCGGCGCCGCGGCTTCCCGGGCCAGCCGGCTGACCTCCTTTGCATCCCCTGCCTCCAGAAACCGGTCGACTGCAAACGTCCATTCCATCAATCTGTTCAGAGAAGAGAGATTTAATAATGGCGCCCGCCGTTCTTCCACAGGCATTTTTGCAACTTCCCAGGAAGGCCCAAGTGCTTCGAAGGCTCCGTAATAGATGCCCAGAAGCCGAATGTTTTTCAGAACTCTGGCATAGTTGAGGATGACAATCGCCAACATGGGTATGGAACGAAAGGCATGGGTGATATCAAAAACCACCTCGTCGTCTTCTTTCAAGATGCCAAATACGAGCTGAAAAATATCCCATATCTCCTCCTCGCTATGGCCTTCGGGAATGGGGATGGCCTCAACGGGGAACGGCAGATTCAAAAGGTCAATACGATTTTTCAGCCCCTGGCATTGTTTGTTGCATTTTTTTTCCCTATCCCGCTGGCCGTCATCTTCCCAATTTTTTTTGCGTGCTTCATCCGTAATGAAGATGAAACCGCGATCATCTGCATTTGCATTTTCTGAAAACAGGCTGAGCGTCGTTTCCTGAACGAAACGTACCGGATTTTTGGCATCGCCGATGCCGCTTTCATAAATGCATTCGACATAATCGTTGGTTCCCAGAAAAGAGATATAAACACGTCTCATGACCACCTCGCATATTTTTTGAATCGCACCATCCTGAAGGTGTGCGTGAACACCGCAGAACCGTCAGTTCCAAGAGTCTCCGCGGCCTGTCGTGCAGTGTTTGAATGAAGAGGAAGCAACACGTTTTGATAGATGGGCCACGGTCCAAGCCCCTCCTGAATCCGCACGGCCGCGACTGAGATCATATGGTGATCGAAACAATCCGGTAATTTTTCCCGACGGGCTCGACATCAACCTTTGATACTGTCGCGCTCTTATTTTTGAAAAACTTTTTAGCAATAGGCTCAGGAATGATCTCCTTGCCGATGTGGGTTGCCTTCCGGCTTTGGGCAACGGCGGTGACTTCCTGGTTGCCGGGCGAATACGTCAAGTAAACCTGAACCCACGTTTCATGAACAGGCGTTTTGAACTTGCTTTGCTCTCCAGATAAATCCGATGCTTCAGGACTGGCAGCATCCCGTCTTGGTTGCTTTTCCATGCTGAATCGGCCGTATCCCACCGCCGTTTTGGCACCGAGCCCCTGTTCCGTCAACGCTACAGAAAAGGCGTCGAAAACGGCGGCGTTCAGGCGTTTATCTTTTGTGAGAACCGCTCGGAAAATAAAAGTTTCGCCTTCGGGCACGGTCAAAAATTTTATCGGGACCGGGTTGAGATAATCGCCGGGAGGCTGTTTGTCCTGCTCATCTCCGTAATAGGCGCCGTAATGGGGATTCATGATATCCACCTTTAGCTCCGGAACCTTCTCCGGGTAGGCATCCAGAAAAATTACCCGGCCCCGGAATTTTTCGGATTTATTTTCTGATTTCCAGTCACCGCCGAAGAGCTCTGGGATCTGTGATGCCGGATGTTCATCATCTAATTCATCGCCCGATATCAGCAAATCAGCCTTCTCCGGGTCATTGATCAGATTAAGGATATGGCCCAATCGAACAAGACCTTTGATACCGGATGCAGGCAGGTATGGAATCCCAAGCGTATGGTCAAAGATCATCCCCACCTCGTTGGGGTGGGTCTTGCCAATCCCCGTGATCAACGGAGATGCCAGCTTGGCTTTGATTTCCAGGGCCGCAAACCCGGCAGCCTCATGGCGTGCGCAGAGAGCCTGCTGGGTTTTGTGCCTTTTTTCGAGAAGGCTTTTCAAGAGGGGTGATCGACGGGCTTTGTCATACTGGCTTATGTAAAATCCAACGACATTCTTGGTATCGCCCCTGCTGTCACACGCCTTGAAGCTTTCCCGCTCATCCACCGGAATCAGCTTGTTAAACCATAAACCGAAATTTCCCTCGGAAAAGTTCGTTGAAGCCTCCTGCAACTCTGTTGAAAAAGGAAGGATCATATGAGTCAATCTCCTTTCAGCAGGGCATTGGCGTAGCGCTTGACCCATTCCAGCAGGGCGAGCGTCTCCTTCTGCGCGGCGAGATACGCCTCCTGGTTCATGGTTGCCAGGGCAATAACCATTGCCTTGGTGGGCTTACATGCATCGATGAATTCATTCTGGATATCCCCCTCTTTCAAGCAGAGCCACTTCTGGATAATATCCAGGATCACCTGATGTTTGTCTTCTCCATCGCCTTTTCCCTTGGCGAACCAGAAGGCCAGTGCCTGGCCAAAACCGTTCTGCAGGATCACCGATGGCGCCCCTGAACAGAATGTTTTGAAGTCCTTTTGACTCTTGCAATGGTTGTTCAGGACTTCCTCCAAGGCGAATGCCGCCCGTTTCTGACCCAATGTTCTCATGCGTCACCTCCCGGCATCCAGGTCAGTTCAAAAATGCCCTTGCCCAATGTTTCGTCTCCGCCTATCTGGACGTAACCGCAGATGGTTTCCTCCACATATTGCCTGATGGTCGCGGCTTTAAGATCAGCCAGTTTGGCCTGAATACCGCTATCGCCACTTTCCGCCCCATTCCGATGGCTGTAATGGACCAGTGTGTAGAGCAGGCAGTCGGCGGGAAGATATTCCTGGTACCAGAGTGCACCGTCATCGGCCGTCCCGGTTTTTTCATCGATTTTGATATGGGTCTGTACCTCCGTGCAGCAGGTCACCGCATATCTGTAGATTTCGTCCGAAACCAGGAGCAGCCGTTCCAGCTCGGGGAACAGTCTTTTAATGCATGCATCCTCATGATGCGTAATCACATTTACCACTGCGTCTTCCAGGATTACCTGTCCGTTGATTTCCAGATTGCCGATGGAAAACGCCCCGTCCTTTTGAATATCCTCCACATCTGCTTTTGGCTTGAAACCGATATAAGCCAGATCCGCGTTGAGTCGCTTTAAGACTGCCGGGCAAGTGACCCAGATAAACGGCGCGATATTGCTGCGCACGGGAAAGGCAAGCAACCTGGCGTCTGAGATGCTCACTGCGCCGGGCAGCATATCCATGCTTTTTGCCCAGCCATCCTGCACATCAGAGCCGAAAATCAGGTTGATCAAATCCTGGTCTTTGCCATTAAACCTTCGGAAATGGTTCCTGAACGCGCCTTTGACGCCGCTGGCTTGAATCTGGGGCCATTCGGTATGCCGCTCCCGCTGGATGGGCAGGTCAACCGCCGAGGTAGCCGCACCGCTTCCCGCATGGGCCGGTGAGATTGCATATAGTTTGCCGATGGCGCATAGTTCTTTCTTTAGCATGGAGCCTCCTTATAGTTGAATGCAATGGGTATGAATTTGCTGATTGAAAACGCTGCCGGCAGGGAAATGACCCTGCATGGGTTTATGAAACCCCTTTTTTAAATCCCAACCGCCGAGATACTGGATCCTTCCGGTGGTCAGACAGGCATGATTGGCTGATACCGACCCCTGGACCATGGCCAGGGATAGGTAGGTCCCGGTTTTTCCATCCGGTATCGTCGGCGTAGGGATCTTCTTATATCGGCCGAAACGCTGTTCCGCCCCCAACTTTAAAAAACCGTTTTCCGACAGGGGAAGCGGCTTGTTCGTCCCGAATACCAGGCCGCAGCCGTTTTTCATTCGAATATGGACAAAGGTATAGAGATGGCCTTCTCTCACGCTTCGATTTTGGTTCAAGGCGATACCGGTGCGGGGTTCGGTGGCGAAAAAAAATTCCGGGCGATAAAACCCTTTTTCTTCCGCTGGCGAAAAAAGGTCATTCAACTCCATCCAATTCCCCCCGATGCTCACAAGCTCACCCCTGCCGCCCCTGACCCAGGGCAAAGGAATATCGGCGCTGATCAAAGGACTCCTGACATACTCGGCCTTGAAAATATTAACCGTCCGTTTTTCCCCGTTCGCCGACCGATTGCTGTTTTTTTCGATGAACCATGAATAGGGGGCGGGTGTATACAGCCGGCCATCCATGTGGAACAGGGGGCCGGCAACGTCGAAGGGGGCGTTTTCCCCCGCTTCGCCGATTGCCGCCATGATTTCCTCAGGCACGTTCTGTTTAGCGTAATAATCGGTATAAGAAATCCCGTGCTGAACCAATACGGCGGTGCGCAGCGCCCCCGCAATGGTCCGGGCAGGGGGCGGAAAGATCTGTGAGGCGTGATGATCCGCCCCCATGTCCATGGGCTCCGCACCCTTGAAAAGCAGCGTGCCTGCGGGCTCGAATAGATACCATTCCATCAGTTCACCTCGCTTTCCGTGCCTGCGGCAAAAGCCGCGACGATCAGGCCTTCGGGCTGAAAGACCGGTTTACCCGAGTCATCAAGCGCGACAACAATTTCCGTGACGCGTTTAGCCAGTTCCATTTCCTTGCCGGCAGGCGGTTTAATACCGGACCGCTCCAATTGTTTAGCCACAAATTGCGCCATCAGTTCCCTTCCGTTGTTTTTGTTCAGAATGGCGTCCACCCCATCCCTGAACAGTTGAAGCCGATAAACCAGCGAAGTGGAAACCTGTTGCTTGCTTTTGTTCCGAATCCATTGGCCGATATTTTGAAAGGCGCTCCATGCGGCGGTATCGCTCCATTGTCTAACGAAATACCGGGATCCGCCCGAACGTTTGCGCAGTTCAACGGCGCAGGCGTTGCGCCCCGCTTTTTCCTTGGCCTGGGTATCCAACAGGGCATGAGCGCGGGCGATCATCTGGCTCAACCCTTCCTTGTGATGGCAGATCAGGATGCCGGCAGATATGGAGATTTCATTTTTATTTTTTCCAAGATTGATGGAAAGCTTGCCGGGCACAGGCGTCCATTTCCCATCGGCATTGCTGATTTTCTCGCCGTCGATCACCTTGAAATCAGAGGTATAATATTCGCTGATCTCTCTGGCTGCTTTTACAGCGTTGCTCACCGGCAGCACCGCGCAGACATCATCGCCGCCGGCGAAAATCAAGCGCCCTTCATATTTTTCCACGATTCCGGCCGCGCCGTAGACGGAAAAATCCCCCAATGATTCGCTGATGGCCGCATGAATCGCCGGTGTAACCAACCGCTTGCGGTTCTGTTGGATAAAGGGCTCCCAAGCGTTGCGATAGTCTGCGTCGAAGGTGGCGATTTCCAGCCGCTTTTTCATTTCCGGGTGCATGGCGGATGCCCAGGTAGACCCGATAGTTTCGCCGTTGATCAGCCTGCCCATGTTGTCGCCGTCCATGACCAGGATGGCGTAGTAGCGGTCCCGATGGTCCACTTCTTCGATACGTTCCTTCTGGTACGCACGTTGCGCCGTAGCCCTTTTCTCTTTCTTATCCGTAACGCCCCTGCGCTTGAACTCATCGTGCATTGCCATCTCCGTGGTGGATTGAAAGCTTTCTGCGCCTTCAAAACAGGTGTGGAGGATATGAGCCTTGTCTTCCTTCAAGATTCGGTAGGCGATTCGTTTAAGGAGGCAGACTGCGCACAATTTTTCAGAATCGCTTCGATCCAGATCTGCTTCAGCGTCCCAGGCTTCGGCCAGGCGCCTCCAGAATTCCTCGATATGCTCCTTGTATTGGTAGGCGGCTCCATCCTCGCTGTGGGAAACGGAATGAAGGACTTCGAACTCGGCGCACAATCCGCATTTACGCCCAGGCTCCTCGATACGGGTGACGGTCTTTCGGACTTTACGAGCCGCCAGCGCGGTTTGAACCAGTTGGTGCGCATTAGAATAAAGCAGACCCCTGGAATCCATTTCATAGTGCCATTTTTTGCGGACAAGATCAGAAAATACGCTTAGCGTTTTTTCCGGTTCATCCATGGCGCCTTGAGGCAATAGCCGTTTGGCTTCGGCCATATCGCCTTTTTCGATGAGTTTTGCCGCCGACCATTGCAGGTCCCAGAAATTTTCCGTCTGCCGATGGAACATGGCGGCCAAATGTTCACCATCGTCCTTCAACAGACCGGTAACCTTGTTGAGTATTCGTTGGCACAGATTGCGCCAACTCCCCTGGATGCATGCCGAGATGCTTTTAGCGATGGGTTCGGCGTTATTGAAGGGGATCAGACATAAAAACTTGTTTGGCAAGGAAGCGATTTCCTGCTTTGTGCAAAACGTGCTGATATCCTGCATTTTCCAGACAGCCCTCAGGTATTCGTTCACCAAAGGCTGATCCACCAGGGAAGGATATAGCAGATGATCCGGCCCAAGATGCTCCATGACCCACCGCAACCCCTCAAAGGCCAGCCAGGACAGGATGACGGAGCCGGTCCAATAATCCCTTAATTTGCGGGCCTTGGCGATGAAGGGCTGTACAGGCGTAATGGAAAAAGAGAGGATCCCGACTTGATGATCGTCCTTGGCCAGATCCATGCATGAGTAAAGGGCCGATGTGAGCGCATTGTGCTGCCAGATCGTATGATCCGGAAAACGGGAATCCGCAGGCAGTCTGTGCCAGAGTCCGCCCAGGCCCGCCACATCGTTTTCAGCCAGCTTGAAGCGCAATCCCTGATGTACATACAAAAAGCGGGCGCAGGCGAAATCATCCGGCTTATCTTTGAAGATACCTTTGTCTGAATAACCTCCCATCCCGGGGCGCATGCCGATTTCTTTTTTGAGAAAACTCAGCAGCTGCTCGCCGACTTCTTGGGCCAGTGCGCCATTTGCGGGTTCGGGCAATGCGATCTCCAGCCTGGTATTTTCACCTGTGGGATGGGTAATGACGGGATGCTTCCCGAAATCGACCGCCCCGTTCTGATTCGGGTTGCTGCTGAATGAAGGCACTTGTCCCCGCTCGAAACCGGATGCGATCGCGTCGGCTTTTTTCCAAAAGGATTCGTTGGGCTTTTCCAAGCCGAATATTTCGAGCTGCTTGGCAGCCCGTTCCTCATGCCCCTGAATGCGGAAGACTTTATCGATGGGATCGTGCAGGTAGGCCGCCAGTTTGTTGTTCCAATAGGATGCATCGGGTCTTGGGAATGTCATTTCGCGCCTCCTGCAAACAATTCTTTTATTTTGTTATTCATCTGGATTCCTGCTTCTGTGTATTTGCGAAATCTCTCATTAGAATACCCGTCCTGCCCAGCCATATACTTGTAAGGCATGTAAAGGATCTGACCATAATAATGATCCGAGGCTGTTTTCCCAACATGCAGATAGTACGGCTTGGCATGCCGTTGGTTTGAGTTG
This sequence comes from Desulfococcus sp., assembly GCF_041737845.1. Taxonomy (GTDB): domain Bacteria; phylum Desulfobacterota; class Desulfobacteria; order Desulfobacterales; family Desulfococcaceae; genus Desulfococcus. The sequence goes on from NZ_JBGSQX010000139.1 coordinate 11,090, forward strand.
GCCTCTCTATCTTGCACAATTGGTTTGCCTATCAAACTCCGCTTTTCGTATATATGCCTTTTTTCAAGGGATAACCGCGCATCTTTGTAAACCATGCCAATAGCCGATAGGGCATCCTGCCATTGGCCATAATTGGTTTTTGGAGCGATAAAAAGGTCCGAGTTCGCGCTTGTTGCGGAGTAGGATTTCAGCGGGCCTTCCATGGTGATCGAGGGCTTGGTATTGGCATTGATGGAAAGACAGCCAAACCCATTTCTAGACCTTGCACCTAACCCACCGAAATTAACTAAAGAGTAAAATGCCTTTAAAACCTCATTTTCGTATTCTTCATTGAAAAAAATGAAGTTAACGTTGAATTTTGTACCAACGGGAAAATGCTGTCGAAGGTACCCTTTTTTCTGATCCCGCAACCCATAAGCCAGATAATCAATGATTCCCAGCCTGAAAGTTCCTTTACTACTTTTAACCTCGAAGGTCTCTCCTTTGGGTAGGTTCTTTAATAACGGTACCGCATGGTTCACATTTTCTATGTACGCAGAAAATGGGGCTTTGTATGAAGTATCGCCAAAAATTTTGGCTTCATTTTTTTTCATCTCTTGAATATCACTGATACCGCAGGTCGCCCGCCACCAAAACCGAAGCATACCCTTGAGCGAAGGGGTGCGCAGTTCCGCCTCATTAACATTGGCCCCACCCAGAAACATGGGCGTCACCACCTCCACTTCGAATTCTTTATGTATTCTTTCTCGGTATCGTGAGATATTAAATCCCATGTTTTCCTCCACCGTTATGATGTTTCTAAAAGCCTTGAATAATCGACCTTCCCCAACCCAAACGCTGTATTCTTTCCGATATTGACCTTGCTGCAAATGTCTATCAGCGGGAGGAATTCCCCGAGCTCGCCTTCGTAGGTGACGGTTCCGGCCATGCCGCTCATGGGCATTCGTTGTTTCTGGCGGTTTGAATAACGCTCCCAGTCGTGCCAAAAGAGTTTCTTGTCCTCAGTGCGAACTTTTTGGGCCCGCTCCAGAAGCCCCCTGTAATCGAGATCCGGTTCATCCCCCGCGTAGGCAATAAACAGTGAGGAAATCCGCCTCAGCATGGCCCGGACCAGCAGGTGAAAAGGAAGGTCCCTCTCGATCCGGTTCTGGAACTTCAATCGCAAAGGGGTTTTCAGCATCAAACGCACACGGGATGACTTTACCGGTAAAGAATTGCCGGCAGCCGATAACCATTCAGCCGTCTTTGCATTATCCAGCAAGCCGGTTTCCGCCGCGTAAATCACCTGATCGTTGGCATAAACCTTCTTTAGGTGGAATGTGGGCCGCCGCCCGTTAATGCGCTTCCCGATGCCCTGTTTTCCGGCTTGCTGAAAGGCATGAATAAAAAAGGGCAACTGCGAATTAACCTCCCCGAAAAGAAGCAGGCTGAACTGCAATTCCTCGCCTGCGGCAAAATCCTGTTTCCGAGTTTCCGGCGGCTGGAGTACAAACGGATGGGGCGTCACCGACACCCTGAGATCCTCTTTAGGCGCCACGGCCAGCGGTGTTTCAAAAACAATGGTGTAAAGGCACTGCCGGCGAAGCGGACAATCTTCGCACTCCCGTTGTTTCAGTGCGCAGACCACCTGTTTGAATGCCGTGCCGAACACCCCCCGAAACGTCGACCCTTTATACTCCGGCAGGATCGCCGGCGAATCCAACTCGCACGAGAATGTGTATTTGCCGTATTGCAGTCCGTTCATCTCCATCTTTTTCGAATTCCTCTGTATGCGATTGTCTTTTCAATTTCTTCTACGGCATTGAACTTCCGTTTTTCATTTTTCCCCTGAAAAAATTATCGATAGGTAAAGGGGAACAACGCCTGGGGGCGGTTCCAGATGTTTTCAAGCAGCAATTCGCTGTTGGATTCCATCCGTGGACGAAAATGGGTCTCATTCAATTTCAAAGCTGTTTGGGTCACCTCGGAAAGCAGTCCGGCTTTGCAGGATTTCTCCGGGTCGCCCAGCCGCCGGAGTCCCGAAAGGGGCAGCAGCGCCATGATCCGGATGGTCGGTCGCGTCTTTCTGTCAAGACACAGAGCAAGACTCTGCTGGAACCACGCCAGGGCGGCGGCCGGTTCATGACGGACGGCGATGCGGCCCATGTTGAAGGCCCAAAGCTGGCGGGGATGATCGCCGCCGCTGCAAAACGGTGCTGCGTCCGTGCACCATCCCAGGTACTCCGGGCTTGTTTCCGTTTCACCGGTATCCGCGAAAAACCTGGCCAGGGCTGCGTGATGCCAGACAGTCAACCGGCCGGCGCGGCACTTTTCCATGATCTCCCGCCAACCGCCGGCCCCGATAAACGCCATCAGGCTGTTTTCCGCCCGGGGATAATCCCCGGCATCCAGAAATGCATAGGCAAGGTAGCTTTGCTGCCGGAGCATGTCCCGGCGAAATTCGGGCACATCGCCGCTGCCGAAAGCGGCCATGGCCCTGCGGGCATAGGTTGTTGTCTCGCCCAGAAAATCCGGGCCGCAGAAGGCGAAATTCTGGGCGACCGTCCCGCAAAGTCTTGCCAGGACCGGGTCTGTCGGACAGCCGCCCTCGCACTCGGCCGCATGACGGCGCTGCAGGATTTTCAGGATACGGAAAAGATCTTCGGGGAAAACGGGGTCAAACTGATATCGGTTGTGCCGGGTGACGAACCGGTTGTTGATGAAATCCGCACACAGGTTCAGGTTTCCCTTGAGCACAACCGGGAAAAGGGCATCGGCCTGCTCGGCCCAGGCTTCGGCCTGTGCCGTGTCCCCCCGGTGGTTCGCCAGGGCGATCCTTTGGGTGTGCAGCCGAAATGCGGACAGCGGCGAATGGCGGCTTGCAAGCGTCAGGTCTTCGGGCGGCACAAGATCGAGAAACAATGCCGCTTCGTCAAGGGCCCAGTCCTGGAGATGCCGATCGATCCGTTCGACGTATCCGGCGAAGAGAGCGGGTTCCGCGGCGATTTTCCGGATCACTGCGGTGCAACGGCCGCGATCCGCCTCATACTTGATCCACGATGCATCCACCCTCTCCATGCCGGCAACAAACGCTTCAGGGTCTTTCATCATCCGCGCAAACAGGAGCAATTCGCCCCCATTCCCGGGGGCGTGCCGGCGCACCGCGCACCAGGCTTCAGCCAGACTGGAGACCGGAAAAACATCCAATACGGTTGCCCCGGGAACCAGGCTGTTCTCCTCGGGATAAACAAACAGGGAAAAACACTGCTCGTCCGCGGCGAGCCCGAGTTTATCCGCCAGGCATTCCACGCCGCCGACCGCCCCCGTCTCTCTCAGGGTGCCGGTAGCAAGATACCGTGCCGAGGTTTTTTCGCCGGACAGCAGCTTCATGAAGGCCATAGCCGCGGGCAGACCGAGGGATGCCCCCTGAATCCGGACGTTGTCGCTGGGCAGGGCCAGGGGAAACACGCACAGGAAGGCGTCCTTGGACATCGGGTATGCTGCCGATGCCGCAGCCGCAGCGTCAAGAAGCGCCTGACGCGAAGCATCGTCCATGATCCGAAGCGCCCAGGGCGGCAGAAGCTCACGGCCCGGCGCACCCGACAACAGGCCGGCTATGAACCACTGGAGCTGTTTGCGGTCCCCCTTTACCAACGCTGCCGGAAACGTCGTCCACTGCCCCGCGGTCAGCGTGTCCCAGGAAATTGACGGGAAATGGTCGTCCAGAGGAATATGGCGCCGCGCAAACGGGATGGCCCACTGCGGGGCATCGGCGCCGTCCTTGAGCAAGTGAGCGATCAGGTAGCGTTCGAGCAGTCGGCCCAGGCCCGGGGTGGCGGAAAAATTTCCCTTCAGGTATCGGTATACGTTTTCAAAGGATGCGGAATCGAGCCGGCCCCAGGGGGAAAATTCAGGGCGGGTGAGACAGTCGATGAGGAACGTCATTTGATCCGTCGGGGTAAAGCTCTTCAAGAACGTGATGTCGAAATTTTTCATGATGCCTGAACGCCTTCATAGAGAACGGCCAGACGCAGCTTCCGCCAGTCTTTTGTCGAGGTGTCGAATACGACCGAGAAGCTGCCCGTCTCCGCGTCCCAATGAGGATGGGCGGCCGGCTCGATCAGGACGCCGTCCGGCCCGGCGTACCGGAAAATGAGATGGACCGGGCGGGTCTCCGGCTGGACGGGAAATCGACCGCTGAACCCGACCCTGCCGCCCTCCATGGCGTGGGCGCTGAAAACATCGACCTCCATGGGCGCGTATACGGTGAGATGGCCATCCTTGAACATTACATGTTTCGCGATGATGGTTTTTTCCCGGTCGGCGGCGGCGGCCAGCGGAAGGGAATACGGGGGAAACTCCGGCGCCGCCAGCGCATCTTCGAACGAATCCGGCTCCAGCGAAAAACGGATGCCGGGAACCTTTTCGCCGATAACCCGGGAAAGCTCGGCGGGCGATGCGTAAACGGTTCGTATCGAGCGTTTTTCCAGTTCCGCCATCAATTCTCCGGCGGCCTGTGACGAGAAGAAGAAAGCCGTCTCCACCTCGAGTTCCCGGAAATGGATCCTGGGGTCGTCCTCCCTCAGGGGAAACGGCAACGGGGCCCATATGGGGGCGTCGTCGGGATCCTCTTCCAAACGAAGGACCGCGTCTATGACCGGGGGCGCCGCCTGCCCCGCAACGGCACCCAGATATGCGGCTTTAAGGGTGTAAGTGTTCCAGCATTCCACGAAGAGTTCACCGGCGCCGGTGTGCTCATCCTCTAAAATCAGGTCCCCGGGCGCGGCCAGGATGGTGTCCTCGTATATCTGAGCGACCCGGATGTCGTCGGAAATTTTTTTTCTGACATCCAGGACAATCACCGTGGGCGGATTGTAGTGGTATCCCTGGTGCCATCCGGCTTTCTCCGGCCGGACGGTTCGAATCTGCCCTGCGGCAACGTCGAGGCCCTTGGCGTCATCGGCTGGGGCCTTCTCCGCACCCAGTTTTTTCGCCAGCAGTTCCATGGCTTCCCCTTCATGCAGGGCGTCAGTGCAGTGAGGGCATATGGCGAGGTGCAGATCCAGCTCCGCCGGACGATCCGGATCCCTGAGCAGGGATAGCGGCGGGCATCTTCTGATCTGCCGGGCGTGGGCAAGGGCGATTTTCCGGCTGTACATTGAACTTTTCCTTTTCTGTATCCATGTAAAAGGAGGTTACGGTGTCTCGAACCTTTTTTTCAAGATTTCCGTCAGCGTTTCCTTGAAAAGGCGCTGGGCAAGCCTGTTGGGCGGCGTCTCTTTGTCGGGTGAAAGCCATCTGAGGTCCGCGGCAAATGCGCTGAGCTTTTCCGTCACGCTTCCAAGATGCACCGCCGGGCCGGATGGGCCTTTGAACCCCATTCGAATGGCAACGTCCTTCAATGGCCTCTCTTCACCATGATACAAATAAAATGCCATTGCCTCTTTGTCATTCAGCAGATTGGAAAAGCATCCGGCCCAGCGGCAGACGACCTCGGGGTCAAAAGGCGCGTTACGGTCGGGCTCAACTGCCGGAAGATTATCGCTCTCTGTTCCGTCCTTGTGGGTGTCCGGCAGCCTGGTCTCGACCCGACCCAGGGGAATATACACGGCGATCCACTGGATGAGATCCCTCAGTTCGATCCATATCGGCCGGTTCTGGAACAACCGGGACATCTCCTGCCAGAACCATCGCGCAAGCCGGACCAAGGTTTTTTTATGGGTCACCTCCGCCAGGGACGATATGCGCGGCAGATCGGCTGGAAGCGGGATGGTGGTATAATCCTCCTCGCAAAGGGGGCCGATAGGCCGGCTCTCTTTCTCCAGGCTATACAGTGATCCGGTGCTGCCTTTTGTCGACAGATGGATGCCGTCCGCTTCCCTGAGGGCATCGGCAGCCATTTTGTAGAGGTAGCGAAACGGATCGTTTCGGGGCGACCATCTGGCCCGGTCCATCAGGCGCCGGAACATGAAGCCCGTGAGAACCCTCGCCGGGTCAGCCTCCGCCGCCATCAGTTTTTTGCGGATCTCTGATCGATTTTCGAGGATGATAACGGCGAGCTCGGACCGGATTTCATCAATCACGGTCTGCACCGGGGCGGCGGCGTGGAGGCCGAGAGCGGATAGGGGAATACCGGCGGCTGACATCTTTTGGCGTACCCTCCCCGCCGCCTTATTCAGGGTTTCCCGTCCTTCATTTGCGCTCAACCAATCACGGATCGTTTCTTCATCGGTTTTCTGGTTCACTCCGGACTCCATGATCAAGGGGTTCAGAATCAGCGGGTAAGCCTTGGCCGCGGTGATTCAGACGACGGTTTCCCGTGCTTTTCAACCCGCCGTTTTGAAACACTCCCCAGGCACCTCCCCCATGAAAACAAGCTTGGCACCCAGACCGGCAGGCAAAGGCACCTCGATATGCTCGACGACAAATGACTTCCGGTCCATCTCATACCCGGTATGCATCAGCCGGCAGCCTTTTTCGATAAAATGCATTTCGTTGGACATCCAGGATCGCACGGAAGAGCAGGGATTGACTTTATACCCCACATGATTTGGAAGGGGCTTGAGGGATATGACGGGGTGTGTTTTGCCGGGTTCGGTTGTGACGGGAAATCGGCCGGAAGTTAATTTCAAGAGTTCGTCGTCCCTTGCCCCCTTGAAAAAAAACAACGGTTTCCAATATGCGATCGGCAAATTTTTAACAGACCCGAGAATCAATGAAATATTTTGATCCGCTGTCAGTGTAGGTCGTCGGTTTGTCCAGAGTTCATGGGAATCCGGCTTGTTTTTAGGTTTTTTTTTCATCTCAGAGCAGAGACCTCCGTTCCTGTTTGAATATTTATAATTTTATCTATAGATATAAGATAATAATTCATATGTCTATAGGTATAAATACCTATTTTAAGGGAAATTTTGAAGAACCCGGCGCCGGTGGCGAAAGGAAGACTGTTGGGAGTATGATGCCGCACAGGTATTCAGGAGAAGAAACGCAGCCAGTCTCCGACCTGACGCGGATATTTGGTAGGATGCCGACTCAGGCAGATTCAACGCGTGCTTGTCCGTGCAGCGGCTTTCAAGGGGTAGAGAAGGGGATTTTGTTCAAACAGGCGTGACGGGCGGGGCGGGCTGATCCGGATTCAGGAAACCGTTGCTTTTTTTCAAAACCTACCCTATATTTTGGCATATCTCATCGACCGTTGCGCCGCGCCATCGATTTCGCGATGTTTCCCCGATCGAGCTCTTCCCTGCATCTTCCTTCGACCCGTCAACCCCAACCCAAGAAGGAGGCCCGTATGACCCATCAAATCGAAGTCAGCGTCAAATGCCCCAACTGCGGAAAAAGTCTTATGAATTCCTCCGTTCTGGTGGACGATATGCCCTCGATCGAACTGGAGGCAACCATCGAGAACAAGAAAGGCCGCATCTTCCTGAGCCAGATCTACGGCAGCTACAACAAAATCTTCGACGATGTGGACGATGTCGCCAATGCCGTGGTGCAGTGCGCATGCCCGGCATGCCACAATCTTCTGCCGACCCAGAGGACCTGCTTCTGCAAGGCTCCCGTGGCCAGCGTGAACCTGGAGCTGGGCGGCGCCGTCAACTTCTGCACCCGAAACGGCTGCAAGGGCCACTCTCTGGAATTTGAAAATCCGGACGATGCCTTCAAGCTTTTCCTGGACAAGGACGAATCGCGGTACCTTTAGCGTCGCGGGGAAGGCGCGGCCGCATGGCGGCCTTTGGAGGGAGACCCACGCCCCGCGCAGGCGTGGGTCCGACGGGCAGGGCAAACACCGTCAGGCGGAAGCCTGTCCGACGCCGATCCCCGTGACGACGCCGTGGCACCGGCAGGCGGTGGAGACGAGAAACCTGCCGTCGCCTTTTTCCATGCTGGAGAGCAGCTCAAAAAGCTGGTCCGGGCGGTATCCGCCGACGCCGGGGCCCAGCTGGCAGCTTTGGATCACGACGGACTGAAAATCCTGGAAACGGATCTTTTCCAGGAGGCCGAACATGTCGGGTTTCCGCGGTTTTTCCGTGACGGTGCAGGTGAGGGCTGGCTCGGGGCAGTCGTCCGGGCAGAGAAAATCGGCATGGGTGACGTAGATGTCGCCGCCGGCGCCCCGCACGGGATTGGGCAGCAGGGCGTCCAGGTCGTCCGCCACGGGGATGCGGCGCCCGCGGTCTGCCAGACGTCCGAGGCACCACTCCGCCGCCAGATGGACGGGCAGTGCGGGAATGATCCAGTCCGGCGGGTCGGCCGGGTCGAGGCGCCGGAGGAGAAACGCGACCCCGTCCGTGTTCTCGAATGCGCAGCGGGGGTTCTCCACCGGAAAAAACCGTCGCTCATCCGGATCGACCACCACAAAGCGGGCGTCTTTTTTGATCTGGGAGAGGCGCTCCAGCGCGATCATGCCGAACCGGCCGGCGCCGATGATCCACACGGTTTCCCGTGATGGGGTCTTCTCTTTTTTCATCCTGATATCCTCCGTTAAAATGCCGGCCGCACAGGCTTCGCACGCCCCCGCTTGCCATAGGGTTCCATCTCGTGCGCCACTGCCGAAACCGCGATCCGAGTGTCTGCAGGGGCGGAAAAGGTCAGGGGCATCCTAAATTATTGCGGGTCCCGCGTCAATGGCAATGCAGGAAAGCCCGCCGCATGGGGCCGTTATGAGGGCTTGCCGCCGCCGGGCAAAAATGGTAACAGGCTCCGGGGGCCGCCGATCCGGAGGCGATTCCCCCAGCGGGATGTTGGTCTGGAAACCCTGTCAAGGCCCAAGGGTCAGAGGAATCGCCGTCCGGGATGAACCCCATCAACCGTGATACCGCACATCGCCTCGAATCGCTCTACCAGAGGATCAACCGCCGGGAATTCGTCCACCCCGATCCCCTGGAGTTCCTCTACGCCTATGAATCGGTCCGGGACCGCGAGATCGTCGCGCTCATCGCCTCATCCCTGGCCTACGGCCGCGTCGCCCAGATCCTGGCAAGCGTCCGGAAGATCCTCTCCGCCATGGGATCGAGCCCGGCGGATTTTCTCGCGGAGGAGGCCCCCGACCGCCTCGACACTGTCCTTTGCGGATTCAAACACCGCTTCGCCACCGGCGCCCACATCCGCGACATGCTTGCGGGCGCCGGGGCGATCATCGACCGGGACGGGTCGCTGTATCGGGGCTTCCTGCGGGGGTACAGGGCCGCGGACCCCACCATCGTTCCCGCCCTCGACCGATTCTGCCTGCGGCTCTCCGCCGCCGGGGACCCCGGCCACCTCATCCCCCTCCCCCGCCGGGGGAGCGCCTGCAAACGCATGAACCTGTTCCTGAGATGGATGGTCCGGTCGGATGCCGTCGACCCCGGCGGATGGCCCGGCATTCCCCTGTCCAAGCTGATCGTCCCCCTGGACGTCCACATGCACCGCATGGCCCTCCGCCTGGGCCTGACCCGCAGGAATGCCCTGGATCTCGCCACCGCCCTGGAGGTGACCGCGGGATTCTCGCAATGGGTCCCCGAAGACCCGGTGCGCTACGACTTCGCCCTCACCCGCCTGGGGATCCGGAGCGACATGACGGTGGAGGATTTTCTATAGCGTTTTCCGCATTCGAGCGGATTCCTCACCTCTTGGCCGTCGCCGCTTTCGGTTGTACTATCATAACTTTTATGATAGAATCGGGATATTCGATACACTGACGTAAATCCTCAAGCATGTCTCAACGGGAGAATGCATGTCCGACCGGCTGAAATTCGAGCGATTTATGTGGTTTCATACCCAGATCAAGCGGTCGCGGTTTCCCAACTCTATATCTCTGATCGATGCGTTCGAGGTGTCGTCGCGCACCGCCCAGCGGGACATCGAATTCATGCGCGATCGTCTGCATGCGCCCCTGGAATTCGACCGCTCAAAAAACGGTTATCGCTACACCGACGACACCTACGAAATCCCGGCGCACTGGATCAGCGAGGACAACATGATAGCCCTGGCTCTGGCAGCGCGGCTGGCCTCAACCATCCCCGATGCCGCCCTCAAGGAAGACCTTTGCCGCCTGATCGGACGGATGACAGACATCGGCCGGAAAACCGGCGAGTCCTGCATCGAAAGGATCAGCGACAAAATTTCGGTGAAAAACGTCGAGTATGCAAAGGTCAACGAAAAGTTTTTTCGCCTGACCGTCCGCGCGCTCTTTGACGACGGCCCTCTCCGGATCACTTACCACTCCCCCCACAGCAGCGCCACCACCGTCCGAACGGTGCAGCCGCTCCATCTCATGCACTACATGGGCAGTTGGCATCTGCTGGCCTGGTGTGCCGCCAGGGAAGCCATCCGCGATTTCGCCCTCTCCCGCCTGCTGGCGGTCGAGCCGGCAGAGGAGCCGGTGGATGTCCCCAAGGACCTGCCGCCGCTCAAGGAATACACCCGGCGCCATTTCGGCATCATGCAGGGCGATGCGACCCGCGAGGTGAGGCTCCGCTTCTCCCCCAGGATCGCGGCGCTCGTGGGCGAACAGGTCTGGCACCCGCAGCAGGAATCCCGGCTCAACCCGGATGGCGGTCTGCTCCTCAGCTTCCCCGCCGCCGACTTCCGCGAACTGGTCAAGGTCATCCTCGGGTATGGCGCCGAGGTGCGGGTGGTTTCACCCCCGGAACTGCAAACCCTGATCCGACAGGAAATCGACAAAATGAACAAAATATACGACCACCCTGACATTGGGTGACAGGGTGGGGGTGGTAGGGTGGGATTAGCGGAAAAGATGAAGGCATCTGATGGATGAGGAGGTTTTTTCGATGCATCAAAGAAACCCTGTGATTGCGTTTGCACATTCTAAACCAGACAAACCCTTCTCTGAATGGCAGCCCCTGGATTCCCATCTGCACGGCGTGGCTACCCTCGCGGGTAAGTTCGGCTCTTCGTTTGGCGCTTATTCATGGGCGTATCTTATCGGACTCTGGCACGATCTTGGCAAATTTTCGCCAGCTTTTCAAAGCTATATTCGAAAATCAAACGAAGCCCATTTAGAGGGAAAGCCCGGGCGGGTCGACCACTCCAGCGCCGGAGCTTTGCATGCCATTGATCGGTTTGAAAAACTGGGTCGAATCCTTGCGTACTGCATCTCCGGGCATCATGCCGGGTTGCCGGACTGGGAAAGCGAAACGTCGCCACAAGCCTCTCTCTCCTGGCGGCTAAACCGCAAAGAATTATTACTTGACGCAAAGGCTGGCGCCATTCCTTCTGTAACAACAGAAAATCAAATACCTACAGAAAAAGGGAAAGGCGGTACATCGCTCTCCCGATCGGTCTGGCTGAGAATGCTTTTCTCTTGCTTGGTGGATGCCGACTTTCTGGATACCGAGTCTTTCATGGACCCGGAAAAGACGGCTCAACGTGCCGGCTATCCCGCGATGGACGATCTGGCGCCGTTATTCGAAGATTATATGACGCAAAAACTGGCGAACGCCCCTGACACGAAGGTCAATCTCATCCGGGCTGAAGTATTGCAGGCATGCCGGGATCGGGCGGCCGACCCACCCGGATTGTTTACCCTCACCGTTCCCACAGGGGGAGGCAAGACGCTTTCTTCAATGGCCTTTGCCTTGAGGCATGCCGCTGTCCATTTGAAGCGGCGTATTATCTACGTCATTCCGTATACCAGCATCATCGAACAAACCGCAGACCAGTTCCGTTCGATTTTCGGAGAAGCCGTTCTCGAACATCATAGCAATCTGGATGTGGCAGACGTCGCCCGTGAAAATGCCCGCAGCCGGCTGGCATGCGAAAATTGGGATGCCCCGATCATTGTCACCACATCGGTCCAGTTCTTCGAGTCCTCGTTCGCCAGTCGAACAAGCCGTTGCCGAAAGCTCCACAATATCGCTGAGAGCATCGTGATCCTGGATGAGGCACAACTCCTGCCGGCCGATTTCTTGAACCCTGTCTTGGAACTCATTCGGGAACTACAGGTGAATTACGGGGTGACTTTTGTCCTCTCCACCGCGACACAGCCTGCCCTTGGCCCGCATAAGAGTATGGACTTCGATTTTATCGGTCTTCCAGGCCTTCGTGAAATCATCCCTTCTTCATTGAACCTTCATTCCCGCTTGCAACGCACCAGGGTCGAAGCCCTGGAAAACCTGTCGGTTCCGTTATCCTGGGACACCATTGCCGCGCGCCTGATGCGCCATGAAACCGTTCTGTGCGTTGTAAATCGTCGCGATGATGCCCGTATTCTTTGGGAAAAACTCCCACCAGGCACCATTCATCTTTCCGCACTGATGTGCGGGGCGCACCGCTCGGACCGCATTGCGGAAATCAAGAAAAATCTCTTATTGAAAGAACCGACGAGAGTGGTCAGCACCCAGCTTGTCGAAGCGGGGGTCGATCTTGATTTCCCCGTGGTCTATCGGGCGCTTGCAGGTCTTGATTCCGTGGCGCAGGCAGCCGGGCGCTGCAACCGGGAAGGCGGACTGGATCAGGGCACGGTGTATGTTTTTCAACCGGAAAGCCGAATACCGGCAGGTCACCTTCGCCAGGCAGCCGAAATCGGTCGTCAACTCCTCATGGACATAGAGGAAGACCCCCTTTCACCGGAAAGGTTCGAACAATTTTTCCGGACGTACTATTGGATGCGAGGCGACAGACTGGATAGGGAAAATATCATGTCATTACTTTACAACGACCGGGAGTTGCGGATCAGTTTTCGCACCGCGGCAGAGAAATTCAGGCTCATCGACGAGAGTGCCTATGCGTCGGTTCTTGTCCATTATGGCGAAAACGGCAGCAAGCTGATTGAAAAGTTACGGCGCCAAGGACCGGAACGTTGGATTCTGAGACAAGCACAACGGTATGTGGTCAATCTACCACGCCATGTCCATGGCCGGTTGTTGGCTGACGGGGCCATCGAGGAGATTCACCCGGGCATCTTTGTTCAGGGTCACGGTAATCTGTATGACAAGAATCTCGGTTTTTGCGTGGATCGCTCCATGATCTATGAACCGGATGAACTGATGATTTGAAGGAGAAAATATGAACGGAAACGGAAAACGAAGCGCTCCGTTCCGCCTCAAGGTCTGGGGGCGGAACGCCTGCTTTACCAGACCCGAAATGAAGGTGGAACGAGTGTCGTATGACGTAATGACGCCTTCGGCTGCAAGGGGTGTGCTTGAAGCCATCCTATGGAAACCTGCCATCCGCTGGCTGGTAGAGCGTATCGATGTCCTGGCGCCGATCCGTTGGGAGTCGGTTCGCCGCAACGAGGTGGGCAGCGTCATGTCTCCGCGTTCAAGCGGACTTTTCGTTGAGGAGCAGCGGCAGCAGCGCGCTGGACTGTTCCTGAGGGAAGTGGCCTACACAATTCATGCACGTCTTGAGATGACGGATAATGTTGGGCCGGAGGATAACCTCACCAAGTTTCAAGAAATGTTACTGCGGCGGGTGGAAAAAGGGCAATGCTTTCACCGACCCTATCTCGGTTGCCGCGAATTCGCCGCCGACTTTACCTTGATCCATCTGAACGAGGCATTGCCTGAGCCGATACCAGAAACCCGCGATCTTGGCTGGATGCTTTACGACATCCAGCACGACAACCGGGCGGACAGAGACCATGTGCATTGCTGCACCGAAGCCTGCCGCCCCTCTTTTTTCCGAGCGGAACTCAACAAGGGGATTTTGCATGTGCCAAGCTCAGATTCGGAGGAGGTGCGGCAATGATATTGCAGGCGTTGGCTTCATATTATGATCGCCTTGCAGAGGATGGCACCATAGCTCCGCAGGGATTCAAGCGCGTTGAGATTCCATTTATAATTGTCTTAAACATAAAAGGAGAATTTGTTGGGCTACAGGACACTCGTACACCGGCAGGGCGAAAAATGGTGACCCAATCGTTTGTTGTCCCCGAGGAACGACCGCGCTCTGGGTCTAAATCATGGAATACTGCAAATCTTCTTTGGGATCATTACGGCTATGTTTTGGGGTGGCCGAAATCAGAGAGCGAGAAAGACAAAGTGATGGCTCGCAAACAGCACGAAACATTCGTGGAAGAAACAAAAAATATTTCTAACCTTTGTAAAGAAGATTTATCAGTTAGAGCTGTTATGGAATTTATCTCTATCGACAATTTCGATGGTGTGTTCAATCATCCATCATGGAAGGACTGCATTAAAATTGCTGGCTGCAACCTAACATTCCAGATAGAGGGGCAGCAGGGACTAGTTTGTCAGAGAGATAGCATCAAGGCGCTTATTTCCGAAGGCACCATCTCCGAAAAGGATGATGAAGAGGGAGAATCTCTTTCAGATACTGAAGGGTTTTGCCTTGTTACTGGGCAGATGGGTTCGGTTGCTCGTCTTCATCCCCGTACTCCTATACCTGGCGCAAAGAGCAATGCCAAAATCGTTTCATTTCAGAAAAATATGGGGTTTGACTCGTATGGCAAATTGCAAAGCTACAATGCACCAACAAGTAAAAAAGCCGCTTTTGAATACACCACGGCGCTAAATGAGTTGCTTGCCAAGAAATCCAAACAGAAACTTTTTGTGGGTGATGCCACCACGGTATTTTGGGCCAAGCAAAAAAATGAGATGGAAGATTTCTTCGCCGACGTCTTTGGTGAACCTTCCAAGGAAAACCCGGCGCAAGCCACCAAAGCCATCCGCATCCTCTATGAAGCACCCAAGGCGGGTGCGCCGCCGATCACCGAAGACTACACGCCGTTTTTTGTGTTGGGGCTCGCTCCCAATGCGGCTCGTATAGCCGTGCGTTTTTGGCATGCAGGTACGGTGGGTGAAACGGCCCGGCATATTCTGCAACATTTCGAAGACTGCGCTATAGTACATGGGCCAAAGCAGCCTGAGTATCTCTCCTTGTTTCGTCTGCTTGTTTCCACCGCCCTACAAGGAAAATCGGAGAACATCCCCCCCAAGATCGCCGGTGAGTTCATGAAGGCAATTCTTACCGGCACCCCTTATCCGCAAACACTCCTGGCAGCGGTTATCCGCCGTTGCCGGGCGGAACGTGAAATCACCTATCCCCGAGCTGCGCTGATCAAGGCGATTTTAGTGAGGGCGGCAAGATTCTATCAACATCCAGAACAGGAGGCAGGTATGGCCCTGGACACAGGCAACACCAATATCGGATACCGACTTGGCCGACTCTTTGCCACGCTGGAAAAAATTCAGGAAGAAGCAAGCCCCGTTATCAACGCCACCATTCGCGACCGTTTTTACGGTGCGGCCTCCGGTACGCCGGTGGCCGCCTTTCCCCATCTGATGAAATTGAAAAATCACCACCTCGCCAAACTGGAAAACCGGGGTCGGGCCGTAAACTTGGAAAAGGTTATCGGAGAGATCATGGATGGCATTGTCGATTTCCCCACGCATCTTGCGCTTCAGGATCAAGGGCGCTTTGCGGTAGGCTACTATCATCAGCGTCAGGCCTTTTTCACTAAAATCGAAACCAATTGATTCAGCCCAAGGAGGCTACTGTTATGAGCAATCCCATCCAGAACCGTTACGACTTTGTGCTTTTTTTCGACGTACAAGACGGCAACCCCAACGGTGACCCCGATGCCGGCAACCTGCCCCGGATCGACCCGGAAACCGGGCATGGCCTCGTCACCGATGTGTGCATCAAGCGTAAGGTGCGAAACTTTGTTCAGTTAGAGAAAGGATGCGCCGCGCCTAATGACATATACGTTAAGGAAAAAGCCGTGCTGGGCCGTGCCCATGTCAAGGCGTTTAAAGAGTTGGGAATCCGACTTGGCGAGGAGTCCACTGCCCCGATTGAGAAAGGAGTTTACGAATGGCTTGAAGAGAACGGCACTCCGCCAGGGGTAACAGTTGAGGCTGATGAGGAAAACGGCACTTTTTCAATTATCGTCGCAGCCGATGCCGATAAAAAAGAAGTCAAAGAGTGGCTCAAGGATGCCAAACCCGCCAAGGTGATCAAGGATGCGATGAATACTGTCTTAAAGGGAGCGAAGTCCAGGCGCCCAAACGGCGAAGAGGTGGAACAGGGGAGAGTTAAAATGTGTCAGGATTATTACGACATCAGGACATTTGGCGGAGTACTCTCCCTCAAATCAGCACCGAATTGCGGCCAGGTTCGTGGGCCGGTCCAGTTCACTTTTGCCCGAAGTATCGACCAGATTGTGCCGCTGGAGCACAGCATCACCCGTATGGCTGTAGCCACCGAAGCCGAAGCTGAAAAACAGCAGGGCGACAACCGGACCATGGGCCGGAAATTTACGGTTCCCTATGCCCTTTACCGCTGCCATGGTTTCATTTCAGCGCCTTTGGCTGTCCAAACCGGGTTCAACGAATATGATCTCGAATTGTTCTGGCAGGCAGTCATCAATATGTTCGAGCATGACCGCTCCGCAGCCCGCGGTCTGATGAGCAGCCGCAAGCTCTTCGTTTTCAAGCATGACAACAAAATGGGCAATGCTCCGGCCCACAAGCTCTTTGATCTGATTGACATCAAGCGTGCGGAAGGGTCCACCGGCCCGGCTCGTTCGTTTCATGACTATACGGTGAGTATCGGTGCCGTTCCGTCTGGCGTTGCCTTGGAAGAAAAATTGTGAAAAATAATATATCTTTGGCGCTGTATAAGGGATTGCTTCTCTATGGCATCACCCCAAGAACAACAGGAGCCCTCAACGTCCAACCACGGCACCGTCGTCCTCTACCAAACCGAAGACGGGCAAACAACCCTAGATGTTCACCTTCAGGAAGAGACCGTCTGGTTGACCCAGGCTCAGATGGCCGATTTATTCCAACGGGACCAATCGGTTATTTCCAGGCATGTGAACAACGTTTTTAAGGAAGGGGAATTGCCGAGGGAAAGCAATATGCAAAAAATGCATATTCCTTCCTCGGACAAACCCGTTGCCCTTTACAACCTCGATGTCATCATCTCCGTCGGTTACCGGGTGAAATCGCAGCGCGGCACGCAGTTCCGCATTTGGGCCACCTCGGTGCTGAAAGACTACCTGGTGCGAGGCTATGCTCTCAATCATCGGCGGCTCGCAGAAAAGGGAGTTGAGGAGCTGCACGGGGTGCTGGACCTGCTGGCCGACACCCTGGAGCAACACCAGCTCGTGGACGAAACCGGGCTGGCGGTGCTTCAGCTGGTCCGGAGGTACGGCCAGAGCTGGAAACTGCTGCTGCAATATGATGAAGACAGGTTGCCCCTGCCCGCAGCCATCCATCGCGGTACGGGCGTTCAATTCGATCTTGCGGTTGTCCGCCGGGGGATTGCATGCCTGCGGGATGAACTGGCGAACCGGGGCGAGACCACCGATCTGTTCGGTCGGGAGCGCGGGGAGAGCCTGGCGGCGATCCTTGGCGCAATCCACCAGACCTTCGGCGGCCTGGACCTCTATCCAAGTATCGAGGAAAAGGCCGCCCACCTCCTCTATTTCGTCATCAAGGACCACCCCTTCAGCGACGGCAACAAGCGGATCGGCTCGCTGCTGTTTCTGCTCTATCTGCAGGCAAACGGTCTGATCGATACCGTCCGTATCGACAACAAGGCCCTGGTTGCTCTTGCCCTGCTCATCGCCGCATCCGATCCGGCCCAAAAGGCGCTGATGATCCGGCTGATCGTCAATCTGCTTGGCTGCGACATGACCCAAAACAGGGAGGAGGTTCCCCGTGCATGATCCCTTGGTTCACCAGAACGAAGACCGCTTGCCGCCGGCCGAGGCAATCCGCCATGACGAGGTCGATCTGGTGATGATCTCCGCCCTGCAGCATTACCTGTTCTGTCCGCGCCAGTGCGCACTAATCCACATCGAACAGCAGTGGCTGGAAAACCGGTTGACCGCCGAAGGCCGCATCCTCCATGAGCGGGTGCACACCAGCGGGCGGGAGTCGAGGCGCACGCTTCGGGTGGAATACGATGTGCCCATCCGATCCCTGCGGCTTGGGGTGGCGGGCCGAGCCGATATTGTCGAATTTCACCTGAGGGAAGACGGCTCATGGCGGCCCCTCCCGGTGGAGTATAAGCGCGGCCGTCCGAAAAAGGACGACACCGACCGGGTGCAGCTCTGCGCCCAGGCCGTCTGCCTGGAGGAGATGCTGGGTTGCTCCGTGCCCGAGGGCGCCTTCTATTACGGTGAAAAAAAGCGGCGATCCGGTGTGGCGTTCGACGCACCCTTGCGGGAAAAGACGGCACAGACGGCAGCAGCGGTGCACGCTCTGCTTGCCGAGGGCAGGACGCCGCCGCCGCATTATGAGGCCCAATGCGAGAGCTGTTCGTTTCTGACGCTCTGTCTGCCCAAGGTGGCAACCAAAAAGCGGGTGAAGCGCTATCTGCAGAAAATGGTGGCGGTATGAAAAAGCATCTCAACACCCTGTTTGTCACCACCCAGGGCGCCTATCTGGCCAAGGACGGCGAGACCGTGGCGGTCCGGATCGATGGCGGGGTAGCCCTGCGGGTCCCGCTCCACACCCTGGCTTCCATCGTCTGCTTCGGCAATGTCGGGTGCAGCCCGTTTTTGATGGGGTTCTGCGGCGAGCGCGATGTGGGCTTGAGTTTCCTCACTGAAAACGGTCGGTTTCTGGCGCGGGTGCAGGGACCGGTTTCGGGCAATGTGCTGTTGCGGCGGGAGCAGTACCGGCGGGCCGACGATCCGGCCTTCTCCGCCGCGGTGGCGGGCGCCTGCGTTCTCGGCAAGGTGGCCAACAGCCGGACGGTGCTGCTGCGGGCGCTCCGCGATCATGGCGATAAGGTGGATGCGCCGGCGCTCCAGGAAGGCATCGACCGGCTGGGAGCCGCGATCAGGCGGTTGCAGGGAGAATTGGCGCTGGACGAGGTGCGCGGGGTGGAAGGTGATGCGGCCCGCGTCTATTTCAACACCTTCGACCATCTCATCATCCGTGACAAGGACCATTTCTTCATGCGCCGGCGCAGCCGCAGGCCGCCCCTCGACCGCATCAACTGTCTGCTTTCCTTCCTCTATACCCTGGTCGTCAACGATATGCGCTCCGCGCTTGAATCAGTGGGGCTTGATCCGGCGGTCGGTTATCTCCACCGGGACCGTCCCGGTCGTGCCGGGCTGGCCCTCGATCTGATGGAGGAGTTCCGGCCCATGGCGGATCGGCTGGCCCTGTCGCTGGTCAACCTGGGCCAGTTGCAGCAGGGGGATTTTGCCGTCAGCGACGGTGGCGCGGTTCGAATGAGCGACACGGCCCGCAAAACCTTGCTGGTAGCCTATCAAAAACGAAAACAGGAGGAAATGGTGCATCCATTCCTGGAGGAGAGGATGTCGCTGGGTCTGTTTTTTCACACCCAGGCCCTGCTCTTTGCCCGCTACCTGAGGGACGAGCTCGACGGCTATCCGCCGGTGATCTGGAAATAAGGGAAGGTGCAGCCATGATGGTACTGGTCAGCTATGACGTGCGTACAAGCGAACCCGGTGGTGCCAGGAGGCTGCGACGGGTGGCCAGGGTGTGCCGCAATTTCGGCCAGCGGGTCCAGTTTTCAGTGTTCGAGTGCATGGTCGATCCGGCGCAGTGGACCAGGATGCGCCAGTTGCTCATCAATGAGATCGATATGGATGCCGACAGTCTCCGTTTTTACTTCCTCGGGGCCAATTGGCGGAACCGGGTGGAGCATGTCGGCGCAAAGGAAAGTGTGGACCAGGAGGGTCCGCTGATTGTGTAAACAGGTCCGCGAACCGTCGGCAACCAGCAACCTGCGGGAGCTTCGCGAAGCTTGCTGGTACACGGATTGCCGGATATATGGGCTGAATGGGGAGGTGAACGAGACAGCCCTCAACAGGAGTTCGCGGAAAACGTACGAAAAACTGATTTGTCACGAATGGTTACGAATCAGCGGTCGCCCCCCGCGCGGGGGCGTGGATTGAAACCGGCGGCGGGACATCCGGAGTCGGAAGCGCCATTGGGTCGCCCCCCGCGCGGGGGCGTGGATTGAAACAGTTTCGGGATCTCGTTCGAGGCTCCATGAACCTGTCGCCCCCCGCGCGGGGGCGTGGATTGAAACCTGATGGACCGGCCATGGATTTACACGGCGATAAGTCGCCCCCCGCGCGGGGGCGTGGATTGAAACCCATTCCTTGGCAGCGTACCGGGCGGCCCCCGGGTGTCGCCCCCCGCGCGGGGGCGTGGATTGAAACTTCTTCTTGAGCTGCTGCGGGTCTTTCGTCTTGGGTCGCCCCCCGCGCGGGGGCGTGGATTGAAACCTTACCGACAGGCTTCCGCCCCTTCTCCTCGGAGTCTCCCCCCGCGCGGGGGCGTGGATTGAAACACCGCAATCGACATAGACCGGCATGCCAATTTCGAGTCGCCCCCCGCGCGGGGGCGTGGATTGAAACTCTTCAGCCTGGGCGCGAAGATCCCGATAGGCTTGTCGCCCCCCGCGCGGGGGCGTGGATTGAAACGGCCTGTGCCGCGCTGTCTTCGACCGATTTATTGCGTCGCCCCCCGCGCGGGGGCGTGGATTGAAACTTGTGGCCATAAAGACAGCGAGAATCC
>NZ_JBGSQX010000142.1:0-58976 GCF_041737845.1 Desulfococcus sp.
GGCGGGTCACGTGGCGGCGGTGGTCGGGGGGGCGGCGGCGGCCGCCGGGGCCGGTGATGTTACCCCGAATCCTTTCCCCTTCAATAGACATCTATCGACCGGAGGAAACGATCATGGCAGCATGCACGGATACGACAGCGCGGGACATTCCGCCCCGCCGGAAAAAAATGAAGATTGCGGCAGCGGCAGCGATTTCGCTGATCATCCTCCTGGCCGGGGCGGCCCTTGCCGCGGACGTGAAGCAGCCGCGCTTCACGACGCCCGAAAGGGCGGTCGAGGCCCTCGCGGCGGCATTGAAGACCAACAACACCGGTGCGCTCGCGACCATCCTGGGCCCCGGGAGCGACCCGTTGCTCTCATCCGGGGACCCGGTCGCCGACCAGGCCGAGCGGGAAAGATTCCTTGCGCGGTATGAGGAGAAACGCCGCCTCGAAACCGATGGCGACGACAGGATGGTGCTCCATGTGGGAGAGGACGACTGGCCGATGGCCATCCCCCTGGTGCGGGTGAAGGGGGGCTGGCAGTTCGATGCCGAGGCGGGCATGGCCGAGATGCTGGCCCGCAGGATCGGGCGCAACGAGCTGGACACGATCCAGGCCTGCCTGGCCTATGTGGATGCCCAACGTGAATACGCCGCCAAGGACCGGGACGGCGACGGCCTCTTTGAATACGCCCAGCGCTTCAGGAGCGAACCGGGCAAGCAAAACGGCCTTTTCTGGGAAGCGGGCGGCGGAGAAGAACAGAGCCCCATGGGGCCCCTCTTTGCCGAGGGTCAGGAGGAGGGGTATTTCTCCCCGAACCCGGGCGACGGGACCGACGCAGGGCCCAGGCCCTACCACGGCTATTATTACCGGATCCTCACGGCCCAGGGGGAGGACGCCCCGGGCGGAGCCTATGATTACCGGGTGGGAGACCGGATGATCGGCGGGTTCGCCCTGGTCGCCTACCCCGCCCAGTATGGGTCTTCGGGGATCATGACCTTCCTCGTGAACCACGATGGGACGGTCTACCAGAAAGACCTCGGGGAGGATACCGAAAGCATTGCCCGGGGCATGACCCTCTTCAACCCGGACGGCGAGTGGGAAGCGGTGAAAACGACCGAAGCGGACGCCGGGTAATGGGCCGGCGGGCGTCGCCCTCCCCCGGGGGTAACCACAACGTCCGGCCGGTGGAAAACCGCCAGGCGGCCTCGATGCAGGCGCCTGACATGAAGTCATCCGCCGGGAAATCCTCAAAAAACATCAAACTCGAACTCAATTTCCGGGATCGCGTGGGCCTCATCGCCGACATGTCCACGCGGATCGCCGAATACGGTTTCAATATTCTGTCCATAGAGGTCATCCGGAAGGATATCGAAGCCCATGTGTTCGTGGAAATCACGAACCGGGACCCGATTGCCTCCAGGGAGGAGCTGTTTCAACGCCTGGGAAGGATTCCGGACCTCCGGGGGATCCAGGCCATCGACACCCTGCCCCAGGAGGCCCGGGAGAACCTCTTCCGGGTGGTGCTGGACAATATCCGGGACGGCGTCATCTCCATCGACCGCGACACCCGGGTGACGACCATCAACAGGGTGGCCCGGAATGCGTTGAACTGCACCGATGAGAATATTATCGGAAAAAGCATCAAGACCCTGGCATTTCGCGATGACTCTCTCATCGACTGCCTGGAAGGCAAGCGGTTCACCAACGTCAAAAAAGACATCACCATCAACACCGACCGCCTCCATTATTTCGCCACCGGCAGGCCGATCCAGGACTCCCAGAACCGCATCATCGGTGCGGTCGGGATCTACAAGGACATGTCGGAAATCAAGATGCTGGCCCAATCGATCACCCAACCCACCCAGATCAGCTTCAGCGACATCATCGGCAACGATCCGACCATCCAGGGAGCCGTGCAGTTTGCCCGGAAAATCGCGTCCACCGACGCCATCGTCTCCATCCGGGGAGACTCCGGGACGGGCAAGGAGCTGGTGGCACACGCGATCCATACGGCCAGCGGAAGGCAGGGCCCCTTCGTCCCCATCAACTGCGCGGCCCTGCCCGAACAGCTCCTGGAGAGCGAACTCTTCGGGTATGTGGGGGGCGCCTTCACCGGGAGCCTCCGGGAGGGCAAGCCGGGCCTCTTCGAGATTGCCGCGGGCGGCACCGTCTTCCTGGATGAAATCGCCGAGATGCCTTCAGGCTCCCAGGCTAAAATTTTGCGGCTGATCCAGGAAAAGTGCGTCCGGAGGATCGGCGGGGCCAAGGAGATTCCCGTCAACGCCCGGATCATTACCGCGACCAACAAAAATCTCGAACGGATGGTGGAGGAGAATCGGTTCCGGCAGGACCTCTACTATCGCATCAATGTCCTGCCCCTTCATATCCCGCCGCTCAGGGAAAGGAAGTCGGACATCCCGCTTCTCACCGGACATTTTCTCTTCCTGCTGGGGTCCCGGATGGGCAAGATTCCCCCCGCCCTGACGCCGGCAGCTTTGGAAAAGCTGCTGTCCCACCACTGGCCCGGGAACGTCAGGGAACTCAAGAACGTGGTGGAGCGGGCCGCCATCCTCTCCGAAGGGGATGCCATCGACGTGGATGCCATCCTTTTCAGCCACGAAATCGAGCGGAGCATCCGCGACTCGATGTCCCATCCCCCGAAACCGAAACCCTGCGGGCAGTCCCTGAAGCAACTGGTGGGTGACTATGAAAAACAGATTATCGTGGATCTGCTGAAAACCGCCGGAAGCATCCGCCAGGCCGCCCGGACCCTCCAATTGTCCCACACCGCCCTCCTCAACAAGCTGAAAAAGTACGGCATCCTGGTGGAGATACATCAAACCGTTGAAATGGATTCAGACCGACCCTCGTTTCAGAAATAGCGGCAAGGGGCGGATAGGGCGACCCCGAGCGGAATGTCAGGCTGGGTCCGGATTGCCGGGCCGGTCATATTGGCCGAGAATCATCGCCCTTGCAAGCTCCCACTCCGTTTCGGTGTCGAACATGTACTTTGCGAACCCGAGGCTCTCCGTGCCCTTCATGACGGCGACCACGCCTTCCAGGGCCGCCGCCCGTTCGAACGCGTCCCACGGCAGGGTGGTGACGGCCTTGTTCTTCCGGATGGTGATGCCGTCCGGCGACAGCGCGCCGGTTCGCTTGACGCAGGCCTTTTCGTAGACCCGCTTCTGGGTCTTGGCGGCGGCGTTCCGCATGAGCCGGAGACCTCCGAACATGAATGCCCCCATGAAGACCATCAGGAAGCCGCCGAAGAGCATCCCCACCTTCATCCAGTAAATCGCAAGGGCGGTCGCAGCGAGCGTTACGGCGCTGATCGCGGCAAACGGGGAGATCCACCGCCGCTTCTCCATGGCCTTCTGCACCTTGAGGCTGTCCGGAAATGTCAGGTAGCCCCGGAATCGTATGATGTTGTCCTTTGAATTCATGAGGTTTCCTTCTCAAACCATCCGCAGCGCCTCCCCGTATTTTTCCTCGAGCCGCTTGGGGGAGATCCGGATGGGGGTTTTCAGTTCCTGGGCGAAGAGCGACACCTTGTACTCCTCGATCATCCAGTAGTAGGCTTCCACGGCCGCGCGCTTCGCGTCGGAGGAGGCCGGGGTGAGGGATTTGAGGAGCCCGGTGAGCCGGTCGGCGTGGACTCTGACCTCGGCGGCCCGGGCCAGGTCCCGCTCGAAATTCTCCACCGCCCGACGGGCGCGGAGGGTGATGGCCTGGATATAGCGCTTGAGGTGGCCCAGGCGGTCGTTGTCGTAGAGCATCAGAAAATTTTCCGGCACCAGGTCGGCCAGGGCGTCCCGGAGGCCGGAGAGGAACCGGATGATGCCGGCGTCGGCGCGGCTGGCGTTCTCCAGGCGGAAGATTTCGGCGCGGCATTCGTCATAGGCCGAGAGAATGTCAACGGCCGTGTCCAGCTTCCGTTTTGCCGCGCTTGCCATCCTGGGCGGAACCTCCGCAAGGTCTTTTTCGAAGGCCGCCCGGGTGCGGATGTCGCGGCGGAAGAGGTCGTTCAGGACACTTTCGTACACGCGGTCCGCAACGGCCTTGGGGCCGCCGAAATACCGGGCCGCTTCGGCGGCCGACCCGGGCAGCGCCGCCTGTTTCCGGACGGCTTTCAATTCCTTTGCCAGGCAGAGGGAAAAGAGCCACTTCATCCCCTCCCGGTGGCCGGCATCGGCCCTGACCTGGTCCCGGTAGAGATGGAGCGAAAGGGATTCCCCGTCAAACCTGAGGCCGGGATAGGCCACCCACGTCTCTCCGCCTGCGCCCGTCAGGGTGATGGAATCGGGCAGGTCCCTGAAATCCCACCGGGTGATGCCGGACCGCTCCCATTCGCGTTTGGCCGCCTCGAACCGGTCCGGATTCATGGGGTCTTGGGCGCTCTTCCGGAGCACTTCGGGGTCTCGACCCGCACGGATTTCCTCGCCCGCGGGGCCTAGGATGGCGATCCGCAACCGGAGATGTTCGGGCAGGTCCGCCTCGCTCCAGGCCGACGCCGGGATGCTGACCCCGAAGCGCCGAAAGATGAACCCGGCCAGGGCCGTGAGGAGCGCCCCCTGGTATTTCGGGATCTCGTCCACGATGGTGCGGACGGTGGTGTTGACGGGAACAAGCTGCTTCCGGTACTCCTTGGGGAGCCCCCGGATCAGGGCCCCGATCTTTTCCTCCAGAAGCCCGGGGACCAGCCAGTCCACGGCCTCGGACGGGACCGACGGGGCCACCGACGAGGGAATCCGGACGGTCACCCCGTCCTCTCCCCTGCCCGGATCGAACACATAGTCACAGGGAAAGACCGTATTGCCCAGGGAGACCTTGTCGGGATACCGCGCAAGCTCCTCGGGGTCGGGAAGGTAGCGATGGAGATCCTCGGGCCGCATCCGGAGGAACTGGTCGCTTTTCCGGCCTTTCAGGAGGGCCCTGAGGGTCCGGACGTCGCAGATCCGGTCTCCCAGCTTCTCCGCGTAAAACGCGCAGAGGTCCTCCTCGGAGATGAGGATGTCCCGGCGCCGGATCCGGTCCTCGATCCCGCGGACCTCGCCGACCAGCGCCTGGTTGTGGGCGATGAAGGGAAAGGGCTGGCGCATGTCGCCCGCCACCAGGGCGCTTTGGATGAAGATCCGGGAGGCCTCCTCCGGGTTGATTTTTCCGTAGGCGACCGGCCGCCGCGGGACGATGACAAGCCCGAAGAGGCTGACCTGTTCGTCCGCGACCACCTCTCCCCGGTTTTTTTCCCACCGGGGGTTGGCATGGGCGGTTTTGCAGAGACTGCCGCCCGCGGCCTCGAGCCAGGCCTCGTCGATATTGGCGACGACCCGGGCAAAGAGCCTTGAGGTCTCGACCATCTCGGCCGCCACCACCCAGGGGCCCGAGGTCTTGAAGACGCCCGAGCCCGGAAAGATCATGGCCTCCCGATCCTTGGCCGCCTGATAGATGAATTTTTCCTTCCGAACGGCGATATTGGACAGAAACCCGCTTAAAATCGAGGTGTGAAGGGCGGTGTAAAAGGGCGTGAAGGGCGCGCCGTCCAGAGAGGCGCGGTCGATGGATGCCAGTTCCCGGATGTCGTGCTCCGCAAGAATCACGGCAAGCTGGTAGTGGATGTCCCGCCATTCCCGCATTCTTCTGAAAGACAGGAAATGCTTCTTGCTGTAGGCCCGCATCCGGCTGATGGACTTCACGGCCGCCCGGGTCTCGTGATAGGCCTTCCAGATGTTGAGGAGGGTGATGAAATCCGAGGAGGGGTCCCGGAACGGCGCGTGGGCCTGGTCGGCCTGGGCCTCCTTGCCCGTGGGCCGCTCCCGGGGGTCCTGGATGCTCAGGGCCGCGGCCAGGACGGTCATCTCCTGCAGGCACCCGGCCTCGGCCGCCGCAAGCAGCATCCGGGAAAGCCTTGGGTCCACGGGCAGCCGGGCCATCACCCGCCCCTGCTCCGTGAGTCCGACAACGGGCTTTCCGTCTTTGCCCGACGGTTTCCGGACGACGGCCCCCAGCTCGTCCAGGAGGTTAAAGCCGTCCTGGATGTTCCTGTCCGCCGGGCGGTCGATGAAGGGAAACCCGGCGATCTCCCCCAGGCGGAGGGAGATCATCCGCAGGATAACCTCGGCCAGGTTGGACCTCAGGATCTCGGGCGGGGTGAACCGGGGCCGGTTCGCATAGTCCTCCTCGGCATAGAGGCGGATGCAGACCCCGTTGGCGACCCGGCCGCAGCGTCCCATGCGCTGGTCCGCGCTGCTCCGGGAGATGGGAACGACCGGCAGGGCCGTGGTCCGGCTGCGGGGAAGGTACTGGGAGATCCGGGCCAGGCCCGTGTCCACCACGAACTTGATGCCGGGGATGGTGATGGAGGTCTCGGCCACGTTGGTGGCGACGATGATCTTCCGCCCCGGCAGGCGCTTGAAGACGCGGGACTGCTCTCCGGCCGACAGCCTTCCGTAGAGGGGCAGGATGTGGACGCCGGTGAACCGGCTGCCTTCGAGGATCTCGCAGGTTTCCCGGATGTCCTGCTCGGTGGGCATGAAGACCAGGACGTCGCCGCCGTAAGGGCTCTCTGCCTGGAGCTTCCGGACGGCCGCGACCGCCGCGTCCACATGGGTCGGGTCGCCCTCGTCGGCGCCTGCGGCAGGCGGCATGTAGCGCACCTCCACCGGGTACATCCGCCCCGAGACCTCGATCACCGGAGCGCCGTCGAAAGCCTTGGAGAATTTTTCCGTATCGATGGTGGCCGATGTGATGATGAGCGTAAGGTCATCGCGCCGGGCCACCAGTCCCTTCAGGATGCCCAGAACGAAGTCGATGTTGAGGCTCCGCTCATGGGCCTCGTCCACGATGACGGTGTCGTATGCGCCGAGCCACCGGTCCCCCTGGGTTTCGGCGAGGAGGATGCCGTCGGTCATGATCTTGATGAAGGTGTCGTCGCCCGTGTGGTCGTCGAACCGGATCTTGTAGCCCACGGACCGGCCGAGGGGTTCGCCCAGCTCCTCCGCGATGCGCTCGGCCACGGTCATGGCGGCGATGCGCCGGGGCTGGGTGACCCCGATGAGCCCGTCGATGCCCCGGCCCGCCTCCAGGCAGAATTTGGGGATCTGGGTGGTCTTGCCCGACCCGGTTTCGCCCGAGATGACCACGACCCGATGGTTCATGATCGCCGCCACGATCTCGTCCTTCCGGGCGAGGATGGGCAGGTCTTCGGGATAGGCGAGGCGGGGACGCCCCGCTGCCCTGCGCTCCCGTTTCCGGATCGAGGCTTCGATCGCGCCTTCTATGCGCTGGAGGCTTTGCGCCAACCGGTCGTCGGTTTTCCCGGGGAGGTCCCGCTCCGGTTTTCCATTGCCGTTCCTCCCGGGCGCGATACGCTTCACCGCCCGGTCCAGCTGACGGATGTCGCTCACAAGCCGGCGGCGGTCCGGCCCGAAGGCCTTCCCCACAAGCGTTCTCAACCGCTTCATCTTGCGCGCAATCCCGTGTTCGTCGTCAGGGTCGGTCATGGTCTTTCATCGGCTGCTTTCATCCGGAGATGACGGCAGGCTCCTCTCGAATCGAATTTTTAAAAATGATAACCGTAACATATTCAGGATCATCCCGCCATTCAAAAAAAAGAACGTCTGCTGCATGGCTGACGCGTGTTGACAGGATGGGCAGGATGCGAATATAAACGACCGTGCGTCATAACCTGGGTTAATATGACTAGACGCTCATTTACCCCGAAGGTGTTCGGGACAACCAGAAGAGGTCTATATGTTTCGTAATTTCAAAATGGTGGGCCAGGTCGTCTTCGGCCGGGGCTGCTTCAACCAACTGGCGGATATTCTCTCGGCGCGGCAGGGAAAAACCGCGTCGTTCACGGTGTTCATCGTCGACCATGTCTTTCAGGACCGCCCCCTGCGGGAGCGGATTCCCGCAGGGGACCGGGACATGGTCATCTGGGCCGACACGACCGACGAACCCAAGACCGCAGCCGTCGACCGTCTGGCGGCGGAGGTCCGGTCCCACGCGGGCCGCCTGCCGGAAGCGGTGGTGGGCATCGGCGGCGGCAGCGTCATGGACTTGGCCAAGGCCGTCTCCCTCATGCTCACCAACCCGGGGTCGGCCGCCGACTACCAGGGCTGGGACCTGATCAAAAACCCGGCGGTCTATCACGCGGGCATCCCCACCCTGTCCGGCACCGGCGCGGAGGTCTCGCGCACGACGGTGCTGACCGGCCCCGTGAAGAAGCTGGGCATCAACTCCGACCACACCGTCTTCGACCAGATCGTCCTGGACCCGGAACTGATCTCCGGCGTGCCGACGGATCAGTGGTTCTACACGGGCATGGACTGCTACATCCACTGCGTGGAATCCCTCACGGGGACCTACCTCAACGCCTTCAGCCAGGCCTACGGCGAAAAGGCCATGGCGCTGTGCCGGGAGGTCTATCTCGGGGACCCCGCCGACCGGGACGACAAGCTGATGATGGCGTCCTACTGCGGCGGCATGAGCATCGCCTACTCCCAGGTGGGGGTCTGCCACGCCCTCTCCTACGGGCTCTCCTTTGTCCTGGGCCTCCACCACGGGATCGGGAACTGCGTGGCCTTCGATTATCTGGAAGAATTTTACCCCGAGGGGGTCGCCGAATTCCGCCGGATGATGGCCAGGCACCGGATCACGCTGCCCCGGAACCTCATGGCGGGGGTCGATCCGGCGGGCCTGGAAAAGATGGTCGATGTGGCCCTGGTCCTCGAGCCCCTGTGGGAGAATGCCCTGGGCAAAGACTGGCGGCAGGTCATGAATCGGGACAAGATCAGACAACTTTACCAAAGGATGTAATCCATGTGCGGAATTGCCGGAATCGTCTCCATCAAACACAAACGGACGGAAGGCCTGGCGGTCGATCTCGGGTTCTTCCGGGACGCGGTCGACCGGATCGAAAGGCATGGGCTTCATTTCTGCAGGGAAGCGTCCCTGGATCTGCCCGGCTGCTACCTGGGCGGGTCCGATCTCATCGCATCCCTCTGGGCCGCCGTGACCTCCTGGAAAACGGATGCCCCGTTTTTCCGGATCTTCTCCGAAAAACGGCTTCAGGAGGATCTTTTCAAGACGGCCGCGCGTCTTGCCGGCGTCATCAGCCGGGAGGATCGGGCCTTGAAGGAACAGATGGGGCGCCTGCCCACGGCGGAGATGGACATCCTTTCCGGCCATTTGGAAAGAGCCAAGGACATCGCCTGGTGCCTCAGCGCGGAGATTGAGGACAATATCAAAAAGATCAAGGACCTCTTTCACCGGTCGACCGCGCCGGAAGAAATCGTCACCATTTTCAAGCGCATCAACGCGGTGCTGAACAGCATCGACCGGCTGGAGGTGCGGGGCCGGGATTCCGCGGGCATGAGCCTGCTGTTCACCCTGGACCCCGCCGTATACGAGGCCTTTATCGACACCCTGGACAAGGCCAACTTCCTCGACCGATTCCATCAGCGGACGGCAAAGGACGTCCTGATCAACGGCGGGATCTCCGTCCACGAGGGGGCGGACGAATCCGGGGCGCCCCGGAGGGCCGTGGCCTTCACCTACAAGGTCGCCGCGGAGATCGGACGGCTGGGCGACAACGTGGCCTTCCTGCGCACCCAGATCAAAAACGACGCCGTTCTCCAGGCCCTGGTCAATTTCCCCCACCTGAGCTATACCGTCTCCTCCCACACCCGCTGGGCATCGGTGGGCGCCATCAGCGAACCCAACTGCCATCCCGTCGACAACATCACCTTGAGATCCAACGGAAACGGCCCCATTTTTCATGTCTGCCTCAACGGGGATATTGACAATTATCTGGATCTCAAGACGGAATTCGAAAAAAGCGGCCGACTGATCCCCCCGGACATCACCACCGACACCAAGATCATTCCCCTCCGGATCCAGTCCTACCTCGAGGAAGGGCATGCCGTCGCCGAGGCCTTCCGCCTCGCGGTCAACGACTTCGACGGGTCCCATGCCATCAGCCTCCACACCGACCTCGCGCCCGGCAGGCTTTTTCTGGCCCAGCGCGGCAGCGGTCAGGCCATCTTCGTGGGGCTCGCCGACGACCATTACATGTCGGCCTCCGAGGTCTATGGATTCATCGAGGAGACCTCCCGGTACCTCAAGCTCGACGGCGAAAAGGTGATTCCGGGGAAAAACGGGGACACCCAGGGGCAGATCTACATCCTGGACCAGTTCTCCGAAGGGGACCTGGCCGGCATCCAGGCCATGTACTACGACGGCACGCCCGTCGAACTCGGGCCTGCAAACATCAAGACCACCCAGATCACCACACGGGACATCGACCGGCAGTCCTATTCCCATTATTTCCTCAAGGAAATCTCCGAGTCGCCCGGCTCCGTGGAGAAGACCCTCCTGAACCGGTGGCGCATCGCCGATGGCGACGGCGGGCATTGTGAAATCGTCCTGGACGAAAAGGTCATCCCGCAGTCCATCCGGGATGCCCTCACCGTGAACGCCATTCGGAAAATCTTTTTCGTCGGCCAGGGCACCGCTGGCGTCGCGGCCCAGGCCTGCGCCGACATCCTTGCCTATTACATGGACGACCCGGGCCTGCAGATCGCGGCCTTGAAGGCCTCGGAGATGAGCGGCTTCAGGCTCAGGGAGGGCGGGCCCGGCATGGAGGACACCCTGGTGGTGGCCATCAGCCAGTCCGGCACCACCACGGACACGAACCGGACCGTGGACCTGGTGCGGGAGCGGGGCGCCCACACCCTGGCCATCGTCAACCGCAGGGATTCCGACCTCACCTTCAAGGTCGGCGGCGTGATGTACACCAGCAGCGGCCGGGACATCGAGATGTCCGTGGCCTCGACCAAGGCGTTCTACTCCCAGATCGTCGCGGGCGCCCTCCTCAACCTCTACCTGGCTCGCCTGAAAGGCCGGCGCGGGGACGACTTCGTGACCCGGGAGATCGAGCAGCTCCAGGCCCTTCCCGGCCACATGCGGAAGATTCTCGCCATGCGCGACCGGGTGGAGGCCTCGGCCCGCCGCCACGCGGTGACGCGGACCTACTGGGCGGTGGTGGGCAGCGGCCCCAACAAGACCTCCGCCGACGAGATCCGCATCAAGCTGAGCGAACTCTGCTACAAGACCATCTCCTCAGACTACGTGGAGGATAAAAAGCACATCGACCTTTCCTCGGAGCCCCTCATCATCATCTGCGCGGCCGGCACCCGGGAAACGGTCCTGGGCGACATCATCAAAGACACGGCCATCTTCAAGGCCCACAAGGCGATCCCCATCGTCATCGCCAACGAGGGGGAGACCCGCTTCACCCCCTATGCCGCCGACGTGTTCCACGTCCCGGCGGTGAGCGAGCACCTGGCCCCCATCATCAACACCCTGGTCGGCCACATCTGGGGATACTACGCCGCCCTGGCCATCAACGAGGGGTCCCGGTTCCTTTACGATTTCAGGCAGGACATCCAGCAGCGCATCGACGACGCCGCAAAAGGCGGCCTGGATGTCTACGAGCTGATTCTGGAGAAGAGCTTCCGGGAGAGGATGGCCGAGTTCTACGCGGCCTTCCGCAAGAAAAGAAACGAAAACAGCATCTCCTTCACCATGGGGCTCAACACCGCCTCCGACCTGACGCTGCTTCTCAAATATCTTGCCGGACGCCTGCCCGTGACGGATTTCGAGATGGATTTCGACCTGAAGGGCACGGCGCGCAACATGCTGGAGACCCTCTTCAAATGCCTGGGGGAGGCCATCAACATCATGGCCCGGCCCATCGACGCCATCAAGCACCAGGCCAAGACCGTCACCGTCGGCACCAGCCGGATCAGCGAGAAGATCGAGGGCATGCTGTTCGATCTCCTTGCCGCCAGCGGATTCAAGATCTCCCAATTGATCCCCAGCAACGTCATCGTCATGAAAAATCTCCAGGAGGTCATCGACCGGGCACTGGGGCTCACCCTTTACCGGATCGACGGGCTCAACCTCCTGGGCGAGCCCCTGGACAGCACCACGATCACCGTCATCAAGCGGGAGGGGACCTCCATGGCCATCGCCTCCCGGGTGGACCGGGACCGCCGGCTCCGGGGCTCCAAGCGGACCATCGTCCAGAAGGGGAATGTCTACATCGGCAAGGGGCGGAAAGACAACCGCAGCATCCTGTGCATTCCCCTGACCTCGCGGGAGTCGTCCTCGGCCAGCAGGATCGAGTTCCTGCTGCTTCTGCACATCGCCTTCAGGGAAAACATCCCCCTGGCCGCCAAGGTCAAGGCACTGGGCGGGAAATACGACCATCTGAAGAATATCGTTCTGGAAAACAACGTGGAATGGCGCGACAGCTATCTGGACATGGTGGATACCCCCGACCTGTTCGGTCTGTCGGCTGAAAAGGTGGCGGAGACCATCGTCTCCCGCGTTGCGTGAAAGGCCGGGCCGTCGCCCCCGGCTCAGCCGGGGGCGACCCCTGAAAGATCATGAGCGTCGTCGAGCTCGGGAAAACGGGTCGCGTGGGCGAACCGCATGGCAAACGCCGGATCGCCGGCAAGCTCGATGAACCGCACCCCCCGGCTGATCCGCAGGATCTCCTCCCGCCGGTCCCGGTTCACCAAGGATAGGATCGCCCCGACCCCGGCCAGGTTGTCCATGGGCTGAACCGCTCCGGCGACGGCCCCCTCGGGGAGCATGCCGATGACGACGGCGCTTCGCCAGTCGAACCGGGCCCCGAAGGCCCCCGTCAGCACGGTCCGGTCGACGCGCGCGACCCCGGCCCGGGCCATGAGGAATTCAACGCCCACCGACAGTGCCGCCTTGGCGAGCTGGAGCGAGCGGACATCCTTCAGGGAGAGAGAGATCTCCGCGCCGGAGCCCGAATCCCCGGCGGGCACCAGGACATACCGCCTGCCCAGCCCGTTTTCGTCGCAGACCACGCCCCGGGCATGGGGATTGAACCGGCCCGAGGGCTCGATGATTCCCTGGCGCCGGAGGGCGGCCGCGGCGTCGATCACCCCCGAACCGCAGAGCCCCAGGGGCCGTGTTTCCTTATCCCCCAGCACATGGCAGAAGACCCCGCCGTCCGGGCCGGTTTCGACCTTGTAAACGGCGCCGGACACGGCCCGCATGCCGCAGGAGATCTGGGCGCCCTCCAGGGCGGGCCCCGTGGCGCAGCTTGTGGCCCACAGGCCGGACGGCGCCGCCAGAACCAGCTCTCCGTTGGTCCCGATATCGACGATCAGGGAGATCTCCCCCCGATCGTAAGGCCCGTCGGCCAGGGTGGCGCCCATGGCATCCCCGCCCACAAATCCCGACACCACCGGCAGGAGATGGACATTGGCGCCGGGGTTCAGGGCAAGGCCCAGATCGGCGGCGCTGAAATCCGGGAATTCCCGGACCGCAGGCAGGTAGGGCGCCGCCCCGATGGCCGAGGGGTGTAACCCCGCAAAGACCTGCTGCATGGTCGTGTTGCCCACCACCGTGACCTCATCGACGTCGGAAGGCGCAGCCCCCGCTGACGCAACGCAGCGGTCGATCATTGCGTTCATGGCGTCGGCGATCATGACCTGCATCTGCCTGAGCCCCGATTCGGACTGATTGGCGTAGGCGATGCGGCTGATGACGTCCTCGCCGAACCGCCGCTGGGGGTTGACCGCCGAAGCGGCGGCAAGCACCCGGCCGCTTTTCATGTCGCAAAGGTAGGCCGCCAGGGTCGTGGTGCCCAGATCAAAGGCGACGCCGAGGCTGTCAGGCCGTCGGCCGGGCATCACTGCGGTCACGCCCCGGGTTTCATGCACCACCAGCGTGACAGCGCCGATACACGGTTCCGGCAGGGCGGCCTGGCGCAGGGCATGGGGGTCCGTGAACACGATCTCCCGCCCGGCTTCGGCCTTGGCCCGGGCGGCAAGCCAGCTCCGGAGGGTCGCCGAACGCCCGTCGACCGGCTCCGGGGGCGGCACGCTGGGGAGGAAGATCCGGGAGATGAGCGGTTTTGCGGGATAGGGGCCTGCGACCCCGTCCTTGCCCCGAACCTCCGTGCTGTCAACCAGTTGGTCCGGGATCGTCACCCGCACATTGCCGCAGACAACGGCCTGGCAGGCGAGGCGCTGTCCCTCGGCCATCTGGTCCGGCGAAAGCAGGCGTTCTTCCGTCTCCGTGATGGGCCCAAGGCCTTCGGCCGGCTCCGGGATCACCCGGCATTTCCCGCACACCCCTTTCCCGCCGCAGTCGAACCGCATGGGAATATTGTAGATCGCCGCCGCATCCATGACGGTCGATCCGTTTTTCGCGACCACCACCGCAAGACCCATGGGTTCGAATCTGATCTTGAATAAATCGGACATGAAGAGGCACCTCCGGAGATGCTTTGGGCGTATCCCGTCAAACAATCAATGAAATCCTCAGAGAACGAAGACCCATCACCCCCATCATGGCATTAAGACTGTCACGTTTGTTCGGCAATGCACCCGAGTTCTGGCTGAATGCACAAAATGCCCGTGATATTTGGGAATCTGAACAGCATTTTAAAGATGAGCTGAAACAAATTCATCCACTCAGCGCTGCATAGCCAGATTTTCCAGGGCCTTAGCTGGGCTCAATGGCTTGACGCCCTGCTATTGTCAGACGGCATCATCGGCTTTCAGGAAAACTTCTCTCGGGATACGGGTTTGGGTGAGGATTGTCTGAAGCGTTGATCTTTTGATCCTTCGATGATTGGGAATCGTCAGGGGGGTTCGCATGCCATCAGCGTTTTCACGCGCCATCGAGATGTGACTCCCTTCACGGAGCATGCGAAAGCCAAAGATAGTTAAAGCGTTGATGACGCTCTCAACGGGTGCGTCAACCGGTAGCTTGGCCATCAGACGCCTACGCTCGTTTCAGCCACGAACACCGCCAAGACTTCTTCTTCATCTTCGATGACATCCGGTCCAAATGTCTCAATATGGAAGCGGATAGCCGACTTGACGTCCGCAAGCGCGTCTTCATAGGTATACCCCTCACCGACAACCACGCCTTTGATCCCCACCGGGTAGGCGACATAGCCATCCGAATGTTTTTCCACGATGATTTTAAATGCTTTTGTCACAGCCTTGACTCCTGAACCCGCTGGGTTTTATCCGTCATAACTATTATCCTTTATTTACTATTATTGCTGGTAATGTCAATCGGTGATTCAAGGACGATGACCGGAGGCTCACCATTTCGCCAGTCCAGACCCAATTGCGCTTTGCATTGGTTGCATTTCATGGCGCCGCTGGATTGGCTTCTCAGGCGTTTCCAAACATACCGCCGCGGAGGGGCACCGCTTCTGTTTGGTCGGATGCATTAGCCTTGCTTTTCAAAAGCTTTACAATTTTCGTAGACAAATTCAGGATCAAGATCAATCCCGGAATCCCATTCAATTGTGTCGAAAGAGACTCGGACTCTCTTGAAGGCATCGTGGTCTTTGAGGCGCCTAAAGACGCCAAAATTCAAAAACCGCTTCATATCCAACGTACCACTTTCACCGTTATCAAAAACGATC
This sequence comes from Desulfococcus sp., assembly GCF_041737845.1. Taxonomy (GTDB): domain Bacteria; phylum Desulfobacterota; class Desulfobacteria; order Desulfobacterales; family Desulfococcaceae; genus Desulfococcus. The sequence goes on from NZ_JBGSQX010000142.1 coordinate 15,478, forward strand.
GAGAGCAAATAGTCCTCGCCCGATGTGACCTCTATGATGGATGGATACATCGCGTAGTCTCCCTTACTGAAGAGTTCCATATAATCTGCTTAAAAATTTACTCGTAAGGCTATTTGCAACGATATTGAAATATTAACAATGAATTATGGTCGCTTTTTCCTACCCGGCTATCATTGCTCAACGATTGGCAGAGACTGGTTTTGACCTTTTACGCTCATCTCTCTGGTTTCGACGATAACTTTTCAAGCCATCTCCGTCAACATGGATCGAAATTCAATCACTCCCCAAACCGCCGCCCCACCACGCGCTGGGGGTCCACCAGGACCGTTCCGGCGCTGACGCCCCAGTGGAGGTGCGGGCCGCTGGCGCGGCCCGTTTTGCCCACCCGGGCCACGGTCTGCCCCTGGACCACCCGGTCTCCCTCCTTCACCAGGATGCGCTGGAGATGGATGAAGGTGGACTGAACCCCCAGGCCGTGATCGATGATGAGGGCGTTTCCCATCAGGAACAGGCCCGGAGCCACAAGGCGGGCGACGCCGGCGGCGGGGCTTTTGACGGGCGTGCCCTCCGGCGCGGCGATGTCGATCCCCCGGTGGGGGCTTTTCGGCTCGCCGTTCAGGATCCGCTGGCTGCCGTAGACGCTGCTCACCCGGCCCCGCACCGGCAGGATGAAGCCCCGGTCCAGGAACCAGGGATCGGGCGACGGCGGCTTTGTCCGGACAGCCTCAATCCGGCGGTTGTCTGCCTCGATCCGCTTTACCTGCTCGGGGTCCGGGTGGACGTAGCGCCGGGCCAGGCCGTCGATGCGCTGGATGTCCCACTGCCGGGCCAAAATCCGGACGATTTTGCGGGATTCCGTTTTCCCGTCTCGGGCTGAAACCGTGATGTCGGCGGGCTGCATCCGCTCGATCCCGATGACGAAAACCCCGTCCCGGCCCACCGCCTGGCGTTGTTCACCCACGAAGACCGGGGCTTCCGGCCGGACCCTCCCGACGATCATATCCCCCTGGTACGCCGCCGCAGGCAGCTCCAGGGTGAGGGGCCAGGCCGGAGAGGGTGTCAGGGTTAGCAAGCACAGGATCCATGCACAGGTGAATAGCGGCAGGATGAGATGGAAACCGCGGCGCATGCTGCGATTAAAGGCACTCGACACGGGTGGAAACTCCTGTTCGGAAAATGGTTTCAGAAAACCGCCGGTTCCCCGGCGCCCTGCCGGGCGGCCGCAGGCGTCATCAGGCCGCCTACGGGTCCCGGAAAGGGATGCGGGAGGATTGCCTGGGCGCGGATCCGCATTATTATCTGGTGAATTGGCTTCAGGCCACTTCTTCAATCCATCACCTTGAAAGGACGCCGCCATGCCGCTCTCCGTCGTGGATCTCTACCGGGACGTGCTTCCCAGAACCAATTGCAAGGATTGCGGATTTCCCACCTGCCTGGCGTTTGCCAGCATGGTCGTCTCGGAGAAGCTCCCGTTGAAGAACTGCCCCCACATCGACCCGGAAACCGCGGCCCGGTGCCAGAAGGAGCTTGACGCCCAGCATGCCGCCGGAAAATGGACCCGGCGGGACATGGCCGAAGACGCGCTTCAGTGGGCCAGGGAAAAAGCAGCCTCCATGGCCCTCACGGACCTCCCGGAGCGCATCGGCGGCCGGCTTCATGGCGACGGCCCGGATCGGGAGCTGCACCTGCCCTATTTTTCGGAGTTCATCCGCATCGGAGCCGGCGGCATCCGGAAGGAAAACGGCGAGCCGTTGAACCGCTGGGAGCAGGTGTTTGTTTACAACCACATGGCTCAGGGGGGCCGGACGAATCCCACGGGAAACTGGAAGGCGTTTCAGGAGATCCCCAACACGGTTTCCAAGGTCAAGTCCATGCGGGCACACGTGGAAGCCCCTCTGGCGGAGCGTTTCGGCGGGAAGGCGGAAACCCTGGGCCGCGCCGCCATGCGGCTGGGCGGGCGGGACCTGACGAATGAAAGCCGGGCGGCGGATGCCGTATGGCGTTTCACGCCGCTTCCCAGGGTGCCGGTCATGTTGCTCTTCTGGGACCGGGCGGATGAATTCGACGCCAAGGTCACGCTCCTCTTCGATGAGACCGTCACCGACCACCTGGACATCGAATCGATCCTGTTTCTCAGCGAACGACTGACGCAGCTCCTGTGTGAAGACGGGACGGGATGATGGACCCGCCCCCGGACCCAAGGTCCCGGATCAATCCTGAAGAACCGCCACCATGGATCGGATGCGCCGCTCGATCTCCTCTTCGGTCCAGGCCAGCTTGATCTGCATGGAGATGGCCCGGCTCATGAGGGCGTCGGAGCGGGGAAGCTGAAGGGTGCTGTAGTCCGGACGGTCTTTCATCAGGTGTATCGGAAGCCTGGCCGCCCCGTTCAGGCGCTTCAAGTGATCCCACTGGCGGATGTAGTGCCAGTTGTTGGCGTACCAGTAAAAACAGCCGTCGACGCCCGCGGCTGAAAGCGCGGCGACCTTCTTTCGGGCGGCCGCCTCATTGGGCAGCATGAAGGTGAGGAAGGTAGCCGAATCTCCCGCCTCGTCCGGAACATGGCGGAATGAGACCGCGGGGCAGGCCGCTATAGCGGATTTGATCGCCTTTTTGTTTGCCCGCTGGATCGCCAGGATCCTGTCCAGCTTCCTGAGCTGGGCCAAGCCCACGGCGGCATGCAATTCGCTGATGCGGTAATTGCCGCCCAGGATCTCGTGCCCTTCGGCGCCCCGGTCCGTGCCCCGGTGGTCGTGGCCGTGATCGGAATAGGCGTCCGCCCTGAGGTAGAGTTCCCTGTCGTCGGTGATCACCGCGCCGCCCTCGCCGCAGGTGATGGTCTTGACCGCGTCAAAGGAGAAGCAGCCCATCCACCCGAAAGTCCCCAGGGGCTTTCCCCCCATCGTACCCCCAACGGCCTGGCAGGCATCCTCGATGAGCACGAGTCCGCGCCGGTCGCAAAACGCCTGGATCTCGTCGATCCTGGCCTGGGATCCGCACATGTGCACGGCAACAACCGCCCGGGTCCGGTTCGTTATGGCGGATTCGAGGGCCGCGGGATCCAGGCAGAGGGTCTCGTCGATCTCTGAGAAGACGGGGACTGCGCCGGCCAGGATCACCGCCTCCACCGTGGCCAGGAAGGTAAAGGGCGGGATCACCACCTCGTCTCCGGCGCCGATGCCGCATGCCGCCAGCGCGATGGAGAGGGCCGCCGTCCCGCTGGAGCAGAGGTGGCTGTACCCCACGCCCATGCGCCCGGCCAGCTCGGCCTCAAATTCTTTTGCCTTCCAGCGCCCCTTCCGGGCGGCGTCGAATCCGTAGCGAAACAGAACGCCCGTCTCCAGGACCTCTTCGACCTCCCTGCGCTCCTCTGCGCCAAATATCTCAAACCCCGGCATATAGTTGTCTCCTTGCGGCCGGATCGTCCGATCGGCAGAACGACCGCCGGCTGCATGTGATGGTTTCCCAAAAAGTCGGTTTCCAAGCGGTTTCGCGAACGTTCGAGACACGGCTTGCGAATCCCGGGAAATGGGGCGTGCATCCAGTACGCCGCAGTGACGGGTGACGACACGTAACGCAGATATCGCAGGTTTACGGAACCGTCATATTTTGGGTCCGACGTTTTCAAAGTATTTCTCGATGGCCATTCGGGCATACATGTTCGCCTTGACGCCGATATAGTTCTGATGGGCGACGACGATGGAGAGGACGATCTTCCGGTTGCCCGCCTTTTCCTCGGCGTATCCGACAAACCAGTCGAACCTCCGCCGTTCATGGCTCTTGGAGTTGATGCTGCCGCTCTTTCCGCCGATGTTGAGCCTGGAGAGCACCGGCGATCGGCTGAGCCCCTGGAAGGTCTTCCGGCAGGTGCCGGTGAGGACCGTCTCCTCCATCAGAGACTGCATGGCGCTGGAGGTTTCCGGGGAAAGCGCCTTGTTCAGCGTCTTGGGCTGCCCCCTGTAGATGATCCTGCCCGAACTGTCGGTGATCTGGTCCACGATGGAAGGCTCGACCAGGCGCCCCTGGTTTGCGACCACCGCCGAAGCCATGATGGCCCCGTGCAGGGGCGAGAGCATCGTGCTCCGGTTGAAGCCGCTGGCGATTTCCGCCCAGTTGTAGGGTTCGTCGGACACGGAAAATGAGCTGGGGGCCATGGGCAGTTCGAAATCGATCTCCTGATTGAACCCGAAGGCCTCGGCATGGCTGATCAACGCCTGCTTCCCCAGGTACTGGGCGCCAAGCTTTCCGAATACGGGGTTAACGGACTGGGCGAAGGAGTCCCTCAGGCTGATCCGGTTGGCATTCCGCTGGTTTTTCCGGTTGAGCTGCGACCGGTAGAGGGTGTGCTTCGCACCGATGTAGGTCACCGTGGAATCGGGCTGCAGGCCGTATTCCTCCACCGCGGCGACGGCCGTGACGATCTTGAAGATGCTGGCCGCGGGGAAAAGGCTTTCCGTGCAGGCGTTGTTGTTCGGGTCGTCCCGGTCATGGCTGACCATGGACAGGATGCGGCCCGTTTCAGGCTCCATGATGACGATGCCGATGGAGTGGGCGTGCTGGGGCTGCAGTGAAGCGATCATATACTGCTGCAGCCGGTTGTCGATGCTGGTATCGATGTGATACCTGCGGCCGTCGAAGTCGTAGTCGAATGCTCTTTTTGACAGGTTGACGAACCGGCGCCGGTCGAACAGCAATTGGATCTCGGCCTTGTCGATCACCGGCGTGGTGAATTCCATGGCGCCGTCCGGATCGGAGGCAAACACGCTGTCGGCGGCGTCGTTCAGGGCCACGGCGGTTTCCGCGGTGGGCGTCGACTCGGGGGCGGGGGTGTCCTCCGCATCAGGCTTCAAAACAGGGGGTTCCGGAGACGATCCTGATGCTTCGCCGGCGCTTGCCGGAGCTTCTGCAGGGGGCGGCGGGGATGGGGGGTTCTTCGATGCGGGGGCGCCCTCCCCGGGGGGCTGGGCCTCGGATTCCGCTCCGCCCGGCGCCGGAGCGGCCGCCCGCTGCTGCGGTGCCTCGTCTCCGGAAACCGATACCCCGGCCGCGGTCGTGAAGAGCGGCGTTATCCATCGATCCTTCAGGGTGCCGACGTTTATCGGCAATACAGCGTAGCACCCATAGATGAGGGCGGCGAAAGCGGCCGCCTCGGCAATCCGCCGGCAGATCCTGTTCGAATTCCTGCGCGGTTCTTTCGTCCGTCTCAATCCGGACTGATAGGTGCGCCAATCGGGTCTGCTTCCAAATGAACCGCGTCCGTATCTGAATGTCTTCATGGCCCCCCCAATATTCGCCTACGTCAGCATCGTTCCGGGCTTGACGGCTTTATCCAGCGTGGCCACCGTCACCGTTTTACCCTCGACGGCGGCCAGGAGCATCCCCTGCGAGATAACGCCCATCAGTTTGGCGGGTTTGAGATTTGCGACGATGATGACCTGTTTTCCGATGAGATCGTCCGGCGCATAGCTTCCCGCAATTCCGGATACGATGGTCCGCCTGTCTCCCAGGTCGACCTCGAGTTTCAGCAGTTTGCTGGCCTTGGGAATGGCTTCCGCCTTCAAAATGGTGGCGACCCGCAGGTCGATCTTGGCAAATGTTTCGATATCGATGGCCGGCTTGATGGGTGCCGGCGCCGCCCCATCCGGCGTCGCCCCGTCCGGCGCCGTCGGTGCCGGCTCGTTTCCGGGGGCCGTGATGCCGGCGGCCGCGGGTTCGATCCTGGGAAAGAGCCGGGTCGATTTCGGGAGGCTCCCCCCGGGCCGCAGCGTCTTCCAGGCCCGCAGGGTCTCCAGGCGGTAGAAGGGGCCGTCCGCGGGGAGGCCCAGATGGGCCTGCATCTTCCGGGCGGTTTCGGGCATCACCGGGTAAATCAGCCCGGAGACGATCCTGAGCCCCTCCAGGAGTTGGTAGATGACCGATTCCAGTTCGGGCCGGCAGGACTTTTTCTTGGCCAGTTCCCAGGGTGCAGCGACGTCGATGTACTTGTTCATCTGACTGATGAATTCCCATGTGAAAATCAAGCCCTTGTGAAAGGCGAAATTTTCCATGGCCGCTTCATATTGATCGATGGTCTGGGATGCGGCGCTTGCGAGATCGCCGAACTTCATGCCCGACAGGCTCTCCTCCGCCGATTTCAGGCTTTCCGGCACCACGCCGCCGAAATACTTGTGGGTCATGGCGATGACCCGGCTGAAAAGATTTCCCAGGTCGTTGGCCAGGTCCGCGTTGATCCGCTGGACCAGCGCCGTCTCGCTGAAGCTGGAATCCAGGCCGAAGACCATCTCCCGCATCAGAAAATACCGGAACGCATCCAATCCGTAGACGCCCTTGAGGGCCAGGGGCTCCACCACGTTCCCCAGGCTCTTGGACATCTTGCTTTCCTCGATATTCCAGTAGCCGTGAACGTTCAGGTGGGTGTACACCGGAATCCCCGCGGCCTTGAGCATGATCGGCCAGTAGATGCCGTGGGGCTTCAGGATATCCTTGGCCACGATGTGCTGGACATGGGGCCAGAACCGCAGAAAAAGCTCGCCGTCGGGGTAGCCCAGGGCGGATACATAATTGAGGAGGGCGTCGAACCAGACATAGGTGACGTACTTTTCATCAAACGGGAGGGTGATCCCCCATTCGAGGCGGGTCTTGGGACGGGAGATGCACAGGTCGTCCAGGGGCTCCTTCAGAAAGGAAAGCACCTCGTTCCGGTAGCGCTCCGGCCGGATGAAATCGGGGTTGCTGCGGATATGGTCGATGAGCCAGTCCTGATACCGGCCCATCTTGAAAAAATAATTGGTCTCCCGAATCATCTCCGGTGCGGTCTCGTGGTCCGGGCATTTGCCGTCGACGAGTTCGCGGTCGGTGTAGAACCGCTCGCATCCGAAGCAGTACTTCCCTTCGTATTCGCTGAAGTAGATGTCCCCGGCGTCATAGATTTTCTGGAGTATCTGCCGGACGAGGGCCTGGTGGTCCGGATCCGTCGTCCGAATGAACCGGTTGTAGCGGATATTGAGCTCCGGCCAGAGCGACTTGAAAATGCTGCTGATCTTATCGGCATACGCCCTGGGAGACATGTTCTCCTTCCGGGCGGCCCGCTCGATCTTGTCGCCGTGCTCGTCGGTTCCGGTGAGGAAAAAGGTCTCCGCCGCCTTCATGGCGTGGAAGCGGCAGGCCACGTCCGCCGTAATGGTCGTATAGGCATGCCCCAGGTGGGGTCTTGCGTTCACATAGTAAATCGGGGTGGTGATGTAGAAAGGATCCGGCATCGTTTCTCCTATCCGTTTTGACCGCTCGTATCGTCGCTTTCTTTTTCCAGTGCGATGTCCTTGAGTTCGAACTCCATTTCCTGCCCCTCTTCCAAACGGACGGCAACCCGGTTGCATATGACATTGTGGCGCACGATTTTTCCCCTCCCCTTGGGGGTGGAGGCTATTTTGCCGATCTTGGGGAACTCGGATCGGAGCGCCTGATAGGTTTCATTTTCAAAGGTCAGGCAGCACATGAGCCTGCCGCACTGGCCGGAAATCTTGGTCGGATTCAGGGAAAGCCCCTGCTCCTTGGCCATGCGTATGGAAACCGGATCGAATTTTTCGATGAAGGTCGCGCAGCAAAGCTCCCTGCCGCACCTGCCGATCCCCCCGCACATTTTCGCCTGATTGCGGATGCCCACCTGCCGCATCTCGATGCGGATCCGGAACTCCTTGACCAGCAGTTTCACCAGCTCCCTGAAATCCACCCGGCCGTCGGCCGTAAAAAAAAAGGTGAGTTTGCTGGCGTCGAAGGTTCCCTCGACCGAAAACAGGTTCATCTTCAACCTGAGACTCTTGATGCATTCCACACAGAAGGCATGGGCCGCTTTCTCGAGTTCCCTGTTCTTCTCCCGCTGGGTGAAGTCCTCCTCCCCCGCCAGGCGATAGACCTTTTTCAACGCTCTCTCAAAGGTCTTCTCGTCACGGTGCTCCGGCGCCGACGTCACAAAACCGAATCCCAGCCCCTGTTCCGTCTCGACGATTACGGGATCGCCCGGAGCCAGAACGAACGCACCGGCGTCGAAGTCGTAGACTTTTCCCGCCGGCTTAAACCGAATACCAACAACTTTTACCATAGTTTATTTTTTTGCCAGCTGCAAGACCATAACTTCCAAAGTCAGCCGGACATTGGCGTTGGACCGTAGATCCCTTTGGGCGGCGTCAACCGCTTCAATCTTGGAAAGCAGCGATATTTCTGTATAATTTAAGGAAATTCGTTGAATGTCGCTCAACGCGTCCTGGTTGAAAATTTTTTCCGGGCAATGCCTGCAGACAATCAGATCCCGCAGCCAGGACCGGATCACGTCCAGGGATCCCTCCGCCGCGGCCTTCTTCCGGGCGAGCCGCTCGGCCACGGCCAGCAGCCCGTTCACGGAAAGATCCTGCCCCTTTCGGGTCATGATCTCCGAAAGACGCCCGATAATCCAGCTCCGGCGCTTGATCCAGGCGCTACGATCCGCCGGGAGCGCCATGTCGATCCGGCACGGACCGCCCTCGGCCATGGCGGCAAGAATATCGGCCTCGCCCGGGGGGATATCGTATTTTTTCCGCCACGCCGCAGCCAGCCGCCCGCGCGAAACGGGATGAAAGCCGACCTTCTGGCAGCGAGACACGATGGTCTGTGCCAAATCGCGGGGCTCCACGGCCGTCAGGACAAACACCGTCCGGTCCGGAGGCTCCTCCAATACCTTGAGGAGCGCATTGGACGATTCGGGATTCATGGCCTGGGCGCCTTCGATGATGACGACCCGCACCGCGGCCTCGAAAGGCTTCATTGAAATTGTATGGCAGAGTTCGCGGACCTGATCGATCTTGATCACCGCACCCGCAGCGGCAACCCGGTGAATGTCCGGGTGGCTTCCCGAGCGGATTTTTCGACAGGATTTGCAGTCGCAGCCGGCGACGGCGCCCATCCATAGGCCGGCCTGGAGAAGGTCCGGGCGGTCAGCGAAGCGCCTGCAATTTAACGCCATGGCAAACATCAGGGCCAGAGTCCGCTTGCCGATGCCCTCTATCCCCGTAAAGAGCAGGGCGTGGGGCACCTTTCCCTTCCGAAGAAGCACGGACAGAATTTCGACCGCCTTCTGCTCTTGAAAAACCTGCTGATCAAGTACAGACAATGCCTTAGTAGTCCACGCGTTCCTTCAGCTCTTTTCCGCACTTGAAAAAAGGGAGCCTCTTGGGATTGATGACCACCTTGTCGCCCGTTTTCGGGTTTCTGCCGGTGTAGCTCTTGTAGTTTTTGACATAAAAGCTGCACAACCCCCGGATTTCAACGCGCTCCCCCTGCGCCAGGGCTTCGGCCATGCTGTCGAAAAAGATTTCGACAATCTTGGCCGCCTCCGCTTTCGATATGTTTGCTTCGTTTTTCAAAGTGGAAATCAATTCCAGTTTATTCATATGCTTCCTGCTCCTTGATTTTCATAAAAGCCCGAACCCCGCGTGAGAGCCTCTTTCTTAAATGATATTTGATAAGAAGTCAAGCGGTTATGAAAGTATTTTAGGAAGTGTTTCCACATCGTCCTCACCCACCTCAACCGCCGCGAACTGGCCCAGGATGTCGATATTCACGACCACCCGGCTTTTTCCCCGGTACCGGGAAAAAACGCCGATGATACCCGCGAAAGGCCCCGCCGTGACCATCACCCGATCCCCCCGCTTCAGACGGGCGCCGGTGGTGACGGCGCCGTCCGCCGACACCATGACCCTGAGGGAGGAGATGACCTCGTCCGCCACGGGCACCGGCGGGCCGGTCCGATTTCCGATCAGCCGGACCGCCCCGACAACCTTGACGACCTCCAGGTGGAGGCTGGGCTCGAGGCTCGTCCGGACAAACAGATAGCCGGGGAAGAGCGGCACGTCGATCATCTTGTGGCGGTCCCGGCGCCGGCTCTTGACCCGGATCTTCGGAAGAAAGGCCTCAAAGGATTTGTTCATCAACCCATCGTTCACCACGTTTTCAAACCGGCTTTTGACATGAAGGACATACCAGGCCGGTTTGAGCGGATCTATTTTTAACTCCATAGACCTCCATTCATGTCAGTTGACGCCCGCCCCCCCCAGCCCCGCCAGATCGACCATGACGCCGAAGGACTGGTCTTCGCGGTCTTGCAGAAAGCGCATGTTCATGGACCAGCATGGATGGGTATAGATGAATCCCACCCCTGTCTTGATGTTTTCGCTGTCCCGGATGTTCTGTTCGTATTCGGCATAGGTCGACAGCCAGGAGGTGAGCCGGGCCTGAAGGCCGGCATAGAGGGATTCGCTGGAATCCCGCGTGGACCGGTATTCCGTATAGAGGAGGTCGCCCCGCTTGTCCCTCAGCGTCAGCCCGATATTTCCGGACAGGAAGGCATCCTCCAGGTGCGACCATTCCATGTCGGCACTGACGGTGTAAAAATCCGCCGGTTCGACATCCAGCCTGGCATAGAAGGGCGAGAGATGCTCCCCGGGTTCGGGGGTCGTACGGTCCACCAGGTCGTATTCGTAGATCAGATCGTCCGCGTCATAGGTGTCGGCGTCATAGCTCTGGGAAACCTCGAACCGGCAGAATTGTCGGAAGGTATAATCCACGACGGGATGGATGTCGACGCCTCCAGACGCCGGGTCGGCTTCAGGCTTTACCCGTTTCGACTTGGAGACCCAGGAATTGACCAGGGAAAAGGTGACCCGGTTCTTGCGGAAGACCCGGTCGGCCGGGTCGAAAAAGGGGTATTCGTCTTGATTTCTGTCGGGAACGAATTCATAGACGATCTCGGGGCGGAGGTTGTGCTTGATTTTTTCAGGGCGCATGTTGAGTCGGGACAGAATCCCTTTTTCATCTGGCGAAAAAGCATAGATCCTGCTCAGGCGGGTGGCGAGGTCCAGCCGCGCATCGAACATTTCCCGATGGAGGTTCTGATCGGACGATGCGAAAAGTCCCCCCAATTCCGTGTCTTCCCCGTTGACATTCCAGATCGTTTCCCGGAGCCCGACGGAGGGTTCGAGAAAGAGGTAGTCCTTGAGCCGGTAAGGCATGGAGAACCGCGGCCAGATGTCCATGCGGTGCCCCCTGTCGCCCTCCTGCCGGAAAAAATGGGCGTAATTGGATTCCATGCTCCAGTAGACGGGCGAGGTCATGATTTTCTGGTTGACGGAATTGAAGGAGACGAGGGGCAGCCGCTGGAGGGTCGTGTCCGTCTCCTCCCATCGCCGTTTGACGACGTTGTCGTACCAGAGGGCCTCGGCGTTGAAGCTGTAGGCGCTCCAGATTTTATTGAGATTCAGGCTGTTGGTCCGGATGGGATCGGTGTAGTCGTCGACCTCCCTTCCGAAATGCTGGTTGAAGTATTTCCGGGTCGCATCGAACCCGGAATGACCGTCCTGAAATTCGTAGAGGTAATCCTGGTCGCTCACGATGTCCAGATCGAGGCGGGAGGAGAAGTCGAGGGGCAGGGCCTGGTTGACCTTGGCCCGGAACCAGTACCGGTCGTGATTCGGGCGAAGGTAGGCGTCTCCTTCATATCCCCAGTCGGCGCTGCTCGTTCCGGTGCCGTCGTCGATCTTACGGTCGTCAAGGTAATCGAGCATGACCGTCCCCTTGGAGCGCTCATCCAGAACATACCGGTATTCCGCGCCGACCTTGTCGCCCCGCTCGGACATGAAATAATTGTAGAAGGTGGCGTCCTGGCTGTCGTCGATGGCCCAGAACAGCGGCTGGTTATAGGAAAGCCCTTTTCGGTCCGAGTTGCCGAATTCCGGGAAAAGCAGGCCGGTCTGACGGTTTTTTTTGACCGGGAAGATAAAATACGGGCTGAATGCGATGGGCACGTTCTTGACCCAGAAGGTCCCGTTTTTGACCTTGCCGTACCCCTCGAGGGTGATGTCGAGGTTCCTGGCGGTGATCCGCCAGGCCGGGGTCTCGCCGTCACAGGTCGTGACGCTGGCCTTGTACACCTGATACTCGTTTTTTCCGACCTTTTCGACCCGCTCCCCCCGGATGTGGAAATTCTTCTCCTTGGCAAACACCTTTCCCTGGTGGATGGTGCCGGTCTCCTTTTCCAGGTCGATATCGATCCGATCCCCCGTGAGGACGTCCTCACCGGTCGTCATCATCACGTTCCCCTCTGCGGAAGCCGTCATGTTCTTGTGGTCGAAGGTCACATGATCGGCCGAAAGCCGCTTGATCCCCTTGCTGATAACGACCCCGTCTCGCGCCACGTAAACCTTGCGGACGGCGTCATACTCGACCGTATCCGCCTTGATCTCCCACGGTTTTTCCGGGTCCGTACGGAGAATCTCCGGGAGGGGCCCGCCGCCGGCAATGCCCGCCTGCGCCAGCAGGACCGCGATGATCAGGATGCCTCCAAGCCGGGCGGATATCCCTTTTGGGTAAAAAAAATCATTAGACCGCCGGGAATAATCGGTTGAAGCCAACCGCCACATCAAGTATGATAAATTTTTGAACAGTCGCATTACCGCCGGCTTCGTTCGGAGTTCGAGATCAATTCCTTGAAATCCCATGGAATAATGATGAGTTACAGGTCGCCGCAGTGGCGGGGGAACCGCGTAACGCAAATATCGGACTTTCTGCGGAACCGTCACGTATAAAATCAAGAATAACAGATCTTGTCAAGACCATGCAAGGCATCCGGGACAAAGAAAACAGGCCATGAAGGTATTCCTGACCAACGACGACGGCATCCATGCCCCGGGATTGTGGGCGCTTTACCGGCGGTTCCGCGAGGAACATTCGGTCCAGGTGGTGGCCCCGGACCGGGAGCGCAGCGCCGTCTCTCACGGCATCACCCTCCACACCCCCTTGAGGACCGCCCGGATCACGGTGAACGGCGGCTGGGAAGGATACGGCGTCGACGGGAAACCCGCGGACTGCATCAAGCTGGGCATGACCCTGCTCCTGAAAGAGAAGCCGGATGTCGTCGTGGCCGGCATCAACCCGGGGGCCAACGTGGGGATCAGCATCAACTATTCGGGAACCGTGGCCGCCGCGAGGGAGGCCGCCCTCTTCGGCCTTCCGGCGATCGCCGTCTCGATCAACGGGTATGACATCGAGGACTACGGGGACGCGGCCGCCTTCACGGAGCGACTAGCCCGCCGCATCGTGGAGACCCCCCCTCCCTTCGGCACGATCCTCAATGTCAACCTGCCCAATATCCCCATGAAAAAGGTCCGCGGCGTCAAAATCACCCGGCAGGGGATCGACCGGCTCTCCAAGGAGTACTACGAAAAACGCATCGACCCGAGGAACCGCGCCTACCACTGGCTGGGAAGCGACGCCCGGATATTCGGCGAGGATCTTTCCGTGGACGGGGATGCCCTGTGCCACGACTACATCACCATCACCCCCCTCCAGTGCGACATCACGGACTACCGCATGCTGGCGCAGATGAAAGCCTGGGATGTGTGAGATGAAGCAGCAGTTCGCGGCGGAGCTCGCCGCCGGCGCCCAGGTGGATGATGTGTTCGTGATCTCCGAAAAGGCCCTCGCCCAGAAGAAAAACGGAGAGAACTATCTCAGCATCACCTTTTCGGACAAAACCGGAGACATCAAGGGGGTTGCGTGGGACAATGTCTCCGCCGCGGCCGCGGCCGGCGCGGTCGGCGACTTCGTGCGCGTCAGGGGGGGCGTCTCCGACTACCGGGGGGGCCTCCAGCTCACGGTCCGCGAGCTTTCTCCCGTCGACCGGGGCTCTGTGCGACGGGACGATTTTCTGCCGGCCACCCGGAGAAATCCGGAGCGCATGATGGAGCGCCTTCGCCAAACCGCGGCCGAAGGGATCCAGGACCCGGACCTCCTGGCGCTCTTTGCGGCCTTCTGGTCCGATGAGGACTTCGTCGACCGCTTCAAGCGCGCTCCCGCCGGCAAAAAAATGCACCACGCATACCTGGGGGGCCTCCTGGAGCACACCCTCTCCATGACGGTCCTGATCGGCGACATCGCGGCCCACTACAGCGGCATCGACACGGATATCCTCCTGGCCGGGACCATCCTCCACGACATCGGCAAGATCCGGGAATTCAAATATGACACCCTCATCGACTATTCCGACGAAGGAAAGCTCCTGACCCACATCGTCATCGGGTGCGGCATGCTCGATGAGAAGCTCCGCCAGGTTCCCGGATTCCCGAAGGAAAAGGCCCTGCTCCTCAAGCACATGATCGTGAGCCATCACGGCAGCCGGGAATTCGGATCTCCGGAGCCGCCCAGGACTCTCGAGGCGGTTCTGCTCAACCATATCGACGACATCGACGCCAAGATGAACGGCCTTCGGGGGTTCATCGCCAAGGAGGATCCCCGGGAGAGCTGGACCGCATACAACCCCATGCTGCGACGGCAGCTCTTCAGGAGCGGGAAGGAAGGAAACGCCCCGGCCGGAGAGGATGCGCCGGGGGAAAACGGCGGGGAATGACCGAGGATAACCCACCGAAGCACGCCCTGTTCATCCATAACCCAACCGAAGGACGCCATGTTCATCACCTTTGAAGGCATAGAGGGGTCCGGGAAGACGACCCAGATCCGTTTTGCGGCCGAGTTTCTCTCGGCCACGAACCGCCCGGTCGTCCTGACGCGGGAGCCCGGGGCCACCGACGTCGGACGCAGGATCCGGGCCATCCTCCTCGACCCCGCTCACCGGAACATCGATCCCCGGGCCGAGCTTCTGCTCTACATGGCCGACCGGGCCGACCATCTCGGCCGTGTCGTCCGGCCGGCCGTCGGCAGCGGGAAAACCGTGCTCTGCGACCGGTATTTCGATGCGACCCTCGCCTATCAGGGGTATGCCCGGGGCCTCGGCACCGATCTACTGACACGGCTCCATAAACTCGTGCTGGACGACTTCACCCCGGACCTGACCCTTCTTTTGGACCTGCCGCCCGAGATCGGCCTGGGCCGGGCCTGGCGCCAGATCGACGCCGGGGAGCGCACAGCGGCCGAAACCCGCTTCGAATCAGAGGCCCTCCGGTTTCACGAGCGGGTTCGGGCGGGATACCTGGACCTGGCGCGGCGGTTTCCCGGACGCTTTCGCATCGTCGATGCCGCAGGCACCCCTGACGCCGTCCGCGAAACCATCCAGAAGGTTTTATCCGATTTTCTCGAAAGCTATCCCCCCCGCCCCTGACATCCTCCCGGAGCAAGGGCCATGCCGCACCGGGGAGGACCCGGCCTGGCCGCAAAAAAAGTTGGGTTTTAATTTCCGGGAAAAGATGGTATATTTTCCAGTTGCGTCTGGCTTGCGGCCTTCACGCCTGGAACTTCGGGCGCGGACGCTGTCTCTGCCGCAACACAATAGGGAAAACGGACGATATAATGAGCTATTCACTGATAGATGCCATCGGCAATACCCCCCTGGTTGAAATTCGCCGGCTGAATCCCAATCCGAAGGTCCGGATTCTGGTCAAGCTGGAATACCTGAACCCCGGGGGGTCCATCAAAGACCGTCCGGCCCTCTACATGATCGAGGCGGGGGAAAAATCGGGCGAGCTGACCCCGGAAAAGACCGTGATCGAGGCCACCAGCGGCAACACGGGCATCGGTCTGGCCATGGTCTGCGCCATCAAGGGCTACAAGCTGCTTCTGGCCATGTCGGAATCCGCGAGCCTGGAGCGCCGGAAAATCCTGAAGGCCCGGGGCGCCGAGATCCTGCTCACCCCGGGACACATGGGGACGGACGGCGCCATCGAGGAGGTCTACCGCCTGGTGCGGGAGCATCCGGACACCTATTTCATGGCCGACCAGTACAACACCGAGGCCAACTGGAAGTCCCACTATTACGGGACCGCCGTCGAGATCTGGGAGCAGACCGGCGGGAGCGTCACCACCGTGGTCGCCACCGTAGGCACCACCGGCACCCTCATGGGACTTTCGCGGCGGCTCAAGGAGTTCAATCCGGAGATCCGGATCGTGGGGGTCGAGCCTTATCTGGGCCACAAGATCCAAGGGCTCAAGAACATGAAAGAGGCCTATGAGCCCGGCATCTTCGAAAAGGAGCGGCTCGACAAAAAGATCAACATCGACGACGAGGAAGCCTTCGAGATGACCCGGCGGCTGGCCAGGGAGGAAGGCCTCTTCGTGGGGATGAGCAGCGGCGCGGCCATGGCCATTGCCGCCAGAGAGGCTCAGTCCATGACGTCGGGTACCATCGTGGCGATCTTCCCCGACAGCGGCGAACGCTATCTGAGCACGCCCCTGTTCACCGTCGCGGACAAGGTCGTCATGAAGGTCTTCAACACCATGAGCCGCCGGAAGGAGCCCATGGAGCCCGCGCTGCCCGGAAAGGTCTCCGTCTATTCCTGCGGGCCGACCGCCCACGCCCGGCTGCATCCCGACGAGTGGCGAAGGTTCATCTTCGCCGACCTGCTCTGCCGCTATCTCACGTACCGCGGATATGACGTTACGCATGTGATGAACATCACCGACCTGGACGACAAGACCATCAACGGCTCCGCCAAAGCCGGCATGGAACTTTCGGCCTTCACCCAGCAGTACATCGACGCCTTCCACAGGGACCTGGGCATCCTGGGCATCGCGCCCGCCGATAAATACCCCCGGGCCAGCGAACACGTCCACGATATGGTCGCCCTGGCCGAAAAGCTCTACCTCAAGGGGTTTGCATACGAAAAGCTGCGGTCCCTCTATTTCAACATCTCCAAGTTCAAAGAATACGGCCGGCTGTCGGGCATCGACCTCGACAAGATCCGCCTGGGGGCGACGGTGGACCTCGATGAATATGAAAAGGACAACCCCAGGGATTTCACCCTGTTCAAGCGGTGCAAGCTCTCGGAGCTCAAGCGGGGCATCTACACGCCCTCCGAGTGGGGCAACGTGCGGCCTTCGTGGCACATCCAGTGCACCGCCATGTCCATGAAATACCTGGGGGAGAGCTTCGACATCCATACCAGCAGCCGCACCCTGGTCTTTCCCCATCACGAGAACGAGATCGCCATCGCCCAGGCCCTCACCGGCAAACCCCTCGCCAAATACTGGCTCCACTGCGACCGGGTCCTGATGGACGGCAAGAAAATGGATGAAAGCCTGCCGATCCTCAACCTGGAAGACCTCATCGACGTGGGCTATTCGGGCCGAGACATCCGATACTGGCTCCTGTCGACCCAATACCGGAAGCCGGTCCGGTTCTCCACCGAACGCCTGGACGCCGCCAAGCGGTCTCTGGGGCGCCTGAACGCCTGCATGGAAAATCTGCGGAACGTCACGACCGGGGCACCCTACCCCGAACTGGACCAGATGCTGTACGATATCAAGCAGGGGTTCATCCAGGCCATGGACGAGGACATGAACATATCGGCGGCCATCGCCGCCCTCTTCCGCTCCGTCAAGACCATCAACAAACGGGTGCTGGCGGGACTGATCGATCCGGAAGGCGCCCGGAAGCTGCTGGATGCGTTTCACGGCATCAACTCGGTGCTCAACATTTTCGATTTTGGAGAGGATGCCAATGCCCCGGACATCACGCGCCTGATCCAGGAAAGGGACACGGCAAGGCGGGAGCGGAACTGGCCGCTCGCCGACAGGCTCCGGGATGAACTCCAGTCCCTGGGGGTGATGGTCCGAGACCCGAAGATTTGACGGTTACGGAAAAAGTCCGATATCTGCGTTATGCGTATCCCTCGTCACAGAGGCGTACTGCCAGTACGCCTCATTCCTCGGGATTCGCGGGCATTGATCTCGAACTTTTTACGAAACCGTCTGAAAGTCGAGTTTTTACAAGACCATCAAGATTTGCAACCACTTTTGAAAACACCCTCGCCAAGGAGGACACATGGAGCCCGTCTATTTTCCCTTCACTTACGTATCCCCTTCCGCGTCAGCGCTGTTCGGCGCCTGCTTCCGCCGGACGGCCGTCTATCAGCCGCTCTCAGAAACCGTCTCCCCGGCCCTGAAGGACATGGCCGAAGCGGGACGCTTCGAGATACGCGTCCCGGTGGACACCGACACCGGCAGACTGATGAACCTCCTGAACGAATATCAGGCGTGGGCGAAACTCCACGAGGGAAGAGACCTGAAGTTCTTCACGACCCAGGGCGACCGGGTGCCGTTTTTTGACGATGCCGCCGCCCACCGTCTCAGTACGGACATCCGGCAGCGGGCCGCAGGCACTGACGGGTCGCCGCCGGCGGACCCTTTGTTCGATGCGCGGGTCTTCCTGGCCCTCGCACAGGAATTCGACCGCCGGCAGGGGGATTTTCAGAACGGCCTGGCGGCCTACCGGGAGATGGAACAGAAATTGATACAAGACCTGAAAGGCGACCCGGAAGCGCCTGTTATCGGGCTGGGCGGCGGCCCCGCGCTTTGGGCGGAGGAGCCCGGCGGCCACATGACGGAAAAGCGCCTCGAAGCCTTCTCCCGCCTGGCGCGGGAGGAGGAGACGGACGACCGGCTGTTCATCACCACCAGCCGGGCCGTATTCGACGCCGCCCTGGAAAAGATCGGCGGCACGGAGGAGGTCCTCAGAATCGAGAGGATGCCCTTTCCGGAAAAAGAGGCCGCGGCGGCCTTTCAGAGCGAGCTGACGGCCCACCTGACGGCGCTTCTCGAGAATCCCTCCGCGCACCCCGAAACCGTGACCTTTCCCCGGGCCGGCGGCGGGACGAAACAGCTTTCCCTGACCCTCCGCCGGGCGGGAGTCGGACGGGCGGCGCTCCTCAACGCCTGCATGACCTCCGGACCGGCCGCGGATTTCCCCGACGGACCGGCGGACCGCGCCATCCTGATCGGTTTTCTCGAAGGCGCGGCATAGGCCGTTTTTTCCTTGACATTTCCTATAAAGAGAGTAACATATAATGCTTTTAAAGTGACCATATAGAGCATCATATTTTAAAGGAGGTTGTGCAAATGTACGCTGTGGTGAGTTCGGGCGGAAAACAATATAAAGTGCAGGCGGGCGAAACCCTCCGCCTGGAAAAACTTTCCGGAGAGGTGGGCGCGCCGGTCTCTTTTGATCACGTGCTTCTCTACTCGGACGGCGAAAACGTTACCATCGGACGGCCGGTTGTAGGCGACATCCAGGTCCGGGGACATATCGTCGAACAGGGGCGGGCCAAAAAAATCATCATTTTCAAATACAAAAAGCGAAAACACTACCGCAGAAAACAAGGCCACCGTCAATCCTTCACGGCAGTGAAAATCGACAGCATCGGCGGTGCCGACCTGGTTCAAAAAGATTCCATGGAAAGTGAGGCGTAAAGAAAAATGGCGCATAAAAAAGCAGGCGGCAGTTCGAAAAACGGCCGCGACAGCAACGGACAGCGGCGCGGTGTAAAGCGCTTTGGCGGCCAGGCGGTGAGGGCCGGGAACATCCTGGTCAGGCAGTTGGGCACCCGGATCCACCCCGGAGAGAACGTCGGGATGGGCAGGGACTATACCCTGTTTGCCCTGGTCGACGGTGTGGTCAGCTATGAACGCTTCGGCAAAACCCGCAAAAAAGCGAGCATCATCCCTGAGTGAAATTCATAGACGAGGCAACAATTACCGTCCAGTCCGGAAACGGCGGACGAGGTTGCGTCAGCTTCAGACGAGAGCGCTTCATTCCCAAAGGCGGACCGGACGGCGGTGACGGGGGAAAGGGTGGCGACGTTATCATGGCTGCCACCTCTCAGAAGCGCACGCTCCATCATTTCAGTTTCAAAAGGCATTTCGCGGCGCAAAACGGCGCCGCCGGCCAGGGAAGCCAGAAGACCGGCCGAAACGGCGAAGACCTTGCCATCCCGGTCCCCGTGGGAACCATCGTCAGTGATACGGAAACCGGGCAGGTGCTGAAAGACTTCACGCAGGACGGCGAGACCTTCATCATCGCCAGGGGCGGCAGAGGGGGGCAGGGAAACACCCGCTTCAAAACCCCCACTCACCGCATCCCCCGGTTCGCCCAGCCGGGCGAGCCCGGCCTGTCCCTCACGATCAGACTGGACATGAAGCTCCTGGCCGACGTCGGTATCATGGGGTTTCCCAATGCCGGAAAATCCACCCTGATCAGCGTCATGTCGTCCGCCAGGCCCAAGGTGGGAGACTATCCGTTCACCACTCTGACCCCCAACCTCGGCGTGGTCAAGCACCCCTGGGGCGAGCCATTCGTGGTGGCCGACATCCCGGGCCTTATCGAGGGCGCCCATGCCGGAGCGGGGCTGGGAACCCGCTTTCTTCGCCACATCGAACGGACCCGCCTTCTGATCCACCTGATCGATGCCGCGGCCGTCGACGCGGACGCCCCCCTGTCCCGCCTTGAAGCCATCAACCGCGAGCTGGCGACGTACAGCCCGGATCTGGCCGAAAAGCCGCAGATCGTTGTCCTCAACAAGATGGATCTTCCCGGCGCAGACGTGGCCGCGGAGCTTTTCCAGATGGCGGCGGGCGATCTTCCGATACTCACAATCTCCGCCGCGGCAAATCAGGGAATCGATATTCTGACGAAAACCGTTGCCGAACGCCTGAACACACAACCATCTGATTCGGAAAATGAACAACAACCGAAAAGACTGTTTTGAATCCGTCAAGCGGATCGTCGTCAAGGTCGGCAGCAACCTGCTGACCAAGGACAACGGTTTGAACATCGACTTCGTCCAGTCGATCAGCCGACAGATCTGCCGGCTGATCGACGGGGGGATCCAGGTCGTCCTGGTCTCTTCGGGGTCCATGGCCGCGGGCCTGCGCAAGCTTGGCCTGGCCAGGCGGCCGGATGAGATCCCCAAGCGCCAGGCGGTTTCCGCCGTCGGCCAGGCCACCCTGATGATGGAATACGAGAAGGCGTTCGAGACCTACGGCAAGAAGGTGGCCCAGCTTCTCCTCACCAGCGACGGGCTGTACCAGCGGAAGCGCTACCTGAACGCCCGGAACACGCTCCACACCCTGCTGTCGTGGCACATCGTTCCGATCATCAACGAGAACGACACGATATCCATCGAGGAGATCAAATTCGGCGACAACGACACCCTCTCCGCCATGATCGCGCTTCTCGTCAACGCCGACGTGCTGATCAACCTCACCGATATCGACGGGCTCTACAACAAGGATCCCCGAACCCACGCCGATGCCGCTCTGATTCCGATGGTTTCAACCATCAAGAAAGACATCGAGCGGTATGCGAGCGACATCCCGGGCGCCCTGGGCACCGGCGGCATGATGACCAAGATCCGGGCGGCGCGCAAGGTCAATACCGCGGGCATCCCCATGGTCATCGCCCAGGGGACCAAGCCCGACATCCTGCTGAGACTTCTCGAAGGCGAATCCCACGGCACCTTTTTCGCGCCCAAGGGCCACAAGATGACCAACCGGAAATGCTGGATCGGCTTCACCTCCCGGCCCAAGGGGGTGATCCGCATCGACGAGGGCGCCGTGAAGGCCATCACCAAGAACGGCAAAAGCCTGCTCCCCGCGGGCATCGTCGACGTCATCGGAGAGTTCGGCGCGGGGTCGCCGGTGGAGTTCATCAACGGCACCGGGGAGGTGCTGGGCACCGGCCTCGTCAATTACAGCGCCGAGGACATCCGGAAAATCATGGGGCTTCGGACGAGCGAGATCAAACATCGGCTCGGTGAAAAACCTTACGACGAGGTGATCCACCGGGACAACCTGACCGTTGTCTGGGAATGCGATTGAATTCAATCGGTTTCCGATTCCGGAGGCCGGACGGCCCGTTCACGCGGCCCGTGCCGGCTCAAGGCGACGGAAACCGGCGCAGGGGGGAAAAATGAGTATCGAATCCGTTATTCTGGAAATGGCCCGGGCGGCCAGGGAAGCCTCCGTAAAGATGGCCCGCTGCCCGTCGGCCAGGAAAAACGAGGTCCTGCTGAAAATCGCCGATCAGGTCGAGGCGGATGCCGCCGTCATTCAGGCGGAAAATCGGAAGGACCTGGAATACGCCCGCGGCATCGGGCTATCGGATGCCATGATCGACCGCCTGACGGTGAAGGACGCCGTCATCGGGTCCATGGCCCGAGGCCTGCGGGAGGTCGCGGCCCTTGAAGACCCGGTCGGGGCCGTCACCAAAACATGGTCCCGGCCCAACGGACTCGAGGTATCCCGGATGCGCATCCCGCTGGGCGTCATCGGCATCATCTACGAATCCCGGCCCAACGTGACCATCGACGCCGCAGGCCTCTGCTTTAAAACCGGCAACGCCGTCATCCTGAGGGGCGGGTCCGAAGCGCTCCATTCCAACCAGGCCCTCGCCGGAATCATCACCAAGGTCCTCCATGCGACGGACATGCCTGAAAAAGCCGTCCAGGTCGTTCCGGTCCGGGACCGGGAGGCGGTCACCCTCCTGCTGGCCCAGGAGGAGTATATCGATCTCATCATCCCCCGGGGAGGGGAGGGACTGATCCGCTTCGTCGTCCAGAATTCCAGAATCCCCGTCCTGAAGCACTACAAAGGCGTCTGCCACGTCTTCGTCGACGAGAGCGCCGATCTCGATATGGCCGAGGAGATCGCCTTCAACGCCAAGGTCCAGCGGCCCGGGGTCTGCAATGCCATGGAGACGCTTCTGGTCCACCGGTCCACGGCCGATGCATTTCTGCCGAGCATGGCCCGGCGCTTGCGTGCGGCCGGCGTAGAACTTCGCGGATGCCCGGAGACCTGCCGGATCCTTCCGGGAACATTTCCGGCGGCGGAGGCCGACTGGTATGAAGAATACCTCGACCTCATCCTCGCGGTCCGGGTCGTGGACGACATGGACGCGGCCATCGCGCACATGACCCGATACGGCTCCAGCCACACCGAGGCCATCGTGACCTCGGACTACCGGCGGGCCCGGCGGTTTGTCCGCGAAATGGACGCATCGGTCGTTTTGGTCAACGCCTCGACGCGCTTCAACGACGGCGGGCAGTTGGGGCTCGGCGCGGAGATCGGCATCAGCACCTCCAAGCTCCACGCCTTCGGGCCCATGGGCATCGACGAGCTGACCACCACCAAGTTCGTGGTCTTCGGAGACGGCCAGATCCGCTCCTGACAGCCCGGCCGGGATGCCCGGCAGGCTTTCGGAGACAATTATCTTAAAAAAGGATACCATTTTTTCACATGACGCATGACAAGGCCCCAGATTCAACCCGTCCCGACGCCAATCCGTCCCTCGATCCCTACATCCTGGCAGCCCTCGCCAAAAAGGCGGCGGGGCTGGTGGTTCTCGATGTCGGAAAGCTGACATCCATCGCCGATTTCTTTCTCATCTGCAGCGGGCGATCCAACCGCCAGGTGACCGCCATCGCTGAAAACATCCAGGCCGCCCTCAAGGAGCAGGGCATCCGCCCCCTCAGCATCGAGGGACTCAAGACCGGACACTGGGTGCTCATGGACTACGGCCATGTGATCATCCACGTCTTCTACGATTCCGTCCGCAGCTTCTACGACCTCGAGGGCCTCTGGGCGGATGCCCGCAGGATCCGGACCCCCGACATGGCCGCCGCGGAAGCGGCCGATGCATCGCCCCCCGAAAGGCATGCAGGGGAAGATGCCGACGCGGACGATTACACCGCCCCGGAACCGATGGAGGTCCAGGATGGGATCTGACCCGAAAGAGGCCTCCCGGAAATCCGCCGGCCGGTTGTGCATGCTCTTGATCCTGGACGGCTGGGGAATCGAGAGCCCGGGCGACGGCAACGCCGTGAGCCTGGCCAGGACCCCCACGCTGGACCGCCTTTCGGCCGAATACCCCACGACGCGCCTCGTCTGCTCCGGTGAATTCGTGGGGCTGCCCGGGGGCATCATGGGCAACTCCGAGGTCGGCCACCTCAACATCGGCGCAGGCAGAATCGTCTATCAGGATCTCCTCCGCATCGACCGATCCATTGCGGACGGCAGCTTTTTCCGGAACGACATCTTCCGTCAGGCCATGGACGCCGTCAAGCAAAACGCCTCTTCCCTCCACCTCATGGGCCTGGTCTCCGACGGCGGGGTCCACAGCCAGTTGACCCATCTCCTGGCCCTTCTGGACCTGGCCCGGGAGGCGGGCGTCCCCAAGACCCTTGTCCATGCCATCATGGACGGAAGGGACACCTCCCCCACCGGCGGGGAGGGCTACCTCACCCGGGTCCAGGACCACATGACGGCCTCCGGGTACGGGCGGATCGCCTCCATCTGCGGGAGGTACTATGCCATGGACCGGGACCGGCGGTGGGAGCGGATCGAATCGGCCTATCGGCTGTACACCGAAGGGGAGGGCCTGGCCGAGACGGACCCGATCGACGCCGTTCGCAAGGCTTACGGACGAGGCGAGACGGACGAGTTCATCAAGCCCATCGCGCTGACCGGAGCACCCGGCGATCCCCCGGCCGTCATCGCCGACGGGGACGCCGTCATCTTTTTCAACTTCCGGGCCGACCGGGCCCGGGAGATCACCACGGCCCTCACCGATCCGCCGTTCACCGGCTTTCGCCGAAGGCGGCGGCCCGGCATCGCCCTCTACGCCACCATGACCCTCTACGACGAGACCTTTTCCCTGCCTGTGGCCTTTCCGCCCCACCACCTCAAGAACATCCTCGGGGAGGTGGTGAGCCGCAGCGGCATCCGGCAGCTCCGCATCGCCGAGACCGAAAAGTACGCCCATGTCACCTATTTCTTCAACGGCGGCGAGGAGACGCCTTTTCCGGGTGAGGACCGGGTACTGATCCCCTCCCCCCGCGAGGTGGCGACCTATGACCAGAAACCCGAGATGAGCGCCCCCGCGGTGACCGAAGAGGTCCTGTCCCGGCTTCGGTCCGGCGTCTACGGGATGGTCATCCTCAACTTTGCCAACATGGACATGGTGGGCCACACCGGCGTGATCCCGGCGGCGGTCAAGGCATGCGAAACCGTGGACCGCTGCGCGGCCGAAATCGTGGGGGAGGTTCTGCGGCAGGACGGCGCGGTCCTTGTCACGGCGGATCACGGAAACGCCGAGAAAATGATCGCCCCCGACGGGAAGCCCCATACGGCCCACACCCTGAATCCGGTCCGTCTCATCCTGGTGGACGACCGTAGGAAAGACGCCCTTCTCAAGGAGGGCAAGCTGGGAGACATCGCCCCCACAATGCTGGAGATCATGGGCATCCACAAACCCGAAGAGATGACCGGGGAGTCCATCATCCGCTGAGGATCCGTCCGCCCCGGGTCCTCTTGCCTGAACCTTTGGAGGAATGCGCCATGAAAACCCCCCCCGATACGGAATTCATTGTCGATTTCATCACCGGCAGATCCGTCCCGAACATCGGGGCGGAGGAGAACCGCCAGGCGGTCGAGCGGTTCCTGGTCGAAGAGAAGGGATACGCCAGGGACGATATCGCGGTGGACGCCCCCATCGAACTGGAGATCGCCGGCGAGGTCTACCGCTCCAGGATCGACCTCACGGTCCGCGCGGCCGGGGGGATCTTCATGTGCATCAAGTGCGCCCCGGGCTCCCTGGGCTCCCGGGAGCGGGAGATCGTCGCCGCGGCAAGGCTCCTGGCCCCCTACCAGGTCCCCTGGGCCGTGGTCTCGGACGGAAAGACCGCCCTCGTGATCGATACCGTCTCCGGCAAAACGACCGCAGAGGGGCTGGATGCCATCCCCTCCAGAGACGACGCCCTGGAGCGCATGGCGGGGATGCCTCTCGAACCCTTTCCCGACGAACGCCGCCACCGGGAGGGCCTCATCTTCCGGTCCTATGACGCCATGAACGTCAACCGCGCCGCTGTCGGATGACGGACCGCCCGCGCCCGCCGATAACCGACGGTCCATGCCCGACATCCTGCTGATCCAACCCCCGGTCCGGGATTTCTATCTCACGGAAAAGCGGACCCTCCCTTACGGCCTGGCCTGCATCGCCTCCGAACTGATCGAAAACGGCTTCAGCGTCGGGATCCTGGACGGCCTTGCGGTGGACAAATCCCGCGTGATCGCGCCGCCCCCCGAGATGGACTACCTCAAGGCCTTTTACGGCAGACCCGATGTCTCGCCCTTCGGCCTCTTTCATGCCTTCAGGCATTTCGGCTACAGCTTCGAGCACATCGGAAAAGCGGCCAGGGATTCCGGCGCCTTTCTGGTGGGCATCTCCTCCCTCTTCACCGCTTACAGCGACGAGGCCTTAGCCGCAGCCCGCGCCGTCAGGGCCTTTCACCCCGGGTGCCGGATCGTCATGGGCGGCCACCACCCCACGGCCCTTCCCGAGGCGGTCATGGCCGAGGATGCGGTCGATTTCGTGATCCGCGGCGAGGGGGAGGCGGCCATGGCCCTCCTGGCCGGCGCGCTCCGGGACGGGCGGGCCGTCTCGGAGGTCCCCGGCATCGTCTTCCGGACCCCGGACGGGACCCTCGCCATAAATCCCCCCGCCGAGTTGGACGATCTCGACGGCCACCCCCTTCCGGCCCACCACCTGATCCGGCATGCCTTCTACCGCCGGAACAAAAAAGGGAGCGCCGTGGTCCTGACCAGCCGCGGGTGCCCCATGAGATGCACCTACTGCGCCGTCGGGGGCGGCACGGTCCGGTATCGCGTGAGGTCCGGGGAGCGGATCCTCCAGGAGATCGATATCCTCGTCACGGAATACGGGGCCAGGTTCATCGACTTCGAAGACGAAAACCTCTCCCTCGACCGCCGGGGGTTTCTGCGGATCCTCCATGAGATCGCCCGGCGGTTCCACGGGCTGGACCTGGAGCTCCGGGCCATGAACGGCCTCTTTGCCCCATCCCTGGATGAAACGGTGATCTGCGCCATGAAAGCGGCGGGGTTCCGGGCGCTGAACCTCTCCCTGGGGACGACCGACCCCGGGCAGCTCAGGCGGTTCCGGCGCCCGGACGTCCGGAAGGCAACGGAAGCGGCCATCCGGACGGCCCGGAAGCACGGCCTCGAGGTCGTCTGCTATGTCATCGCTGGGGCGCCCGGCCAGGCGGCCATGGGCTCCCTCGAAGATCTGCTCTATCTGGCCCGGCAGGGCGTCCTCGCCGGCCTATCCGTCTATTACCCGGCTCCCGGCAGCGCCGACTACGCCATGCTGGAAAAAAACGGGATGCTCCCTGAGCGTTTTTCCCTCATGCGGTCCGCAGCCCTCCCCATCTCCCACGAGACCACCCGCCTGGAGTCGGCCACCCTGCTTCGCCTGGCCAGAATCACCGGCTTCATCCAGGCCCTCGCGCGCCGGGGACAGCCCCTCCCGCCGCCGGCGCTCCTGGGGGAATCGCATATCGCGCCTGACGCCGACAGGTTTGCCGTCGGAGCCCGGCTGATAGCCGCCTTCCGCCACGACGGCCGCGTCCGCGGCATGACCCCCCGGGGCGAGATTTACGAGCACCACGTTTCCATGGCGCTCACGCGCCCCTTCCGGGACGCCCTGAAAAGCATCTTCGGCGATACCGATTAAATACAATTCATATAAATAGTTAACGCCATATCCCTCGGGGGGCCGGTGAAAATAGTTGATGAAGGGTTGACTCGTTCAACCAATTGGTATATGGCACTTTCGTCGGCCTCATCAGCACCTCGCGGCTTGGTGACGGGCGGGCTGTCGTTATGAAAAATCCAATAAGTTCCGATGAATATAAAAAACTCGGATCGTTAATCAACCCTAAAAGGAGATACAAGAATGGGCTACCCTGTTGTTGACGAAGAAAAATGTGTTGGTTGTTCAGAATGCGTAGACAACTGTCCGCAGGACGTCTTGGAGATGCAGAATGATAAGGCAAAAGTGGTTAATCCGGACGAATGCGTCGACTGCGAAAGCTGCGTCGAGGTATGTGAAGCGGACGCCATCGAGCTGGTGGAAGACTAAGGACAGCTTTTTATAGCAAACGACCGGCCTCCCCGACGTCTGATCTCAGCCGTGGGGAGGCCGGTACGATCGATCCCTGAATTTGCTTTTCCCGCAATGGCAGACCGTTTTTCCATACGATCCCCTCTCCCGGCTTCACCGCCTGATTCCAAACCCTGTTTCCGAGGATATGATTCTCCCCATCATCGTCCGGAGCAAGGATCGCCGCACGAAAACGACTCTAACAAACCGGGTGCGGCATGCCCCCGGGTGTATGACGAATGCGTTACCAACAGGATCCGCCATGAACCCTCGGATCCGGCTCGAAAGGAAGTAAAATGGCCTTTACCCCCACCGTAGATGAAAACAAATGCGTCGGCTGTGAAGAATGCGTGGATGTCTGTCCCGTGGAGGTCTTCGAGATGCAGAACGACAAATCGGTCCCCGTGAACGCGGATGAATGCATCGGCTGCGAGAGCTGCGTCGAGGTCTGCGAGGTGGACGCCATCACCGTGGAAGAGAGTTAAGCCCCAAGGCCCGGCCAGGGCGCCGGGCCCGTCTCAGGCGCATGATCCGAGCGGCGCCGCCGGCTTGCAGCATCGGCGGCGCCGCTTTCCGGGCGCCTGTGAGCGGTAGGGGGTTCAGGGCATGATCTTGTCCAGGATCTCCCCGTTTCCGTTCAGCAGAAACACCACGAAGCCGTTCTTGGCGGCCTCCTTGATCAGGTCTTCGTAGTGGACGGCCTGGGCCTCGTATTTTGTGTTCTTTTCAAGCACCATGCGGCCATGGCACTTGAGGGCCTCCTCCTTGTCGACGAATGCCGGTATAAACGAGATATCCTCTTCGGCATAGTGCTGGCCGACATACCGTTCATCCCTGCCGGGATCCTGAACGAACACCCACACCCAACCATGTTCATTGATCAGTTCATGCATCTTCCGTGTCCTTTTTTCTGAAAGCCTGTTCCTCGATCACTTTGGCCGCTTGAAAGCTGCGGGCCTTTTCCACATAGATGTCCGCGGGTTCCTTGAGGACCTCAAGGATCGTTTCGGGCAGTTCCTTTTTCAGCGTGGCCGGCACGCCGGCCACCAGATGAAACGGCCCCACCGTCTTTCCCTCCATGACCAGGGCATTGGATGCGACAATGGACCCCCGTTTGATGGCGGCCCCGTTCAGAACCGTCGAATGGATGCCGATGAGGCAATTGTCCTCGATGGTGCAGCCGTGCAGCACGGCGTTGTGGCCCACCGTCACGTTGTCGCCGATGACGGCGGGTTTTCCATCGTCGATGTGGATCGTGCAGTTGTCTTGGATATTCGTGTTCCTGCCGATCCGGATGGCGTCCGAATCCCCACGGATGACCGTATTGAACCAGACGCTCGATCCGTCGCCGATTTCGACGTCTCCGATCACCACAGCGGTCGGCGCGATGAACACGCCCTTGCCGATTTTGGGCCGCTTGCCCTTGTATTCTATGATCATTTCTTCTCCTGTCGATCGTGTTTCCGGTGTTCCGTCCCCGTATCCCCGGAACCGCCGTGCATGTTCGCCAATATGCCGGCGGATGTCAATGCCAAACTGGGGGGCCAAACCGGCACAGCCTTGTCAAACCCGCTCCGGGCTTTCCGGCCGCAGGCACCGGCCGGCGAAAAACGCTGTTGCATTAGCGGCGGCATTCCTTATATAGGTTGAGGCGTTGACGCCTCGCAAAAAAGGAACTGACCCATGCGCATCGAATATGAAGTGAAACTAGGATTCAAGGACGTCATGATCCGCCCCAAGCGGTCCACCCTCAAGAGCCGGGCGATGGTCGACCTGAACCGAACCTATCTGTTCCGCCACGCTCAGAAAACCTGGACCGGCACTCCGGTCATCGCCGCCAACATGGACACGGTGGGCACCTTTGCCATGGCCGAGGAACTGTCCCGGTACGGTCTGCTGACGGCCGTCCACAAGCACTACACCATGGACGAGTGGAGCCGCTTCCTCGAAAACAGGAAAGCGGCCATCTTCAATCACATCATGGTGAGCAGCGGCACGTCGGACGAGGACTTTTCGAAGCTGAAGGAGATCCTCCGCTGCCATCCCGGGATCGAATTCATCTGCATCGACGTGGCCAACGGCTACACGGAATATTTCGTGGATTTCGTCAAGAAGGCGCGCCAGACCTTCCCGGACAAGGTCATCGCCGCGGGAAACGTGGTCACCGGGGAGATGGTCGAAGAGCTTGTCCTGGCCGGGGCCGACATGATCAAGGTGGGCATCGGCCCGGGATCGGTCTGCACCACCCGGGTCAAGACGGGGGTCGGCTATCCCCAGTTGTCGGCCATCATCGAGTGCGCCGACGCGGCCCACGGCCTCAAGGGGCTCATCATCGCCGACGGCGGATGCACCTGCCCCGGCGACGTGGCCAAGGCTTTCGGCGCAGGCGCGGACTTCGTCATGCTGGGCGGCATGTTCGCCGGCCATGACGAGTGCGGCGGAGAGGTGATGGACATCAACGGCGATCGGTGCGTCGAGTTTTACGGGATGAGTTCGAGCACCGCCATGGAAAAATACAGCGGCGGGGTGGCGGAATACCGGGCCTCCGAAGGCAAGACCGTCATCGTTCCCTA
This sequence comes from Desulfococcus sp., assembly GCF_041737845.1. Taxonomy (GTDB): domain Bacteria; phylum Desulfobacterota; class Desulfobacteria; order Desulfobacterales; family Desulfococcaceae; genus Desulfococcus. Next base: position 45,814 of record NZ_JBGSQX010000142.1, read on the forward strand.
CCGGGGGGGGGTTGAGAGCACGGTCCAGGACATCCTGGGAGGCATCCGCTCCACCTGCACCTACGTGGGCGCCGCCAAGCTCAAGGAATTGGCCAAACGGACCACCTTCATCCGCACGGCGGAGCAGGAGAACAGGACGTTCCGATAAAAAGCGCCTCCCGGAAGGGGGAAAGAGCCGCGGCTTATCTTGCAAATATCGACGGCGGCGCTTATTCTTAATCCATTACGCAGGCCTCAACCAGGATTGCTCCCTGAATCTCCTCCGGCGCCCCCCGGGATTCATTGCTCGTATACGCCTGCTGCCGCTCTCCCCAAACGCCCGTGATTCACCCATCACGGCCTGCCCAACACGAGAGGTCACAGAGATGACGGAACAGATGAGGCTCTTGCCGCTTCAGCGGCTGGGAGCCCGGGAGGTTTCTCCCGGTGTTCTCAACTTCGGTGTATTCCTGCCGTGGGTGTCCGCGGCGTTCGGCAACCGGGTGTGGGTCAAGGTGATCCACGAGCACGACCAGTTCCTCCAGGACATCCCGCCGGAGATGTTTGAACTCGTCCATGCCGAGGACCCGGAGCACGGCGATTTCTGGTCGACCGAGATCGATATCGCCGCCCACCCCAAACCTCACCCGAAATCCATGTGGGGGGAAGCGGGCAGGTATGTCTACCGGTACGTCCTCGAAAACCCAGGCACCCCCGGGGCCGTCGACTGGATCATCGATCCCTTTGCCCGGGAATTCGGGGTCGGGAAACTTTCAGCCGTCACCATGGGCTATGTGCCGCACCAGTGGAGCGGCGCCGAGGCGGCCTGGAAGGTGCCGGCCCTCGCGGATCTCATCCTGTATGAACTGATGATCAGCGAATTCGGCGGGGATATAAACCGGACCATCGCGCGGCTCGACTACCTGGCGGACCTGGGCGTCAACTGCATCGAGGTGATGCCCGTGTCCAACGTGGCCAACACGGTGGACTGGGGCTTCCTCCCCATCGGCTATTTCGGGGTGGACGAGCGCTTCGGGAACCGGAAAGACCTGCAGCGGCTTATCGACGCGGCCCACCAGCGGGGAATCGCGGTCATCCTCGACGCCGTGTACGGCCACACCAGCGACAGCTTTCCCTACAGCTACCTCTACCGGCAGATCGCCTATTCGGAAAACCCCTTCATGGGCGCCTTCACCAAGGATTATTTCGGCGAAAGCACCGACTTTAGGCGGGCACTGACCCGGAACTTCTTTTTTACGGTCAATCATCACTGGCTCGACTGCTATCATGTCGACGGCTTCCGGTACGACTGCGTGCCCAATTACTGGGACGGCCCCATGGGAGAGGGGTATGCCGCCCTGGTCTTTCACACCTATCGCCACGTCCAGTCAAACACGGCAGCCGGCGGCCACTGGGGGCGATTTGCCGGCGACAACGGCATCCGCCTGATCCAGTGCGCCGAGCAGCTTGAGGCCCCCCGGGAAATCCTCGAGAAGTCCTACACCACCTGCACCTGGCAGAACGAGACCCTCGACGCGGCAAAGCAGGTGGCCGGCGGAAACCCGGCCGACCTCGTGGCTCTGGGGCTCCGGCTGGGGCTTTTCCAGTATCCGGCCGAGGCGACGGCGGGCGGGGATCGCCTGTCCAAATCGGCCCTCCAGTATATCGAGAATCACGACCACTCCCGGTTCGTCTGCAACTTCGGCACCGTTCTCCGCGACCGGAACGATCTCCTCAACGAGGGCGACCGGCGCCTCTGGTACAAGACCCAGCCCTACCTCATCGGCCTGATGACGGCCAAGGGCATCCCCATGCTCTGGCAGGGCCAGGAATTCGCGGAGAACTACGCGGTTCCCGAGCACGGCTGGGGCCGGGTCCTCATGTTCCGGCCGGTCCGGTGGGACTATTTCTATGATCCCATCGGCAAAAGCATGATCGCCCTGGTGCGGAAGCTGATCCGAATCCGGCAAAACCGCATCCAGATGCGCCGCGGGGAACACTACTTCTACAACCACTTCAACCGCTACCAGAGCAAGGGGGTGCTGCTCTTCGCACGGTGCTGGGAGGAACACTTCAGCCTGGTCGCCCTCAATTTCGGGGACCAGGACCAGCGGGTCTCCTTCAGCTTTCCTTTCGCGGGCGACTACACCGAGGAACTCCACGGCGAGGACAACCTGGCGGATATCGAGCAGAAGCAGGTGGTGTGGCTGAACGTCCCCGGCAATTACGGGCGCATCTGGACCATTGACGCGGAGGAATAGCCGGCGGAGCGTCATCATCGGAAATTTCCCGGGCCTTTCCGCCATTCCTGATAACTGCCGGACGGATCTGGAACTGCTCCCGCTGATCCAGGAGATCGACCGGGAGCTGTTCGAACGCATGACGATCATGGCGTGAGGAGGACTATCGTGAGAATCCCGAAGCGTTGTTTTGATCTCCCATCCAGATGCCTGTTGATTTTCATCACCATGCTTTGCCTTGCGGCGCCCGCTGCAGCAAAGCGGACAACCTATGTCCCGGAGGTGCTTCAGCCCTGGGTCGACTGGGTGCTCCACGGTAAGGAGACCCAGAAGATGTGTGCGCCGCTGTACAACGACCCCGATACCTACCAGTGCGCCTGGCCGTCGAATATCGAGCTGGATCTGACGGACCGCGGCGGGACGTTCCGGCAGACCTGGCTTGTTCACCGCGACAGTTGGGTGGTACTGCCGGGTAGCATCCGCCATTGGCCCCTGGAGGTTGCGGTGGACGGCGAGGCCCGGGTGGTTCTTCAGAAGGAGGGAGCCCCGACGGTGCATCTTGAGCCGGGAATCCATGGGATCACCGGGCGGTTCGCCTGGACCCGCCTGCCCGAGCATCTTCAGGTCCCCGCCGGCGCCGGCATCGTCTCGCTGCGGGTCAACCATGAACCGACGGCGTTCCCGAATCTCGATGCCGCCGGCCGGCTCTGGCTGAAAGGCGCAAAGGCCGAGGAAAAAATCGAAGACCGGTTGAGCATCGAAAGCTTCCGGCTCATCGACGATGCCATCCCCGCCCGTGCGCTCCTCCATGTCACCCTCGACGTGGCCGGCTCGCCGCGGGAACTCATGCTGGGCCCCCTCTATCCCCCGGAAAAATTCACCCCCCTGTCGCTGGAAAGCCCCCTCCCGGCCAGACTCGACCCGGACGCCCGCATGCGCGTCCAACTCCGGCCCGGACGGTACGCCGTGCGGCTGACGCTGCGGCACCGGGGCCCGCTGCAGGAACTCCCGTTTCATCGGCCTGACGACGGCTTCTGGCCCGGACAGGAGATCTGGTCCTTTCACGCACGGCCCGAGCTGAGGCTCGTGGAGATCGAGGGCGCTCCCTCCGTCGATCCGCTTCAGACCTCGATGCCGGACGACTGGAAAGCGTATCCGGCCTATCACATGGGCCCCGGCAAGACCCTGCGGTTGAAGCAAATCCAGCGGGGCGACCCGGCACCGGCGCCGGACCAGTTGACGCTGAACCGCAACATCTGGCTGCGGTTCGATGGTTCCGGCTACACCCTCCAGGATCAGATCACGGGTAAAAAGAACACCCGCTGGCGCCTGGAGATGGACCCGGCCATCACCCTCGGCAGGGTTGCCGTGGACGGCAGCGAGCAGCTCATCACCCGGCAAAGGGATTCGGATAAAGCCGGCGTCGAGCTCCGCAACGGGCTCCTCAACCTGACGGCCGACAGCGTCTACCAGGGGCCTGTGGGATCCCTTGCGGCAACCGGCTGGGACCACGATTTTCAAGAGGTCCGGGGGCGCCTCCTCCTGCCGCCGGGCTGGAAGCTGTTACATGCCTCGGGCATGGACAACATCTCCAGGACATGGGTGAAGCGCTGGACCCTGCTTGACTTTTTCGTGGTGCTCATCTTTACCGTGGCGCTCGCCAAGCTTTATTCAACACCCCTGGCCGGCATCGCGCTCCTGACGCTGGTCCTGACCTATCATGAGCCGGGCGCCCCCCGGTACGTCTGGCCGGCCCTGCTGGTGGGCTTCGCCCTGCGCAAACACCTGCCCGAGGGGAAATTCCGGAAGATGGTCAAGGCCTGCCACGCCGCCGCGGCGCTCGCCCTGGTCGTCATCGCGATCCCATACGCAATCCACGCCCTCCGCATCGGCATCTATCCGCAGATGGAACAGCCATGGGAGACCATGACGGAATATCCCACGGGACAGCCTGCAAGGCCGCAGGCGGACATGGAACCGAGCCTGGCCCCCGAGACCATGGAAGCCTTACCGGACGCGGTGCGCCGCAAGGCGGTGGGCAAAGGTGCGCGTGCGCTCCTGGAGTCGCAGATCTCCGGCGGAGACGCCGCTGAATTCGAGCCGCCGAAGGTCCGGCAGTACGACCCCGATGCCCTGACCCAGACCGGGCCGGGGATGCCCAGATGGCGCCCTTTCGAGACCATCCATTTCAGCTGGTCCGGTCCGGTGACCCGGGATCAGACGGTCTCGTTCTCCCTCCTGGGGCCCGGGGCCAACCTCGTGCTGGCGTTTGTGCGGGTGTTCCTGATCCTTATCCTGGCCCTGGGCATGTGGGGGGTTGCGTTCCGGACGAAAGGCGGGCTTCATTTCGGCGGCGCGGCATCCCTCCTGTGCATTTGGGCCGTGCTTCTGTTTTTGCCGAGTCCGGGCTGGACGCAGGGCGCTGAGATTCCCTCGCCCCAGCTTCTTGAAGCGCTTCAGGAAAGGCTGCTGGAAAAAGATGACTGCTTCCCCGCATGTTCGAACATCCCGGAAGTCCGCATCACCATCACCCCGGACCGGCTTTCATTGGAGGCATCCGTCGAATCGCAGATCGACGCCGCCATTCCCGTGCCGAGCCGTGTCGAGCAGTGGATGCCCCGGGAGGCGGCCATCGACGGAGCGCCCGCCGGGGGCCTTCTGCGGAAGGACGACGGCTTGTGGGTGCTGGTTCCCGCGGGCAGGCACACCCTCCGGCTCGCCGGGGCCGTTCGGAAACAGAATCTTCTGCAACTCCCGTTTCCCCTGAAGCCGCACCGGGTCGAGGTGGCGGCGGAGGGCTGGACCGTCGAGGGGCTGCACCCCGACGGGTCCATCGACGCCCAGCTCCAGTTCAAGCGGGTGGCGGACCAGGCGCCCGGGCAGGCCGAAATCCTCGAAACCGGCATTCTCCCGCCCTTTGCCCGGGTGGAGCGAAACCTTCTCCTGGGCCTCGTCTGGAAGGTTCACACCACCGTGACCCGCTTGAGCCCGCCCGGCTCGGGGGTGGTGCTGGACATCCCGCTGCTGCCGGGGGAATCCGTTACCACGGATGGCGTCCGGGTGGTGGAAAACATTGCCAAAATCAGCCTGGGCGCCGATCAGACCCACCTGGGCTGGGAATCCTTTCTGGCGCCCGCCGACGCCATCCGGCTGGTCCACCCCGAAACAGACGCCTGGACCGAGGTCTGGCGGGTGGATGTCAGCCCCATATTCCACATGGAGACCGAGGGCATCCCGGTGATCCTTCATCAGGCCGGGACCCGGTGGTACCCCACCTGGCATCCCTGGCCGGGGGAGGCGGTCACCCTGACGGTGACGCGGCCCGCCGGCGTCAAAGGGCAAACCTTGACCATTGAAGAGAGCCTTCTTGCGCTGCGCCCGGGGCGGAAAACCACCGCCTCAGACCTGCGGCTTTCCATCAAGAGCAGCCAGGGCGGGCAGCATACCCTTTCCCTGCCCGATGGCGCCGAACTGCAGGAGGTCTCCATCCAGGGGAAGATCCAGCCGATCCGGCAGGAAGGCCGCCGGGTAACGATCCCCATCGTCCCGGGGGACCAGGCCGTGGCGCTCAACTGGATCGAACCCCGGGGGATGGCCGTGCGGTACGGGAACGCCGATGTCGGCCTCGGGGCCCCGAGCGTCAACGCCGGCATCGACATCCACCTGCCGCGGAACCGCTGGCCCCTCTTCGTCGGAGGAGAGCCCCTGGCCGGCCCGGCGGTTCTCTTCTGGTCGGTCATCCTCCTGATCGCCGTCGCCGCCGTTGGGCTCTCGAAGACCCGATGGACGCCGCTCAGGATGCACCAGTGGTTTCTGCTGGGCATCGGCGTCTCCATGAGCAGCCTGGCGGGCGGCATCCTCATCGCCGCCTGGCTGGTCGCCCTGGGCTTCAGACCGCAGTGGGGCGCGCTCGAGGGCCGCAGGTTCAACGCCATGCAGATCGGCATGGCGCTGTTGACCATCGCCGCCGTGGGCGCTCTAGTTGTCGCCATCTCCAGCGGCCTGTTGGGTCACCCGGACATGAACATCACCGGCAACGGATCCACCGGCGATCTCTTGAAATGGTATCAGGACGTCAGCGACGAGACCCTTCCCCGTGCCTGGGTCGTGTCCGTGCCCATGTTCGCCTACCGGGCCGCCATGCTCGCCTGGGCACTCTGGGTCTCCTTCTGGCTCGTGGGAACGCTGAAATGGGGCTGGCAACGCTTCACGCAGCCCGCCCTCTGGAAGCGCCGGCCGCCCCGGACACCGGAGGACGGCAGGAAAGAGGGCTGGCTGGGCTTCATCGGCAAGAAAGAGACCGATGTGGGCGACCCTGAGACCGATCCGGGCAAAGACGCGAAGCCCGAGTCGGAAAAGCAGGGGTCCTGAGCCCGGCTTCCGAGCAACAGGCGGCATGATGCTTCACGGAAGGAAAAGGCGTTGCATCGGCACAAACGCGTTATGAAAGGTTCATCAACAGAATCAATCGATGAAAAGGAGAGCCCCCATGCCATCATCCCAACCCGAAACCCCGAAAAAAGTCAACCTGGCTCTCCAGGGCGGCGGCGCCCACGGCGCCTTTACCTGGGGCGTTTTGGATTATCTGCTGGAGAGCCGGAAGATCGAGATCGACGCCATCAGCGGGACGAGTGCCGGGGCCATGAACGCCGTGGTGGCGGCCGACGGCCTCATGGCGGGAGGCCGGGAGGGGGCCCGGGCGGCGCTCCGGCGGTTCTGGACGGCGGTGAGCCGGACGGCCGTTTTCAGCGCCATCCAGCGGACGCCCTTCCAGAGACTCACGGGCGGATGGAACATCGATGACTCGCCCGGCTACCTCTTTTTCGATTTCACCAGCCGTCTCGCCTCGCCCTACCAGCTCAATCCGCTGAAGATAAACCCCCTGAGGGATCTCCTGGTCGAGCAGGTCGATTTTGCGCGGGTCCGGAGCTGCGACCGGATGCAGCTCTTCATCAGCGCCACCAGCGTCCGGAACGGACAGGTCAAGGTCTTCGACCGGCGGCGCCTCACCGCCGACATGGTCATGGCCTCGGCCTGCCTGCCTCAGGTCTTCCAGGCGGTCACCGTCGACGGGGAGGACTACTGGGACGGCGGGTACGCCGGCAACCCGGTGCTCTTCCCCTTCGCCTACCGCACGGAGACCCGGGACATCGTCATCGTCCAGATCAATCCCCTCACCTGCCGGAAAACCCCGACGGACGCCCGGCAGATCCTGGACCGCGTCAACGAGATCACCTTCAACGCGAGCCTGATGGCCGAACTCCGGGCCATCGAGTTCGTGGGGCGCCTCCTGGACAAGGGGGCGCTGGATCCGGACCGCTACCACAAGATGCTGATCCACGTCATCCACGACCCCGAGGGGTTCGCGCCCCTCGACGCATCGAGCAAGATGAACGCGGAAAAGGTGTTTCTGGAGCATCTGTTCGATATGGGCCGCCGGGCCGCCGGGCGGTGGCTTGCGGCCCATTTCGACCGGATCGGCCGCGAACCCTCCATCGACCTGCGATCCATCCTCCACGGCTGCGCAGGCAAGCCGGCGTAATCCGGGCGTCCCGGAAGCACAACCCTTTCCGGAACCGGGTTCGACCCCCGTGGCCTGCGGGTCGCCCTTGACAAGACCGCCGGATCTGATTTACGAGACAGTCATGTATATACAGCTCCGCCGTTCCCGAAGCATTCCTCCGGGCTGAGATTCACCGGAGGGCGCCCGGGTTCCCGTCAGGAACAGCCACCAGGGGGAGAATCGCCATGTTGACCAATCTTCAGATTTCCGAGGCCATGAGAATCCAGCCGGACGGCGCCCTGCCGCCCATGCCGGCCTTTACCCCGGGCGTCCGGCGGGCGCCCGACCGGGGGTTCCGCCTCTCCCGGGCACAAACGGAGACCGCCCTCAAGAACGCCCTCCGCTACATCCCCGAAGCCCACCACGCCGCCCTCATCCCCGAATTCCTGAAAGAGCTTACGGAGCGGGGCCGGATCTACGGCTACCGGTTCCGGCCCGAGGGGCCCATCAAGGCCATGCCGGTGGACGCGTACCGGGGCAGATGCCTGGCCGGGAAGGCCTTCCAGGTCATGATCGACAACAACCTCGACGTTGACGTGGCCCTCTACCCCTACGAGCTGGTCACCTACGGCGAGACCGGCAGCGTGTGTCAGAACTGGATGCAGTACCGCCTCATCAAGCGCTACCTGGAGGCGCTCACCGACGCCCAGACCCTGGTCATGCAGTCGGGGCACCCCCTGGGGCTCTTCCAATCCGGGCCGGACGCCCCCCGGGTCATCATCACCAACGGCCTCATGGTGGGCCTCTACGACAACCCCGACGACTGGGAGGTCGCGGCCCAGATGGGGGTGTCGTCCTACGGCCAGATGACGGCCGGCGGGTGGATGTACATCGGCCCCCAGGGCATCGTCCACGGCACCTACAACACCCTCCTCAACGCCGGGCGGAAGATGTGCCATCTTGGTCCCGGCCAGGACCTGGGGGGGCTGCTCTTCGTCTCGTCGGGCCTGGGGGGCATGAGCGGGGCCCAGCCCAAGGCCGCGGCCATCGCCGGCGCCGTGTCGGTCATCGCCGAGGTGGACGGTTCGCGGATCCGCACCCGCCTGGACCAGGGATGGGTCGACGGGATGTCGCCGGACCCGGACGAGATCTTCACCAAGGCGGCCGCGGCGGCCCGTGATAAGACGCCCCTCTCCCTCGCGTTTCACGGGAACGTGGTGGACCTTCTGGAGTATATCGTCGCCAAGAACATCCGCGTGGACCTCCTCTCGGACCAGACCTCTTGCCACGTGGCCTACGACGGCGGCTACTGCCCCCAGGGGATCACCTTCGATGAGCGGACCCGCCTCCTGACGTCGGACAGGCTCCTTTTCCGCCAGATGGTCGACAAGAGCCTCCGCAGGCATTTCGAACTCATCCGGACTTTGTCCGCGCGGGGGGTTTACTTCTTCGACTACGGCAACGCCTTCCTCAAGGCGGTCTTCGACGCGGGCGTCTCCGAGGTCGCCAGAAACGGCCGGGACGCCAAGGACGGTTTCATCTTCCCCTCCTACTTCGAGGACATCATGGGGCCCATCTTCGACTACGGCTACGGCCCCTTTCGGTGGGTCTGCCTCTCCGGCAGCCCTGAAGACCTCGCCCGGACCGACCGGGCCGCCATGGCCTGCATCGACCCCGAGCGCCGATCCTACGACCGGGACAACCGGGTCTGGATCCGGGACGCGGAACAGCACCGGCTGGTGGTGGGCACCCAGGCCCGGATCCTCTACCAGGACGCCGCCGGCCGCACGGCCATCGCCCTCCGGTTCAACGCCATGGTGCGGTCGGGGGAGGTGGGGCCCATCATGCTGGGCCGGGACCATCACGACCCCGGCGGCACCGACTCCCCCTTCCGGGAGACGGCCAACATCCGGGACGGCAGCAACGTGACCGCCGACATGGCCGTCCACTGCTTCGCCGGGAACGCGGCCCGGGGCATGTCCCTCGTGGCCCTGCACAACGGCGGGGGCACCGGCATCGGCAAGGCCGTCAACGGCGGGTTCGGCCTGGTCCTGGACGGCAGCGAACGGGTCGACGCAATCATCCGGTCGGCCATGTCCTGGGACGTCATGGGCGGCGTGGCCCGCAGGAGCTGGGCCCGCAACCCCAACGCCATGGACGTGGCCGCGGCCCACAACCGGGAGAATGCCGACGGCGACCAGATCACCCTGCCCTTTCTGCCCGACGACGACCTGGTGAACGCGGCGGTGGGCCCGCTTTTCCCCGCAACCCGGAAGCCCGCGTAAAACATCATCCCGGCCCCGGGCCGGACGGAAATCCCGCCGATCCGGCCGGGGGCCGCCCCGCTTCGCTCCAACCGGAGCGATTCCCGCGGCCTGGAGGAAACGCATGACCACACGACTCTTCAAGAACGCCCGCATCTTCACGCCGGTCGACGCCGGGGCGCCCGCCGCCGGAAAAGACCAGGGAAATCTCCGCATCCTTGAACAGGGCGCCCTGGTGGTGGAAAACGGCCTCATCGCCGACCTGGGCGAGACCGACGCCGTTCGGGGCCGGATAGACATGGGGATGCTGGACGAGGTCGTCGACTGCCGGGGCCGCACCGTGATCCCCGGCTTCGTCGACCCCCACACCCACCTGTGCTTTGCCGCCCTGCGCGAAGCCGAGTTCGACCTGCGCATGGCCGGGACCCCCTATCTCGACATCCTCAAACAGGGGGGCGGCATCCTCTCGTCGGTGCGGGCCGTCCGGGCCGCGTCCGAGGACGACCTCTTCGAGACGAGCGAGCGCCACGTCCTTGCGGCCATGCGCCTGGGCACCACCACCCTCGAGATCAAGAGCGGGTACGGCTTGGACACCGAAACCGAGCTTCGGATGCTCCGGGTCATCGACCGCATGGGCCGCGAAACGCCCCTGGACGTGGTTCCCACCTTCCTGGGGGCCCACGCCGTGCCCGAGGAGTACCGGGGCCGGGCCGACGCCTTTGTCGACCTCGTGGTGGGCGAGATGATCCCGGCCGTCCGGGACCAGGGCATCGCCCGGTACTGCGACGTCTTCTGCGAAGAGGGCGTCTTCTCCATCGACCAGGGCCGGCGGATCCTCGCGGCCGCCCGGGAGGCGGGGCTGGGCGTCAAGATCCACGCCGACGAGGTCCACGACCTGGGGGGCGCAGGACTGGCCGCGGCGATGGGGGCCGCCTCGGCCGACCATCTCCTGGCGGCCTCCGACGGCAACCTCCTCCAAATGGCCGAGGGCGGGGTGACGGCCGTCCTCCTGCCGGCCACGGCCTACAGCCTGAGAAAACCCTATGCCCGGGCCCGCCACATGATCGACGCGGGCCTTCCCGTGGCCCTGGCCACCGACTGCAACCCGGGGTCGAGCTACACCGAGTCCATGCCCTTTGTCATCGGTCTTGCGGTGATCAACATGGCCATGACCCCCGCGGAGGCCCTGACGGCCGCCACCCTCAACGCGGCCTATGCCGTGGGTATGGCCAAAACCGTCGGGAGCCTGGATTCGGGCAAGCAGGCGGATTTCCTGTTCCTGGACGGGGACTCCCCCACCATCCTGGCCTACCATGCCGGCGTGTCGCCGGTGGCCGCCGTGTTCAAGCGGGGTGCGCGGGTCTTCTGATTTCCCTCTTCTGCTGCAAGAAAGGACTGTTCCATGCCTGAGATTTTCCTGGATAAAGACGGCCTGACCATCGAGGACCTGGTGGCCGTGGCCCGGGAGCGCGCGACGGCGGCCTTTTCCCCGGCCGGCGAGGCCCGGGTTGAGAAGACGAGTCGGCTCATCGCCCGGTGGGTGAAGGAGAAAAAGGTGATCTACGGGATCACGACGGGCTTCGGGGCCCTGTGCAACGTCACCATCTCCTCCACCGAGACCCGCAAGCTCCAGGAGAACATCCTCATGAGCCACGCAGCGGGCGTCGGCAACCCCCTGCCCGAGGAGGTGGTGCGGGCCGTCATGGCCCTCCGGGTCCACGACCTCTCCCTGGGCTATTCCGGGTGCCGGATGGAGACGCTCCGGTACCTCATCGCCTTTCTCAACGCGGGCCTGACGCCGGTCATCCCCGAAAAGGGGTCGGTGGGGGCCAGCGGGGACCTGGCCCCCACGGCCCACCTGGGCCTGGTGCTCATCGGCCGGGGCGAGGCGGTGTACAACGGGCGGCGCATGCCCGGCGCCGAGGCCCTCGCGGCCATCGGTCTCCCGCCGATCATCCTCGAAGCCGGAGAGGGGCTCGCTCTCATCAACGGCACCCAGGTCATGACCGGCATGGGGGCTTTGGTGGTCCACGACGCCGTAAGGCTCTCCAAACTCTCGGACATCGCCTGCGCCATGACGCTCGAGGTGCTCATGGGCAGCAGCTCCGAGTTCGACCCGCGCATCCACCAGGTGCGCCCCCACCCCGGGCAGATCCTCACGGCCGACAACATGCTCCGCCTCACGGCCGACAGCGGAATCATCGCCTCCCACCAGGGGTGCGCCCGGGTCCAGGACGCCTACACCCTGCGGTGCTCGCCCCAGATCCACGGCGCCAGCAAGGACGCCCTGGCCCACGCGAAACGGGTCATCGACATCGAGATCAACGCCACCACCACCAACCCCCTCATCTTCGCGGACATCGAGGAAGTGCGCCTGGGCGGCAACTTCCACGGCCAGCCCGTGGCCATGGCCGCGGACTACCTCTCCATGGGCCTCGCCGAGCTGGGGAGCGTCTCCGAGCGGAGGATCGAACGGCTCGTCAACCCCCAGTTGAGCGATCTCCCCGCCTTCCTGACCGAGCGGGGCGGCCTCAACTCCGGCTACATGATCGGCCAGTACGTGGCCGCGGCCCTGGTCTCGGAGAACAAGGTCCTGGCCCATCCCGCCTGCGTCGACTCCATCCCCACCTCGGCCAACAAGGAGGACCACGTCAGCATGGGAAGCATCGCCATGCGCCAGACCCGGGAGATCCTGGACAACGTCGAAAATGTGGTGGCCATCGAGCTGCTCTGCGCGGCCCAGGCCTACGACCTGCTCCAAAAGAAACAGCCCTTGACGGGCGGCCGTGGGACCCAGGCCGCCTACCGGGCGATCCGCCGCCACGTGCCCTACATGGCCGAGGACCGGGACCTCTACATCGACATCGAGACCATGCGGGACGTTATTCGACGGGGCGAGGTCGTGCGCGATGTGGAGAACGCCGTGGGCGAGATCAAGTGGTATGCCCGGAGGGCGGGGAAGACGTGACCGCCGGAGACCGACTGTAGATTTTTTCGTTAAATTCCCAGAATTTTCCCGCGGAGATTTACCGAGGGAAAAAGGGCTCGGCGTGAGCCGAGCCCTTTTTGAGAGGCAGACAGCAGTCTACCGCACCGGGCTATCCCTTGGCGCCGGAGTCCCCTCGCAGGCGCCGCTGTTTCACCCGGATATGTCCATCAGATCAGAGCTGAGAATCA
>NZ_JBGSQX010000047.1:0-41190 GCF_041737845.1 Desulfococcus sp.
GTAAACGGCGGCCGTAACTATAACGGTCCTAAGGTAGCGAAATTCCTTGTCGGGTAAGTTCCGACCTGCACGAATGGCGTAACGACTTCCGCACTGTCTCAACCAGGGACTCAGTGAAATTGTATTGGCGGTGAAGATGCCGTCTACCCGCGAAAAGACGGAAAGACCCCGGCACCTTTACTATAGCTTGACATTGGACTTTGAACTAGTATGTGTAGGATAGGTGGGAGGCGAAGAAACTGGGACGCAAGTTTTGGTGGAGCCGCCCTTGAAATACCACCCTTGCTATTTTAGGGTTCTAATTTCGGCCCATGAACTGGGCGAAAGACAGTGTCTGGCGGGTAGTTTGACTGGGGCGGTCGCCTCCCAAAGAGTAACGGAGGCGCGCGAAGGTTCCCTCAGGCCGATTGGAAACCGGCCATCGAGTGTAAAGGCATAAGGGAGCTTGACTGCGAGAGAGACATTTCGAGCAGGTACGAAAGTAGGTCTTAGTGATCCGGCGGTTCTGCATGGAAGGGCCGTCGCTCAACGGATAAAAGGTACGCCGGGGATAACAGGCTTATCGCGCCCAAGAGTTCACATCGACGGCGCGGTTTGGCACCTCGATGTCGGCTCATCACATCCTGGGGCTGGAGCAGGTCCCAAGGGTTCGGCTGTTCGCCGATTAAAGTGGTACGTGAGCTGGGTTTAAAACGTCGTGAGACAGTTTGGTCCCTATCTTTCGTGGGCGCAGGATATTTGAGGGGATCTGTTCCTAGTACGAGAGGACCGGAATGGACGAACCACTGGTGTTCCAGTTGTCGCGCCAGCGGCATAGCTGGGTAGCTAAGTTCGGAAAGGATAACCGCTGAAAGCATCTAAGCGGGAAGCCCACCTCGAGATGAGATATCCCATCCGCAAGGACTGAAGACACCTCGAAGACTACGAGGCAGATAGGCCGGGTGTGTAAGTGCGGCAACGCATTGAGCTGACCGGTACTAACGAGTCGTGAGGCTTAGCCACAAATTAAGCGACACAAAAGGTTGAAGCGCTTTGATGTACTTATACGGATTTCGGTGGCGATGGCAAAGAGGCAACACCCGTTCCCATTCCGAACACGGAAGTTAAGCTCTTTAGCGCTGATGGTACTGCACGGGAAGCTGTGTGGGAGAGTAGGACGCCGCCGTTATCACTCAAAAAAAAGCCCGTTTCTCACCGAAACGGGCTTTTTTTATGATGACATATCGACGCCGGACCAGACGCTAAAAAATGGAAAGGCTCCGCTGCGATTCATCTGAAAAGAACGCGTCGGTCAACGGCTAGAAAATCTGTAATGCCGATGGTATTCATTCTCTGTATTTGCCTGATAACGGCTCTGGCTCTCGTCTGATTTTCAGGAGGAAGGTTAATGCGCGCGATTATAACTGGCCTTGGACACTACTCTCCGGAAGAAAAATTGACCAACAAGGATCTGGAGAAATTAGTAGACACCAATGATGAGTGGATAAGGGTCCGAACCGGCATCGCGGAGCGGTCCATCCTGGATAAGGCCAAAGGGACTTCCTATATGGCCCTTAGGGCCGCAAGGATGATATTTGAGCAAAGCGCCGTGTCGCCGGAGGAGATCGAACTGATCATTTTAGCGACCATTACTCCGGATATGCCTGTTCCCAGCGCTGCATCGGTTATTCAAAAGGAGTTGGGCGCTCATCGCTGCTGGGGGTTCGATTTGAACGGCGGATGCACGGGGTTCGTCTACGCCCTTGCCACGGCATCTCAATTTATAGAAACCGGCCGGTATAAAAACGCTTTGGTGATCGGCGCGGATAAAATGAGCTGTATCATCAACTATGAAGACCGGAACACATGCGTTATTTTTGGCGATGGTGCTGGTGCGGTTCTGCTTGAGCAATCCACGGAATCTGATCGGGGAATCATTGATTTCGACCTTCATCTTGACGGTATCGGTATTGAATATTTGAATGTTCTGGGTGGAGGAAGCCTTCATCCCGCAACGATGGATACCGTACAGCAAAAGATGCACTATGTGTATCAGGATGGAAAAACCGTTTTTAAATATGCCGTAAAAGGCATGTGCAGTGTCTCGGAAGAGGTTTTAAAGAGAAACGGGCTGTCTGGAAAGGACCTGAATTACCTGATTCCCCATCAGGCCAATTTGAGAATCATCGACGCTGTTGCCAAAAAGCTCAGATTAACGCCGGAACAGGTGATTATCAATATCGAAAAATATGGCAACACAACCGCCGCGACGATTCCCCTTGCCATGTCGGAGGCCCATCAACAGCATAAATTCAAAAAGGATGATTGGGTGCTGCTGTCCGCTTTCGGAGCAGGATTCACCTGGGGCAGTGTTTTGCTGAAGTGGGCCATATGACGCGGCGCATCTGTCACAAAGCGATGTCGTACGCTTTGATTTTAGATAATAAAGATGGATGGCTGATTTCAAGGAGTTGAATCGCTTTTGTTCGGTTTCCGCCCGTTTCTTCGAGGGCCTTTGTGATGAGATGTTTTTCAAGCATCTTCTGAGCTTCCTTCAAAGAGTACCCCTCGAACATGGTGGTCCGCTTTTTTTCGCCAGGCATGGCCTCCCGCAAAAATGGAAAGTTGTCAGGTGTAAGGATCGTTTCGTCCGCGAGGACGGCGGCCCGTTTGATTGAATTTTCCAGTTCCCGCACATTTCCCGGCCACGAGTGTCGCAGCAGCAGTGGCATGGCCTCCTTTGAAATGCCATGGATGTCCTTGTTCATGGACCGACTGACGCGATCGATGAAATGCATGGTCAGCAACGGGATGTCATCAGGGCGTTCTCTCAGGGGCGGAATCGTGATGGGAAGGACATTCAGTCTGTAAAACAGATCCTGCCGAAACATATCCCGCGAGATGCCCTCCTGGAGGTCTTTCGAAGTCGCCGCAATGATTCTGGCATTGATGGGCCGGGTTTTGGAGTCTCCGATGGGCCGGATTTCATTCTCCTGAAGCACCCGTAGGAATTTGACCTGAAGCGACAACGGCAGCTCCCCGATCTCGTCCAGAAACAAGGTTCCGCCCTCCGCATTCTCAAACAGCCCCTTCCTGTTTTTATCGGCACCCGTAAATGCCCCTTTTTTATATCCAAAGAACTCGCTTTCGAGCAGATTCTCCGGAATCCCCCCGCAGTTCACCGCGACAAACGGTCCGCCGGACCGGCAGCCTTCAAAGTGAACCCCCCGCGCGATCAACTCCTTGCCCGTCCCGCTCTCCCCGGAGATGAGAACGGTGGCATCGTATTGGGCTGCTTTTCGGGCGAGCCTGAATACCGCCTGCATGGCGTCGCTTTTTCCGATCATCCGAGCAAAGGAAGAACCCGACTCGATCGTCCGGATACGCTCCTTCAACTGCAGGTTTTCCCGACGCAAGCTCTCCCGTTCCTCCGCTTTTTTGAGGGCCAGATAAACCTCGTCTGTCTTGAAGGGCTTGGAAATATAGTCATATGCCCCAAGTTTCATGGCATCCAGCGCAGTATCGATGCTTCCATATGCCGACATGACGATTACTGTGGTATTGCTCACATCGTCCTTGGCGATTCTCAGGAAATCCATTCCCCCCATGTGAGGCATGTTGAGGTCGCATAGGATAAAATCATAGGACTCGTCCTTGATCATGCGGAGTCCGATCGCGCCATCGGCTGCGGTATCGACCTGGTATCCCAGTTTTGACAGCAGGACCGCCAGCATATGACGCATGTTTTCCTCGTCATCGATGATGAGCAATCTTCTTTCTCCGGGCATCTGCAACCTATTCTCCATTGCATACAGGGAGGTCAATGATCATTTTCGTGCCAATGCCTTCCTCGCTGCGCGCTTCAATTCTCCCGCCGGCAGCCTCTATGATCATGTAACAGACCGACAGTCCCAGGCCGGTTCCCTTCCCCGGGGCCTTGGAGGTGTAAAATGGTTCGAAAATGAAATTCAGCTGATCCGCCGGGATGCCGATGCCATTATCCGTGAACGTGACCTCAAGCCACTGATGCGTTTCATTCGCATGATTACTTGGGAAATTAAGGGTTTCGACGACCAGCGCTCCTGTTTTTCCGGCCTGATTTACGGCATCGGCGGCATTGATGGCAAGATTGATGAACGCCTGTCGAAGCAAGGACGCATCGGCCCTGACACCGTCTTCGCGGGCCGACAGGGAGAGCTTCAGTTCGACATGCCGCATGAGGGGCTGATATTGAAAAATGGTGCTGATATCCGATAGGATGTCATGGACGGATATCCTTCCGATGGTGTTGCTGGAGGGTCTCGAAAAATCAAGCAGCTGGCGAATAATACGATGGATGCGGCTGATTTCGCTCTCTGTCCGCGTGATGAAATCCTCTCTTTCCGACGGTGAGATGTCCTTCCGTTTCAGGAGTTCAAGATATCCCACGATAATTGCGAGGGGATTTCCGATTTCATGGGCGATGCCTGCGGAAAACCTTCCTACGGATGCAAGTTTCTCAGCGCTGATAATATCGTTCTGCGCTTTTTTTAAGTCGAGATTGGCCTGTCTGAGGGAATGGATGCTCAATTTGACATTTTCCTGGTCCTTGGATATTCGGTTGAGCATCTGGTTTAATGCATTGGAAAGCTGATTGAATTCGTTGCCATCCTTTTCGCCGCCCAGAAAGAGCGTTTCCCTGCCTTCGGTGTTGGCTTCGGTGGTCTCCAGCAGTTTTTTCAAGGGGTCGATCGTCAATCTGGAAAAACGATGCCGTCCGATAAAAGACAGAAGAATCAGGTTGATCAGGATATAGAGGAAGAAAACCATCTGAGAATGTCGCAATTGCTGGTAAATCTGTTGAAGTGGAAAGACGATGCTGACGCCCGCGGTGAGAATGCCGTCGTTGTACAAGGGCGCGCTCTGCATGAGGACGGCCTTCTGCCGCCAAAGGACGCCCCAAGTGGCGCCCATGAGTTCGGTGTTGGGCTGCCTGGAAGCCAGGGCCTTTTTCATCGCCAGGACAATCTCTCCGTGTGGGACATCCGTTTTTCCCAAGGCGAAACGTTCGATCAGGTTGAGATCAAAGATTACGGCATAGGTGTAATCGGATTCCTGTAACAGGGCTTCGAGGGCATCCAGCAGGTTCCCCGATGCCTTCGACCCCGATGGCTGAAGGCGCTGTTCGATGGCTCGGATCAACAAGCTGCCCTCGGTCGCCTTGTTTCTGATGAGCAATCTCTGAGCCACCCCTATCGATACGAAATTGATCAGCAGCATCGCCGCCGCCAACAGCAGGGATAGGTTGAAGCATATATTGAAATTGAGTCTGCGGTAAAACACACGCCCTCTCGAAGGCTTTGATCCTGTTTCAGGGGATCACGGGTTTCTGACCGCCAGAACCGACCCGCACTTTTCCACCCGACCCGATTCTTTCTTCCACTCGGTATTGTTGTGGGGGGAGAAAATAAAGGCCATTTCGTTCCAGCCATGCCAGAACAGTTCGGAGGTCCAGAAAAAGGTAGATCGATCCGCCGGAAACAGAGGGCGGGTTTGGAGGATGACCTGTAATTCTTCAACTGAGGGAACGCGCCAGTCGCGGTATCCGGCCGTTCCCAATCGATTGACATATTGAAGCGCCTCACGGTGGTTGACGCAGCTGTTGCCGGCAAGGCTGGCGTGGAAAATGGACCACATCAGCCCGGTCCGTTTGTCCGTGACGGTGCCGTTGTTGTTGTCGATAAAAAAACCGCCGAGGTTTTTCAGCATCCCGCTCAGTTGATGCATTTTTTCCTGCCGCCGGGATGCGTCGCTTTTCTCCTGAAGCAGCTTGGATTCCTCCAATTTTTGCTGTTTATTCAAGGAAACGAAAAGAATTTTGGCCTTGGTGATATAGTTGCCGTCCGGATAATTTTGGATGAAGCCTTCAACCTTTGACATCCTGCTGGATAGACTCAGCCGTTGATTCTGCGCGTCAAGCGCCAAGGCTTTCCAGTCGTGATTTTCTTTTTCTGTTCGCAGCTGCCTTGTTTTAAGCGTATTTTGTTTTTCGAGGCGGGTCAGGAGGTAATCTGCCTCTTCGCCATACCATTCCCGGGGATATTTTTGAATAAACGCCTTCAATTGCCGAATGTGGTCCGAAAGGCTGATGTGATCGTTATCGCTTGCGTCCATCAGGCGCCCCCACTCGTTTTCCGCCTGGTGGAACATCACAATTTTCCGGTCATAGGACTCGATCTCATCGACGATGGCTTTCTTGATGATCAAAGGCAGTTCAGGCGTTGATTCAAGATATTCCAGATAGATCAGGCGGCCGGCCTCAAAGTCAATCCCTTGCTGCTCCGCCCGCTGTTTCATGGACGCCAGATCTGCGATGCTTTGGATGATCCGGGCATATTTCTTTTTCAGCCCCGAGGCCTTCTCCGAATGCCGAGAATCCGAATTCTTGTAGATGAAATGGTCGCACAGGAGAATGCATTTCTCCCACTCTTTTCGCTCCTCACATACAGTGAGCGCTGCTTGCAGGGCTTCGTAGTTCGAGTCTTCAAGGCTTCGACGGATTTGCGCGCGCTTCTCTTCCATTTCCTTCCGGTGAGGCCCCTTGGGATATTTCTCCATGTGTTTATTCAGGACTGCCGCGGCCTCGATCAACGTATCATCTCGAACGAATTTTTCAAACTGTGTCAGAACGATTTTGTAATCCCGATTTTCCACGAGCCCCCGAACGGCCGCAATCTTTTTTTCCAAGTCAGGGGCAAGATCGCTGTCTGGATATTTTTCCAGAAACCCTCGAAGGATCATCTCCTTATTTTCAAGCTCCTGCGATAGTTCGGCGAGCTTGAGGGTCTCGCTGAATTCCCGGGCGACCTGTTTTTTTCTCAGGATGACAAGGGCAGATGCCGTCGAAAGCGCGAGCAGGACGGCAATGGCAATGGTGACGGGGCGGAGGAAGAAGGGGCGTCTTTTAGCGATGAACGGCTTCAGTTTCTCTATTTTCCATCGTTTTTTCCTCAGATAGCCCTCGATGTGCAGTCGGGCTTCATCAATATCCATTCCGAGTTTCAGCGCGCTTTTCATCAGGATGGAGAGGTATTCGGCGTGGATCTTTTTGCTGATGCCCGAAACATCCATATCCGCATCGAGTTCCTGAAGGCGGGACAGGGTCAGGGAGCGATCGTATGACCTGCGGTTCTCTTCGGTCTTGAAGATAGAGATGCAATGCCCGACCAGCGTCCCGCTTGCGGTTGTTTTGGCATCTTTTTGACCGATTTTGCGAACTTCGGCATCTTTTCCGTGGGTGGTGTCCTGCAGGACATTCAGATCGGACCCCTGGGGAACATCCAGGAAATCGTAGAGGGAGGATTTCCCGACAATTTTCAAATTGTCGGCAATGATTTTTTCGGTGCTCTTATCCAGCGGCTCAGGCCGGTCCTGCATGGGGGTGCCGCTTTCCTTGATCACGCACCTCGTCCGCCGCACGATATTATCCGTGGAGATCAGAAAGAGCCGGGACAGCGCGCTGATTTCCTCACGGGTGACATAGCCTCTCTGATTGCAGCGACGCAGACAGGCATCGATTTTCTTGTATTTTTCACGCTCCTTGTTTTGTATCCAATCCGAAATTTTGCCGGGATCCAGGGAGAATTCCTTAACTAGGCCGCCGTGATATTTGGGATCGGTCTTTCCGGTCCGGACCAGTTCCTCGATTTTGAAGTTGATGAGAAACAGGCGTTTTTTCTTCGTAATCCTTTCTTGGATCCTTTCTTCGGAAACCGAATTCAGACGGGCCAGTTGTGATATCTCGTCTCCGGAAATTCGCCCCTTGCTCAACAACAATGCGATATGCCGGTCAATCCTGTTGTTCGTCTCCTTTTCTCTTTCGATAAAGAGACGTTTGGCTTCTTCAGCCTCCTTCCGGCGAAGCGCATCATTTGTCATGACATTACGGATGTCCGGAAGCAGCCCCATGTATTGCTGCGCCTGAGTCCCCTTGGTCGGATGATTTCTGAGTCGGCTCCAGAGCGCCTGCTTTTTCTGGATCGCGTCTTCAATGACCTCCGGTGTATTTTCCGGGGGATCGATGGAAAGCTCCAAAAGAAAGTAATAGTTCTTGATGTCCATGGTTACCCTAAAAGCCGTATCGAGTCGTTTTTTACACCATTAAAGGATGGGTTGGGGTTCGATGGTGCCGAAAAATCCGGTTCCTGCTGCGATGCGCATCGTCATTAAGCATCAAGGAACCGCGCGACGCAGGTGACGGGATTGGAAGAAATATGGCTATATGACGACAATGTGCTTGGCTCGGGCCTTGGCTTCCTCGAACTCTTTTCCCCGAATCACCGACCGCGTTTCGATGGTTACGTTGACGGACCGATGCGCGGGGCTCATCTCTTCGGCCGTGATCTCCAGGCGTCCTTCGCGATTGAGCCTGAAAATAATCTCTATCGGGGTGTTTGCGGCAAGATCGGGCGGCAGATTGAGGACAGCCGTCCCGATAAGGATGGAATTGTCCAGCGTGGCGACGACATCGCTTTCTTCGTTTTCCATGATCTGGATGGAGGCGATCTCCTGGCCGTCGACCGCCGTTCCAAATGTTTTCTTCGTGTTTACAGGAACATCGTTGTTCTTCAGGATAAGGTTGTAGACAAGTTCGTTGCTGTCCTGATCATGGGCCACCACACCAAAGCTCTTGCTGGTGACATTCTTGATTTTCATCTTGGCGCTCTGAACGTCCTGAATCGAATAGCCGGTGTCGTTGGCGACGATTTGTTCGACCTCCTCGATGATGTCGTCTAGATCCAAATCGTTGATGTCTTCAAGGTCTTCGATATGTTTACCCGTCTTCTGTGAGATGTGCTCCCTGACCTCGTCCTGCAGGAACAATTTCCAGCCATAGATGGCGGCCCCCTTGGCAACGGCTTCATCCGGATCGAAAAGTTTGGGTTCTATCCCGAATTCCTTTTTGATTCTTCGCGCAACCATGGGCATTCGAGTGGAGCCCCCGACCAGGATGATTTCATCGAAATGCTTATATCCCTTCTTGCCGGCCTCCTCGAGCATCTCGTGGGTCAGTGAGATCGTCCTTTCGAGCAGATCCTGGGTCAGACGTTCAAATACCTTGCGTTCGAATTGAACTTTGATGCGTTCTCCGGCGTGGGTGATCAAGACGGTGGTGTTTTCCAACTGGGTGAGATTCTTCTTGGCCTTTTCGGCGGAAAGCTGCAGATCCTGGCATGTATCGGCGTCCGCGAGAACGTCTTCCCGGATGCCCGTCTGGTTTTGGAACTCTTCCACCAGGTAGGCGATCACCCGGTCATCGAAATCCTTGCCGCCAAGATTGTGATCGCCGCCGGTGCAGATGACCTCGATGCTGTCATCGGGCTTGATATCGATCATGGTGATGTCGAAGGTTCCGCCCCCCAGATCGTAGACGAGGATGACGCGTTCCTCATCGGTTTCGATGGACCCATAGGCGATGGCGGCGGCGGTGGGTTCGTTGATGATCTGGCGGACGTCAAATCCCGCGATTTCGCCCGCTCTTTTTGTCGCTTCGCGCTCATTGATTCCAAAATAGGCGGGGCAGGTGATCACCAGATCCTCGGTTCCCGATATCCCAAGGTACTGTTCGGCATCCTGTACGATTTTTCGGATGATGAAACTTGAGATCTCTTCGGCGCGATAGCGGACGGACTGGTGCTCAAAGATGAAATTGGGTTCACCCATGGACCGTTTGACAAAGCTTACGACATCGTTGGGATAGAGCTTTGAGTTCTCTTTTGCGATATCGCCGACGATGATATTGTTTCCGTTGAAGAAAACGACGGAGGGAGTGAGCCGCTGGCTCTCGGCGTTCGGGATAACGACGGTTTTTCCGTATTCGTCAACGCACGCGAGGGATGAGTATGTGGTGCCGAGATCAATACCAAATATTCTTTTAAGCTGTTTACTCATCTGTATTCCTCGTTTCTATTCCATCTTCTGGCGCTTTGTAAATGTACACCGATACCAATTCGGGCCGGATGACCTCACCATCCCATACATAGCCTGGGCGCAAGCTTTCCGCAACTGTTTTGTCCTGTTCCGCGGTTGCCATAAAAATTTTTCTAAGGATTCTCTGCCGACCCGGGTTGAAGGCTGTTTCGCTGCACTTGAAGGGAGAAATCCCCTGTTTGGAGCAGATATCTTCCAAGTCGGATGGAATCGATTTCAACACTTTTGTCAGTTTCATGATTCTTTGAGACTCGCTCTCATCGGGTCTGTCGAGGGTGAGGTATTGGATCAGTTTTCTCACCCCGTCGATAAACTGGATGATATCCATAATCGTGGGCAGGATATATTTTTTCAGGTGGTTGCTCTTGTATAGCTGGAGTTCCTGATGGAGGCTGTTGATCACCTTGTCCTTCTGAGCATCGTTTTTGATTTTGAACTGGAATTCTTTTCGGAGCTCCGCCAGTTGTTTGCCGATGCCGTCCAGCTTCAGGTGAACGGGCTTCATGATGTCTGCTTCGGACGCCAGGAGAAGTGCGTCGCCATCATACGGATGTCCGTCGTCAATCATCGTGGCCGGCATCGCATCGGCTTGGGTGTCAACGATGCCGTCGCCGGCTGCGAGGGGTTCGGATGGTGGGTTATTGATATAGTGGTCCCATTCCGTAATGGACCTTCCCGGCGGAGTGTTCTCCGCTTCCGGTCCATCGCTGGTTTCCACCTGTTGATCTTGGCTCATCAGGGGAAGCTCCTTCGCCGAGCCATGTGCGGCGGGAATGATGGTTTAAATAATGGATATAATATAATTTATAGTAATTATATGTAAAAAATCAGTTTATTACCGCTCTTTGTATAAAATAAAAGGGTATAACCTGTCAAGAAAAAAAACACAGCCGTCCGTTCGGTTTCCCGCAGGGCAATGATCATGGCGGGGCGGCGTCTCGCCCGCAGGATATCCGGCTACCTCGCGAGCGAATTGAGAAGCAGTGTAATCGGACGGCGCTCCTCGGTTTCGCCGAGAAGCTGGATTGGCCCCGGATTTCGGTAGTTGTCCTCACCCGGAAAGGCCGCCAGCCATGTTTCCCGGTTGGCCTTGGCGGCTTGAAAAGCGACGGAGTTCACATCGACGATGCTTCGCTCAATGACCAGCGAAAGCTTCCCCTGCCGCTCCTCCAGGTGCATCAGCGGTGCAATGGGAATGCCGATGGGTTCCCAGCGCGAGAGATCGAACTCCAGATTCTTGATTGCAGCCATCTGGCCGGTTGCGCCGTTTGCAATCAGGCTGAACACCGTGAGCCCCAGGTTATAGGTGTAAACGCAGTCGAAATAGGTGGGATCGCTCCCGCGTCCGTCATACCCGTAGAAATGGGTCTGTATTTTGAAGTCGGGAACCGATTTCTTGTAGATTTTTTGAACCGGCGGCGGAATTTCTTCGCTGGAACCGATCGCCTCTTCCCGGATAAGTACCTGCTTCAGGGTTTTGATGGAGATGATATCGGCCTTCATCAGCAGGTATTCCCCCTCTTTCCAGTTTGAAAACAGTACAGGGCCGTAGGCATCCGGATCCAGGCCGCCGTTCGTGAACGTCTTGACATAGTAGTCCCGCAGAATGCCGATGCGATAGCGGCCCTGTTCATGAAGGATCTTGAGGTAGTCCTTGACCAGATCCATCAGCACTTTTTCCGTTTCGACCTGCGAAAAGGGAAAATTCCCGTGGCTGTCCCGTTCCATAAGCAGGCCTTCCTTGAAGAAGTCCGGGATGTCGCTGAAAAGGTCCTCATCTCGGGTGTTCCACACCGTGAAGCCGCCCCTGTCTCTTGCGCGCTGGGCCTGGCGCCTCAGATAATCGAGCTTGTCGGTCAGCATCGGAAAGTCCTGATGAAAAGTGGCGTCATGGGTGGCGTTGTAATCGGCGATGATGGTGTTGAGCTTTACAATGAAGAGTTGAATTTCGTTGATGAACTCCAGAATTCCCTCGGGGATCACCATGACGCCGTAATTCTTCCCCACGGCAGCCCGGCTTACGATGGCCTCGCAGATGACCCGGGAAAGGTGCCTGAGAGTCATGCCGTAGGCGGTGTAATCGATGGAACCGGCGTTTTCGGCCCGTTTGAGGCGCGCTTCATCGACGTAGTCCGCCATCTCCTCACCGATGAAGGCCATGTTGGCATGGGTCTGGAGCGCCACCTCCAGGGCCAGGTGGCTTGCGACCCGTCCCATGACCTTGCAGATATGCCAGTACTTGACATCCGAGCTGCCGTCGGTGCAGAGGTTCGAAATGGCGCCGGCAAAGGATCTTGCCGCAGAGTGAAAGCCGAAGGACATGGCGCAGAGCACCTGGCCGGCGTCATCCCTGACCTGGATGTCCCCGTCGATGGTTTTCGGGACGCCGATCACCTGTACGCCGTCCGCGAACATTTCCTGAGCCAGAAAGGCGGCATTGGTGTTGGAATCATCCCCGCCCACGACCACAAGGGCGTCCAGTCCGAGATCTTTGCAGGTCTGTCTGGAAAGTGTCATTTTCTGGCGGGTGTCGATTTTGGTCCTGCCGGTCTTGATCATCGAAAACCCCCCCAAGTTGCGGTATCGGTCGATGATTTCCTTTGTCAGAGGGATGGCCTCGTTTTCGATGATGCCGTCGGGCCCCATAAGAAACCCGTAAATACGGGTCTCCGGATTCGCCTTTTGGGCGGCGTCGA
Source organism: Desulfococcus sp. (assembly GCF_041737845.1). Lineage (GTDB taxonomy): Bacteria > Desulfobacterota > Desulfobacteria > Desulfobacterales > Desulfococcaceae > Desulfococcus. Next base: position 12,645 of record NZ_JBGSQX010000047.1, read on the forward strand.
AAAGGCCTGCGATGACGTTGTGCCCTCCGGGGGCCGGACCGCCGGAGAAAACGATGCCGAGCTTCCGCGGCTTGTCGTGGGTTTCCTGCAGCAGGGGGTCCGGCGCGTCGACGCCGACAATCCGCTGGACGCTGTTGCCGATGATATCGGGCAGTTTTTTTTGAGCTTCCCTGTCGATCCGGAACGTGAAGGACACGTCTGTGCTGAGTGTGGTGCAGGGGGAGAGAAATACCTTGCACTTCGGTGGGTTGAACCCCATTCTTTCTGAAAGCGCCGGCGTAATGTTTCCCGTTGCGTAGCGGGCTTCGGGGGTTTTCAGGATGTCGTCAATCGACTTGAGTTTGCTCTCGGCCATAAGACGCCTCCATAATCAGAACATGCTTCAAGAAACGATGCTGTGGACTTCCAGATCGGCTTGCCAGTCAACGGCATCGCTCGGGTCCGGCCGTCCGGCATTTCCCTGCCAAGATCAACACGGATGCGTACCTATAATGATGCGTTGGAGAATGGAACCACTGAATAACAAATCATATCCCGCTATGATCATCCTGTCAAGGCATTTGGAATTTATTAATAAGAAACCGGGATGTTATGCCGTGGATGCCCGTGCCCGGCAAAAAAGCATTTACTTTGTGAAATGGTCGTTATAGTAAATACGATCCATTAAATCATTATCTGAGGAGGTTTCAATGAAGAAGAATTTGAAGTGCCTGGCGGCGGCGGCGGCGATTTTGATGGGTTTGAGCGGATCGGTCTGGGGCGCGGACATCGATCTTGCGAAGAATTCGACCCTCGAACAGATTCTCCAGAAAGGAGAACTGCGGGTGGGCTTCGAGGCCGGCTATATGCCCTTCGAAATGACTGACAAAAAAGGCGAATTCGTCGGGTTCGACATCGATATCGCCAAAATGATGGCCAAGGCCATGGGGGTGAAATTTGTTCCGATCAATACAGCCTGGGACGGCATCATCCCCTCGCTCATCACCGGGAAGTTCGACATCATCATGAGCGGCATGACCGTTACCCAGGAGCGCAATCTGAAGGTGAATTTCGCCGACCCCTACATCGTCGTCGGTCAGGCGATTCTGTTGAATAAAAAGCATGAAGGTGCGGTGACCTCCTACAAAGATCTCAATGATCCCAAATTCACCGTCACCTCCAAGCTCGGCACGACCGGCGAACAGGCCGTAAAGCGCTACATTCCGAAATGTAACTACAAGTCCTTTGAGACCGAGACGGAGGCCGTTCTCGAGGTCATCAACGGCAAGGCCGACGCCTATGTCTACGACCAGCCCAACTGCGTCGTCATCATGGCGGAGCAGGGCGCCGGGAAACTGGTCTTCCTCGATCAACCGTTTACCTATGAACCCCTGGCGTGGGCCATCTCCAAAGGCGACCCGGATTTTATGAACTGGCTGAACAATTTTCTCAGGCAGATCAAAAACGACGGGAGGTACGATCAGGTTTACGACAAATGGATCAAAAGCACGGATTGGTATCAGAATGTGAAGTGAGTCCGGATCCCCCCGGGCTCAGCGGTGTTTGACGAAACCTGAGCCCGGAATTCCTCCTGAGGCCCCTCTGCTAGACGATTTGGCGCGATATGCTAAAACCATCCCAAAGAAAAACAGGCTCATGAATTCAACCTTAGTTCTCAGAAAGTTAAGGCAGAAGCGCTCCAATCTGATATGGATCACGGTATTTTTCCTGCTTCTGGGAGCCTCCATCGCTGCCCTCTATTATGCAGCCGCCCAGATTGATTATGTCTGGCGATGGTATCGAATCCCCCGGTACTTCTACTACCAGGAGGATATCGAGATCAAAGCCGAGCTGGGCGGAGAGGTCGCCGCCATCGCGCTCCAGGGCGACACGGTTTCCATCACCGTGAAGGGTGACGGAGAAGAAAAAACCTATACCGCGCCGACACGCAACGCCACGGTCAGCGAAGGCGACCTGATATTCGTCGGCGACACCCTGGCCTCCTACAAAACATGGAAGGTGGGGATCCTCCTGATAGGGTTGTGGATTACCATCAAGGTCAGCCTGATCTCCATTCTTTTCGGCATCCTGATCGGCATATTGACCGGGCTTTCCAGGATATCCTCCAATCCGGCGCTCAAATGGTCCGCAATCACCTACATCGAGCTGATCAGAGGCTCCCCCCTGCTGGTTCAGATCTTCATCTGGTATTTTGTTCTGGGAACCCTGATCAACACCCTGCTTGTCAAGCAGCAGGTCGGGATAACCATTCCACCCCTCTGGTTCGGTGTGGCGGCCCTGGCGTTTTTTGCGGGCGCCTATGTCGCGGAGATCGTCCGGGCCGGTATTCAATCCATCCACAGGGGGCAGACGGAAGCCGCCCGGTCCCTGGGGATGAACTATTTTCAGACCATGACTCATGTCATCCTTCCCCAGGCCATGCGCCGCATCCTGCCGCCCCTTGCCGGTCAATTCATCAGCCTCATCAAGGATTCCTCCCTCCTGGGGATCATCGCCATCCGCGAACTCACCAAGGCCACGCGCGAGGTCGTGACCACAAGCCTGCAGCCCTTCGAACTCTGGTTCATGTGCGCCTTGCTCTATCTGGTTCTTACCTTTTCGCTTTCCATGTGCGTACAGGTTCTGGAAAGGAGGACGTTAGCCTAGTGATCGATGTCAGAAATATCTCGAAAACTTTTATCGTTCCCCACGAGGTGCGCGCCCTGGTCAATGTCTCGAACAAGGTCGACGCTGGAGAAGTGGTCGTTGTCATTGGCCCCTCGGGGTCCGGCAAAAGCACGTTTATCCGCTGCCTGAACCACCTTGAGGTACCTGACGAGGGGCACATCTTTATCGACGGGATCGACATCCTCGACCATAAAACCGATATCAACAAGGTCCGCACGGAAGTCGGCATGGTGTTCCAGTCGTTCAACCTCTTTCCCCATAAAACCGTGATCGAGAACCTCACCCTGGCCCAGCGCGTGGTCCGGAAACGAAAGAAGGACGAGGCTCACGAGCGGGCCATGATCCTTCTCAAGAAGGTGGGCATCCAGGACAAGGCGAACGTATACCCGGATCAGCTCTCCGGAGGACAGCAGCAGCGGGTTGCGATTGCACGGGCGCTGGCCATGGATCCGAAGATCATGCTCTTCGATGAGCCCACGTCCGCGCTGGATCCCGAAATGATCGGAGAGGTCTTGGACGTCATGAAGACCATGGCCAGGGAAGGGATGACCATGGTGGTGGTGACCCATGAAATGGGGTTCGCGCGCGAGGTGGCCGACCGGGTGATCTTCATGGATCACGGGGCGGTTGTCGAAGAGGGGCCGCCCGAGCATTTTTTCAAGAATCCCACCCATGACCGGACGAAGCTGTTTTTGAGCCAGATTCTGTAAGCCGGTGAATCCCACAGGGGCGATTCGCCTCCGAGGTGAAACCGGCCTGGCCCTTATTTCCCCCGCAGGGCGTTTTCCACCCCGACGAACGCCGCGACGGGGCAAAGGTGCGCCTATCGTGATCCCAAGCCGCCAGAGCCGGGAAACCGAGATATCCCGGGGCGGCTTTTTTCAACCTGACACCCATAGGAGAACAGAAATGTATGTCGGCAGAGTAATGCACACGGATCTCGTGACCGTTGCGCCGGATACGCCTGTGGCGGATGCCCGGGATATCCTCATTGAAAAAGGGATCGATCATCTCTTGGTGGTCGACGGGGACGGCCATCTCAAAGGGATTATTTCAGACAGGGATATCAAGCAGAGCTGGGCTTCACCCGCGACCTCCCTCAGTGTCCATGAACTGAATTACCTGCTGAGCAGGCTGACCGTCGAGATGGTGATGATCAAAAGGATTCTTTCCATCTCACCCGACACCACCATCGAGCGGGCGGCGCTTCTCATGCAGGAGAACCGCATCCGGGCGCTGCCGGTCAAGGACGGTGAAGAGCTGGTGGGGATCATCACCACGACCGATGTCATGGGGGTATTGCTGTCGGCCATCGGCATCGATCAGGACAGCCGGCGCCTTGTTATTCTGGTGGAGAGGGACCGAGTCGGCGTCGTCGCCGAAATCACGAAGGTCCTGAAGGAGAAACAGATCAATATCGTGAGCCTTTTTGCCTGGCCGGACACCGAATATCCCGGCGTCCACCATCTGGTCATGCGGGTGCCCGGGGCGGACGGCGACCGCGCCGTCTCCGCACTCGAAGCCGAGGGGTACAGGGTGATGACCGGATACGTTCCCGACATCGCGCCCTACTTGACGCCCCGGTGACCCGGATGCCGCCCCATGTTCAATCCGTGAAGCCCATAAAGAGAGAGGAGACCATGAACCGAAGAGAATTTATCAAGATTTCGGCAAGTATAGGCGCTCTGACCACACTCCAGATGGTTGGAATCAGCTGCAGCAGAAACGGAAACGCGGGACCCATCTCCCTGACCGATCTCCCTTATGCGGAGGATGCGCTGGGGCCGTATATCTCCGCCAAAACCATTTCGTTTCACTACGGAAAGCACCATCGGGGATATACTGACAAGCTCAACGCGCTCATCAGCGGAACCCCGTTCTCGACCCTGCCGCTCGTGGAGATCATTCAGAAAACCCATGGGCAGGCGGAGCATGCCGCCATCTTCAACAATGCGGCCCAGGTCTACAATCATGCCTTTTACTGGAACAGCATGATCCATGGGGGCGGCGGAAAACCCAAAGGGGCGATCGCCCAGAAGATCGACGCCGCTTTCGGCGGTTACGAAACGTTCGCCGAAGCTTTTTCCGAGGCCGCGGCAACCCAGTTCGGGAGCGGCTGGGCGTGGCTTGTCGCGGACGGGGACGCCCTCAAAATCATCAAGACGGCCAACGCCGACACGCCCATCGCGACCGGGGTGAAGCCTCTGATCACCATCGATGTCTGGGAGCACGCCTATTATCTGGATTATCAAAACCGCCGGACAGACTATATCAAAGCCTTCCTGGAGAACCTGGTCAACTGGGAGTTCGCCGAGAAGAATCTCGCCTGATGCTTCCATACCATCCTTGAGAGAATGGGCAGAGCCGACAGGCTTTGCCTTTTTCTTGATTCGGCATGTTTTCCCTTGAAAATCCGAGCGCGTCCCCTTACTACAGTCTTGCCTCACTGGAGTAACCTACAGACAGTTCTGACGACGGACAGGCTGTCCTCCGAGGCCAACAGGCAGGTTTCGGTATGAGACTGAAAAAAATGGACATCATCGGCTTCAAGTCGTTTGCAGAGAAATCGGTGATCGCTTTTCCTCCGGGAATTTCCGCCATTGTCGGCCCCAACGGCTGCGGCAAGAGCAACATCGTCGACGCCCTGCGCTGGGCCATGGGCGAAATGAGCGTCAAGCAGCTTCGCGGCAAATCGATGGAGGACATCATCTTTGCAGGTGCCAACGGAAGGCCGCCCATGAATCTCGCGGAGGTCTCCCTCACCCTTTCCAATGAGAACGGGACGGGGCCCGAAGCGCTGAAGGATTTCACGGAGGTCATGCTGACCCGGAGGCTTTACCGTTCCGGCGAAAGCCTTTACATGATCAACAAGCAGCCCTGCCGCCTCAAGGACATCCACAATATCTTCCTGGGCAGCGGCATGGGCGCGAAATCTTATGCCGTGATCCAGCAGGGGAATATCGGGGCCATCACGGAGGCCGGGCCGGAGGAGCGCCGGTTTTTCATCGAGGAGGCGGCGGGCATCACCCGGTACAAGCAGCGGAAAAAAGAGACCCTCAGAAAACTGGAGATCACCCATCAGAATCAGGTCCGGGTTCTGGACATCATCGCCGAGGTGGAAACCCAGATGAAGGGGCTCGACCGGCAGGCGAAGAAGGCGGAGCAGTACCGCAGGTGTCGAGACCAGATCCGGATGCTGGACCTCCGCCTGTCCATGGGCCGGCAGGACCGGTATTCGGAAGCGATCCGCCGAAACGAGGGCCTGCTCACGGACCTCAAGGACGCCGATGTCGAATATACGGCCCGCCTGAACCGGCTGGATGCTGCGGTGGAGGAGATCAAGCTCCGCCGTTCTCAGAAAAACCAGGAGATCTCCAAACAGCGATCCGATAAATTCGAGCTTCAGCGTCGCATCGATCGCGCCGAGAGCGATATCGGCCACCGGAAAAATGAAATCGAGCGCCTGATCCAGGAGGCCGGAAACCTCAAGCATCTCTATGGAGAGCTGGAAGCGAAAAGCCGGAAGATGGACGAAGAGCGGGCCGAGGTCGACCAGCGGAACCAGGCCCTGAACGGGGAGATCGCCGGGGGGATCGAGCGGCTTGAGCGGGAAGAAAAGTCATCCCAGGCGGTCCGGTCCCGACTGGCCGAGCTGCGGGCCGAGGCGGAATGCCGCAAGAAACGCCTGATGGAGGTCGTGGGGGAGGAGGCCGGATATCGAAGCCGCCATCAGAACGTCACCCACAACCAGGACCGTCTGAAGCGCCGCCTGAGAAAGGTCGACGAAGACGAAGCGCTCGCGGCGGCCGGAATGAAAGGGCTGGAGGTTCGGGCGGCCGAGCTTCGCGAGGCGGCGCAGCGATGCCGTGCAGATGCCGGGGCCTGTGAAACGCGGATCCGCGAGATCCGGCAGCATATCGACGCGGAGAACCGCCGACTTGCCGATCAGGTCAGGCGGGTCCAGACCCTCGAGTATGACCGGAACCAGGTCCGGTCGCAGCATGCGGCGTTGAAGAAGATGGCCGATACCTTCGAGTGGTATCGGGACGGCGTCAAAACCATCATGAAGGATGCGGACCCCCAGGAGATCCTGGGCCTGATGGCCGACATCCTCGAACCGGCCCAGGCCGTGATCCCCGCCGTCGAGGCAACCCTGGGCGAGGCCCTCCAGTACGTCCTTGTCAAGGACGCGGCGACCGGCCGGGCCGCCATCAACCGCCTGCGGGCCCAGGGCGGGGGGCGGAGCGGGTTTGTTCCGGTGTCCGACGAGCGCGACGCGGTCCCGCCCGGCATCGGCGAAGACCGGGACCTGCTCTTGCATCACCTGACGGTCAAGGCGGGATTCGAAGCGGTCGCCCGAGGCCTGTTGAACAACGTGGTCCTCGTGGACTCCATCGGGGCGGCCTTGGAGGGGTATCGCCAAAACGGCCGTGACGCCACCTTCGTGACCCGGGAGGGGGACCTGGTCTCCCCCCAGGGGGTGATGATCGGCGGGAGCCCCGAGAACCTGTCCGGCATCCTGGCGAAAAAACAGGAGCTGAAGGCCCTGGGCGACCGTCTCACGTCCCTGAACGAGGCCATCGACGGGGCAAGAGCCCGGCAGGAGGAACTGGAGGCCCGGGTCAAAGGGCTTGAAAAGGTGCTGTTCCGGGAGACCGAAGAGAAAAACGGCGTGATCGAGGAAGAGCGGGAGGTTGAAAAATCCCTGATCCAGGCGACGGAAGAACTGAAGCATGTGGCCAGGGCACTGGAGGTCCTCCGGATGGAACAGGCCCAGCTTCTGGGCGAGTCGGATGAGATCGATGAGGAAATGGACCGGTGCAGCGCGGCCCTGGCCAGCATCGTGGAGGCTGTCAAAGCGGCCCGGGCAGGGGTGGTGGACATCGACCGGGACATCAGCGGCATATCCTCGGATGCCGAGGCGTCCGAGGCTGCGATCGTCGACATCAAGCTCAAGCTGACGGCACGGAAGGCGGTGCTGGAGAACGGCATCCATACCGCGCGGCGCCTCAAGGAATTCCAGGCGGACGGGCGCACCCGCATGGAGCATCTGTTGAAGGACATCGAGATCAAGGAGCGCAAGCGCCGGGAGACGAAGAGCGTTCTCGCTGAACTGGAAGCCGCCCTCATGGGGATGTACGACCAGATCCGAACCATCGAGGAGGCCCTCAAGAGCGGCGAAGAGGACTACGAAGAGATTGAAACCCTCCTGAAGGAGCGCGGGGGCTCTATTTCGGAGGTTCAGGGCATGCGCGAGGATGTCGTGCGGAAGATCCGGATGATCGAGGTGGAGCAATCCCAGCTCTGCATCAAACGGGAGGCGATCGAAACCCGGGTGGAAGAACGCTACCAGCACCCCCTGGCGGCCTTCCGGAGCGAGCTGGGGGAAAGCCCCGCCGGCCGCGAGATGTCCGAGGATGACATGGTCCGGGAGCTTTCGGAGCTTCGGAAGAAACTGGAGCGGATCGGAGACGTCCACCTGGGCGCCATCGACGAATACAAGGCCTTGTCCGAACGGCATCAGTTCCTCACGTCTCAGCAGGATGATCTTGTCAAGGCGGTTGACGACCTTCACAAGGTCATCCGGAAGATCAATCGGATTTCCCAGGAAAAATTCATAGAAACCTTCAGCAGGATCAACGAGAAGCTGGAAGAGGTCTTCCCCCGCCTGTTTTCGGGGGGATCGGCCCGGCTGATTCTGACGGAGCCGAACGACCCGCTGGAGACCGGCGTGGAGTTCATGGTCCATCCTCCGGGAAAGAAGCTGACCCGGCTGAGCCTCCTGTCGGGCGGAGAGAAGGCCCTGTCGGCGATCGCTTTCGTCTTTTCGATTTTTCTGATCAAGCCGGCCTCTTTCTGCATCATGGATGAGATCGACGCCCCTCTGGACGAGGCCAATGTATTCCGCTTCAACGAGTTGCTCAGGATCATCGGCGAAACATCGCAGATCATCATGATCACCCACAAGAAGAAAAGCATGGAGTTCGCCGACACGCTTTTTGGCATCACCATGGAACAAAAGGGGGTGTCCAGGGTAGTGTCGGTCAATTTCGAAGGCGAGGCGGGGGCGCCGACGGCCGCATCAACATGACAGGAAGCGAACAATGATACATTCGTAACCAGTCGATTTCCAGACGGTTTCGCAAAAAGTTCGAGATCAACGCCTGCGAATCCCAAAGAATGCGGCGGGCTTACAGTACGCCGCAGTGACGAGGGATAAGCGTAACGCAGATATCGGACTTTTTGCGGAACCGTCAACGATCACGGAGGACAGGTAGATCCATGGGATGGTTTGGAAAAAAGAAACAGCAACATACAGAGGGCGCCGACATACCGGCATCCGCGCCTGTCGAGAGTGGGACGATGGGCGCGGGCCTCTCCCCCGGGGATACCCTTTCCCGGGAGGGCGAAAACGATGCGGCGCCGGAAATGTACGCCCCGGAAGACGCGCCGAAAGGGTTTTTCCAGCAGCTCAAACGGGGCCTCTCAAAGACCCGGGATGTCCTGACGACGGATATCGACGCCCTTTTTCGCGGCAGAAAAAAGCCGGGGGCGGATTTGCTCGAAGAGATCGAGGAGCTGTTGATCACCTCGGATATGGGCGTCCAGACCACCCTGGATCTCATGGCGCGGATTTCAAAGAAATCGAGAGGCATAACGAGCGCGGAGGAGCTGAAGACCGCTCTGAAAACGGAGATCCGCGCTCTCATGGCCAGCCCTCCCGAGGTCATCCACCCGGTCCGCAAGCCCCATGTCATCATGGTGGTGGGCGTCAACGGGGTCGGTAAGACGACGACCATCGGAAAACTGGCCGCCCGGTTCGCCGGCGAAGGAAAGGGTGTCCTCATCGGCGCGGCGGATACGTTCCGGGCGGCCGCCGTCGAGCAGCTCTCCATCTGGGCAGAAAGAGCCGGGGTGGAGATCGTGAGGCACCGTGACAATGCCGACCCCGCGGCGGTGGCCTTCGACAGCGTCGAGGCGGCGATGGCCAGGGGGAAGGACATCGTCATCATCGACACGGCCGGGCGCCTCCACACCAAGGTCAACCTCATGGAGGAGCTGAAGAAGATCAAGCGGGCCATCGCCAAGAAAATCCCCGATGCGCCCCATGAAACCTACCTCGTGATCGATGCCACGACGGGCCAGAACGCCGTCTCCCAGGCAAAGCTCTTCAATGAATCCATGGGGATCACCGGATTGATCCTGACCAAGCTGGACGGAACGGCCAAGGGCGGGGTGGTGGTGGGCATCTGCCATTCCCTGGAGATTCCCCTGGCCTATATCGGCGTCGGGGAAGGGGTGGACGATCTGCAGAAATTTGATCCAGAACAGTTTTCGGAGGCGCTCTTTAGCTGATATCCAAGAATCTGCGGATAATATGAATTGTAAACTCTTATTTTATGGTGGTTGACGGAAAAAAAAGCAAGAAAAGTGTTGATTGATGGGCTTTTATGTTGACAACAAAAAAAAGCTACTATATTCAGCTTGAAATCGCAGGGCTTATTGGGGAATGGCTGACGAAAGGGCGCTAACTTAAATTTCGGGGTAAGGAGACATAAGGATGACAAAAGCGGAGTTGATCGAAAAAATCGCGGATGATTCGGGCATCACGAAGGCAGTGGCGGCAAAGGCGCTGGATTCGTTTTTCGAAGGCGTGGGGCAGGCGCTCAAGAAGAAAGACGGCAAGGTGACTCTGGTCGGCTTCGGCACGTTCTCCAAGCTCCGGAGAAAAGCCCGAAAAGGGCGGAACCCGCAGACCGGTGAAGAAATCAAAATCAAGGCCAGCAACGTCGTTAAGTTCAGACCCGGTAAAAAGCTTAAAGACGCCATTTAGAAACACGGATATCGGACGGTTGCAAAACCGTCCGATGTGGACTTTTCAAAAAGCCCTCAGTACGCGATGTCGAACCCGATGAACTCCCGCCGGTCGGCATCCCACTGGACGTCCATCTTGTCGACGCGGGAACGGGGCGACCCGTTCTTGCACCATTCCAGCATAGCGACGACAGCCTCCTCGGGGCCTTCAAAAACCGCTTCAACCGCTCCGTCCGGCCGGTTCTTCACCCAGCCGGCGACGCCCCGCGCCTCTGCGGCGCGCTGGGTTTCCCCCCGGAAGAAAACCCCCTGCACCTTTCCCGAAATGACCACATGTGCCCTGGTGCGTTTCATATTGCCTCCTTTTCCCGCCGATCGCTCGGGCGTTGCGTCAAGCATGATTCCAGTTTTCAGGATGACAGGAGCCCCTGCAGGTCCGCTTCGCCGATGACCTTGATGCCCAGGGCCTGCGCCTTGGCGAGTTTGCCGCCGGAATCGCTGCCTGCGAGGAGATAGTCCGTTTGACGGCTGACGGCCGACGCCACCTTCCCGCCGTTGGCTTCGATGAGCTGTTTGGCCTCGGCCCGCGTCAGGGTCGGGAGGGTCCCGGTCAGGACGAAGGTTTTCCCCTTGAGGCGGTCTGCGGCCGGCACCGCGTTTTCTTCAATGGCGACGCCGCTCTCCAGCAGCCTGTTGACGGCATCCCGGTTTTCGTCCTGGCTGAAAAAATGGCGGACGGCGCCGGCGATCTCCATGCCGATGCCGTCGATCCGGGAGAGTTCCTCGGCCGGCGCGTTCATGAGAAGGTCCAGGCTTCCGAAACGGCGGGTCAGGATGTCCGCGATGTTCTCCCCGACGTGGCGGATGCCCAGCGCGTAAAGGAAGCGGGAAAGGGAAATTCGCCGGCCGGCCTGGATGGCCGCCACCAGGTTCTTTGCCGATTTGGGCCCCATCCGATCCAGTCCCGAGAGGGACGCTTCATCCAGAAGGAAGATGTCCGCAACGGTTCGGACGAGATCCCGGTCCACCAGTTGATCGATCAGCTTGACGCCCAGCCCGTCGATGTCGAAGGCACCCTTGGCGGCGAAATGGCGGATTCTCCCCTTGATCTGGGCCGGGCAGTTCACGTTGATGCATCGCGATACCACTTCTTCCGGAACGCGTTCCACCGCGGCGCCGCAGGACGGGCAGGCCTCCGGCATCCGGAAGGGCCTTTCGCTGCCGTCCCGGCGGGAGACGACGACCTGCACCACCTCGGGAATGACGTCTCCGGCCCTCCGGACCAGCACGAAGTCCCCGATGCGGACGTCTTTTCGCCGGATTTCGTCTTCATTGTGGAGGGTGGCGTTGCTCACGGTCACGCCGCCGACGGTTACCGGTTCGAGCCGGGCTACGGGCGTGAGGGCCCCGGTGCGGCCCACCTGTACGTCGATCCCCAGGATTCTGGTCATCTCCTGAACGGCTTGGAATTTATAGGCGACGGCCCATCGGGGGCTCCGGGCTTTTGCACCCAGACGCTCCTGAAGGTCGAGCCGGTCGACCTTGATGACCATGCCGTCGATTTCGTAGGGCAGGTCGTGGCGTATCCGCCGAAGTTCATGATAGTGGTCCAGGACCTCGGCAAGCCGGAGGCCAGCGCGCACCATCGGGTTGACGGGAAAGCCCATCTCCTTGAGGCGATGAAGCATTTCCCCGTGGGCGGCGGCCGCCAGCCCGCCGGCATTCCCCAGACCGTAGACAAAGATCTTGAGGGGGCGTTTTGCGGTGATTTGCGCGTCGAGCTGCCGGAGGGAGCCTGCCGCGGCGTTCCTGGGGTTGGCGAAGGTCGGCAGCCCCTCGGCCGCGCGCTCTTCGTTGAGCCTTTCGAAACCCTTCGCTTCCATGAAAACCTCCCCCCGGACCTCGATTCGGGGGGGCGCCGGGGGCCGGTTTCGAAGGACCAGGGGAACCGACCGAATCGTGCGGACGTTCTCCGTGACCACCTCTCCGGTGACGCCGTCGCCCCGGGTCGATGCCGTGACCAGCCGCCCCGCGTCGTAGACCAGTTCCACGGCAACCCCGTCCATCTTCGGCTCCGCGACATAAAGGATCTCGTCTCCGGTATCCAGCAGCCGCTGGATCCGGCGATCGAAGTCGATCACATCCCCGTCCGTGAATGCGTTGTCGAGGCTCAGCATGGGGAGGGAATGGCGAGTGGTTGCGAATTTGGGCAGGGGCGGCCCGCCCACGCGGACGGTGGGGGAGCTGGGGTCGGAAAGGCCCGGATAGGCTGCCTCGAGGGAAATGAGCTCCTGCATCATCCGGTCGAATTCGGCGTCGGATATCTCCGGATCGTCCAGCACGTGGTACCGGTAATTGTGATGGTGCAGGGCGTTTCTGAGGGCCTCGGCCCGAAGGGCGATCCCTTCCGGGATATCCCGGGTCAAAGAGGATTCTGACATAGGTCTTTGAGCACCTCGATGACCGCTCCGCGGCTTTGGCGGAACCGGTCGTCCTTGAAGCCGGGTTTCCAGGAAAAGGTCGTCAGCTCATCGGAAACCACGAGAACGGCGCCGACCTGGACGCCCCTGAAGCGGCCGACGGTGAAGAGCGCCGACGCCTCCATTTCAACCGCCAGGGCATTTCGGGCCTGAAAGCGAGCCACCTTCTCGGGGGTTTCCCGGTAGATGGCGTCGGTGGACCAGACCGGACCTTCGTGGAACGCCATGACGCGGGCGCTCAGGGCCGAGGTGATCCGCCGGCGCAGGGCCGGGGCGGGATGTGCAACCGCCAGGGCCGCTGCGCCATACCCCGGGGAGGTCCCCTCGTCGATGATGGCGCCCGTGGGGACGATGACATCCCCGATCTCCGCCTGGGGGGAAATGGCGCCGCACCATCCCATGAAGACGATCTCGCGGGCCCCCCATGCGATCAGCGGCTCCATGACCATGACCGCATAGGGCGCCCCGACGACGGGGCCGACGATGGAATAGCCGGCGACGGCCCCGGTTTCCAGGAACAGCCGGCTCATCATCAGGCGGACCGGGTGTTCCGTCACGGGAAGCGTCCGGGTCAGGCGGTCGAGGTCGGGGCCGCTGCTCACGATGACGGCCAGTCGCCCCAATTTCGGGGATTTCCGTCCGACGACCGGCCGGACGATGGCATCGTCCGTATCCGTCATGAGGGCTTCAGAGAGGCCCCGACAGTCTGGAGAGTTCATCCTTGATCTCGTCGATGATGTCGTAAAACCAGAGGATGTCTTCGATGGAAAGGCGGCCGGCCTTGGCCGGCGCCCGCTCCGTCCCGTCCTTCTTGGAAAGGATCCTGGGGCCGACCTGCACCTTGGGCTCGCCGTCTCCGTACTGGTTGATGGTCACAATCAGACCGGTTTCCTCGCACTTCCATTTTTTCAGAACTTTATCCTTCGAAGGATCAAAGGCCATGGCAGCTTCCTCGATACAGGGTTCGTTTCAGGTGGTAATTTTGGAAAAATCGGCGAATCTGCCGAACATCTCCGCGATCTGTTTGAGCAGGGCCAGGCGGTTGTTCCGGAGATCGGCGTTTTCCGTCATCACCATGACCCCGTCGAAAAAGGCGTCGACCCGGTCCTTCAGGGAAGCGATGTCGCGGAGGGCCTGATCGAACTGACCGTCGTCCAGCTGTTTTGCGACGCGCGCGTTGACATCCTGGAAGGCGTCATACAGTCCGGATTCGCTGGGATGTTCAAAGAGGGCTTCATTGACGGCCCGGGCGCGAGCTGCGGCGTCTTCGCTTTTCTTGATGATGTTCACGACCCGTTTGAATGCAGCCGCCAGCGGTTCGAAGTCGGGCTCCGCCTTGAGTTTTTCCAGGGCCGCCACGCGTTTCCAGACGTGGGGGATATTATCGATGGAGATATCGGTCACCGATGCGATGACGTCTTTAGAATAGCCGTCCTCTTCCAGGATGTGCGCCATGCGGCCCTTCAGGAACCCGTAGACCGCGTCTAAGGTCTCGTGGGCGGGCTGGGTGCTCACGCCTGCGTGGGCCGCCACGCTTTGCCGGATCATCTCCGCCAGTGAACACGGGAAGCCATAGGCATTCATGATCTGCAGGACGCCGATCCCCTGACGCCTCAGGGCATAGGGGTCTGAGGCGCCGGTGGGCGCGAGCCCGATGCTGAAACAGCCGCAGATGGAATCGAGCTTGTCGGCGACGGCCAATACGGCGCCGGTGGCTGACGTGGGCAGGGGGCCTCCGGAATAGGTGGGCCGGTAGTGCTCCTCGATGGCCGTGGCCACCGCCTCGGGCTCGCCGGCAAGGCCGGCGTAAATGCGTCCCATGACCCCCTGCAGCTTGGGAAACTCCACCACCACCTGGCTGACCAGGTCAGCCTTGCAGAGCCGGGCCGCGCGGGAGACGTTCGACCGGAGGTCCCCCCCGGGCGCCAGGGCGTCTGCCGCAAAGCATGCGATCTCCCGGACGCGGACGGCCTTATCGTAGACCGACCCCAGTTGGGCCTGGAAGAGGACCTTTTTCAGCTTTTCGACCCATGTCTCCATGGGGGTCGCCGCATCTTGCTTGAAGAAGAACCGGGCATCGGAAAGCCTCGCCCGGATGACGCGTTCATGGCCCGTGGCCACGAGACCCATGTCCCTCGCCAAAGTGTTGTTGACGACGATAAAGCAGGGCAGGAGCTTCTGGTCGGCGTCGACCACCGCAAAGTATTTCTGGTGCTCCCGCATGGCCGTGATGAGCACCTCGTCCGGGACCTCCAGGAAGACCTCGTCGAACTTTCCGGCGACCACCGCGGGGAACTCGATGAGGTTCTTGACCGTATCGACCAGCTCCGCATCGGGGAGGATCCTGCCGTTCAGGCTTTCGGCCGTCCGGGAGATCTCCTGTTCGATGATCCGCCGTCGCTCGGCCAGGTCCACCAGGACACTGGCGCGCCTCAGGGCGTCGACATAGACGCCGGGATGGGGGATCGGGATGCTCTCGGGGTGCATGAACCTGTGGCCGCGGGAGTGATTTCCGCTCCGGACGTCTCCGTAGGAAAAGGGGACGACCTCGCTTCCGAGAAGGGCCAGGATCCATCGCACGGGACGGGCGAAGGTCACGTTCAATTCCCCCCACTTCATGCTCTTGGGGAAAGGGATCGCCGCAATGACCTCCGGCATGATTTTCGACAGGATCTCCAGGGTGGGCAGGGTCGACTCGACCTTGTCGGCGCAGAGGTAGCTGCCTTTCTCCGTCTCTTTGACGCGGACCTGGTCGATGGGCACCCCCGCTTTCTCCGCGAATTTCAAGGCGGCCATGGTCGGGTTGCCGGCGGCGTCGAATCCGACGCTCCTGGGAGGGCCGGTCATCTCCGTAACGACGGGGGTCTGGGCGCCGGCGACACCGGCGATTTCAACGGTAAGCCTTCTGGGCGTTCCGTAGGTCATGGCGGCCCCGTGTTCGATTCTCGCGTGGGAGAGCTGCCGGATCATCAACGAGGAAAAGGCCTGTAGCGCCGGCTCGATGTAGCCGGCCGGGATTTCTTCCGCTCCGATTTCAATCAATAACGTATCCATGTTTATCCCTTTTGCAGTAATGGGAACCCCATCGCTTCCCGTTGTTTCAAATATTCCTTGGCACAGGCCCGGGTCAGGTTCCGTATCCTCGCGATATAACCGGTCCGTTCGGTCACGCTGATGGCGCCCCGCGCATCCAGCAGATTGAAGGTGTGGGAGCATTTGAGGCAGTATTCGTAGGCGGGAAGCACGAGGGATTGGTCGATGATGCGTCTGGCTTCGGCTTCGTAGGTGTTGAAGAAACGGAAAAGCATGTTGACGTCGGCGACCTCGAAATTGTAGGTCGACTGCTCCACCTCCTGCCGGTGGTGGACATGGCCGTAGGTGATCCGGTCATTCCATTTCAGGTCGTAGACGCTGTTCACGCCCTGGAGGTACATGGCGATCCGTTCCAGCCCGTAGGTCAGTTCCACCGGGATGGGATGAAGCTCGACGCTGCCGCACAGTTGAAAATAGGTGAACTGGGTGATCTCCATGCCGTCCAGCCAGACCTCCCATCCCAGGCCCGAGGCGCCCAGGGTGGGGGATTCCCAGTCATCCTCGACAAAGCGGATGTCGTGGTCGAGAGTGTCGATGCCGAGGTTTTTCAGGCTTTCCAGATAGAGTTCCTGGATGTCGTCCGGGGAGGGCTTTAAAATGACCTGATACTGGTAGTAATGCTGGAGTCGGTTGGGATTTTCGCCGTATCTTCCGTCCGTCGGACGCCGTGAAGGCTGAACATAGGCCACGTTCCAGGGCTCGGGCCCGAGGGATTTCAGGAGGGTGTTGTGGTGAAAGGTGCCGGCCCCGACCTCGAGATCGTAAGGCTGGGTGACGACGCATCCCTTTTCCCCCCAGAATGCGTTCAATGAGTGAATGATATCTTGAAAGTTCATGCTGTTTCCCCATTTAGAATCGTTTGGTTTCCTGCCGTCCTACGGGCAACTGTAGAGCAGCCCGTCCGAATCGATTTTTACATCGAGGAGGCGGGCGCCCTGCCTTTCGGTGAGGATCTTTTCCCACACATCCTTGAGCCTGTCAATATGTGCCGTTTCTCCCAGGGCCCACATGCACCCCCCGCCTCCCGCGCCGGTGAAGCGGGCTGCGCAGCCCTCCCCGAGGGCGGCATCCGCCAGTCTGTCCGCAAGGGTGTCCATGACCTCGGGCGTCATCTCTTTCCGGATCAGGGTCTCATGGTTCATGGCCTCGACGGCGTCCTGAATGTCCTGCCGCTTCAGGGCGTCCGTGAATTTCTGCGTGCAGTGGATGATTTCGGCCCAGAGCCCCCGGTCTTTTCCGGATATGAAATTCCTGACCCAGCACTGGTTGATATTGATGGACTCGTGGGGGATCCCGCAATAAGCGACCAGGAGGTGTTTTTCAAATTCGGGGAGGGCGTTCTTCTTGAAAAGGGCCTCCTTCTCGAACACGGCCTCCTTGACCCTGCCGTGCCATCTCCAGGAATTGACGCCGCCGTAGGCCGCGGCCAGTTGATCCTGGAGCCCGCAGGGGACCCCGGCGACGCTCTCCTCCAGCGCGTGGGCCAGGATCGCGATCTCGCGGCGGTAGAGCTTTCGGTAAACGCCGACCCGGGTGAGCACGCTCGAAAAGGCGGCGATGAGAGCGACCGCGGCAACGGAGGAGCCCCCCAGCCCGCTTCGCGGGGGAGAGGTTGAATCGATCTCGATGTGAACCCCTTCTGCCTGAAAATAGGCGGCGATGGCGAACATGAGGCCCATGGGATGATCGAAGGGCGCGCTGTCGACGGGATACTCGGCGCTGTCGAATCCGGTTGAAGAAATTTTTACGGCAGGGGCGTCGTAGGGCAGAAGGCGGATATGGGTCCTCAAATCCAGGGCGATGTTGAAGGTCAGGGGATTGAGGTGCCTGAGCGGATAGTAGAAGGTGCTGATGTCGAGGGTTCCGCCCATGTCGATCCGACAGGGGGCGGAGGTTTCCACGGGTTTCGATTCCAGATAGCGTTTCAGGTTAACCGACATGATGGGTGCGTCCTTCCTCTCTTCTGCTTCGGATATGGGTAAGAAAAGCCAGGCTCCGAGCCTGATGTCCCAGGTGATGGGAAATGAATGCCTCGAGAAAGCGGACGGCTTCTTCCAGCGACGCCGGGGTGAAGCGGATCCGCGAGGCTTTCTGGATGTCCGCCGTCCCCAGCCAGAGCAATGCCTTGATCGTCCCTTTGGAGATCCTGCAGGGCCGGGGGAGGGAAGAGAGGCACCTTTCGCAGACCATCCCGCCGGAAGCGATATCGACCGCAACAACGGGAGGGGCGTTGTCGTCGAGGGGGATTCTGCAGCTTCGGCAGCAGGTCAGTTCAGGAAAAAAACCGGACAGGCCCGCAAATTTCGATAGAAAAAAGACGTTGAGGGCTGTCTTCCCGAGGGCGTCCCGGTCCAGGGCCGTGAGGGCGTCGTGGAGGAGCCCGTAGACTGCGGGCTGCGGGGCGCCTTCTTCCGATCCGGCGCAGACGAGTTCGCTCCAATAACTGGCATAGGCGGCCTTGTGAAGGTCGGCGCGAAGGGTTGGAAGGGGATCGACCAGCGCGGCTTCCGCCAGCGTGGGAAGTTTGCCGCGGCCGCTCCGGAAGAGAACCTTCAGAACGCTGAAGGGTTCGGTCGCCCCTGAAAAGCGTCGGGCGTCTTTTTTGGCGGATCTGGCGAAAACGGACACCTTGCCGTGATCCGGGGTGAGCAGTGTCAGGACCAGATCATAATCTCCGTAAGGGATCCTTCGAAGCGTGATTGCCGATGTGGAATAATCCGCCATTGTCGCGCCCTTGGGAAGGTATGGGAAGCCGCACCGCGACCTTGATGCGGTTTGCCTGATGGGTTTTAATAAATAATTTTGATCACGGATTTTTCCCGCAGATTCGAAAGCCAGGATTGAAACTCTTTGTTGATCACTTCCTCGTAAAGTTTTTCTTGGATTTCCGTCGATGCCTCATCGACGGATCGCTCCGAGGCGGTGGCGATTTTCTCGACATAGAACAACTGGTACCCCTGCTCCATTTCCAGCACCTCTGTGACATCGCCGGCTTTCATGCCCTTGAGAAGGGTCTGCATCACCTGGTTCATATCGTCGAATTCAAACTCGCCCAGGGTTCCCCCGTTCTCGGCTGTCGGGGCTTCGGAATACGCCCTGGCCAGATCGGCGAAGGATTTTCCGGCGACCACCTCGTTTCGAATGGATTGCATTTTCTTTTTGACGGCCGCCTTTTCCGATTCACCGGCAAGCGGAGGCGTGGAGAGGAGGATGTGCCGGAGGTGGTATTGTTTTTCGAAACGGTATTCGTCCGAATGGGTAGTATAATAATTTTCGATGTCTTCCTTGGTGATCACGATCTTTGACTTGACTTCCATATTGACCAGCTTGGTTCTCAGGATCTGTTCCCTCATCTGCAGGCGGTACTCCTCCAGGGACATGCCCCGGCTTTTCAGGGCCTCGACCAGATCCTCCTCCGTGCCGAACCCGCGCGCCTTGATCCGTTCAAGGGTGCCGTCAATCTCCTTTTCGCTCACCGTGATGTTGAGCCGCTTGATTTCCTGATCCGTGAGCTTTTTATCGATGAGTTGGTTGAGAACGTCCTCTCGTAGTTTGTAGCGCGCCGCCTCTTCCTGCTCGGGGGAATACCCGAGGGATGCCATTCTCTCTAAATACGGCTGCATGGCCTGGTTCAGCTCGAAAAGAGAGATGATATCGTCGTTGACCACCGCGGTGATCCGGTCAACGACCTTCGGGTCCGCCCAGGCGACCGAAGCCAACACGAGCAGCACCTGAAGCGCGAGGAAAACGGGGCGGAGGATCCCATGTCGGACGAGAGGTTGTTTGGGTGCTGAAGTTTTCTTGAACATGTACGTCTCACTTGGATAAAATTGACGGTTGCGTGTTGATGAGGCGGCGCAGCGCCACCTCATTGAAGTCAACGGAGTATTTCCCCCGAAGTTTCCCGATCCAGTCAGGATAGGCGGCTTCGGCGATCTCCCTTTGTAAACGTTTATGTCTATTCCTGTCAATATCAGCAACTTCCGGTGGAATGATTTCCCTGATGCCGATGTCCCTCAGGATCAGTTTATGAATGATCAACCGCGCCTTGAGTTCCTCCCGCCACATTTGGTAGGATACGGCGGACGTGAACAGGGCTTTCTCGAATTCTCCGGGCGGATAAGACCGCCGGATCGAGCGGACGGCGGTTTCCAGCTCCCGGGGAGATACCCGGATGCCTGTTTCCCTCGCCCTTTCCAGGATCAAGGCCCGTTCCACCAGCTCGCGGAAAATATCGCGCTTGAGCTGCTTCAGCAGCTCCGGATCCGATGCCGAGTTGCCGTAGACGGTTTTCTGAACATCGAATGACCGCTTGAAATCCGCCTCGGTCAGGACGGTGGCGCCGATCCGGAGAAGAAAGCCCGACGTCTCGGGCGAGTTGTCCCGGGAACACCCGAAGGCGGCGAAACCAAAGAAGACGGCAAGAATGCGGATGAGCTGGAGAGCCGTTCTGAAAGGGGGGTTCTTGGCCATGCCTCGCTGGTGTTTCCCGGGGTCTGTCTTCTTGCGTAAGATGCGGGCCAAAAAGGGCGCCCGGACGTTGACGGCACCCGGGGCTGCAGCGCTGTCGCTCGATGGATGCAGGCCTCCGGGATGCCGCGGAGATAGTATGTGACGGACTGGCCCACCCGAACGTGTTTGACCCTTTCCAGGGGCCGTTTCACGACGGGGGCAAAAGCTTTCAGCAATTAACACGCCGGGTGATTTCCTTCAAGATATTTTTTGCCTGGGTGAGGCGGCCCCCGATGGCGTTTCCGGTCAGTTTTACCTTCAAGACGTGATCCGGCGTAAAGGTGAACTGGTCCGGGCGGTCGGTGATCAGGTCGACGATGCCGAAGGGGTTTTTCTGGTGCTCCTCGGAGAAATGCAGGGAAAGCTGGGTGTCGGAGAAATCGAGGCGCTTTACCCCGGCGTTTTCCGCGAGAATTTTCAGCATGATCTTGAGAAAGAGGTTTCCGGTTTCGTCGGGCAGGGGGCCGAAACGGTCGATAAGTTCCGACCGGAATTCGGAGATCTCCCTGACGGCGGTCATCCTGGACATCCGCCGATAGGCGCTCAGGCGCTGATCGATATCCGGGATGTAGGATTCCGGGATAAAAAAGGACATGGGGATATTGATTTCAGGCTCCAGGGGGCTCCTGACCGGTTCTCCTTTCAACTCGGAAACGGCCTCCTCCATCAGCTTCAGGAACATGTCGTAGCCGACGGCGGCGATGTGGCCCGACTGGGATGCACCCAGGATCGTCCCGCCCCCCCGGAGCCTGAGGTCGCTCATGGCGATCTGGAACCCCGAGCCCAGGTCGCTGTGCTCCATCAGCACCTTCAGGCGTTTCTGGGCGTCCTTGCCGAGGCCGCTTTCCTCGGGAATGAAGAGATAGGCAAACGCCTGTTCGTCCGCCCGGCCGACGCGCCCCCGCAGCTGATAAATTTGGGCGAGGCCCAGGCGGTCGGCCCGGTTGACCAGGATCGTGTTGGCCGCCGGGACATCGAGCCCGGATTCGATGATGGTCGTGCAGACCAGCAGGTCGATCTCCTGGTAAAGAAACCGCAGCATCACCTTTTCCAGATCATCCTCGCTCATGCGGCCGTGGGCCACGGCCAGGCGGGCCTCGGGCACGATTTTTCCGATCCGCTCCGCCATGCGGTCTATGCTGTGAATGTTATTGTGGACGAAGAAAATCTGCCCCTTCCGTTTCAGTTCCTTGCGGACGGCATCGCGGATGACGCCGTCCTCGAATTCCGAAATATAGGTGATGATGGGGCGGCGCTGCTCCGGCGGCGTCGAGATGACGCTGATGTCGCGGATCCCCGACAGGGACATGTGCAGGGTCCTCGGGATGGGGGTGGCGGTCAGGGCCAGCACGTCCACGGTGCTCCGAAAGGATTTGAGGCGCTCCTTGTGCTTGACCCCGAAACGCTGCTCCTCATCCAGGATGATCAATCCGGGGTCCTTGAAGGAGACATCCTTCTGAAGCAGCCGGTGGGTGCCGATGACGATATCCACAGAACCTGCGGCCAACCCTTCGATGATGGCGCGCTGCTCCTTCGACGAGCGAAACCGGCTCAGGCAGGCGATGTGGATGGGATAGTTCTGGAACCGCTGGGAAAAGGTTTCGAAATGCTGCTCGGCCAGAACGGTTGTCGGCACCAGCACCGCCACCTGTTTGCCGTTGCAGACGGCCACATATGCGGAACGGAGCGCGACCTCGGTCTTGCCGTACCCCACATCCCCGCAGACCAGACGGTCCATGGCGGTTTCCTTCCGCATGTCATCGAGGACGTCCTCGATGGCCCGCGTCTGGTCCGGGGTTTCATCATAGGGAAAACCGGCGACAAATTCCCCGAGGTCGACGTCGGCCAGGCTGAACGCGAACCCATCCTTCACCGAGCGCTCCGCATATACCCTCAGGAGGTCCCCCGCGATTTTTTCAACCGATTTCTTGACGTTGTTTTTGACGGTGTTCCAGGAATTCCCGCCCATTTTGTCCAGAATCGGTTCAATGCCCTCGATGCCCATGTACTTCTGGATCATGTTCATCCGGTCCACAGGCAGGTAGAGCTTGTCGTCGTCTTTGTAGAGGATCTCCAGAAAATCATTGGTGGTCCGGTTGAGGGTCAGTTTTTTGAGCCCTTCGTATCTGCCGATGCCGTGTTCCGAGTGGACGATGAGATCCCCTGCTTTCAACTCCTCGAAGGAGAGCAACTCGGTCCGAACCTTCGGGGGCGGGATTTTCCGGGTCGGTCCGCCCGGACCGAAGATATCCTTTTCCGTGACGAGGGAAAAGGACTCCAGCGGCCAGATGAATCCCGAGGAGACCTGTCCCCTGATGAGATACACCGACCCCCTGACCCGCTGGATATCCGGAAAGGCATCCAGCGTGGCGGGCTCGATGCCGTAGGGCGCGAGGAGGGCGGCAAGGCGGGCCGAACGGGAACGGTTGTCGCAGACGAAAAGGGTCGTCTGGCGGTCCGCCCGGTTCTGGCCGATCCACTCCGCCAGGGGCAGGAGAGGACGTTCGCTCGCCTTGGCCGCTGAAAGCTTTTCCCTGAAGAAGGCGGTGTCGCCGATGGAGAAATGATGCTGCACCGGGTCGGCCGCGCCGGACGGCCTTGTGACGGGGAGATGCCTCAGGACCAGGGGATTCCCCGCCATGAGGGGGGCGTGGATGTCGTCCCATTCCAGATACAGGTCGTGGGGGTCTGCGCATACCCTCTGGTCGGCCACGGCCGCCGTGAAGCTCTCCCTCGCCTGGGCAACGGTCTCCTCCGCGGTTTTTTTGAGTTGCGCGGGCTCGATCAGGACGAAGAGGGTGCCGGGCGGGGTGTAATCCAAGAGGGTGTCGAGCCGTGGATAGATGAGCGGCAGAAGCCCTTCGATCCCGGAGAAATTCCCGTTTGTCTTGATCTTCTCGATAAGCTCCCGGGCCTTCCGGACGGGAATGTCCAGCCGATTGGCCTGGGCACGGATCCTTGCGGTGATTTCGTTGATCCGGTCCATTTTCAGAATGGATTCCTTGGCCGGCAGGATGACGGCCTCGTCAACCGACTGGAGCGTCCGCTGACTTGCGGATGAAAAGAAGCGGATGGATTCGACGAGATCGCCATACATTTCAACGCGCACCGGCTCCGGGTATGTGGGAGAGAAGATGTCGATGATGCCGCCCCTGACGCAGAAATCTCCGGGCTCCTCCGCCACGGCCGATCGGGTATAGCCGCCTGCGACCAGTTTTCCGATGAGCTGGTCGCGGTCGACCTCCTCCCCCGCCAGGAGCAGTTCGGCAAAATCGTTGAGCTCCGCCTTGGGAATCAGTCGCCGCTGGAGCGCTTCAATCGTCGTCACCGTGATGCATCGCCCCTGGCCGCTGGCCTGCCGGTAGAGGGTCCGGATGCGCTCGGCCGTGGTGCTGTTGTGATAGGAGACGAATTTGAAGGGGGATAGATTGTAGGGGGCGAAATAGAGCAGCTCCCGGCTGTCGGCCCCCGAAAAAAACACGAAATCCTCGATGAACCGTTCCGCATCCTTGGCCGTGGGAAGCACGGCGGTGATGGGAGAGGAATTTTCGCGGAACACCCGCGCAAGGAGGTAGGCTTTGCACGGATCCGGCAGGCCGGTACACTCGATCGGTCCGCCTTTGCCGATATGGGGGAGGAGGTTTTCGATGGAAGTTTTTTCTTGATTTTGTTTCATAAGCATACTAATAGAGTGCTTCCCGCGCCGACGTAGCTCAGCCGGTAGAGCAGCTGATTCGTAATCAGCAGGTCAGCGGTTCGATTCCGCTCGTCGGCTCCAATAAATTTTCAAAGCCGTTTCGAGGATTTTACTCAAAACGGCTTTTTTTGTTATTTCTTCCCGGCCCGGCGGCCAAAGGCCGCATCTCCGCCCGGAGTCTTTTGTCATGCTTCCGGCTTCTATATCACAAAAACCCCAGGACACCAAGGTGGAGATATCGGGGAACGCGGGCAGCACAGAGGAAGGAATTCGACATGTCGGCAAAAAAAGCGGAGCTGGTTGCCAATTGGGAGACGCTGCAGCGCATTTTCATTCGTCCCGAGGATGAGGCTTCCCGAAGGACCCTCATCAAATACATGGAGCAGATCCTGTTCGGCCTCCATGAGTTCCTCAGGCAACATGTCGGCATCACCCGGGAGGCGAGCCTGGAGGATCTGTCCGAACGGTTCAAGGAAAGCCTCATCGCCGACCATCCCCAGAAGAAACTGGCGGAGGTCATCCGGGGGATCATCGAGAACATCGCCCCCCATGCCGTCAACGTGGCCTCGCCTTATTTCATCGGCCACATGACCTCGGCCATCCCCTTTTTCATGGTTCATCTCCACACCATCACCGCGGCCCTCAACCAGAATGTTGTCAAGATCGAGACCTCCAAGGTCGTTTCGATCATCGAACGCCAGGTTCTGGCGAAGCTGCACCGGCTGATCTTCGGGAAGAGCGAGGCCTTCTACGATCTTCACATTCAGGCCCCGGACAGCACCCTGGGCGGGTTCCTCGACGACGGGACCCTTGCCAACATCACGGCCATGTGGGTGGCGCGGAACCGGTGCTTTCCGGCGAAGGACGGCTTTCCGGGCATCGAGGCCGAGGGGGTGGCCGCCGCCCACCGGGCCTACGGGGCGGACAGAAGCGTCATTCTGGTTTCGGGGCTTGCCCATTATTCCCTGCGCAAAGCCGGCGGTGTCCTGGGCATCGGCAGCGGGAACGTCATCCCGGTTCCGTCGGCGGGGAATCCCCGAATGGATCCGGCGCGCCTGGAGGCGGCGATCCGGGCCCTGCGGTCCGCGGAGCCCCGCACGCAAATTCTTGCGGCGGTCGCCATCGCCGGCGCCACGGAAACCGGGACGATCGACCCCCTGGCGGAGATCGCCGAAATATGCGCCCGGGAGAACATCCATTTCCACGTGGACGCGGCCTGGGGCGGTCCGACGCTCCTGTCGCCCCGCTACCGGGGCCTGCTTGCAGGCATCGAGCGGGCCGATTCCGTCACCATCGACGGGCACAAGCAGTTTTACATGCCGATGGGATGCGGCATGGTCCTTTTCCGGGATCCCGGGATCATGGACACGATCGCCTATCATGCCGCCTATATCAACCGCCCCGGCTCGGTGGACCTGGGCATCCGCTCCCTCGAGGGCAGCCGGCCGGCCTCGTCGCTGGTGCTGGCCGGCGCCCTCGAGATCATGGGGGCACAGGGCTACGCCCTGCTCATCGATCACGGCATCGAGACCGCGCGGGCCTTCGCCGATGAAATCGGGCGGCGGCCCCTCTTCGAACTGGTCACGCCGCCGCAGCTCAATATTCTGACCTACCGGATCGTTCCCGAGGAGATCCAGCGGAAATGGACCGCCGCCGGACCGGAGGAGAGAAAGAACTTGGCGCGACGCCTGAACGACCTCAATATCGCGGTCCAGAGAATCCAGCGGGAAGCGGGAAACAGCTTTGTCTCCCGCACGACCCTGAGGCACCTGGGGGAGGATGTGGTGGTGCTCCGGGCCGTCCTCATGAATCCCATGACGCACATGGGAATCCTCTGCGATATTCTGGACGAGCAGGAGCAGATTTATCACGGACATCCGGAACTCGCGGCTTGACAAACGCCGATCCGCACATAAATATTTGAAAAAAATTCTGTGGAATCCAAGGGAGGCAAGATGCAAGCCAGCAAAGAAACACATCCGTTCAAAACAGAGGTACAGCAGCTTTTAAACCTGATCATCCATTCGCTCTATTCCAACAAGGACATCTTTCTCCGGGAACTCATCTCCAACGCATCGGACGCCATCGACAAATTGCGGTTCAAATCCCAGACGGATCCGGAGATCCTGGGGGAGGACACCGAGTTCAGAATCCGGATTGCCGTGGATCCCGAGAACCGCACGCTGACTGTCTCCGACAACGGCATCGGCATGACCCGCGAAGAGGTCCTGGAGCACATCGGCACCATTGCCAAAAGCGGCACCGCGGCCTTTGCGGAGGCCCTTGAAAAGGTCCAGGACCAGAGCGCCCTGACCCCGGACCTGATCGGCCGGTTCGGGGTGGGATTTTACAGCGCCTTCATCATTGCCGCCCAGGTGACCCTGATCACGAAAGCGGCGGGTTCGGATGCGGCGGTGAAATGGGAATCCACTGGAGACGGCGCCTTCACCATCGAGGCGGCGGAAAAGCCCGGGAGAGGGACCGACATCCTCCTGAAGCTCAAGGAAAAGGAGGAGGGCGACAAGGACTATACGCAGGAATGGACCATCCGCGACATTGTCAAAAAGCATTCCGATTTCGTGGCCTACCCCATCGTCATGGATGTGGAGCGGGATGAACCGATCCCCGACAGCGAACAGATCCAGGACAAGGATGGCAAGCCCGTGGGGGAGACCACCCGCAAGCTCCGGGCCGAAGAGACCCTCAACTCCATGAAAGCCATCTGGGCACGGAACAAGGCCGAGGTCTCCACGGAAGAGTACAACGAATTCTACAAGCACCTGAGCCACGACTGGAACGATCCGTTGACCCACCTGCATGTCAGGCTCGAGGGGGTGACGGAATACAGCGCGCTCCTCTACATCCCCGCAAATGCCCCGTTCGACCTGTTTTTCCCGGAGCGCAAGCACGGCATCCAGCTCTACTGCAAACGGGTCTTCATCATGGACGACTGCCGGGAACTGGTCCCCGAGTATCTGCGGTTCATCAAGGGGGTCGTGGACGCACCGGACCTGAACCTGAACGTGAGCCGGGAGATCCTTCAGCAGGATCGGCTGGTCCGCAACATCCGCAAAACCCTGGTCAAAAAGGTTCTGGATCTCCTGAAGGGGATGGACGAAAGCCGGTATGAGACCTTTTATCGGGAGTTCGGGGCGGTTCTGAAGGAAGGACTCCATTCCGACTGGGAGAACAAGGACAGGCTCTCCGACCTCATTCAATTCAAGACCACGAAATCCGGTGACAAATACGTCCGCCTCAAGGAGTATGCGGCCAACATGAGACCGGATCAGAAAGAGATCTACTACATTACCGGCGACAACCTCTCCATGCTCGTCAACAGCCCTCACCTGGAGGCCCTGAAGGCGAAAGACTACGAGGTCCTCCTGATGACCGACCCCGTGGATGAATGGGTGGTCCAGTCCCTTCAGGAATATGACGGCAAGAAGCTCAAGAGCGCCGAAAAGGGGGATCTGAAGCTGGACGATGCGGATGCTGCGTCGAGCGGCGCATTCAATGCCCTGTTCGGGCGGATCAAGTCCCACCTGGAAACCAAGGTCAAGGAGGTCAAGGCGTCCTCCCATCTGAGGGAATCGGTGGCCTGCCTGTCGGGGGACGCCCACGACATGAGCGCCTATATGGAAAAGCTGCTGAAGGCCTCGGGTGGACAGCCGCCCGAGACCAAGCGCATTCTCGAACTGAACACGAAGCATCCGGTCATTGAAAAGATCAACGCCGTGTTCGAAAAAGATCGCAATGATCCGGTGCTGGAGGATTACAGCCGACTGCTGCTGGACATGGCCGTCATCAGCGAGGGGGGCAAGATCGAAGACCCGTCCCGTTTCAACCGGATGGTCGGGAATTTGATGAATGAAGCCCTCGGCCGGTCGTCCGAACCCGCGGCCGGATGAAAGGATGACGCTCGGGGTCCGCTCCGCCCGGGGCGGACCCCCGCCTTATTTGAGCTGAAACTTCAGCTTCCACCGGGAGCCGCCTTGGCTCATGATGATGTAGTCCTCGCCGATGAAGGTGACGGACGCCCCGCCGATCACCCCGCCCTCCTTCAGAATATTTCCGTTCACCACAACCAGCCGGTCTTCCGGCGCGGTCGACCAGACCAGGGCCTGGATCGTGAGGCCGGCTTCATCCTGCGATTTTACGGGGATGTCCTTGTGGCCTCCGGCCGGGGGCGCCGCAGCTTCCGGGATGTGCTGTCCCGCCGCCGGTCGCGTCCGGGACTGCGCATCCGTTGCCGGCAGCAGCCTCCCAGGCGGGGCTGTCGGGG
>NZ_JBGSQX010000010.1:0-19256 GCF_041737845.1 Desulfococcus sp.
TCAAGCACTTTTTTCGCCCTCTTGCTGAAACCGAAAAAACCGCACTCCCACACACCCTTCATTCAAAAAACCCAGGCTTTTTACTGCCTTCTTCACTTCCCGTCAAGGGCTTTTTCTGCTAACCTCAAAAAAACAAAAAAACCTGCCGACCGTCGCCCTTCCTGTCGGTAAGCAGACCCAAACGGACCCATAACCTACAAAATTACCCCAACATTGTCAAGAGGTTTTTTTGGATTGCGGAACTTTTTATTTTCCCCGCACCGAATCGAAACGGACGCTGCCGGGAACAGATGCGTCGCATTTCATTTTTCCAGCAGTATTTTATGATAACGCTTTTTTCCGGCCCTGAGGAGCATATTTGCGTCTTTGAAATCATTTTTCGTTACCACATAATCGGCGGACGCGATACGCTCACCGTTGATATAGGCCCCACCCTGCTCAATCAGCCTTCGGGCAGCCCCTCCGGAGGCTGCAAGCCCCGCCATGTGTAGAACCTTGAAGGCGCAGATGCCACCTGCGAGAACCAACTCGTTTATGACCGTGCAGGGAACGGAGTCATCACTCTCCTTCTCATCTCTTGGGATAGAACTGGAAGGCAGCACATCGCCTGGAACCACCCGGAACCCGAACATGCTGCCAGCGGCGTTGCAGGCGCCAACGGCTTCCTCCAATCCATGGGCAAGGGCTGTGGCCTCAAATGCCAAAACGGCTTTGGCGCAGTTCAGTTTTTCTCCATCGAGGTGAGCCACCGCCTTGATTTCCATCATTGGAAGAAACGTAAACAAGGCCAGAAAGCGCTCGACATCCGCGTCCTCCGTATTGATCCAAAACTGATAATATTCATATGGGGATGTCCTGGACGGGTCGAGCCATATCGCTCCCTTGTGGGTCTTTCCCATTTTGATGCCGCTGCTGGTCATGATGAGGGGAAACGTGATGCCGAAAGCAGGTTTTTTAAAGACCCGCCTGATCAGCTCAATCCCGGCGACGATATTCCCCCATTGATCGCTGCCCCCCATTTGAAGCCCGCAATCGTATTTGTCGAAGAGCGTCATGAAATCATATGCCTGAAGGATCATATAGTTGAATTCGATGAAATTGAGCCCTTCTTCTGAATCAAGGCGCATGCGATAGCTTTCGGCCTTGATCATGCGATTCACGCTGAAATGCCGTCCGATGTCTCTCAGCATCGGAATATATTCAAGCTTCGTCAGCCAGTCGGCATTGTTCAGCATCAGGGCTTTTCCGCCCGAGAAGTCTATGAAATGGGATAGCTGCCCTTGAATGCCCGCCACGTTTTGTTCGATGGACTCATGGGTCAAGAGCGTGCGCATTTCGGTTTTTCCGCTGGGATCGCCGATCAACCCCGTACCCCCGCCAACCAGGGCAATGGGCCGATGGCCGGCGCGCTGCATGTGAGACAGGGCCATAATGGGCACGAGACTGCCGACATGCAGACTGGAAGCCGTTGGATCGAACCCAATGTAACATGACCGACCTCCGGCATTAAAATGTTCATATAGTTCTGCATCATGGGTTGTCTGTTCAACAAACCCCCGTTCCTTGAGCGTATCCACGATGTTCGCCATGTCATTCCACCTTACTTGTTTGCATATTCAACCGCCCGCGTTTCTCGGATTACCATCACCTTGATCTGCCCCGGAAAAGTCAGCGATTCTTCAATTTTTTTAACGATGTCCTTGCTCATGAGGAGGGTATCCTCGTCAGACACCAGACTGCTTTCAACCATCACCCGGATCTCGCGTCCGGCCTGGATGGCATAGGAGTCGACAACACCCTGAAATGAGTTAGCAATATTTTCGAGATCCTCAAGCCGCTTAACATAATTTTCAAGCAACTCCTTCCGGGCGCCGGGCCTTGCTCCGGACAGACCGTCGGCCGCCTGAACCAGCAAGGCATATACGGATGCGGGGGGGATGTCTTCATGATGGGCGGCAACGGCATGGACAACCTTGGCGGATTCACCAAATTTTTTCAAGAGTTTTGACCCTATGACCGCATGCGGCCCCTCCACCTCGTGGTCAATGGCCTTTCCAATATCATGGAGCAATCCCATTCGCCTTGCAAGTTTTTCGTTGAGCCCGAGCTCCGCCGCCATGATCCCGCACAGAAAGCCAACCTCAATAGAATGCTGAAGGACATTCTGGGCATAGCTGGTTCGAAATTTGAGCTGGCCGATGTACTTTATCAACTCATTGTGGATCCCATGAACCCCCAAATCGAAAGCAGCCTGTTCACCCGACTCCTTTATGGTGATATCAATCTCCTTCCCAACCTTTTTCACAATATCCTCAATTCGGGCAGGGTGAATTCTGCCATCCGAAATCAACCGCGTCAGAGCAATTCTGGCGACCTCTCTTCTGACAGGATTGAATCCCGATAAGATTACGGCTTCCGGAGTATCGTCGATAATCAGATCTATGCCGGTGGCCGCCTCCAACGCTCGAATATTGCGCCCCTCTCTTCCGATAATGCGGCCTTTCATCTCATCGTTGGGGAGTTGTACAACGGAAACCGTCCTTTCAGCCACAAAATCGGCAGCATACCGCTGAATAGCCGTTGCGATGATCTTTTTGGATTTTTTGTCCGCATCCTCTTTGGCCTCGCTCTCAATCCGCTTGATGAGCTTTGCCCCTTCGTAACGGGCCTCGTTTTCCATGGCACGAATCAAAAGCTCTTTTGCCTGTTCGGCAGTCAATCCGGATATTTTTTCAAGCTGATCCCTCTGCGATTGAATCAACTCATTGTAACGCAGCTCCTCTGCCAGAACATCCTCTTCCTTCTTTGCAATGTCAGTTTCCCTTTTAATGAAATCGTTCTCTTTCTGCTGGAGATGTTCGCTCTTTCGATCAATATTTTCTTCCTTCTGGATTAACCGTTTTTCTTGCTTCTTCAGCTCAGCGCGGGTTTCTCTTGTTTCTGCGTCAAATTCGCTCTTCATCATGAGAAGCTTATCTTTTGCTTCCAGCATTGACTCTTTAACGACAGTATCCGCTTTTCGTTTAGCATCATCAAGGATGCGCTTCGCCTCTTCATCCGCACCTTTAATTTTTTGGGTTTGAATCTGTCCTTTCACCCAATAGGCTATCCCGACCCCTATGCCGGCGCCGAGCAAGCCAATAAAAAAACTATATTCACTCATGAAGCATCTCCCTGTAAACATCCATAACCGGCATTAACAGCGCACCCTTATGGGGACTGCTGTCCAAACTTTACCGCTGATATCCATGCAATAAATAATAGTTGAAAAACCTAACACATCCGTCCCGCATACGCTCCGTCTTCTTGCGTTTAAACGTCGAAAACAGATATCCGTTGCCTCCCTCGGCAATAGCCTTAGGGAACCGCAGAAACCCGTCTGCGCGTCTTATTGACCCAACTTATTGTAAATACATATTAAGTTATCAGGAATAGGTGGTATGACGAACGGATACATTGGATGGGCTGGAAAAGAGGTGCATTGCATTCAGGTGATCTATGAGAAAACCCAAATTAGGCAACATATGCATAAAGAGGTTTTATATCCCCCACCATTGTGCCGTGTTGGCAGGCCTTTGAACCTAAGGTCCAAAGTGGGCGCCTTATGGTTTCTTTAGGCTTTTCTGTAGGAACAGAACATGCTCACCAAAACCGAGAAAGGCCCCCGTTTAATTATCTGTTGGATCAAAGCGCTTCTTCCAATCACGAACACGGCAGGGGAAATACCATCAATTTAAATAAAACCTTTGCTTCGGCAAATGCGATACGTTTGGCAATTACCCGTTTGCTGTATTATTTCCAGACTCTCAATTGAGACCGCAGCCGATTTGGCATTGTGTGGATCGGTTTCGTGTTTACCAGAATCATTTTAACCTGTCATAAACCCCAGGTTTTGGTATGATCATAAAGCCTTCTCACCTGATTGAGGCCTATTTTATCCTTTCATGCACCAATGATTACCACGAACACACGACAAGCCAACCCACATACACTCATATTTTTTGGCACTCGAATCGCCGATATGAAATCGATCTCCCCGCCCACCGGAAACCTTGGCGGGCATGAGTTTATATACCCGATCCAGCGCCTGAAATCAAAGCAACATATCTCTTTTTGGCGAGAAAATGCCCATATTATCCGTTATTCATCCCAATTTCCTGGATAACTATAGGCTTCGAGCACAAAGAAAGTCAAGATTTTTTGCGCCGCCCGATGCGCCTTCCCATTGTCTGCTCCGCAGATTTTCCGCGTGAAAACAGCCGTCCCGGATTTGCGATGCCGCTGCAGGTCGCGCTTGAGTTTCAGCAATGTGTCTTCAGAAAAGCATGCTTCTGATGTTTCATGAAAAAAGGCAATCCATGATGCCATGGCTTGCCTTTTTTTCGTTTGATAGGGTCGATTTAAGATCTGCTTGAATTTACCCTTTGGATGAGGCGACCTTAATACGGTGGAGGGCTCTATCAAGAGCTGCTTTTGCTCTTGCATAGTCCATCTTTTCCTTCTGGGCTTCTTCCAATCGTTTTTGTGCTCTCACTAGAGCCGATCTGGCCCGATCGATATCGATATCGCGTCTCCGTTCTGCAGATTCAGCCAGTATCGTTACCTTGTCAGGCAGGGCTTCAGCAAAACCGCCACTAATAAAGATATGCCGTTCGACGCCGTTTGCATCCTTGTATCGTACCGTGCCCATGTTGAGAGTGGTTAAAAATGGCGTATGCCCGCGCAAAATGCCAAACTCACCCAGCGTGCCCGGCGCTACAACGATCTGAACATCCTCGCTGACGACAGATTTATCAGGGGTAACAATCTCTAATCTAATATTTTCAGCCATAATTTTTCCCTCGCAACCGTCAGTTGCTTAAGCCTCAGCCATGCCTTTGGCTTTTTCAAGAACTTCTTCAATTCCGCCTACCATGTAGAAAGCCTGTTCGGGTATATCATCATGCTTGCCATCCACGATTTCCTTAAAAGCCCGGATATTGTCTTCGATCTTGACGTATTTTCCGGCTTTTCCGGTAAAGGTCTCCGCAACGTGGAACGGCTGTGACAAAAACCGCTGCATTTTTCTTGCCCTGGAAACGGTGAGTCGGTCTTCCTCGGAGAGCTCCTCGATTCCAAGTATGGCTATAATATCCTGGAGTTCTTTGTATTTCTGCAGAATCTTTTGAACACTCCGTGCGACCAGGTAATGTTCTTCCCCGATGTAGCTTGCGTCCAAAATTCTCGATGTGGAATCCAATGGATCCACAGCCGGATAAATTCCCAGCTCTGCAATCTGACGCGACAGAACCACGGTGCCGTCAAGGTGGGCAAAGGTTGTCGCCGGTGCCGGGTCGGTAAGGTCGTCGGCAGGAACGTAAACACACTGTACAGCGGTAATCGATCCCTTGTCCGTGGAGGTGATCCGTTCTTGAAGGGCACCGAGATCGACTGCCAGAGTGGGCTGGTACCCAACGGCGGAGGGCATGCGGCCGAGAAGAGCGGATACCTCTGAACCGGCCTGCGTAAACCGGAAAATATTGTCGATGAAGATCAGCACGTCCTGACCTTCAATATCCCTGAAATACTCCGCCGCTGTCAGGGCGGAAAGCGCCACCCTGGCCCGCGCTCCGGGCGGTTCCGTCATCTGGCCGTAAATCAGCGCAGCTTTCGGTAACACCCCAGAATCCTTCATTTCATGATAAAGGTCATTTCCCTCACGGGTCCGCTCTCCGACGCCGGCAAAGACGGAGATACCGCCGTGCTGCATGGCGATGTTATGCACCATTTCCATCATGATAACCGTCTTGCCGACGCCGGCACCGCCAAACATGCCCATTTTACCGCCGCGGGGGAACGGTACCAGAAGATCGATGACCTTTACGCCGGTTTCAAGAACACGGACGGTTGTGTCCTGCTCCGTAAACTTAGGCGCAAGGCGATGAATGGGCATCATTTTTTCCTGGCTGACGGGACCGAGACCATCCACGGGCCGCCCAACGACATTCAGAACCCTGCCGAGTCCGGCCTCGCCGACGGGCATCATGATGGGAGAGCCCGTATCCTTGACAGACATACCTCTAACCAGACCGTCAGTGACATCCATGGCGATCGTGCGAACGACATTATCTCCCAGGTGCTGCGCAACCTCAACGACCAGGTTGTCTGCCTCATCGCTGATCGCGGGGTTCGAAATCAGAAGTGCTGTCAAAATAGTGGGGAGTTTTCCTTGTTCGAACTCCACATCCACAACAGGCCCAATTACCTGCGAAATTTTACCGATATTTTCTCCCATTTAAAAACCTCCAATATAAACGCTTATGTCCGTATTATGTTTGTTTAACCTTTGAGGGCCTCAGCACCGCCGACAATATCCATCAATTCCGACGTGATGGCCGCCTGACGTGCTTTGTTGTAGGTAAGGGTCAGGCTGTCTATCATATCGTTGCAGGCTTTGGTTGCATTGTCCATTGCCGTCATGCGCGCCGCGTGCTCACTGGTCGATGTCTCGAGCAATGCTCTGTATATCTGAACAAACACATTTTTCGGCAGCATGTCGCCGAGCAGCTCTGCTGGGGACGGCTCGCAGATATGCTCCGCCAGAAACGGCATGTCTTCAGAAGCCGCTTCAGCGTCCTCGACCTCGATCGGCGGAATCGGCAATAACTGCTTTAAAACCGCAACCTGCCGCGCCATGCTGACAAATTCGGAATAGATCAGGTAGACCTCATCATACTCCCCGTCTAAAAATCCGTCGATCAGCTTTCTTCCGGCATTTGCAGCGACACCGAATTCGAACTTTCCACCAACGACGCCTAAATATGTATCGGCAATCGTATGCTTACTGTTTCTGGCCCAATCCCGTCCTTTTTTGCCGAAATTGGTGAACGAGACATCAATGTCCTGTCCGGCTTTTTCTTTGAAAAACGACAAGGCCCGGTTGATGAGGTTGGAATTAAACCCGCCGCAAAGGCCTCGATCAGACGTACATAATACGACATTAATTTTTTTGGTTTCCTCACGCGGAATCAGCAAAGGGCTGGCCTCTTCCCCAGCGCTTTCCGCAAGACTTCCCAGGACTTCGGAGAATTTCGACGCATACGGCCGAAATCCCTCCATCTTGCCCTGAGCGCCGCGCAGCTTTGAAGCGGCCACCATATTCATGGCTTTTGTGATCTGCTTCGTCTTTTTGACTGCGGCGATCTTAAGCTGAACATCCTTTAAAGTTGCCATAAAATTGCGCCCTCGTTATTTGATTGTGTCTTTGAACTCTGCGCCGTATTCCGTCAAGGCTTTTTTCATGAGTTGGTCAAGGTCTTCACCGATCTGCTTCTTTTCGGCCAGTTCTTTAAAAATCTGCGGATACCTGTCTCCAATGAATGCATGGAGTCCGGCCTCATATTTTGCCAGTGTGTTGATGGGCAGCGGATCCAGGAAGCCTTTGGTTCCAGCGAAAAGGATCATGACCTGTTTTTCAAGGGGCAGGGGATTATATTGCGGCTGCTTGAGGATTTCAACGAGTCGCGCACCTCGGGTCAACTGCCGTTGGGTTGACGCATCCAGATCACTGCCAAACGCCGCAAATGCCTCGAGTTCGCGGTACTGTGCGAGATCCAGCCGCAGCGTACCCGCGACCTGCTTCATGGCTTTCACCTGGGCGGCACCGCCGACGCGGGATACGGAAAGACCGACGTTGATGGCCGGGCGGACGCCGGCATAGAACAGGTTCGGTTCGAGATAAATCTGTCCGTCGGTGATGGATATAACGTTGGTCGGAATGTAGGCGGATACGTCGCCGGCCTGGGTTTCAATGATGGGGAGGGCCGTCAGGGAGCCTGCGCCGAGTTCGTCGTTCAGCTTTGCCGAGCGCTCAAGCAACCGGGAATGGTTGTAAAAGATATCGCCGGGGTAGGCCTCACGTCCCGGCGGGCGACGGAGCAAGAGCGATACCTGGCGATAGGCCACCGCCTGTTTGGAAAGGTCATCATAGATGATGAGGGCATGTTTTCCATTGTCTCTGAAATATTCGCCCATGGCGCATCCGGCGTAGGGGGCGACAAACTGAAGCGTTGCGGGGTCACTGGCACAGGCGGCGACGACGGTGGTATACTCCATGGCGCCATGTTTCTCAAGGACGGCCACGACCTGGGCAACTGTAGATTTTTTCTGGCCGCAGGCAACGTAGATGCAGTAAACGTCCGTATCCTTCTGGGCGAGAATGGCGTCAACCGCGACAGCCGTCTTGCCGATCTGCCTGTCGCCGATGATCAGTTCACGCTGGCCGCGTCCGACGGGCGTCATGGCATCGATCGCCTTCAGACCCGTGTAGCAGGGCTCATGGACGCTCTTTCTGGCGATAACGCCGGGAGCGACCATTTCAACCCGCCGCGACTCCTTGGCATCGATGGGGCCTTTACCATCAATGGGCTCGCCCGTGGCGGTGACAACACGCCCCAGCACGGCTTCGCCGACGGGAACCTGGGCGATGCGGCCGGTGCGCTTGACGATGTCGCCTTCCTTGATAAGGGTGTCTTCACCCATGATGGCGATACCCACGTTATCTTCTTCCAGGTTGAGCACCAAACCCAGAACGCCGCCGGTGAATTCGACCAGTTCCATGGCCATGACTTTTTCAAGGCCGTAAACACGGGCGATACCGTCACCCACAGACAAGACAACGCCGGTCTCGCTCAACTCGACTTTTTTGTCATAATCCGTGATCTGCTCTTTGATAATCTGACTAATTTCTTCAGCTCTTAATTCCATTAGACACTCTCACCCCTTTTTAAAGATTCTCTCATATTAAGCAACTGTGTCCTGACACTACCGTCTAAAACAAGATCCCCGATTCGGGTGACAACGCCACCAATGAGTTCGGGGTCTTGTTTTACTTCAAGTTTAACCTCTTTGCCGGTTACCTTGGACAGAGACTCTCGGATTTTTTCAATCGCTTCGGATGAAAGCTCCGTCGCTGACACCAAGCTGGCCAGAGCGACGCCCTTGAATTCGTCCGCCAGTTTTTGATAGAAATCGTTGATGCTATCCAGTAGCCCAATCCGCCCCTTATCAAAAAGCAAGAGCAAAAATG
The DNA here is from genome assembly GCF_041737845.1 of Desulfococcus sp. Classification (GTDB taxonomy): domain Bacteria; phylum Desulfobacterota; class Desulfobacteria; order Desulfobacterales; family Desulfococcaceae; genus Desulfococcus. The sequence continues at coordinate 9,068 of NZ_JBGSQX010000010.1, forward strand.
CCTTTACAATTTTTGACAGATCCAGCAGCTCGATGACTGCGAGAAGCACTCTTTTACGGCCCTCCGTATCGTACAGGGGGTTTGTAAAGGCCTGCTCGAGCTGTTTATTCTGTGAGATCAACTTTGAGAATTCGCCAAGCTGCGCCCTGTAAAGCTCGGCCTGGCCGTCTTCTTTACCTATCAGCAGAAGTGCCTTGGCATAACGCCGCGATACAGCTAAATTTTTCACTATGCCACCACCTTCTCTAAGTATTCGTCAACAAGTCTTTCCTGGTCTTGATCGGTAATTCTCGATTTCAGGATTTCCTCTGCCTTGACCAGCGCTTTTTCCAACATCTCTCTCTGCAGGCTCTGTTGCGCCTTTTTAAATTCATGTTCGATGTTTCGCTTTGCCTGCTCCTCAAGCTTTTCGGCGGCCGCCTCGGCCTCTTTCAGGATGCGCGCCTTGGCTTCGATCCCCTGCTTCTCGTATTGCGCGATGATCTTCTCCGATTCGCCCTCCAGTTTTGCAAGCTTGGCATTGTATTCTGAAAGCTCTTCGAGGGCCTTTTGCTTTTTGGCCTCCAGCTCGGCAAGCTGTTCTTTGATACCGTCAATCCGCGCGCTCAATGCCTTGGCGACGGGCTTCCGCAGGAGAAAGAACAAGGCAATCGCCAGCACACTGAAGTTTATCACGCGATAGGTATCCGTCGAGACCCAGCCCTTGCCGCCCTGACCGCCTTCACCGTGTCCGCCCGCTTCCCCATGGGCATCCGCCGCGGCTCCATGAGCCGAAGCATCGGCCGGGGCTTCATGGACAGCCTTCCCTTCTTCGCCACGGCCATCACTCGCGGCAAAGACGCCGCCATGGCAGAACACCAGAAGTGCCGCCAGGAAAAGCACGACCAACGCCCTCCCCCGAGCCGACCGGCACATTCCGAACACACCAGGATTCTTCATCAAACAGCCCTCCCTAAGATCTTTTCGCCAATGTCGTTTGCAAATCTATCAACTTCCTGCAGAAGCGATTGCCGAACCCCCTCCGCGTCTTTCGCAATCTTGACCCGCATCTTCGCGAGTTCCGTCTGTGCCTTTTCGTTGATCTTCCTGACGATCGCTTTCTCCTCCTCCTGAGCATCCTGGATCATCTTGTCTTTCTCCATGGCGCCTTTGGCTCTTGCCTCACGGATACCGTTAGAGAAGAGCGCATCCTTTTCCTGGGCCTCCTGGAGGCAGGTGGCTATTCCATTTTCCATCCCGGCAACCCGGTCTTTTCTTTTCGACAGCATATCCCGGATGGGTCGATAGAGCACTTTATTAAGTATCCAGATCAGAAACAGAAAATTGGCGATTTGTATGAACACCGAACTGTCAATGCTTATCATTTCAACTCCCCCGTCAAAATACTGTTTTCAAATTCCTATTAAAATTATAATATTCCGGCCCGACTCAAAATTGCGGGTTTTGTACCATCAGGCTTATGAATTTGTCAAAGGTTTTTTGCAAAATGCTTCTTTATAAAGCACGCATTCCGGCGGCCCGATTCGCCCTGAAAACAGGCATTCCGCTAACCGGCAGCCAGCCCTCTTTCTTCTGGTCGTTTTAGAACGCCTCTAATCCGCCGAGAACTGCCTCATGCTGACATTCATCAGCATACCGATACAGATCATGATGGTAAGCACGGATGACCCGCCGTAACTGATGAGGGGAAGCGGCATGCCGACAACCGGGAGAAGCCCCATCACCATCCCCAGATTGATGAAGGTCTGCCAAAATATCAGGGCAGCGGCACCGAAGGACAGGATGGTTCCAAAGGGATCCTTGCACCGATAGGCAATATTGAGGCCCCAGATGATCAGTGTAAGGAAGATCAAGACGGAGAGTGAAGCCCCGATGAAGCCCCATTCCTCCGCCAGAACCGAAAAGATGAAATCGGTATGCTGCTCGGGCAAAAACGAGAGGGTGTTTTGGGTCCCCTTTAGAAACCCCTTGCCGGCGATCATCCCCGATCCAATGGCGATCTTGGATTGAATGATGTGGTATCCGGCCCCGAGGGGATCGCGGTTCGGATCCAGAAAGGTCAGAATCCGCTGCTGCTGATACTCCTTGAGAAAAAACCAGACCAGGGGAAAGGCAATGGCGCCGATGCCGCCCAGGAAGAGGAAGGTTCGTCGCTCGACCTTCACCAGGAGGGTCATCGATCCTGAAATCAACAGAACGGTGAGGCCCGTGCCGAGGTCGGGCTGTTCGACGATGAGGCCAAACGGTATGATCGTCAGCAGGGCAGGATAAATCAACTCCCGCAAGGTAAAGCCGCCGGGCTTCACCCGCCTGGAATAGTATCTTGACAGAATGACGATCACAGCGATTTTGGCCAGTTCTGACGGCTGAAGGGACACCGGCCCGAAAACCAGCCACCGCCTTGACCCCCCCGCCGTTTTTCCGAAAAAGAGCACGCAGATCAGGAGGACCATAATACCGCCATAGATGACATAGGACCATCGATCGATATTTCTGTAATCGAACACCATCACCGCCGTCATGGCGACGAGGCCGGCGCCATACCAGACCATCTGTCGCATGAAATAAGCTTGATCCCCGCCATCCAGGCCTGCCGACACGGCGCTGTGAAGCGTCATCAGGCCAATGAAGCAGATCATCAGCGTCAGGAGCATCAGGCCCCAGTCAAAATGCTGAATCAGACGGCGGTCAAACATCATGGGCTTCAACGTCACATCCCTTTCACAACGGTCGGATCACCTTCCGGATGGAGTACCGTCTTTATTCTGGATCGGGCCAAAATAGGCTCGGATGACCTCCCTGGCAATGGGTGCCGCGGTTCCCGAACCATGCTCCCCGTGCTCGACGATCACCGCAACGGCAATCTGGTCCGCATCCCGCCTTCCATAGGCGACGAACCAGGCATGGGGTTTCAGGTGGTCCAGGGTGACCTCATTCCAGGAGGTATCTTCGTTTTTTCTGCTGAAAACCTGGGCGGTGCCGGTTTTTCCGCTCACGTCAACCCCGTTGATGCGGGCAAGCCGGGCCGTTCCGCTGGTGCTGTTGACGACGTCCCAAAGCCCCAGCTTGACGAGTTCAAGGGTTTCGGGGCCGGCGGGCAATCGTCCGGCCTCCTCCTTTTCGCATTCAAAAACCGTTTCTCCATGGGTATTTTCCCGTTTCTTGATGATCTGGGGGCGATACAGGCTTCCTCCATTGGAAACAGCGGCGGTCAATACCGCCATCTGCAGGGGGGTGGCGAGATCATACCCCTGACCAATGGCGATGGAAAGCGTCTCCCCCTTTTGCCACGACACGCCAAATCGCTTTTTCTTCCAATCGGATGTAGGAATCAAGCCGCCGGATTCATGGCTGAGCGCCACCCCCGTCGGCGAACCCAGTCCGCATGCCTTGGCATAACGGGCAAGGCGGTTGACCCCGAGCCTCTGTCCCGTCTGGTAGAAGAATACATCGCAGGACATCGCCAGCGCCTTGACGACATTGACGGTGCCATGCCCGCTTTTCCGCCAGCATCGAAAAACACGGTCGCCGAACCGGTGGTAGCCCGGACAAAAAAAAGTGGTATGGGCATCGATAACCCCTTCCTCCAATCCCGCGATGGCCGTAACGATCTTATAGGTTGATGCGGGCGGATACTCTCCGCTGACCGCCTTGTTCTGCAGGGGGTGAAATGGGTTTGAAACCAGATCCCGCCATTCTTCATCGGACATGCCGTCGACAAAACTGTTCTGATCAAAGGAGGGGCTGCTGGCCATGGCCAGGACCTCTCCATTCTCCGGGTTCACCGCCACGACAGCCCCTACCAGGCCGTCCAGCAGCGCCTCCGCCTTTTTCTGGAGATCCAGATCTATGGTCAGCCAAATGTTGTCGCCCGGAACCGGATCGACGGTCTGCAGCGTCCGGATAACCTGACCCCGGGCATTCACCTCCACCTGCTTTCCGCCGGGTTCCCCCTTCAGATGGATTTCAGCGGTTCGCTCGACGCCGTACTTGCCGACATAGTCTCCGCTCCTGCTGGAGGGAAATTTTCCGCTTTTGAGTTCGTCGAGGCTGATCTCGCCCAGATATCCGATCAAATGGGCTGCGTGGGTGGAGATGTAGTGACGCTGAGGCTGTATATCCACAACAATCCCGGGCAGGTCGAACTTGTGGACCTCGATCGCCGCAAGTTCGTCTCGATTCATGTCCTTCTTCAGCAGCACAGGGGTGTAGGACGCCGTCCCGCGCTTTCCATGAACCACATCCGCCATGATCTCTTCCGGAATATGCACATACTGGGAGAGTTTCTCCATCGTCTCGGCCAGCGGCTTCGCATCTTTTGGAATGATGCTCAGATTGAACGACGGCCGATTGTCGACCATCAGCGTCCCCTTGCAGTCGAATATCACGCCCCGCGACGGACTGATCCCCCGGAGGCGGATGCAGTTGTTCTGGGAAAGCCGCCTGAATTCCTCTCCCTCGATCCCCTGAAGATAAAACAAGCGGACGATCAACATCATGAACGCAGATAGAATCATCAGGGCGGCGAACGTCAACCGGTTCTTGTACCACTCGCTGCCGACAGCCTTAAAAGAAAAACGCATGGATCAGGTCAGGAAAAGGTGTTATCGGGTAATGATGTATCGTCTTTTTTGCCATGGGATTTTTTTTCGAACCATTTGTGCCAGAAACCGTGGGCCATGCGTATCCCCATAAAAATGAATACGCCGCTTGCGGCTGCCCAGCCGACCTGCTCCAGTACAATCCGAACCGATGTCCCGGGCACCTGAAACTGTCTGTCCAGCAGAATGCATACCCCTAAAATAATTAGATTTTCGAGCAAAACCCCGGCCATAATAACAAAAGGCAGGCACATCCAGTGCCCCACAAGGAAACGGCCGCTCAGCAGCCTTGTCAGAATGAATATCCAGAAATAACTGGTGGTATATAATCCCAACGGTCCCGCAGAGAGGCTGTCCACAATCAACCCGCTGGCAATGACAAACGGCAGGACCTCGGAAATGGGCCGCATGATGCCGAGATAAAGAATATACGGGATAAACAGATCATAGCATTGATAGGACGGAAAGAATTCCAGAATGACCGCAGTCTGGAAGATGGTCAGCAGGAGACATACGAAAAGGTAAAAGCAGTAATTCATTTTCCATAGAATAGTTCATACGAGGGCGGCGAGAGGATCACCATCACTTCCTCGATGGTTTCGAAATCAACAAAGGGAGTAACAACGACCTCCTGGAAAATTCCCGAATTTTTTTTGGTCACCTGGGAAATGGTCCCGATGCGGAGCCCTTTGGGGAAAACCCCGTCCAATCCGGACGTCACCAAAATATCCCCCGCCACCAGATCGTGGTGATACAGGACATACTCCAGCGAGCAGATGTCCCTGGCCTCCCCCCGGACCATTCCCCGCGCACGATTCCGCTGGACCACCGCATCCACGGCGCTGTTCTGGTCGATCATCATGAGGACCTTGGCATATCGGTCCGAGACATCCGTGACGATTCCAACCACGCCGGCAGGGACGATCACCGGCAGGGAAGGCCGCACGCCATCCCGCTTCCCCTTGTTGATGATGATGCTCCTGAACCATGGAGAGGGATCCTTTCCGATGATCTCCCCCGCCACCGTTTTCTGTTCCATTGTCACCTGGAAATCGAGCAGTGCGCGAAGACGATTGTTGGCCAACTCGATCTCATCACACCGATGGCCCCGCTCGATGGCGCGTTCGAGGGCCTGTTTGAGATGATCATTCTCTTCTGCCACCGAAATCAGGGAAAAGTAGCGGAACCAGATCTGTTTTACAGAGCGAATGACAAAGCTGATGACGTTTTGGAACGGCCCGGTAATGCTGATCGTCGTCTGTTCCGTTCCAAATGAGGAATCCCGGTATCGGAGGGAGAATGTAAGCAGCAATACATTGACGGCGAAAAAGAGGATGACGCCGCTGATGACCACCGTTTTTCTGGAAAACATATCATTATATAATGACGACTTGCTTGAGAATCTCGATATTGTCCAACGCCTTGCCCGACCCCAGCGCCACGGTGTAAAGCGGTTCGTCGGTGACGGTGATGGGCAGCCCGGTCTCCTCCCGAAGGAGCTTGTCGAGATTTTTGAGCTGACCGCCGCCCCCGGTCAGGACGATCCCCCTGTCCACAATATCCGCCGACAGCTCCGGCGGCGTCTGCTCCAGTGCGATCTTGACGGTCTCGACGATCGCGTCGATCTGCTCGGAAATGGCCACCCGGATCTCCTCGGTGTTGATGAGAAGGATCTTGGGTACGCCCGTCACGAGATCCCGCCCCTTGATCTCCATCGTTTCGATTTCATTGGGATTTGGGTAGGCGTTACCGATGGTGGTCTTGACGGTCTCCGCTGTTCTTTCGCCAATGAGCAGGTTGTGTTTTCGTTTGATATATTGAATGATGGCGGCATCCATTTTGTCCCCCGCCACCCGTATGGACCGGCTGAAGACAATACCCGCCAGGGAGATCACAGCCACCTCGGTGGTGCCTCCGCCGATATCCACGATCATATTGCATGTCGGTTCCGTAATGGGCAGCCCCGCACCGATGGCGGCGGCCATGGGCTCTTCGATCAGGAAGACTTCACGGGCGCCGGCCGATTCCGCGGATTCTTTCACGGCGCGCTTTTCCACCTGGGTAATGCCGGAGGGGACGGCGATGATGATTCTGGGTCTGACGAAGGTCCGGCGGTTATGCACCTTGTGGATGAAATGGCGGATCATGGCTTCGGTCACCTCGAAATCGGCGATCACGCCGTCGCGCATGGGACGGATCGCCACGATGTTCCCCGGTGTCCGCCCCAGCATATTCTTGGCTTCGAGGCCGACCGCCAGCACACGGTTTTTCATGCGGTTATCCGTGCGTACGGCCACCACGGACGGTTCGCACAACACGATGCCCTTTCCTTTTACATAAACCAATGTATTGGCGGTTCCCAAGTCGATGGCAAGATCGCTCGAGAAGATGCCCAGCAGAGAATCAAAAAAAAGCCCCATGTTACCCCAATCCAGCTCGAATTTTGCTTTCAGTGAATATGCAAACGTCAAATAGGTGTTGCTACCAAAATTATGTTACCATTACAAGTCTATTTTTGGGGCATCCTTTTCTCCCGCAGATTCACCCTGCAGGACCATTTCCATGACGGTATCGTGCAGCAGGGGCCGGAAAGCCCGGATGGTAAGGTTGCAGCGTGACGGATGAACCCGGTTGGTCAACAGGATCACGATCACCCGCCGGTCTAAATCCATCCAGAAGGAGGTCCCCGTAAAGCCCAGGTGCCCGACGGTATTCTCTGAGAAATATCGCCCGGCGCTTGATCCCGCTCCCTCGGGACGATCAAACCCTGGTGTGCGCCCCGCTGGTCCCCATGGGGAGCAAAAACGGCGGACCAGGTCCGGCCGGAGGACAGTGCTCGAACCGCCGCCATGAAAGGCGGACAAGACGTGGTGCAGAAGCTGATGAACCCCCCGGGCGGTCCCGAAGAGTCCCGCATGACCCGCGATCCCGCCGACCACATCCGCATTGTCATCATGAACCCGCCCCGACAGCAGGACATTCCGCCATGGGCAGAATTCCGTCGCCGCCATGGATGCATCCCCGCAAGACCCTGCACGGCTCGGAAAAAACAGCCGGTCTATTGAAAGGGGGGCATAGACCGCCTCATCGAGGAAGACATCCAGGGGGTTTCCCGACACCCGTTCAACCACCCATTCGAGAATCATGTACCCGAGATCACTGTATATCGTCCGTCTGCCGGGCATATCGGCCAGGGGTTGGGCGACCAGCATCCTTCTCAAGAAAAAGGGCCGGGTGACCGCCGGATGCCTGCGCAGGGTGCGGTAAAAAGGCCGGTAGGCCGGATATCCCGAATGGTGTGCCAGGAGCTGCGCGATGGTGATCGCGCGCTTTTCGGTGTTCGCGAACTCAGGAAGAACCGTTGCCAAGGGGGCATCCAGGGCCAGGGCGCCCCGGGCCATCAGCTTCATGAGGGCAACGGCTGTTGCCAGGGGCTTGGTCAGGGAGGCCAGGTCGAACACCGTATCGGTTTTCATCGCTTCGCCCGTAAAGATGTTCGTCACCCCGTACGCCCGATGAAAAAGGACCTTCCGTCCTTTGGACACGAGGAGAACGCCTCCGGGAAAAACGCCGTCTTGGACGCCTGCAATCATCTGGCGATCCACCGCTTTCATGCCGCGTCCGCCCCGTGTCCGGGAGCGGTGGCCGGGCCGCAAAACGCCAACCGTCCTCGGTCCGTGTCGAGGACGGCCTCGATCCCCATGGGGAGAATCAGGTTGCGCGTCCCGTGTCCGATCTCAAATCCCCCCATCACGGGAATCTGTGCGTTCTCAAAGACCTCGGCAACGATTTCCATGATTGTCGAGGCGTCTCCACACCGCTCAAAAGAGCCGATCATCAGTCCAGCGATGGCGTCAAACCATCCGCACATCTTGAGATGGGTCAGCATGCGGTCGATCTTGTAGTGCGGCTCCCCGCAGTCCTCGATGAACAGGATGCGGCCGGCCGTATCGGGGGCAAAGGCGGTTCCGGCGAGATGGCATAATGTGCAGAGGTTTCCGCCCATGACCCTGCCGCGGCCCATTCCCGGTCGGATGACAACGGGCCGGCCGGGCTCGTATATCAGCGGATGGGGCGAGGAGAGCGCTGCCTTCAGTGCGGCTTTTGTTTCAGGATCGGAGGCCGCCAGCGAGGTGACCACCGGGCCGTGAAAGGTCACCATGCCGCATCTCGTGCCGAAGGCGGCGAGCAGCACGGAGATGTCGCTGAACCCCACAAAGATCTTGGGGCGGCCGCAGATGGTCTTCCAGTCGAGATGGGAAAGGACACGGATTGCGCCATACCCCCCCCTTGCACAGAAGATCGCCTTGACGCCGTCATCGGCAAACATGCCATTGATCAGGCGGGCCCGATGTACATCCTCTCCTGCAAGATATCGTTTCTGTTGAAAAAGGGTTTCCGGAATCACGGGCAAAAACCCCATCTCCCGGAGGATGTCGACCCCTTTCCAGAAGGCCTTGTCGTCAAAGGCGCTCGAAGGGGCGACGATACCGATCCGGTCTCCCGGCAAGAGAGGTTCCGGCCTGACAGGCCGATGGCCATCGTTGTTCATCATCTAAAGCACACTTTCCTGTTGACACGGCTATTCATCCATAGTAATTACCCGAGCGCGTCGGGGCGTAGCGCAGACTGGTAGCGCACTTGAATGGGGTTCAAGGGGTCGGAGGTTCAAATCCTCTCGCCCCGACCAATAAAAACAACAAGTTAAAATATTCAAAAAAATATTAAAGACTTTGGTGCGCATCTAATGCGCATATAACACCGGATTATATCCGCCTTTAAAAACGTGACAATAAAATCCGCATCCCGGAAGTGATCCAGGATAAGCGGATTTTGTGTTTTCAGAGCAAGTTCCTGGCAACTGATTTTTATCCTGTAGATTTTAAGGCAACGCTTTTGGAAACCCGTTAATGCCGTTTCACTGGAATACGAATCCCATAATTTTTAAAGTCGGGCCCCTGGCAGTCCGCTGGTATGGGGTCTTTTTTGCGGCTGCATTTCTGGCGGGCTATAAAATCATGCAATGGATTTTCAGACGGGAAGGCCGCCCGGAAATCGAGGTGGAAAGCCTTTTTGCGTATATGTTCATCGGCGTTGCCTTGGGTGCGCGCCTGGGGCATTGCCTGTTTTACGATCCGGTTTTCTACCTGAACCACCCCATCGAGATCCTTAAAATCTGGGAAGGCGGATTGGCCAGCCACGGCGCTGCGCTCGGCATTCTGCTGTCGCTGTTTTTGTTTACGCGGCCATGCAATCGCCCTTCCTATCTCTGGCTGCTGGATCGCATCGCCCTTCCCGTTGCGCTGGCAGGCATGTTTATCCGCCTGGGGAATTTCTTTAATTCGGAAATTGTCGGAATTCCATCAACCCGAAACTGGGCCGTGGTGTTTGAAAGCGTGGATACGGTGCCCAGGCATGCGGTTCAGCTATATGAAGCCCTTGCATATGGATTCATTTTTGTGCTGTTGGTTCCGGTGTATCGCCGCAAGGGGAGTGCTTGCAGGCAAGGGATGCTGCTGGGCATGTTTCTGGTTTCGGTTTTCTCGGTTCGTTTTTTACTTGAATTTCTCAAAACCCGGCAGGCGGCG
>NZ_JBGSQX010000012.1:0-42194 GCF_041737845.1 Desulfococcus sp.
TCAAGCACTTTTTTCGCCCTCTTGCTGAAACCGAAAAAACCGCACTCCCACACACCCTTCATTCAAAAAACCCAGGCTTTTTACTGCCTTCTTCACTTCCCGTCAAGGGCTTTTTCTGCTAACCTCAAAAAAACAAAAAAAAACCTGCCGACCGTCGCCCTTCCTGTCGGTAAGCAGACCCAAACGGACCCATAACCTACAAAATTACCCCAACATTGTCAAGAGGTTTTTTCGAAAGCCCTCCGATAAGATCTATCCGAACCGAACCCTGGGGCCGCTATTCCCCCGCCAGGGTAAATTTCCAGGCGCAGAACCAGTCATCCGGATGTTCGTCCGGCGGGCACCCGATGCACACTGTCTCGATTCGGGGATCGATGGTTTTTGCAAAATAGGGATACTCCACCAGGCCTGCGGATTTGCAGGGATAGTCCGAGAGCCCTTTTCGCTTCCTGGCCGCCTGGACCCGGCAATCGTTCATCCTGAAAATGATGCAGCCCTCGTTGACGTCCTCGATGGACTGCTTGTTGATGAAGGCATACATGCGGTAGGTCAGGGCCTCTTTCAATGCCGGGATCCCGCCGTGTTCCGGCAGGTTCAGCAATGATTTGATCCGCGATGCCTCGAATGGGGAAAACCGGGTCCAGCAGGTGTCGTTGCAGCGCTTGGCGTCGGCCATGCCGAAATTCCGCTCGACCGCCTGGAACCAGATGCCGTCATTCGCCAGCCAGTTGATACCGACCTTTTCGATCAGGTCGATCAGGGCCTCACGGGGCAGGGCCTTCAACGCCGCCGGGACACCGCCCTCCACGCCGAAACCCAGGGTCGCTCCGAGACGGGTGATCTGGTTCGAGAGGCTTGCATCCCACACCTCTTTTTCAACTTCCAGCGCATTCGCCATCCCGATCTGGTGTTCGACCTCTGAAAACCAGGCGCCATAATGGACAATGATCCGCCGAAAAGCATCCATCACCAACTTGACCAGCACATCCTTTTCCGCCTGCGCAACCGACTCGGTGATACCCATTTTCTCTCCCTGTTCCTTTCCTGTGGGCGGATGATCATCCCTGTTCCACCGCCGCCAGGTCCTGTTCCGCCTCCCGATGGCTATCGATTCAAGAAACCTGGACACACCGGAACGATGGATGCGTCCGCTTCCTTATAGAGACGGCCTCTCGGAGAATGATTCCACTTCATACACCTGAACCTCGATCCCCGAATCCTTCCAGCAGTCTCGTTTCATCCCGGCCTTCAGGCAAAGCTGTTCAAGAAACCGCTCCTTCTCCGGCAGCTGCTTCCATACCTGTGGCAAAAAGGTGGAACGGCGGCCCCCCTTGGTGAGGATGACGCCATGGACGCCGGGCTTCAATTGGCGCAGGAGATCCCGGGGGGTCGAGAACGCGAGGAGCTCAGGGGAGGTCAGCACGCTGATTTCTATATTGATTTCATCAAGTTCTCTATTTTCGATCGGCGGAAATCGCGGATCGCGGAATGCGGCATTGACCGCATTCTCCCGAATCCCGTCGATTAGGGGCGCCACCGGCTCGATGATACCGATGCACCCGCGAAGGGCCTTCTTTTTATGCAGCGAGACAAAGCATCCCATGGGCTGACCCAAAAAGGAGGAGATGCTTTGCGGATATGCTTCCCCGCTTTCCGCGCCCACTTTAGAGGCAATCACGGAGCGCGCCAGCCTCAGCAGGCCCTTCTTTTCATCGTCCGTCAACCGCGTCATGTTCCCCATCCCCGTTACAGGCATATTGCGCTTATTTCCGGAAAAACGCCCACCACATGAACCCGATAAACGCAATGGTCGCAAGGATGCTCATACCGTACCCCTTCCAGTCAAAGGGCTTTTTCGCAATGCCGTCTTTGTTGGCCTCACCGACCTTGCGCTTGCACGAAAAGCACCGGGTATCGCCCTTATTCAGATTGGTGGAGCAGTAAGGGCATCTTTTAACCCCCATTCGTCCGCTCATGTTGCCCGCCTCCAAACCTCGGTCCACGCGCATCCGGCGACTGACCCGGCCGTCCGCGCATGGCGTCAGTTCATGATATCCTGCTGCGTAATGGTGATATCGCTTTTTTCTTTGACCTGGGCCAGCCAGTCCCCAAAGGCGCCCCGCTGCTTCTGCGTCAGAAGCCGTTCCTTGACGGCGGCTTTCTCGGGTTCGAAGGCCGATGCTTCCGGTGATTTCCGCTCTGCAAACCGAATCACATATGTCCCGTTGGGCCCGGTGATGGGGGCTTCAGGCAACGGTGAATTCTTGGAAAGTTCAAAAGCGGCCGAGGCGATATCGGGCGCCTTGCCGATCTCCGGTATCGCGTCTGCGCGCTTGAAAAAACCCGTTTCCTTGGGAGACAGGTTCATTTTAGCGCCCGCCTCCTTCATGGACGCCCCACCCTTCAGGGCGCCCAAAAAGGCTTTGGCATCCACAACAGCCTTCTCCGAGCGTTTTACTCGGATGAGATCCGTTCTGACCTTGTCTTTCACGTCGCTGAATTGCGCCACCACCTCGGGCTCTCTTGCGACCACCTGGATCAGATAATATCCATCGCTGAAATCCTGGATGTCGCCGATCTGCATGTCGGCAAGCCCCGAGGCCGCCCCCGCGAAACGCACCGGATTATTGACACCTTCCGGCCCCTGGTTCAGCGTGAAAAACCCGGTTTCCCCGACCTTGACATCATGGCCTTCGGCAACCTTCTTCAGGTCGTCCCCTTCGAACGCGGCGTCGAAGATCGACTCGGCCTTGTCGTAGGCAAGCGTCTTGGCCTTCTCGGTGGTCATGTTTTTCCGGATCTCTTCCCTGACCTCGTCGAGGGTTTTTTCAGAGGCCTCGTTCACCGCCTCGACCTTGATGATATGCCATCCGAACTGCGTGCGCACCGGTTCGCTGATTTCGCCGGCATTCATCGAAAAGGCTTTATCCGCAAAAGGTTCGACCATGGTTTCTTTCTTGAAGGTCCCCAGATCGCCGCCGAGGTCCTTGCTGGGCCCTTCGGAATAGGTCCTGGCCAGCTCCGCGAAATCCTGCCCGGCCTTGGCCAGCGCCAGAACCTCCTCGGCCTTTTTGCGCTTCTCTTCGACGACCTCCGGCGAACTGTTGTTTTCCAGCTTGAAGAGGATATGGCGGGCCTTGACTGTTTTCGGCACCTTGAATTCATCGGGATGGGTATCGAAATAGTCCTTGACGGCCTCGTCACCCACCGTTACGCCTGCGGTAAACTCCTGAGGATTGAAATAGATATACCGGGCTTTCAGCTTCAGCTCGGTCTTGTAATTGTTCTGGTTTGCGTCGAAATATTTTTGAACCTCGTCATCCGTCACCGCCATATCCGGATACTTGTCCGGAGCGAACATCACAAATTCGACGTTTACCGATGCATTTTCCCAGAGATAATAGTCACGGGCCTCCTGGTCCGAAACCTTGACGCTGCCCATGACCAGCTGCCTCAGCTTTTCCACCAGAATGGATTCCCGCTGCCCGTTCTCGAATTCCTCCGGGCTCAGCCGGTTCATGCTCAGCACCCGAGTATAAATGCGCTTGTCGAACACGCCCTCATTCTGAAAGGCCGGTATCGCCTGAATCGAAGCGGCCAGCTCATCGTCCGTGATGCGAAGGTTGAGCTTTTCGGCTTCCTGCAGCATGAGTGCCTGGTTGATGAGTTGATCAAGCGCCTGTTTTTTCAGCCCGAACATCTGGATCATATCCTCGTTCAACTGATCCCCGAATTGACTGCGATACCGTTCGATAAGGCTGTTGTAGGACTGTTGGTAGGCCTCGACGGTAATGGGTGTGCCGTTAACGACGGCAACCTTGTTCATCCGCTCCGAGCGGAAATTCCCCACCCCCCAGAAGATGAAAACGATGACGATAGCCCCCAGAATCGCTTTGATAAACCAGCTGCCGGCCTTCTCCCGCATTAACTTGAGCATGCTCAATTACCTCGTTCATGGTGTTTTTCCACGGCGCCCCGATTCATCCTCCATCCGCGCCCCTGCGATCTTCATGTATTGTATAAAATATACATTGAAATGCCAGTGGCTTACGGCCGAAGTTCAAAAAAACCGCTTTTTCACTCAGGACGATTTCAGACTGTTTTTCCTGCAAAATATGCAGTTTTTTCAGAATCGTTATAAAAAAGGAACTATATTATTCAGGATCGACGTTTTTGTCAATACTTCTGTTGTTCCCCTTTCCACCGACGCCAGTTGACGAAGCGGATCCCGCTTTTCCCGCCCCGCCGCCTGAAGATGATTTCGTCCTCGTCATCACCGATAAAAACCGCGCCTTCGGGCATCACGTCCATCCGATTGAATTTCAATAAGATATTCCCTCGGATGCCGCCGGTGTAACAGCCGGCGCCGTCGGTCTCCATGTCGTTGGCGTGGATGGCGACGGACGCGGTGGAAATGCCGATGGCGTGAAAACGGCGGCGGACATCGGGCCTCCGGAGGAATTGCCCCACGGCATCCCGGGAGGACCCCCGGGAAACGACGTGAATTTCCGGAGTCCGCCGGAAGGATGGGACCAGATGATCGAGGATCGCCAACACCGCCGGATTCAGGCTGAGGGCATTGCGTTTCGCCGAACGCCTTCGTGTTGAGCTGTGATGAACCAGAGCCGCAAGGCTCTTTTCCTCGACGCCCCGGAAGGCGCCGAAGGCCGTGCGGACCGCCCTTGGCTCCCATGCGGGCCATCGGGATAAGATCATGGCCGCCCCGCCGCGGACGAGGCTTTTCAGCATGAATGCCATTCTCCGACCGGCAGGCCACCCGGAACGGCGCAGAATGAACAGGACCCAGGCAGTCAATAGGTGCTCCGAGATCAGTGTCCCGTCAAAATCAAGGACGATTCGGCGGAGCCCCGGCATGTGGTCGGGAGAAGGATTCTTGGGGAAGCCAGGGCTGTTTCCGGGAGGATCGGGGGCCATTTCACCATCAGGAGGAATGCCCCGCCGCGCGCATCCGGGCGGCGGGGCCGGACCGTTGTCGTTTTCTTTCACAAAAACGGGCGAGCGCAGGCCTACCCGTTCTTTTTCTCGAAGGTTTTCATGAAATCCACCAGCGCCTCGACAGCCTCGATCCCCGTGGCATTATATATGGATGCCCGGCATCCCCCCACGGAGCGATGCCCCTTGAGGCCGCCGAAACCTTCTAGGGTGGCCTCCTGGATGAACTTCTGTTCCAGCGCTTCGGAAGGCAGGCGGAAGGTCACGTTCATCCGCGAACGGCTGTCGACGTCGGCCGTGCCCCGGTAAAATCCGCTCTTGTCCATATAGCCGTATAGGGTGCCGGCCTTCTTTTCGTTGACGGCCGCCATCTTCTCGAGGCCTCCGACGGTCTCCTCCAGCCATTTCATGACCAGTTGAACCATGTAAATCGCAAAACAGGGCGGCGTATTGAACATGCTGTTCTTCTCGCTGTGGGTCGTGTATTTGAGCATGGTGGGCAGGTTCGGGGGCACCCGCGCCAGCATGTCCTCCCGGATGATCACCATGCAGACCCCGGCAGGCCCGATATTTTTCTGGGCCCCGGCATAGATCACGCCGAAGGGATTGGGATCGAAGGAGCGGCTCATGAAGTCCGAGGACATGTCGGCCATGATCGGCACGCCGCGGGTCTCCGGAAATTCGGCCCACTGGGTCCCCTTGATGGTGTTGTTGGAGGTGATGTGCACATAGGCCGCATCCTGGTTGAACGGGATGTTTTTCGGGATGTACGCGAAATCCCGGTCTTCGGAGGAGGCCGCCACGTTGACGGTTTTCTCCAGGATCTTCGCCTCCTTGATTGCCTTGGTGGACCAGGTGCCGGTGTTGACGTAATCGGCGGAACGGCCGTCGGGGAGGAGGTTCATGGGGATCATGCAGAACTGCATGCTTGCCCCGCCCTGCAGGAAGAGGACATGGAATCTGTCATCCAGTTTCAGCACGCGCCGGGTGCGCGCAATGGCGTCCTCGATCACGGCGTCAAACCACTTGGAGCGGTGGCTGATTTCGGTGATGGACATGCCGGACCCCGCAAAATTCAAAAAGCCCTCTTGAATCTCCTCAAGGACGGGCAGGGGAAGGGCCGCAGGGCCGGCATTAAAATTGTAGATTCGGTTCTCCTTCATAAACGCCTCCGTTCATCATATTGAATATTGTGTGAACAACTCACCTGTGTTAATTAGAAATCCTTCTTTTTTCAAAAGGCTATCCTGTTGTCAAGATGATAACGACATTTATGGAGGAAAAAAGCGGAGACCATGGAAATCTACACCTACCCATCCCACGCGGCATCCGAGCGGCTGGCCGCCATCGCCGCCCGGGGCGTGACATTTGATGACGCCCTGTTCGAGAATGTCAAAACCATACTGAAAGATGTCGCATCGCGGGGGGACGCGGCCCTGGTGGATTACGCCAACCGCTTCGACGCCCCCGGGTTGAGGGCCGAAAACATAGAGGTCAGGCCGGAGGAATTCGAGGCGGCCGAAGCGGAAGTGGACGGTGCCTTCATGGCCGCCATGAACCGGGCCGCGGAACAGATCGAGACCTTTCACCGGAAGCAGCTCAGGAAATCCTGGATCACCATGGACCGCCCCGGCACCCTGCTGGGGCAGATCTTCACCCCGGTGGAGACCGCGGGGGTCTATGTGCCCGGCGGAACTGGCGGGGACACGCCCCTGGTGTCGACGGTTCTCATGAACGTCATTCCCGCAAAAATCGCCGGCGTGGACCGCATTGTCATGGTCACGCCGTCCCGCCGGGACGGTTCGGTCAACCCCTGCATGCTCGCCGCGGCGCGTCGAGTGGGCGTGGACGCCGTGTTCAGGGTCGGGAGCGCGTGGGCCATCGGCGCCCTGGCCTATGGGACCGAACGGATCCCCCGGTGCGACGTCATCGTGGGCCCCGGCAACATCCATGTCACCATCGCCAAGAAGATCGTCTCCGGCACCGTGGGCATCGACATGATCGCCGGGCCCAGCGAGGTGCTGGTCATCGCCGACGACTCGGCCGACCCGGAATACACGGCGGCGGATCTCCTTTCCCAGGCCGAGCACGATCCCCTCTCTTCCGCCGTGCTGGTCACCCCCTCCAGACCCCTTGCGGAGGCGGTTTCAGCGGCGGTGGCACGTCAGCTGGAGCGGCTTCCCCGGAAGGAGCTGGCCCGGAAGTCGCTTGCGGCCTACGGCGCGGCCTTCATCGTTTCCGACCTGTCCGCCGGGTTCAATCTCGCCAACCGGATCGCCCCGGAGCACCTGGAGCTCCACATCGAGGACCCCTTCGAGCACCTTGGGAAGGTCCGGAACGCGGGGGCGGTCTTCGTCGGACAGTTCACGCCCGAGCCCATGGGAGACTATATCGCGGGACCCAACCATGTGCTGCCCACTGCCGGAACCGCCCGGTTTTCATCGGCCCTGTCGGTGGACAACTTCATCAAGAAGACCAGCGTAATCTCCTACAGCGAAGCCGCCTTCCGGGCGGAGGCCCTGGACGTCATCCGGCTCGCCGAAACCGAGGGCCTCGGCGCCCACGCCCAGTCCGTCAGGGTACGGCTGGAGAAGTAGGCGCCAGCTGCCAACCCCGCCGGAGGAGGCTCATGGGGAAAACAGCTGGAGATACACCCCGTACCCCGCCTTCTCCAGGTCTTCCTTTGGCACGAAGCGCAGGGCCGCCGAGTTGATACAATACCTGAGCCCCGTGGGCCGGGGGCCGTCGGTAAAAACATGGCCGAGGTGGGAATCGCCGCGGCGGCTTTTCACCTCGGTCCGGACCATGAAGAATTTTTGGTCCGTTTTCTCGACGATATTGGCCGGATCGAGAGGCCGGGTGAAACTCGGCCACCCGGTGCCGGAATCGAACTTGTCCGTGGAGCTGAAGAGGGGCTCGCCGGTCACGATATCCACATAAATGCCCGCCTCCTTGTTGTCCCAGTAAGCATTCTTAAACGGCGGCTCTGTGCCCTCCTCCTGGGTCACGGTGTATTGCACAGGCGTAAGGGTTTTCCGAAGGGTTGCCTGGTCGGGTTTGACATACGGGGCCGGGCCTGCTCCGGTTGCCTTGGGGCCCTCTCCGTCCTTCCAGGCCTTTCGAATGAACTGGTCCCGGCCGGAGTTGCTTCGGTAGAGTCCGTATCGGGCCGGGCTCTTTTTGTAGTAATCCTGGTGATAGTCCTCTGCGGCGTAAAATCTATCCAGCTTCCGGATCTCCGTCACGATGGGCCTGCTGAATCGGCCGGATTCCTCCAGGGCTGCTTTGGAACTCTGGGCGATGCCTCTCTCGTCTTCGGTTTCGTAGAACACCGCGGTCCGGTATTGCGGGCCCCTATCCACAAACTGCCCGCCGCCGTCCGTCGGGTCCACGTGCCGCCAGAAGACATCGAGGAGCGCCGCATACGAAACCTTCTCCGGATCGTAGATCACCTGTACCGCCTCAAGGTGGGTGGTCCTGCCCGAAGATACCTGCTCGTAGGTGGGATTCTCCGTATCGCCGCCCGTGTACCCCGAGACCACCTCGATCACACCGTCGATCGTCTCGAAATCGGACTCCACGCAC
The DNA here is from genome assembly GCF_041737845.1 of Desulfococcus sp. Taxonomy (GTDB): domain Bacteria; phylum Desulfobacterota; class Desulfobacteria; order Desulfobacterales; family Desulfococcaceae; genus Desulfococcus. The sequence continues at coordinate 8,539 of NZ_JBGSQX010000012.1, forward strand.
CAGAAGCAGCCGCCCGCAAAGGTCGCTGTTTTCATATTTTGAGAAATATTTATCATATTGCCCTTCTCCGTATGCTTTCCGGTAGAGTTCATGCCGTCGGCGAACTGCAGGGCGCCCAGCCCCAGCATCACGCCGGCTGCACCAAGGATCATCAGAATGCCAACCTTCATCACCGTGCTCCTTTCGTCGGCGGGAGAAACCATTGTCATGCCAATCGGATACGGCGGTTCGCCGCTGTTTCTCCCGGGTCATAACACGAAAGTATATGCACCCTTTACACCTTGGGAAACCCCTGTGAAAACAGCCATTCGGCATATGTCTGAAAAATCGAAAATGTTACCCTCGTCATGAAAGTCAGCTTGAGTTTTTAACGAATCAACATTATTATATCTGACTACGTTTCCGGCGGGGTTTTTCACCGGGAACAGTTTGACGCGTCAACCGAAGCCCTGAACGTTGACGGCGTTCATCAGACGGAAACAACCCATGGAGGATCTTGATGCAAGCATTCAAGATGGTCGGCTACAACCCCGACAATGTCAAGAGAGTCCGGTACCGCTTTGCAAAGGATTTTCAGGAAGCGGAGCGACGGTTTACGAAAGAATTCTGGTATCTCCAAATCGAATCGATCATCGAGTGCCCCACGTCGGAGGCCAACATCAACGGTGTTCACAATTAAGCGCCTTCCAAGCGTCACCCATCGAGTTTCTCCAGCGTCACGGGCAGGGGCTTCACCTTCCAGATCTCCTCGCAGTACTCCCGGATGGTCCGATCCGATGAAAAATAACCCATCCGCGCCGTATTCAGGATCGACATCCGGACCCACCGATCCTGATCCAGGTAGACCCGGCCGATCCTGTCCTGGCATTCCACGTAGTCAGCGTAATCGGCAAGCACCATGAACGGGTCCTGCCCCAGCAGATTGTCGACCAGCGGCTGGAAGATGCCGGTATCTCCGCGGGAAAAGACGCCCGAGCGGATGGCGTCGATGGCGACCCTGAGCTCGGGGATGCTTTCGTAGACGTCCCGGGGCCGATACCCGCGGGTGCGCGAGGCCTTCACCTCACCGGCATCCATCCCGAAAAGGAAGAAGTTTTCCTCGCCCACGGCCTCGCGGATCTCCACGTTCGCACCGTCCAGGGTGCCGATGGTAAGCGCCCCGTTCATGGAAAACTTCATGTTTCCCGTGCCGGAGGCCTCCATGCCGGCCGTGGAGATCTGCTCGCTCAAGTCGGCCGCCGGGTAGATCCACTGGCCGTTCTTGACGCTGAAATTGGGGAAGAACATCACCGTGAGCCGTCCCTTGACATCCGGGTCGTCGTTGATCTTTTCGCCCACGGCGGCGATCAGGCGGATGATGAGTTTGGCCATGGCATATCCGGGCGCAGCCTTGCCGCCGAAGATGAAAGTCCGCGGCACGATGGGGGCATGGGGGTTCTCAATGAGGCGGTTGTAAAGCGTAATGATGTGAAGCACGTTCAGATGCTGCCGCTTGTACTCGTGGATCCGCTTCACCTGGACGTCGAAGAGGGTCTCCGGATCGATCACCATGTTGTGGCGCTCCTCCAGCATGAAGGCAAGGGACTCCTTGTTGGAGCGCTTTGCCGAGGCCCATTTCCGCCGGAATTCCGGATCCTCGGCATGGGGCTCCAGGGCCTTGAGCTGACCCAGGTCCTTGAGCCAGGCGCCGCCGATGCGCCTCGAGATCAGGTCCGCAAGGGCAGGATTGCTGAGGGCGATCCATCGCCTGGGAGTGACGCCGTTGGTCTTGTTGCTGAACTTTTCCGGCCATAGTTCATAAAAATCGTGAAGGACATCGGATTTGAGCAGCTTCGTGTGAAGGGCCGCAACCCCGTTGACCGCATAGCTGCCGATCGTCGCCAGGTGCGCCATGCGGATCTGCTTGACAGGCCCCTCCTCGAAAATGGACATACGGCTGAAGCGCCCCGTATCCGTGGGATAGCGGAGGATAACCTCGCTCAGAAAATTCTGATTGATATCGTTGATGATCTCGAGGTGACGGGGGAGGAGGCGGCTGAAAAGGTCAATCGGCCATTTTTCAAGGGCCTCGGGCAGCAGCGTATGGTTGGTATAGGCAAAGGTATTGCGGGTGATCTCCCAGGCCCGGTGCCATTCCATGTCATGTTCATCCACCAGAAGGCGCATCAGTTCCGGCACCGCAAGGGACGGGTGGGTATCGTTCAGCTGGACGGCGAACTTTTCGTGAAAGGATTCCAGATCGAATTTCCGGTACCGGACGTGGATCCGGATCATGTCCTGGAGCGAGCAGGACACGAGAAAATATTGCTGTTCCAGCCGGAGTTCCTTACCCTGGATCTGCTCGTCGTTTGGATAAAGGACCTTGGTGATGTTCTCCGAGGCGATCTTCTGGCGGACCGCCCCGTAGTAATCCCCGACGTTGTAAGCATTGAAGTCGAAGGACTCCTCCGCCTCGGCCTTCCAGAGACGGAGGAGGTTGGCCGTGTTGACCCGGTAGCCCAGGATGGGGGTGTCGTAGGCCATGCCCCGGACCTCCCGGTCGGGCATCCACCGGGACCGGACGGTTCCGTCGCTGTCCTTGTAGCGCTCGGTGGTGCCGCCGAACCCGACCCTGTAGGTCAGGTTGGGCCGCGCGATCTCCCATGGATTGTCGTTGTGCAGCCACTTGTCCGTCATCTCCACCTGGCGGCCGTCTTTGATATCCTGGCGGAACAGCCCGAACTCGTAGCGGAGCCCGTACCCGATCGCCGGGATCTCGAGGGTGGCCAGAGAATCCATAAAACATGCGGCCAGCCGCCCCAGGCCGCCGTTGCCCAGCCCGGGCTCCACCTCTTCATCCATGACGTCGTGGATGTCAAAACCGGCCTTGGCCGTCGCCGCCCGAACCAGTTCAAAGATCCCGAGATTGATGAGGTTGTTGCCGAGATGGGGGCCGGGAAGGTATTCGGCCGAGAGGTATCCTAACAGGCGCGCATCGGACTTGAGATAGGTTTCCGAGGTGCTGAGCCACCGATGGACCAGCCGATCCCGGATGGCATAGGCCATCCCCATATAAATGTCGTACCGGGTGGCCCGAAACGGAAACCTGCACCGGTTGAAGACCAGGCTGTCCAAAAACCCCTGCCGGAGGTCGCTCAGGTTCATCCCCATCCGCGGGTTCGACAGGGCAGCAATCGGTTTCATCTCTTTTTTCCGGGGCTCCCCGGGGACGCCCGGTTCATTCCCCGCGCTCACCGGGGGTCTGTCTTTCCGAATGATCATGGAACTGCCTCCATCTCCATGTGAAAACGCCTTTCCCTCCGCCCGCGGTCATTCACGCGGCCGGGGACATCAAGCCCGCACCCGGTCCCCGGACGGGGTGGGCGCCAATCGCCTTTGGAACCAACATAATGTCCGCGGCGGCGTGTGTCCACATCCCCGGACCTCAGCCCGCGCTCTCGATCGCGGCGACTGCCGCCGTGAATGCCGGAGGAAGGGGGACGACCTTTCCGGCGGCGTAGTCGAAGCAGAGGATGGTGGTGGCGCCCGTGGCGCACGTCACATTCATTTTTTCGATACGATAGGCCATGATGAACGCCTTGGATTTGATTTCCGCGACACGGCAACCGACATCGACGACATCCCCCAAAAAAAGCTCCCTGCGATACCGGCACGTCACCTCGGAGACGATCATGCCATATCCGCCGATGTCCTTTTCCGTGAATCCCAGCTTGCCGAGGTAGGCGATCCGCGCCTCCTGGAAATAGGTCAGGTAATGCTGATACCCGACATGATTGCCGTAATTGATCTCCGAAACGCGAACCGTGAGGGGGATGCTGATCTTGAATTCGTTCATATGGAATCGTCAGGCCCTGTCCGTTCATGGATGTAATTTCAGTTTACAGGCCGATCCCTGAGCCGAAGGCTCCGGGGGCCGCTTCCACCGTGAATCTTCACGCTCCCTTATATCGCTCATCGGGATGAAAAAGGCAACCATCCAGACCGAGATCGCCCGAGTATCATCCAGAGCAGGAGGCTCCGCCAAACCTCCGGCCGCAGCGGCCCTCCCGAAAAAAAACGAAGGGTGGTGTAACCATCTCCCCCTCTCGGGCGATCTTACCATCAGGAGGCGATAAGATCGCCGGATACGGAAAGGTCAGGAGGATCCCTGACCATCACATTCGACACATGGAGGATGCTATGAAGATCAACAAAGGATTGACAATCATCTTGGGCCTTGCCATGATTTTTATCGTGAGTTCGCCGGCCATGGCCGGCCACGGCCGCGGCTGGAAAAACGGTGACGGCATGGGGTATCGCGGATGCCCCATGGGCAGGAACGGCGGACACGGGATGATGGGGTTCGGATTTCTGCGGGACGCCGATCTCACCGACGATCAGATGCAGAAGATCGTAGAGATTGCAAAGGGCTTTGCCCCCGAGCTGAAAGCCCAAAAAGAGGCCGTCTGGACGGCCCGCCAGGGCATGATGGAGCTCATGATGGCGGACGGCACCGATGAAGCGGCGGTTCGGAAAGCCTACGGCGCGGCTGCGGCTGCCGAAGAGGCCATGACGGTTCTCCGCTTCAAGATGATGTCCGAGATCAAAACCGTGCTCACCAAGGAGCAGCTCGCCCAGGCAAAGGAGAAAATGACCCTCCGGCACGAGCGGATGCGGGACCGATCCGACCGGCGGTGGGGAGACTTTGAAAGACAGATGGACGCGCTGATCCAGTAATACCGTCTGCCGGGGTCCGGGAATTCATTTCCCGGGCTTCGGCCGGTAAACGAGACTGACTTCTCATCATGCAGCAGAACGCGAACACCGACAGCGACGCGGCGATCGTTCAGCGGGTGATGGACGGGGAGCCAAACGCCTTTGAGACCCTCCTCAAGCGATATGAGCAGCCGGTATTGGGGATCTTGAAAAGGCATCTCCCTTACGGCCAGGTGGCGGAAACCGCCCAGGACGTCTTCATCCGTGCGTACCAGTCCCTGCCGGGCTTCAAAGAGAGCGGCAGCTTCAAACACTGGCTTTCGGCCATCGCCGTCAGAACCTGCTACGATTTCTGGCGGAAGCACTACCGGAACCGCGAAATCCCCATGAGCACGTTGACGGAAGCCCAGGCATCGTGGCTGGAGAAATCCCTTTCAGACACCTCCGGCGACACGTATGAAGACCTGGGCCGACGGCGCGAAGCCCGGGAGGTTTTGGATGAGGCCTTAGGCCGGCTCTCCCCCGAAGACCGGATGGTGCTGGACCTGATATATCTCGAAGGTCTGACAGGCAAAGAAGCTGCGAAGCTGCTGGGCTGGAGCGTCGCCAACGTGAAGGTTCGGGCGTTTCGCTCCAGAAAGAAGCTCGAAAAAATACTCACCGGACTGGCCGGAGGCGAGGAGGATCGATGACATACCCCAAAAATGACCGGATGAGAGAAATTCTGGCCGCGGCCTACAGGAAAAAGGAGGCCGCCGTCGTTGCCGACGGATGGCAGCAGAAGGTCATGATCCGAATCCATGCGATTCCGGCGCTGGCCCGCCGCGCCCGCCTCATCGACGACCTCGCGGGACTCTCCTGGCGGTTTGCCGCGGCGGCATGCGTTCTGGTGCTGGTGCTGTCGGCGGTCGCCTTTCAGAGCGGCTTCCAGACGGAATACGAGATGGCCCGCCTGTTCATCAGTGATCCGCTCGATTTCAGCCTGGTGCAATCCATGGAGATATTTTAAATGAACCACGTCAAGCTGAAAATGATGGCGGGGATCCTCCTGATATTTTTCATGGGGATCGCCGCAGGCGCCCTGGGGACCTACATCTACCAGAAGCATCGGTTCGAGAGGATGGTCCGGGGCCCGGCCGCCTTTCTGTTTCCCCGGTTCATGGAAAAGATCGGAAACGAACTGGACCTGACCCCGGAGCAGCGCAAAAAGGTCGCGGAGATCCTGGGCGACCTCGAGGAGTCCCTGTCCGAGTTCAGGAAGAAACACGCCGGCGAACTGGACACCATCATCGATCGGCATTTTCAGCTTCTGAAGACGGCTCTTTCCCCGGAACAGCAGGAGAAGCTGGACAAATTCCAGCATCATTTCCAAAAGCTCAGAAAACGATGGCTCCGGCCCCATGACGCCTTCGGCCCCCCGAGGCACTCGGAATCGCGTCCTTTCCAGAGGCTCCTGAAACAGCGCCTCGATTTGACCGAAGCGGTGTGGGAGCAGGTCCAGCCGATCCTTCAGAAGGATTTTCACCAGAAACGCAGGCTGTTCAGGCGACAGTGGAAGGAGGATCTCAGCGAGGCGGATTTCCAGAGGCAACTCGACGACATTCAGATGGAAACGGAGCGCGAGCTATCGGCCATCCTGACGGCCGATCAACTAGCGGTCTATAGTAAGATCCGGGATGAGTTCACGGCGCGGGAGCTGGAGGGCCCCCCTGCCCCGCCGCCACCGCCATCCCCACCGGCATCCAATGACGCCCCCTGAGAACCCTCAACGAAAAGCGCCTCCCGGGAGACACGGCCGATGATCCAGATCGACGGTTCCTGCGGTGAGGGCGGCGGGCAGATTCTCCGGACAGCGATAGCCCTTTCCCTGGCCACCCTCACCCCCTTCACCATCACCCGCATCCGGGGCAACCGCAAGCAGCCCGGGCTCATGCGGCAGCACCTGGCCGCCGTTCTTGCGGCCGCCAGGGTCGGCCGGGCCGATGCGCCTGAAGCGGCCCTGGGCATGACCAGCCTGACCTTCCGGCCCGAGACGGTGCGATCGGGCCGGTATCATTTCAACGTGGGGAGCGCCGGGAGCGCCACCCTGGTCCTCCAGGCCGTCCTGCCGCCCCTGCTCACGGCGGACGGCGATTCCGAACTGGTCCTGGAAGGGGGCACCCACAATCCCTTTGCACCGCCTTTCGATTTCCTCGACCAGACCTTCCTTCCCCTGATCCGGCAGATGGGCCCCGATGTGACGGCCGCCCTCGTCCGCCCGGGGTTTTATCCGGCCGGCGGGGGCCGTTTTCAGGTCAGCGTCCGGCCCTGCCGGCACCTCGCTCCCATCGATCTCCGCCATCGGGGCGCCATTCGGCGCATCCGCGCAAGGGTTGCCGTGGCCCGGCTGCCCCGGCACATCGCCCTGCGGGAAATCGCCGTCCTCCGTCAAGACCTATCGCTGCAAGAAGAGCAGCTCGACATCGAGGAGATCGGGAACTCGGCGGGCCCCGGGAACATCGTCACCGTGACCGTGGAGAGCGACGCCCTCGTCGAGGTATTCTCGGGCTTCGGCCGGCGGGGCGTGCCCGCCGAGGACGTGGCGGCGAAGGTCATTTCGGAGGTCCGGGAATACCTGGCCGCGGATGTTCCCGTGGGCCGCCGCCTCGCCGACCAGCTTCTCGTCCCCCTGGCCCTTGCCGGCGGCGGGCGCTTCCGGACCCTGCCGCCATCCCGCCATACCCTGACGAACGCCCATGTGATCCGGCAATTCCTGAACGTCGAAATCAGGATGGAAGACCAGGGCGACGGGTCCTGGGAGGTCGCTATTTCCCGCCGTGCCGGCAGTCCTGATGCACCCGCTCCGGCTTGAAGCGACTTTCGGAGGTAATCTTCTCGTCCGGGTGCCCGATGACCAATAAAGCCATAAAGCGCCGAACCCCATGGCATGGGCGGCCGGCAGCAGGTTCTGGACGGCCTCGGAGTGCGCGGAGCAGCATCCTGTTGACAAGCGATCCCGACCATATCTATTTTGATGCCAAAGGAGGTCCGCCATGAACCACGCCAATACGTTTTCTACCGTATCCGCCGAGACCCTGAAGGCATCCCTCGAAAAAACCCCGGCCGCCGTTCTGATCGACGTCCTGCCCGGCGACCATTTCAGGGCCGTTCACCTGCCCGGTGCGGTGAACGCCTGCGTCTATGAAGTCACCTTTCCCCAGCAGATTGAGGCCATCACTCGGGACCTGGATGCTTCCGTGGTTCTTTACGGCGCGGGCGCGGGCTCCCTGGACGCGGCCGTCGCCGCCGAAAAGATGCTCCGGATGGGGTATCGGCGGGTCGCCGTGTTTGAAGGGGGCCTCGCGGCATGGACGGCGGCCGGGCATCCCCTCGAAGGAGAGCAGCCTGACTCAGCGGGAGGGCCCGAGCCTGCCTTCCTGTTCGAGGATGGAACCTACCCGGTCGTACCCGAGGCATCCCTGATCCAGTGGACCGGCCGGAACGCCAACGGGCGGCATTACGGCACCGTTTCCCTCGCCGGCGGATCGGCCCGGGTCGAGGGCGGCGAGGTCACCGGGGCCTTCGAGGTGGACATGACGGGCATCCGAAACATCGATCTGAAAGGCGACGCGCTGAAGCCGGTATTGATTGATCACCTCAACTCCGACGACTTCTTCTTCGTCAAGAGGTTCCCCACAGCCGTCTTCACCCTCCGCGCGGTCATCCCGCTGGACGACGCCACGCCCACGGCGGCCAACTACGAGATCACCGGCAACCTCACCCTCCGCGGCATCTCCAGATCCATCCGGTTTCCCGCCACGGTGAACCGGCTGGCGGACGGGGGATTCGCCGCCGAGGCCCACTTCGACATCGACCGGACCCGGTGGGGGGTCATCTACGGCTCGGCCCGCTTCTTCAGGCACCTGGGCATGCACCAGGTCTACGACGTCATCAGCATCGAGGTCCGGCTGGTGTTTCAGGATTAGGCTCAAGCGGATGCCCTGATCAAGGCCGTCGTGAGGTCCCGGACGATCTCGATGCTCCGGAGGCAGACCTTGGAGTTTAGGTCGCCGCGGACCGCTTCAGACGATCTCCAGGGTTTCCCGAGTCAGCAGCGCGGCGCCGAAAGCGATAATCGCGGACACAAACAGCGCAAGGAAGGCCGCCTGGTACCCGGCTGCGGCAAACCCCTCTGCCGCGGCGCCCCAGTGTTCCAGGAAATATCCTAAAACAGGCTGGTAGATGGCGCCCCCGGCAAAAGGAAACAGGTTGACCAGTCCGGTGGCCGTTCCGGCGATGGCGATGGGAAAAAGCTCCTTGTTCATGGTGAAGGCGATCACGCCGGGGGCATTGCCGCAGAAACTCATGACAAAAAAGACCGCGTAGAGTCCCCATCGGGGAATGCCGTCGGTCTGGAAGGCCAGGAGGCCGGTCACGACGATCATGACCGCCGCACAGATCACCAGAACCGGTTTCCTGCGCTTGAATACCCGGTCGGAGAGCCAGCTCACGGCGGGCGCGCCCACGATCAGCCCTGCGGCCAGCATGGTCAGGATCCTCCCGGTCTCCTCCCGGCTCATGCCGTAGACATGGACGAGATAGGGCCCGCCCCAGAGGCCGGCAAAGGAAAAAAATATCCCGAAGTCAAAGAAGAACCAGACGGCAAGGGGCCAGAAGGCGCCGCAGGAGAGCACCTTCTTCATTCCGTCGACCAGGCCGACGGCAGGGAATCCTCCCGAAGGCACCGGTTCGAGGGGCGAGGGCCACCCCAGGTCCCTCGGACGGTTTCTCACGAAAATGCCGATGAGGACTGCCATCACCAGGGTCAGGCCGCCCACCAGGTGGAAGGCGTTCCGCCACCCTACCCGGCTGCTGAGCCAGACCAGGGGCGTTGTCGCGGTCAGGGTGCCGACGCCGCCCATGGCCAGAAGCAGCCCGGTCATGTAGGCGAATTCCCGTTTTTGGAACCATTCGGCCAGGATCTTCAGGGTGGGGACGAAAAGCATGGCCGCGCCGACGCCCACGATGGTACGGCCGAAGATCGCCCACGCGACGGTCGGGGCCAGCCCCAGAACAACGGCGCCCGCGGATGCGGCGATGAGAAAGACGGTGATGGTCCTGCGCGGCCCCCAGGAATCCGACAGGAGCCCCGCGGGGAGCTGCATGAGGGCATAGGGATAGAAATAGGCAGCGCCCAGAAGCCCGGTGACCGAGCCGCCGGCAGCAAGGTCCCGCATGATGTCCACCGCAAGCACTGCCGGACAGAGGCGGTGGAAAAAGACAAGGATATAGCCCGATGCCAGAAGGCTGAAGATGAACCATCGGTACCGGAACACCTTGGTCATGGGGTCGGTGGTCATAAAGGGTCCGTTGGGTTGAGGGTTAAGAGCGGGTGTGGCGCAAAACGCCTTTCCTTACCATCAAACCCGACGTCGATGCACTTTTTTTCTCCCGGGACAGGATGCCATGCTGTTTTTACCGGCCCCCGGGAAGCTTTTTTTTTGACCTGGGAGGGAATATCCGCTAAGGTCCTTCCGATTTTATGGGGATGCAGGATCCGCCATTCCGCCGGGGCGCATGCCGATGGCCGTTTTGTTGAGATCAAAATGGAGATGAGGTTTTGTCGACGCGAAAGCATGAATTCCTGGCCGGGGCGAGGGACACCTTTCCGCTGCTGCTGGGGGCGTTTCCCTTCGGGCTGATTTACGGCGCCCTGGCCGTGACCTCGGGCCTTTCGCCCGCCGCCGGAATGGCCATGGCCGCCCTGGTCTTCGCGGGATCGGCCCAGTTTATCGCCGTGGGCCTCGTGGCCGCAAGGGTTCCCATGGCGATCATCATCCTGACGACCTTCATCGTCAACCTCCGCCACATGCTTTACAGCGCCACCCTGCTCCCTCACCTGAAGGCACTGCCGCAGAGATGGCGGATCCCCCTGGCCTTCTGGCTCACCGACGAGACCTTCGCCGTCACCGTCCGCCGGTTTCAGCGGGAAGATGGCTCGGTCTGCAAGCACTGGTACCAGCTGGGATCGTCCATCGCCATGTACCTCAATTGGCAGTTCTGGTGCGGCCTCGGGCTGGTGCTGGGGGACCGGATCCCCGACGCATCGAGCTGGGGCCTGGACGTGGCCATGCCCGTCACCTTCATCGGGATGATCATCCCCTTCGTCAGAACCACTCCCATGGCGGTCTGCGTCCTCGCCGCGGGGGCGTCCTCTTTGCTGACCCTGGGGCTGCCCTACAAGCTGGGGATCATCGTCTCGGCATTCGCGGGGATATTTTCAGGGATGGTCACGGCGCGGATCGCCGAAAAAACGGGAAAGAGGCTTCCGGCATGACCAAAAATGAATGGCTGCTGATTCTGGGAATGATGGGGGTGACCTTCGGGGTTCGGTATTTTCTCTTTGCCCTGGCCGACCGGATCCGGGTGCCCGCCCTGATGGAATCCTCCCTGCGGTACATCCCGCCCGCCGTCCTGACGGCCATCACCCTGCCCGCGGTCCTGCTCCCCCGGGGGGAATGGCACGTCTCCCCCACCAACCCCTATCTGGTCGCCGCTATCGCCGCCACGGCCGTCGGTGCGTTTACGAAGAACCTCCTGGCGACCATTGCCGTCGGGCTCGCGGCCTTTTTCGGCTGGCGGCTGCTGCTCGCGTCGCTCCTATGATCCATTCCGGGGAAGGGTCGCATCTGGTTCAGCCGTTGATCTTCTTCAGCAGCCAGGCCATGTTTCGGCCCAGGGTCCGCATCGTCTGCATGCCCTCTTCGTCCTTCTCCACCTCTCCCTTGTCGCGGCCGATGCCCATGTTCCAGTAGCTGGAGCCGGGGATGATCATCTGGCCGATGGTGAAGAAATGGTTGATGGCGTCGAAGGTGTACACGGACCCGGCGCGGCGCACCGCCACCACCGCGGCCCCCGCCTTGCGCCGGTACATCTCCCCGTTGGCCTTGGCCACCAGGCCGGCCCGATCGATGAGGGCCTTGAGATCGGCGCTCATGTTGGCGAAATAGGTGGGAGACCCCAGGATCATGCCGTCGGCGACGATCATCTTTTCGATGCAGTCGTTCATCATGTCTTTCGTGACGGCGCATCGCCGGTCCTTGTTTTCAAAGCACTTGTAGCAGGCGATGCACCCCCGGAGCTTCTTGCCGCCGATGTGCACCAGCTCGGTTTCAATCCCTTCCTTTTCGAGTTCGCCCAGCACCGCGGTGATCAGATGGAAGGTGTTTCCATCCTTACGGGGGCTGCCGTTGAACGCGACGACTTTCATGGTGGATTTTCTCCTCTGACGATTATGGGGTTGCTTCCGTTTCTCCGGCGGGGGGGATATGCACGCGATCCGTCATCTGCATCCGGAGGACCACAGCAGGGATACAACGCCGCAATCGGCGCCTCTGCCGAAAAAATCAAGAGCGGCCCGAAAGCCGCCCTCAATCACATTCCTTAATGATACCGGCGACTCATGTCCTTTTGGCGCCGTCTCAGTACGTTGGACGCAGCCAGACGGAGTGGATGGCATCCACATTGTCCTTGACGGCCAGGAGCGAGGTCGCCAGACGGAAATACATCATGGTGATCCCGAGATTCTGGGCCAGCACCTGGAGGTACTCCAGGTCGTGCTCCGAAACCTCCCAGGCGGCCTTATCATAAAGCCTGAGGGCACCGATGATCACCCCGTGGAGGGTGACCGGGAGCGAGACGATGGCCTGAATGCCTTCCGCCTTGGCATTTTCAGGATACTGCAGCCGGTCGCTCTTGGAGACATCGCTGATGACGACGGGCTCGCGGTTGGAGGCCAGTTTGAGGCTCTTGTCCACCAGGACCGGCCCCTTGCGGACATAATCCATGCTCAGACCGGAGGTGGCCAGCACCTCCAGAGACTCGAATTCAGGATTGACCATGAAGATGGTGGCCCCCTTGATGCCCAGGGCGCCGACCAGCAGCTGGGTCAGCCGGCCGGACATCGTCTCCAGTTGGGTTGATCCGGTAATGGCATCAAAGAGAAGCTTGAGAACGCCTACGTCGATTCTGTTCTTGTCAGTCATGAATCCCTCCTCTTCCGTTGCGGCAACCGCCCCGGAGGCGGCTGCAAGACTGTAGGGTTTGATCTCACGCGGTCCCCTGCGGGACGGATCGCCTCCGGAGAGGCATCAGGTAACGATGAGCACCGACGCGTTCTTGACGCCCCTCACGACCTTCTCGAACACGTTCCCCGTAAAAAACCGGGAGATCGATCCGGATGTGCGGTTGAGGACGATCACGTTGAATCCTTCTGTCTGGACAAGATCGACGATATCCTGTGAGATGTCTTTTTTGATGGGCTTGAAGAGATAGGATACCCGATTCCTGGCGAACCCTTTTTCGAACAGGCTGTCGCGGACCGCCTTGATCTTGTCTTCCTGCTCGCTGATCTTCTGCCTCAGATAGGTCAGGTTCTGCCGCATCTTTTCCATGATCGGGTTGTTGCGGGTTTCGATCTCCGGCGCCGATGTATACGCATTGAAGAGGGTCACCTCAGCGTCCTCCTGCGGAGCAAACATGCGTATGACGAAGTCCACGGCCTTCTGATCGTTTTCGGTGAAATTGTAAGGCAGCAATACTCTCTGTTTGGTCATCTCGCCCTCCTTTCTCCATATCCTGCTGGGTGTTGCGGTTATGGTTCATTTCACTCATGACATCATCTATCGTCATCCCCTGAGACGCGGCTCAAACGGGAAATGCGGTCGACGGACGAGGCGGCGGATTCAGTATTTCTGTCACAGATCGAGGCAGCCGGGCGATCGCGAGGCGCTCCGGGACGGTCCGGGACGGTCCGGGACGTGAGGCCTGCGGGATGCGCCGTTGTTGTTCATATACTGTTAACATAACCGTTTCTCTGAAAAAAAGCAATATGTGATTTCTCTTTAATCCCCCCCGGACCCCGGAGGGGATCATCGGCCGGTCGACACCCGGCCGTCGACTTCACCCCGCGGTTGACACCCGCTATCCCCTTTCTTAGAATATGAATCAAAAATGCTGGTGATCGGGACGAACGATCGCCCACAATTTGCATATTCAATGGAGGTTTGACATGGATGACACCAGAGGCGTGGATGATCGACAGGCGGCGATGAGCGAGGCGCAATTCATGGCCCAGTTGCGGGCGGCGTTTTCGCAGATGCCCAACGACATCCCTATCTACATGTTCGTCAACCGGGAAAAAGATGATATCTTTGCCCAGACCAACCGCCAGATCGTTAAGATTTTTCGGGAACTTACCAAGAAGATCACCTTCCGGGAATACCCGCTCGACCACGACCTCGCCAGAAAGTGGAACGTGATCCACTCCCCCACCCTGCTGATCGCGCCGGAGCGATATGCCATCCGGTGGCTGGGCGCGCCCATGGGAGAGGAGGGGCGGATCTTTCTGGAAACCATGATGATGGTCGGGATGGGCCAAAGCCACCTGAATGACGAATCGAAAAAAATCCTCAAAAAGATCGACTCGCCCCGGGCCGTCAAGGTCTTCGTGAGCCCGACCTGCCCCTACTGCCCCCAGCAGGCGCTGAACGGAGTCCAGGCGGCCGTCGAGCGCCCTGACGTCATCTCTCTCGAGATCGTGGATATCCAGGCCAACCCGAGGCTTGCGGACCAGTATTCGGCCCACAGCGTTCCCCAGACCTTCGCCAACGAGGTCCTCATCGGCATGGGCGCCCAGTCCCAGGAGCTCTTCTGCGCCTCCCTGAAGAAGCTCGAGGCCCAGACGGTGTTCATCCCCGAAGTGGATGCGGGCCTGGTCGAGAATGACGTGGTGATCGTGGGCGGCGGTCCCGCGGGCCTCACGGCGGGCATTTACACTGTCCGCAGCGGCCTTGCGACCGCCATCATCGAGCGGGACGCCCTGGGCGGCCAGGTGGCCACAACCCCCATCGTCGAGAACTACACCGGCTTCTCCCAGGTCGGCGGGAAAAGCCTGGTGGACATCATGGTCAGCCACGCCCTTCAATACGTTCAGATCTTCCAGGGCGAGGAGGTGCTGGACATCACGCCGGGCACCCCCATGGTCGTGCAGACCAGCCGGAGGAAGTTTCACACGCGGGCCGTGCTCCTGGCCACCGGCGCCACCCACAAGCACCTGGACGTTCCGGGCGAGTCGCGCCTGGCGGGCAAGGGGGTGAGCTACTGCAGCACCTGCGACGGACCTCTTTTCGTCGGCAAGAAGGTCATCATGGTGGGAGGCGGCAACAGCGCCGTAACCGAGGCCCTTCACCTCCACCACATGGGCATCGACGTCACCCTCGTCCACCGGCGGGACGTCCTGAGGGCGCAGGACGTGCTGGTGGGTCACCTCAAGGAGGCGGGGATCCCCATTCTGTGGAATATCGAAGTCAAGGAGATCCAGGGGGATAAATCGGTGGAGCGGGTGGTGCTCTACAACAACCGGACCGGCGAAACCTCGGCCCTGGACGTCAAGGGCGTCTTTCTGGCCATCGGATACGAGCCCGCCGTGGGGCTGGCGCAAAAAATCGGCGTAGAACTGACCGGGGAGGGGTATATCCGGCATGACCGTCACCGGACCCACGTCCCCGGCGTCTATTCCGCAGGCGACGTGGAAGGCGGCTACAAGCAGATCGTCACCGCGTCCGGCCAGGGCGCCGAATCGGCCATGGCCATCTTCGAAGACCTCATCAACCCCTACTGGCAGACCCGGAAAGGGGCCTGAAAAAAACCGGAAAGGAGAACGGACGGGACCATTCATGAGCATCCGAATCGCCTACAAAACCCTCCGGAAGGAGGTGCCGGGTCATGTCACGATCCTCTTGGCCTGCAAAACAAGGACCCCTGACGAAATCCGGGAGGCCGTCGCAGCCGGCGCCACGGATCTGGGCCAGAACTACGTCCAGGAGGCCGAGAGCCTGATGGAAGCCCTGGGCGGCCGGGCGGGAGCCGTGAGGTGGCACATGATCGGCCCCCTGCAGAAAAACAAGATCAACAAGGCCCTGCGGCTCTTCGACGTGGTCCAAACCGTCCATTCCATGAAACAGGCCCGGGAAATTCAGCAGCGTGCCGAGGCCATCGGAAAACATCTGTCGGTTTACATCGAGGTCAACATCGGGGAGGAATCCGCAAAATCCGGCGCGCCGCCCGAACAGGAGGCCGTTTTACAGCTTGCGCGGGGGATCTCGACCCTCGCGAACCTCCGCCTGGAGGGGCTCATGACCATGGGCCCCTTCCTCGACGACCCCGAGGCCATCCGCCCCTACTTCCGGAAGACCCGCGAAATCTTCGACCACATCCGGTCCCTGAACGAGCCCGGAATCGATCTCACGGTGCTTTCCATGGGCATGTCCGACTCCTACCGGGTCGCCATCGAGGAGGGCAGCACCATGATCCGCCCGGGGACCATCGTCTTCGGCCCGAGGCCGGCCTGACGGGGCGCCCCTGTATCGCCCCGGATGAACCGGCAGTGCAGCCCCTTGTGTCTCGACGAGGCGGCCTGGCTTAGAAGCCGAACGATTGCGTCATAGCGTCGATGAAGCAGCCGCCGCCCCCGCCACCGTCTTCGGTGCCGCCGGCATCTCCGTCCGCATCGTCCGAGTCCGGGTCCGCCAGAAGGGCCTTTTCGGCGTTGAGCCGGCCCCCGGAAGCCACTTTGTTCGTCAGGGTTTCATGGGGGTCCGCGGACGCGATGAGGATCTGCTTCACCTCCAGGTGGGTCAGCTCCGGCCGGTGGGACCACACCAGCCCCGCTACGCCCGATGCAACGGGCACGGCCATGGAGGTGCCGCTCTTGAAACCGTATTCGTCGCCGGTAAATTCCCAGCGGATCCCCGTGAGTCGGATGTCGTCCAGATAGGCCCCGTCGAAATTGACGGCATCGTCGCTGGTCAGGCGAAACCGCAGGTAGAATTCCGGGCCGATCTCGTCCTCGCTTCCCCAGGCATTGAGCGATTGGATCCCCCCCGAAAAACCCGTGAGCACCCGGGTGACCGGGAAATCGACGGAAAAATTCTCGCCGTCCGTCGCCCCCTCCACATACAGGAAATCGCGGTCGGCCTCCAGAAGGTACCGGGTACGGAACTGGATATGGAGGCCCCGGTAGTTGGAGGCGTCGATGGGAACGCGGGTCTGGATATAGGACGCCTCGTTTTCGTGATAATCGGCGACCGAGTCCTGGATGACGCTGGAGCCGAAATCGTCCCTGAAGGCGATGGACCATCCCTCGAACGCATACCCCGTCTCCCACGCGGCCGCGCCTGCCTCGAAGTCCTCGGAAAACAGCACATCCCGCCCGGGGGGCGTGGTGCTGTATATGTTGGAAAAAAAATTGCCGCCGGGAGCGGCCAAATCGACGGAGGCCGGCCCGAAGTTGGAATAGGCGGCCAGCCCGCCGTCCTCGTCGACGGCCGTGACGGAGACGATGTTGGGAAGGTCGTATCCGGCGGGGTAGACGGGGAGAAGGTCGTTGCTGCGGTTCTCGTTACCGGCGGCGGCCATGACCAGCACGCCGTTTTGATCGGCAAAACTGAAGATGTCGAACAGCGCCGCGCTCCTCCCGTAGCCGCCGAAACTGCAGTTGATGATCCGGGCGCCGTTTTCGACCGCATACTCCACGGCGGCCAGGATGAGGGTGTTCTGGATGCCCTCAAAGGCGTTGACCTGAAACAGGTCGAACACCTGAAGCGCCATGATCTGCGCCCGCCACATCACCCCCGTCGTGCCGATGCCGTTGTCGCCCGCGGCCGCGATGACTCCGGCCACGTGGGTGCCGTGGCCGTCGCCGTAAAGGTCCCTGGAATAGTCCGACGGGTTGCCGTCGCCGTTGACGAAATCCCACCCGTGGACATCATCCGCGTAGCCGTTGCCGTCATCGTCCAGCCCGTTGTCCGGGATTTCCCCCCCGTTGGTCCAGACGTTTTGGATCAGGTCGGGATGCTCAAAGGCCACGCCGGAATCGATGACCGCGATGACCATCCCGGGGTCGCCGGTTTCCGTGTCCCAGGCCGCCACGGCGGAAATGTCGGCCCCGGGGGTGCCGGCGGAGCCGTTGACCCACTGGCCCGTATTGTGAAGGTGCCAGAGCAGGCCGAAATCCGGGTCGCCGGGCATGGCCTGGGGGGTGTAGACATAATTGGGCTCGGCGTATTCGATCTCGGGGAGCGCTCCCAGCCGGCGCAGTGCCGCCTCGGTATCGGCGCCCTCGGGCAGCCGCCAGTGCTCCACCCCGATGCGCTTGAATTCCCGCTCGACCCTGACCCCCAGGAGGACCCGAATCGCCTGTCTGTCTGAATCCGGGACCTCCGGTCTGAATTTTACGAGGATCTCTCCCCCCCGATAGGGCGCCTTTTCCGCAGGGTCATCCCCGGCGGCCCCCGTCCCGGGGATGACCGTAACCCAGACGATCAGTAAAAAAAATCGCAGCAGCTTTTCCATACGATCCTCCCCGGTGCTTCAGATCCGGCCTTCCGATGCCCGGACGGCGTCCTTTCCCCCGCCCTTCACGTCAAACATCGCCTGATCCGCCAGCGCCAAAAGGCCGTTGACGTCGCCTGCGTCCTCCGGAAAGGCGGCGATGCCAAAGCTTGCCCGGATGCGGACGTCATGGCCGTGACCGGCGAGATACGACGTCTCCCGGATCCGGGTCCGGATCTCGCCGGCCTTCTGCAGGGCCATCTGCTTGTCGAAGCCGGGCAGGACCACCACGAACTCATCCCCGCCGTAGGCCACCCCGTAGGCCGGCTCGGCAAGGGTTTCCTGGATGGTCCTGGCCATCTCCTGAAGGGTCTGGCTGCCTTTCAGATGCCCATAGGTATCCACGACCGTCTTGAAATCATCCACATCCATGAAGATAAGAGAGAATGGCTTGGACTGGGCGCCGCAGGTATCCACCAGTTTCTGGAGTGCCTGATAGAGATACCGGGTGTTGTAAAGACCGGTCAGGTTGTCGTGGATGGCCTGATACCGAAATTTTTCACGGCTTCGCCTGAGCTCCTCCTCGGCCAGCTTCCGGGCGGTATGATCGATCGCGATGCCCTCGATAAAAGACTCGCCGGCTTCGTCCGTCGCAAGGCGCGAGTTGAGCATGATCCAGGCCGGCGAACCGTCCCGCCGGCGGATCTTGAGCTCATAGTTGGCGACAAAACCGTTTGCCTTGAGTCTCTCGATCATCACCGCCCGATCTTCGGGCTGAAAACAGAGGGCTTTGGCCGCCTCATCAATGGCGATCACCTCTTCCGGCGAATCATATCCCAGAATGCGCGTGTAGGCCGGATTGATGTCCGTAATCCGGCCGTCCAGCGTGCTTCGAAACATTCCCTGGACGGCGTTCAGGACCATGTTGCGATACCGATCTTCGCTCTTTTTGCGTTGGGCGATCTCCTCGTTCAGCTGCCTGTTGATGGAAAGCAGCCGCTGCCGGGACCGGTGGAGCTCCAGCTGCGTCTTGACCCGCGCAAGCAGCTCGGCGTCCTTGACCGGCTTGGTCACGTAATCCACCGCACCGGTTTCGAACCCCTTGACCAGGCTTTCCGTATCGGTCTTGGCGGTCAGAAACAGTACGGGGATATCAGCGGTTCCGGGATCGCCATGCAGCCTTCGGCACACCTCGAAGCCGTCCATCTCCGGCATCATGATGTCCAGCAGAATCAGGTCAAACGGATTGGTCCGGACCAGTTCGACCGCCGTGGCGCCGCTCTGGGCGAAGGCCATGCTGTACCCCTCGTTCTGGAGAATATTGGCCACGACCTGGATATTCTTGGGGACGTCGTCCACAATCAATATCTTGAATTTTTCATTCGCGCGTTCAGACATCTCCCGACTCCTCGGCATTTCTCCTGTAGAGAGTTTTGATCACCTGGATAAGATTGGGATAGGTATCCATGGTAGCGTTGATCTTCTCGATATCGAAACTGCTGACCTGGAGATCCAGGGTTTTTCCAAACTGGCGGAGGAGATCAAGTTGATAGGTCTCTCCGGCCTTCTGAATCTCCTTGGCAAAGGTCCCGATGTCTTCAAAAAATCCGTTGCTTCTCGCTTTTTCCCAGAGTTTCCGGTACTCCCCCTCGAGCGCTTCAATCAGATGGGGCAGCCCGGCAAGAACCGCTGCTGAAATCGTTTCATCGACATGGATCTCCGATTTTTCCATCGCATCCTCTCGTGACGGATCTTCCGATGCGCCGGATGTATCGACCTGAATGAAATGGGAGAGCCGGCGAACAAGGTCTTCCCGCTTGAACGGCTTGATCAGCAGGCCGTCAAAGCCGCATTTCCGGATCTTCTCCTGCTCCGACCGCATGCTTGACGCCGTCAGGGCGATGATGGGGATGTTCCGTGAGATCTCGTCCCGCCGGATCATCTGTGTGGCGTCGCAGCCGTCCATCACCGGCATCCGGATATCCATGAGAATGATATCGGGCTTTTCCTTTTTGGCCAGGGAAACCGCCTCCGCGCCGTTGCTGGCTTCCAGGCAGCGGATCGGCGTATCCTGAAGATAGGCCTTCACCAGGTTCCGGTTGGCCTTGATATCGTCCACCACCAGCACCGTCGAGGGTTCGAAAATGATGTCGCTCCGCCGCGGGGGGCTGTACGTTTTTGGTTCCACCGGCCGGGCTTCAAAGGCGACCCCGTGAAAGATGACCTCGAAGGTGCTTCCCTTCCCGACCTCCGACGTCACCGTGATGCGACCGCCCATCATCTCCACCAGGCGTTTGGTGATCGTCAGCCCCAGCCCGGTGCCGCCGTATTGCTTCGTGCTCTGACCGTCCTGCTGCTTGAAGGCATCGAAAATCGTCTCCCGCGATTCCGGAGGGATGCCGATTCCCGTATCCTCGACAGCCATGAGAATATCCAGTTTTTCGTCGTTCTCCGGACGTACCCTCCTTTTCGCAAACAGCCGGATATGGCCCGAAACGGTGAATTTGACGGCGTTGCCCATCAGGTTGAACAGAATCTGCCTAAGGCGCACCTCGTCCAATAGGAGATTGTCCGGAACCTCCGGCCCGATTTCGGTGATAAACTTGATGCCTTTGTCCTTGATTTTCAGGGAGAAGATGTCTTTGATCTCGTCGAAAACGGTCGCGATGTTCACCGGTTCGTATTGGAGATCCATCTTTTTTGCCTCGATCTTGGACAGGTCGAGGATGTCGTTGATGAGGGTGAGAAGGCTCTTGCCGGAAGATTTTATGGCATCAAGGTAGCTCTTCTGCTTGTCGTCGTTGATCATGGAATAGAGGAGGTCGGTGAATCCCAGGACCGCATTCATGGGCGTGCGGATCTCATGGGACATATTGGCCAGAAACTCGCTCTTGGCCCGGTTGGCGGTCTCCGCGGCCTCCTTGGCCTTCTTGAAGGCCGTCACGGACTCCCGCAGTGCCTGGGTCCGCTTTACGACAAGCTCTTCCAGGTGCTCCCGATGCTCTTTCAGTTCACCCTGCTGAGACTGAATCTCGGTCAGCATCTCGTTGAAGCCGTCGATGAGGACCCCGATCTCGTCATCCCGCTGAAATTTTTCAGCCCGGACCGAATAGTCCTTGTTCTGGGAAATCAATCGCGCCGTCCGGGCCAGGTTCAGGATCGGAACGGAGATGATCCCCTGAAGAAGCGAGGAGAGCATGAGGGCCACCAGAAAGGCCACCAGAATGATGAAGCAGACGATGGCGATGTAGCGAGCCAGTTGCCCTCTGATTTCATTCAGGCCGTGCTGAATGAAAACCGTTCCGATGACCTCCGATTCGATGACGATCTCCTGAAACAGGAACAGATAGTCCCCTTCGAAATAGTGACTGCTTTCCCGGATCTTGGGCGGGGTGATGCGCCCGCCCCCTTCCGGGGCCGCATAAGATGCAAAGACCGTTCCGTCCGTCCGGTAGATGCATGCGTAGACAATCCCGTTGTTGGCCCGGAAAGCCGACAGATGCCGCTCGGCGGTAAACCGGTCGTCGAAGACCAGCGCGCCTTCGCTGTTGATGCCCACCACCTTCGCCAGGGTGGAGAGGTCCTTGATCAGACTCTCACGAAGCGAGATGATGCTGATGGTGACGAAAGCGACCGACGCCAGAAGAAGGGTGATGCCGCTGGTGCAGAGGATGATCAGAATCAGCTTCTGCTTGATGGAGGTCTTGAATGCGCGCATCAGGTCATTCCTCGCCCTTTTTGACAATGTCCGCGGACATCAGGAGCTGAGAGCTGAACTTGAGGCCCGCCGATTCGGCGGCATCCAGATTGACCTCGAACCGGAGCTGGTTTCGGGTCACAAAAAAATTGATGACCCCCCCCATGCGGGTAAAGTTCTTGATTTCTCCGATGCTGAGAATTTTTCGCCCCTTCAGGGATTCCAGCATCGGCTGGACGAATTTCTCGTCATCCGATGCAATGAACAGAATCTGGCAGGTTTCAACATCCTCGCTGGTGACAGATCGATTCACATCGATTTTCCTGCCTTTCACCTCCTTGTCCTGGAGGGACAGCAGGATGTCGGCGGCGGGGTTCGCCGAAGCAATGCAGAAATTGATGGGGCTTTCGGGCGTCGGGAACGTCTCGGGCGGCCATTGGGTAAACCGGATGAAATGATAGATGAAGCCCATCTTCACCCTGTATTCCGCGCCGGAAATCGGCTCCCCCGAGGCGGGGGCCGGAATCAGGAGCGACACGCATAACAGAATCCCCCAGATGCCTCCGGAGATTCGTCGCTGCAATGTCCCTATCAAGCGAGCCCCCTTAGAAACACCAGTCCGCCTTGACATAGACGCTTCGCTCCACTTCGATGGACGAGAACTCGGCATGCCGCGCTTCCAGAAGATTCTGCCCCACGACGGACAGCTCCCACCGCTCGGCGGGCCGATAGGCCAGCCTGGCATCGAGGGAGGCATAGTCATCCACGTCGTTTTCACTCAGGCGGTCCACATATCGAAACCACAGGTCCAGTTCCAGCCGCCGGGTCAGGTTCAGCGCGGAACGCAGCGATACCTGGTTGCGGGGGTTGCTCGCCGAAACGAGAAAGGCTTCTACCCCTCCCGCATCCAGCAGGTCCTGGCTCAAATTCGTCTTGAGAAAGGTATAGGATCCCTGAAGGAGCCAACTGGGGGTCGCCTGCCAGTACGCCGCCATTTCGACGCCATAGGATTCCCCCCCCAGGGTGTTGTCGTAGTGAAGCGGAACAATGAGCCTGGGGATGGGATCGGTTTCGATCCGGGCGTCCTCGTTGTACCGGAAGGCGATGAGGTCTTTGTAGTCGTTGTAGAATCCCGTGGTATCGAACCACAGGGCCGTCGTGGGCTGGAACCGGTAGCCGATCTCATAGGCGATCACGGTTTCCGCCTCCAGTTCGTCGTTTCCCATGCCCACGAGCACCGCCCCCTTGTCCGCCTCCGCCGCCGCACCGGAAAACAGGATCTCCTCGATCCTGCCGTCGTACTCGACCCGGGACGGCACCCGCGCCGCCCGCGAGACGGCGCTCCAGAAAGAATGACGGTCTTTGGGGGTCCACAGCAGGCGGACGCTCGGCTGAATCTCCCAACCGGTATAATCGTTGTGTTCGAATTTTGCGCCCAGGGTGAGGTTGAGGCGGTCGACGATCCGGATCTTGTCCTGGACAAACGCGCTGTAATAGTGGAGGGTCTGGGCGTCGGGATCAAGGACGAAGTCGTCGGAGTTCTGGAAACGGTCGGTGATCAGCCGGTAATTGAGCCCCCAGATAAACTCGTTGCGATCCAGGAAAGAAAACCGGTGCTGGAAATCGAGATCGTACGTGCTCACATCAACGTTGGCGAAGTCGATATCCTTGTCGTAATAATCGTAATAGAATTGGAGGGCGCTGTCGGACTTCTCCGAGAAAGCGCGGGTCCATCGTCCCAGCACGTGCCCGCCCTTGGCCCGGGAGATGTCCTGGGTCTCCCGCACAAAGGGCGGCTCTTGGACAGCCACTGGAATTTCATCCTCATAGCGGTTCTGGAAGATTTCGCCCTCCAGAAAGAGGGTATCCCTTCCGGCGCCGGGCGTCCATTCGAGTTTGGCGCCGCCGCGGCCCGACTGCCAGTCTTTTTTGGCGGAATCGCCCAGGAAGTCCGTGTCCTCCTGGAACAGCCCGCCCCGGTTGAAGTATTTTGCATAAATCCGGTAATGGCCTTCATCCCCCATGGCGTCGCCGTACCTTGCCGTGCCGACGCCCTCCTCCGTGCCGACCAATGCCGTCACCTGGGGACCCCGGGTGTCCGCCGCTTTCTTGGTGATGATATTGATCACGCCGTTGACGGCGTTGACGCCCCACAGGGCGGCGCCGGGCCCCCGGATGACCTCGATCCGGTCGATATCCTCCAGCACCGTGTCCTGGATGTCCCAGAAGACGCCCGACGCCACATGGGAATAAATGCTCCGCCCGTCCATCAGGACGAGCAGCTTGTTGGCGAAGAGCTGATTGAGATCCCTCATATTGACGGCCCACTCCGTGGCGGATATGCGGGCCACCTCGACCCCCGGCGCCATGCGCAGGGCCTCCGGGATGCTCGTGGCGCCGGAGCGCCGGATGTCGTCCCGGGTGATGACGAAGACGGCCGAGGGCACCTCGGAAAGATTTTCGGGCATCTTGGAGGCGGAGGTGATCTTGACGCTTTTCAACTCCTCCAGACTGAACTCGGTGAAGTCGATGTCGGCATCGTTCGGTTTTTCAGGAGGACCCGCCCATGCCCCTCCCGGACGGCCGTTCATACTGAGAAAGGCCAGAACGAACCCGACAACAAGCCAAGCGGCCATGTATCGGCGCCGATAAGCTCCGAGCGCCCGGATGTGGAACATATTCCCCTCGCACAAGAAAAGCAGTTCTGGTTTATAGTCGAAATATATTATATCTTTCCAATGAGAATGCAAACACTAAACGGTGTTATTAATTTTTCTCCCAAAAAATTTGATTTACCCGTTCAAGCCGCGCCACGGGCGGTTTCGTTGGAAGTCCGGGGACAATAAACTAGAATCCTTACAGAAACGACAGGAATGCCCAACAGGGCTCAGCGGCGCAGCCCCGTCTTTACTCCGGAACCGTCAACCTCAAGGAGGACCAGATGCCCCATCTACTGTATCCGAATCTGCTTTCCCCCCTGGACCTGGGATTCACCACCCTGAAAAACCGGGTCCTCATGGGATCCATGCACACCGGCCTCGAGGAGACGCCGGACGGCTTCCGGCGCATGGCGGTCTACTATGCAGAACGGGCCAAAGGCGGCGCCGCCCTCATCGTCACCGGCGGCGTCTCCCCCAACGCGGTCGGCAGAACATCCGGAGGGGCCGCCAAACTGGATACCGACGCAGAAATGCGCCCGCACCGGGAGATTGCCAAGGCCGTGCACCATGCCGGCGGCAAAATCGCCCTTCAGATCCTTCACACCGGCCGGTATGCCTATCACAAGGATCTGGTCTCACCGTCCGCCATCCAGGCCCCCATCAACATGTTCACGCCCCGGGCACTGACTGACGGCGAGATCGAGGAACAGATCCGGGATTTTGTCCGATGCGCGACGCTGGCGCAGTCCGCGGGCTACGACGGCGTCGAGATCATGGGCTCCGAGGGATACCTGATCAACCAGTTCATCGTTCCGCGGACCAACCATCGCACCGACCGGTGGGGCGGAAGCTTCGAGAACCGGATCCGGTTCCCCGTGGAGATCGTCCGGCAGGTGCGGAAGGCCGTCGGCGCCGATTTCATCCTGATCTACCGACTCTCCATGATCGACCTGGTCGACGACGGGAGCTCCTGGGAGGAGGTGGTCGCCCTGGGCCGGGAAATCGAGCGCGCCGGCGCGACGCTGATCAACACGGGCATCGGCTGGCATGAGGCCAGAATCCCCACCATCGCCGCCATGGTCCCCCGGGGGGCCTTCACCTGGCTGACAGCCCGGCTCCGGACCGCTGTTTCGGTCCCGCTCATCACCAGCAACCGGATCAACACGCCGGAGACCGCCGAGGCTGTCCTGGCACGGGGCGACGCCGACATGATCTCCATGGCGCGTCCGTTCCTGGCCGACCCGGAATTTGTCAGGAAGGCACAGGAGATGCGGGCCGACGAGATCAACACCTGCATCGGGTGCAACCAGGCCTGCCTCGATCATATCTTTCAGGGCCGCATCTCCTCGTGCCTGGTCAACCCGAGGGCCTGTCATGAAACCGAGTTCGATGCCCCGGCCGCCCGCGATCCCAAAAAACTCGCCGTGGTCGGCGCCGGTCCGGCAGGATTGTCGTTCGCCGTCATCGCGGCCGGGCGGGGCCACGGGGTCACCCTCTTTGAAAAAGCCGACCGCATCGGCGGCCTGTTCAATGTCGCCCGGCGCATCCCCGGCAAGGCGGAATTCGGGGAGACCCTCCGGTATTTCAACAGGCGCCTGGAGACCGCGGGCGTGGCGGTTCACCTCAACACCGAAGCCGCACCCGGGCGGCTGATCGGGGAAGGATACGACGCGGTGGTCCTGGCCACGGGCGTCGTGCCCCGAAAAACAGCCATTCCCGGCGCCGATCACCCGAAGGTGTTGGGATATATGGAGGTCCTGAGCGGGAAGGTCCCGGTGGGCGACCGGGTGGCCATCATCGGCGCAGGGGGCATCGGGTTCGACGTCGCCGTGTATCTCACCCATGCGCCCACGGAGGTCTCCCATGCCGACGCGGCGGCATTCCTCCGGGAGTGGGGCGTTGATCCGGCCTATGCGTCGCGGGGCGGCCTCCTTGAAGCGCCCGAGGCCGCGGGAAAGACGCGGGAGGTGACCCTCCTTCAGCGGAAAACCGGCAAGATGGGCAAGGATCTGGGCAAGACCACGGGCTGGATTCATCGCGCCGCCCTGATCCGGAAAGGCGTCCGGATGCTGAACGGCGTGACGTACCGCAGGATCGACGACCGGGGCCTGCATGTTGTTGTCGGGGGAGAGGAGCGGCTGATCGCGGTGGATTCGATCGTCATCTGCGCCGGACAGGAATCCCTCCGGACGCTCCTGCCGGAGCTTGCATCGGCCGGCATGCCCGTCCACCTCATCGGCGGCGCGGACCAGGCCGTTGAAATCGACGCCAGGCGGGCTATTATGCAGGGCGCGCGCCTCGCCGCTGAAATTGAATTGAAGTGTCGGTAATTCCGTGGTATTATTTACTGAGTATTTTCCCTTTTCAGGTGGAAGCGGCGGCGGAAAGCAACGCGGACCGCATTCCAACCCGCGGGCTGTTCAGGAAAACCAGTCACCGATGACCAATGTAATCGAGAAAAGAAAAGCACAGTTGGGGCAGGCGCTGGACAGGGGGCTTATCGACCCGGACACCTTCAGGGCCGCCCTTGCGGCGCTTGAATGTTCGCCGCCCGCGGATAGCGTGACGGAAGACCCCCGTAAGGCCGGCTTCCTGGACGACGATGCCGGCCAGAAAGCGCTTCAGCAGCCCATCTACCTGGGCCAGGCTCCCGATGATCCCGCCGAAGCCCTGGCCATATACCGACGCGTGATCGCCGCCTCGGTGCAGCACATTCCGCTTCGGGGCGCGGACGTGGGCGCAGGGGATGCCGGCGCCCTCAGGCGCATCCACCTTTCCCAGATCTATGTGGACCTCGACATCCATGCCTCCGGTCAGGTGAAACCGCCGATGCGGAGGCTTTCCGGAGACCCTGCATGCGGCGCCCCGGATGAACTCGACATCTTTTTCGATGCCGAGGATCACCCGACCTCGGCACTGGAGGCGACCTCACAGGAGCGCCGCCTGGTCATTCTTGGAGATCCCGGGTCCGGAAAATCCACCTTCCTGAACCATCTCTGCCTCTGCCTGGCCGCGCATCCCAATCAACCGAACGGCGGATGGATGAAGCGGCTCCGCTGCTGGCCGGTGGACGAGGAGGATATCGTTCCCATTCCGGTCGCGCTTCGCGATTTTTCCAACTGGCTTCCCGACGCCCCCGGACCGCCCCGGGTGAGGCATCTGTGGTACTTCATCCTGAGCCGCCTCAAAGGCCAGAACCTGCTCTTTGCCGCCAAGGTCCTCGAAAACGCCCTGGAAAACGGCCGCGCCATCCTGCTGCTGGACGGCCTGGACGAGACCCCGTCGAAAACCAAGCGCGCCTTCGTCCGCGATGCCGTGGCCGTGTTTGCGTCCCGGTACTCCAAAAGCCGCATCGTGCTCACCTGCCGGATCCTGTCCTACCAGGACAGCCAGTGGCAGATTCCCGATTTTCCGGCGGTCCGGCTGGCGCCCCTGGATGACAAGAAGATCGACCTGTTCATCACCGCCTGGTATGACGACCTGGTCCGCATCGGCAACGTCTGCTCCGCGGCGGAGGGGGCGCGGCTGGCCGGAAGGCTCCAGGCCGCAGTCCGGAGGCCGGACCTGAGGCGGCTGGCCCCCAACCCCCTGCTGCTCACGGTGATGACCCTGGTCCACACCCATAAGGGGGAATTGCCCGAAGCCCGCGCCAAACTCTATGAAGAGGCGGTAGACATCCTCCTGTGGCGCTGGGAGCAGATCAAGACCGGAGAAGCGCAGGAGGCGTTTGACGTGAGGGCACTCCTGGCCGAGGCGGGCCGCAAGGAGATGGACCTGAAGCGGGTCCTGTGGCATCTGGCGTTTGAGGCTCAGCTCAAGATCAGCGGCGCCGGCGAGAGCGCCGCCACCGATATCGACGAGATCCTGCTTCAGAAAGCCCTTGCCGGCCTGCATCCGCAGAAAGACCTCCGCTGGACTGAACAGATGCTGCAGGCCATCAAGCACCGCACCGGACTCCTGATCGAACGGGCTCCGGAGGTGCTGGCCTTTCCCCATCGCAGCTTTCAGGAATACCTGGCGGGCTCCTTCCTCGCCGCCCAGCCGAAATTTGCCCAGATGGCCGCCAAGCTTTCTGAAAACGGCGATATATGGCGCCTGGTAACGCTTCTTGCCGTCGGGAAGCTCTTCCATGTCAACGGCCACATCGATACGCCCCTGGCCCTGGTGGGCGAACTCTGCGCCGTCGAGCGCGGACGCCATGGGCCGGACTGGCGCAAGATCTGGCTCGCGGGTGAAATCCTGCAGGAGATCGGCCCCAACAGCGCGTCGGACAGCGCCCTGGGGAAAGATTTGAGCGAGCGCGTCCGGGCACGGATCTCCCGCCTGATCCAGGGAAACCATTTGACGACACTGGAACGCGTCGCCGCCGGGAACACCCTGGCCGCCCTGGGAGACGCCCGCTTCAGGACAAATTTCTGGGGCCTCCCCAGAGACGAGGGCCGGGGCATCGAGAAGATCGGCTTCCTCAAGATCGAGGCCGGACCTTTCCAGATGGGAAGCGACCCGTCGCGGGACCCCGACACGCAGGATCGGGAGCAGCCGTTCCATTCCGTGGACCTGCCGACCTTTTTCATCGCGAGATATCCGGTCACCGTGAACCAGTACCGCCTCTTCATCGAAGACGCCGGCGCGCGGCCCTCCAAAACCTGGCATCTATACAATACCGTGGAGAATCACCCGGTGGTGCTGGTCACCTGGCACGACGCCGTCGCCTACTGCAGGTGGCTCACCGCCAGGCTGCGCCAGAATTTTTCGCTGATCCGGGACAAGGGGTGGCGCTTCCGCCTGCCTTCCGAGGCGGAATGGGAAAAAGCGGCCCGCGGCGCCGACGGCCGCATCTATCCCTGGGGAAACCGGCCCGACCCCGGACGCGCCAACTATTACGACACCAGGATCGGCGCCCCGAGCCCGGTGGGGTCGTTTCCCGCAGGCGCGAGCCCTTGCGGCTGCCTGGATATGGCCGGCAACGTATGGGAATGGACGCGAAGTTTGTGGGGCAGAGAGTGGGAAAAGCAGGAATTCGGATACCCCTACGACCCGGAAGACCCGTCCCGGGAAGACGAGACGGCGGACAACTGCGTCAAGCGCCTGCTCCGCGGCGGGTCCTATCTGTTCAATTCGGACATCGTCCGCTGCGCCTACCGCTACCGCGTCGATCCGAGCTACGCCAACTTCAACTGGGGGTTCCGGGTCGCATGCGTTCAATAATGACGGTTTCGGGGGGGAACGATGAAAATCAGCAGCGTTGAGGAAATGCGGAGGATGGACCGGCAGGCCATCGAGCACTACGGGATCCTCGAGGAGATGCTGATGGAGAACGCGGGGCTGGCCGCCTTCCGGGTGCTTTCGGAGACCGTGGGCGTTCCGGGCAGGCGGTTTCTCATCGTCTGCGGCATCGGCAACAACGGCGGAGACGGATTGGTCGTCGCCCGAAAGATCCATTCCGGCGGGGGCGAGGCCCGGGTGATCCTTCTTTCGGATCCCGCCGGCTACAAAGGCGCCGCGAGGACCAATTTCGAGATCGTCTCCCGGCTCGGGCTGAGTATTCGCGCCATCGACGACGCATCGGCCGCCGACGAGGATTTCCAGAGCTGCGACGCCGTTGTCGACGCCATCTTCGGCACGGGGCTGGCCCGGCCGGCGACGGGGCGCTTCCGGGAGGTCATCGAGCGGATCAATGACAGCGGAAAGCCCGTCCTGAGCCTGGACATCCCCTCGGGCGTGGCGGGGGATACGGGGCGGATCCTGGGCGCCGCCGTCCGGGCCGACGACACGGTGACCTTCGGCCTCCCCAAGATCGGCAACCTGCTCTACCCCGGCTGCGGCCGCGGCGGACGGCTGCATGTGACCCATATCTCTTTTCCGCCGGCACTTTACCGGTCCGAGGCGCTGACGGTCGCCCTGAACGAACCGCCGGCCCTGCCCCCCAGGGATCCGGCCGGCTACAAGGGCAGCTTCGGCAGCGTCCTCTTCATCGCCGGCGCCGCCGCCTATTTCGGCGCCCCCTATTTTTCGGCAGCATCCTTCCTCAAGGCGGGGGGCGGGTATGCCAGACTGGCCGCGCCCCGGTCCATCATCCCGGTAATCGCCCAGAGATGCAGCGAAATTGTCTTTCATCCCATGAAAGAAACCCCGGGCGGCAGCATCGCCATGGAAAACAAAACCGCCCTCGGGGAGATCGCCCGCGGGGCGGACATGGCGGTGATGGGGCCGGGGCTTTCCCTCGACGCCGAAACCCAAAAGCTCGTCCGCTCCCTTTCCGCCGACCTGGACGTCCCACTGATCCTGGACGGCGACGGCATCACCGCCTTCGCCGAAGCCCCCGACTGCGTGAGACAGCGCACCTCGCCCACCATCCTCACCCCCCACCTGGGCGAGATGGCAAGGCTCACCGGCCTCAGCATCCGGGAAATCGCCGGGGACCCGGTGGGAATCCTGAGGCAAACGGCCGCGGACCTCTCCGGCATCGTCATCCTCAAGGGCCCCCACTCCCTCATCGGGTTTCCCGACGGCCGGGTGCGGGTCAATATGAGCGGGAATGCGGGCATGGCGACGGCCGGCTCGGGGGATGTACTCACGGGAACCATCGCGGCCCTGTTCGGGCTGGGGATGCCCGTCGAGGATGCGGCGGCCGGCGGGGTATTTCTCCACGGCCTTGCGGGGGACCTGGCGGCGGAAAAAATGGGCCAGGACGGCATGACGGCCCAGGACATTCTCGATTTTCTGCCCCAGGCCCTTAAAACCGCACGCAGCCAGGCCCATGCGGCGCTGCCCTATGAGGGCCGTTACCGGATTCCGGTGGTCGACGCCTGAGGCGCCGGCCTCGAAACGCCCCGGAACGTCAACGGCATGGAGGCCGGTTGCCTACTCATCCCCGAAGGCAACCCCCGTGTCACGCGCCGCCCGAACAAGATCGTTCCCGGGATCGACAAAACGATTTTTTCCCGCGATCTCCGCAAATGGGATCATCTGGATCTCATTCTGTCGAAGGGCAACCATCTTGCCGAATTCGCCCTTAACAAATGCATGCACGGCAGCCGTTCCGAGACGGGTGCACAGGATGCGGTCATACCCACTCGGGATGCCTCCCCGCTGAATATGTCCCAGCACCGTGTGGCGGCATTCGGTCCGGATGCGCCCTTTCAATTCTTTGCAGAGCCACTCCGCAATGCCCCCGAGCCGGACGGGTTCTGCCGCCTCCGGGACGAACTCCCGTGTGATCCGCGTCCCATCGATGGGCGCCGCGCCCTCGGCCGCGCAGATAATGGTGGACCGGCTCCCCCGGGTACTGCGCTCCTCGATTTTCGCGACAACGGCCTCCAGGCTGAACGGGATTTCAGGGATGAGGATGACATCCGCGCCGGATGCCGCGCCGGCATGGAGGGCGATCCAGCCGGCATTGCGCCCCATGGTCTCGAGGATCATCACCCGGTGATGGCTGGTGGCGGTGGTTTGCAGCCGGTCGAGGGCGTCGGTGGCAATTTCGACCGCAGTATGAAACCCGAAGGTTTCATCGGTTCCCCAGATGTCATTGTCGATGGTTTTGGGGACACCGACCATCCTGAGCTTTTTCCGTTCCCAGAATTTATTGGCGATCGCCATGGTGCCGTCCCCGCCAATGATGATCAAACCGTCCAGGTCCAGCTTCTCGACATTGGCCATCACCGCTTCCGACCGGTCTTCTTCGACGATCTGTTCCCCAACGCGGACCTTGTAAGCAAAAGGATCCCCCCGGTTGGTTGACCCCAATATAGTGCCCCCCTGAAACAGAAGGCCCTTGGTTCTGTACCAGCTCAGGGGAATGATCGACGGGCCTTCGATCAGGCCGTCAAAGGAGTCGAGCACGCCGAGGCACTCGATGTCGTACCGCCCGACGGCGCATCTCACCACCGCACGGATCACGGCATTCAACCCCGGGCAGTCTCCCCCGCCCGTCAGGATGCCGATCCGTTTGATATCTGTCATAAGTTTTTTCTCCTTCGCGAAAGAGGATGTTCGAATTTTTCTCAAAATCATCATGCCGAACGTGAATCTAACCGGCGGAGGCCCTGTGCGCTTCTGTCGGCAATTGGAGATTCTTGTAAACCCGAAACAGAACCCATTCTTCGAGCACCTCTGGCAGTTCTTCCCGAAACGCTTCTAGTGTCTCTGCATTCGCGCAGACTCCAGGGCATTCGGGGATCTCTCCACAGTAGCTGCCGTCGTCTGGCAAGATCTCGTGCTTCGCTCGGCGAAGTGCAGCCTGTATGTATTCCAACAGCATCCTGAATCCTCCAATCGGTTGGATACATTGCCCAACGTTTTAATCGGTGGCGCGAGTTTACGAGCGTCCGCTGGAGCGACGTGTTAAGCGCTGGGTTGAGCGAGTCAAATGAAGTAGCGATCTGAGCGCCTCATTTACAGATGCTGAATCATGGAAAGCTTTCGCAACATCGGGTTCAAGAACGACAACGTTGGAACCATGCCTATCCGGTTGTCACCCACAATATGATCAAAGCCTCTGTTATTATAAACCATTTTTCAGAGATAGGTCTTCGATGATTTCGTGTGCTTCTAATCAAGTATTTACATAAGGTTATGTCACTTTTCATAAAGTATTTTGGGCATTAACCGGATAGGCATGGTTGGAACGTTGGAACCTTCTTCCATTAGTTTCTTATAATATTTCTTTCGAACTGCATTTGAGTAGTCGAAATTGTACTCCGAACGTAATTCATCCTGGTTTTTTTTTGTCTTTATCCTTCATGTCTTTTCCTCTCATGCGCGGTTGCAGGTCTTGCGCTTTATGTGATTGACCACGATAATTAATTGAAAAGCAGCAATTTTTCTGGACAGTATCTGAGGGAGAGGTAAGGAACCCCCTCCGATATCGTGGCAGATTGACAAGGGGGTTCCTGCCCGCACTTCTACAAAGAAAGGGCAGACAAATGTTACCGGAACTCCTGCAAAAAGCCAATCTTTTTTCCCTCCTGTACCGGATCGACCAGGATCTTGCCGAAAGCGTTAAGGCAAATAAATGCCGTTTTTGTCAATCACGATTGGACAGTGCCAACTACTTGCGCAAACCGCGGGGCGGTCCTGCCGATATCGATGAGGCTCATCTGGTTCGATTCAGCCTGTGCTGCAGCCGGGAAGGGTGCCGGCGCCGGACCTTGCCGCCCTCAGCCCGTTTCGATGGAAGACGGGTTTATTGGGGCTGTGTCATCCTTGTTGTGATGGCCCTCCGGCAGAAC